>DCTY01000051.1 GCA_002329335.1 Christensenella sp. UBA1428
TTTTTCGCATGCAAATCCCCCATATGAAAACAACGCCTGTTGCGTTGCTCCCATGACGCCCCCAGATTCATCGCGCAAGCGCATCATCTCCTGTTTGGCGCGCGTCCGCTTCGCCGCTAAAAGCAAAAACGCACCCAGATCAGTCTGTCAATAAAAAACACAGCGGCTGGTCTGAAACCATACCGCTGTGTTTTGTCCAAAAATTGCCTGAAACAATACGATAAAGGGAATGCGCAGCCTTACTCCTGCACGGATTTACGCATTAAAACGCCGTTTTATCCGGATCGCGCGCTTCGCCGCAGCAGCCGGTGAGGTTGGCGATCAGGGCCATGTCCTGCGTAGACAGTTCAAATCCGAACACATCGGTATTTTCCGCAATACGCGCGGGCGTAACGGATTTGGGCAGCGGCAAAAAGCCCTGCTGCATACTCCAGCGCAGGCAGATCTGGGCAATGGTTTTGCCGTATTTTTCGCTCAGCTGCTGCATCTGGGGCACATCAAAAATTCTGCCGGTTCCAAGAGGGCTGTACGCCTCCAGCAGGATATCGTGGGCGTTGCAGTACTGCACCGTCGCCTCGTCGACACAGCCGGGGCAAAGACGAATCTGGTTGACCGCGGGGGCAACCGTCGCCGTCTGCATCAGCGCGCGGATATGATGGGGCATAAAATTGCTGATGCCCAGCGCGCGAATCCGCCCGGCGTTATAGTTTTCCTCAAACGCACGCCAGGTGCCGGCATTGGCTTCCTGCCAATGATCCCGGAAAGGTGCAGGATTGGGCCAATGGATCAGGTATAAATCCAGATACTGCATGTCCAGCTGTTCCAGCGTTTGATCAAACGCGCGCATCGTCGCGTCATAGCCATGGCAGGGGTTTGCCAGTTTGCTGGTGATAAACAGATCCTCGCGCTTCACGCCGCTTTCTTTCACCGCGATGCCAACGCTCTTTTCGTTGTTGTACGCCGCAGCAGTATCAATATGCCGGTAACCGCAGGCGATGGCGGCCTTGACGGACGCAACTGCCACATCGCCGTCAGGTGTCTGCCAGGTACCAAAGCCGACGCAGGGAATTTCCACGCCGTTGTTGAGGACAAAGCAATCGGTAAGCGATTTCATGGTGGTTCCTCCTAGTAGTGTTTGACTATAAAACAGTATAGCATCCGTTCAGACGCTTTGCAACCCTGGCATTGCAGAATTATCGCAAACTTTGTCGATTCGTAAAACCAAACCCAACCGCCCGGAATTTGGTCGCCGGCATTGGGGCAGCCCGTCTTTTTTCCTATATTATAATTCAATTGAAAATTCCGATCAAAAGCGCCTTATTTTCTCTCGCTGACCAAACAGCTTGTCCATTTTCCGCGCCGCAGGCGCTCCTGCGCTTTCATCCATATCGCATCCGCAGATACGCCGTTATGTACCGCCGTCAAAAGACGGCGGGACCCATTTAGGATCAAGTCACAATCGTATCACATTGACAGCACTGATAGTCCGTATCAATATGATGGGCAATAAAGCGCGCCCTCAAATTGCGCGGGTTGCACATCGCCAGCGGCGTATCGCCTGAAACATCCAGATCCTCCGGCAAAACAAATTTGACGCATTTGACCAGCACGTCGCGGCAGGTCGCGGCATGATGCGCCGGAACCGTAACCGTTTTCAGCCCGCGCGCATGCTCCTGACCGGCCTGATCCACCTCAGTGAGGATGACCGCCAGCGCAACGCGCTTGCCCGGGCAGACGTTTTTAATCGTTACATCCATCTGTGCAATGCGGCCCATGGACTGCATATACACGTCGCCCATATCCACTTCCACCGTGTCAGAACAGCCGTCCATCACCAGCTCCACCGGCTCCGGACAGAGTTCCGGGCAAACCACCATGCCGCAGTCCACCCAGACAACAGGATCCGGGAACGTGACGACATTGCCCTCCGTATCGGAATAGGAAATGGATTGATTGACCTTCTTATCCCCGGAAGTCTGCGCCGTATGACGGATATAGAATTCCAACGCCGCGCCCTCACTGGCCGTCGTCCCCAAAGAAGCAATGGTCCATTTGAGCGTACGGGCATTGACCATCGAAGCCGTGCCTTTGTTGGGCGGCAGTACGCTGGTGATGATAAAATCCGGCTCAATAATTTCGTCAATCACGATATTGGTCGCGCCCGGATTGGTAATATTGGCTGCAAGCTGTGCAAACAATTCCTCCAGCTTTGCATCGTCCGGCGTTACCGCCACATGGGACGCGTCAGGATCGCTCGCCCAATCGTTCAGCGCGCTTACGTCCACGCCATCGGTACCAATCAGACCAATACAATAAATCACAATCCCGGATGCCCGTGCTGCGGCCGCTACCGGCGCAGGCGGCGCGCCAACGGTCGTATTGCCGTCGGTAAACATCACAATGACCCGATGATTGGTCGACGCCGGATCAAACAGCGCCATCGCCTTTGTAAACGCATCGGCGTGATTGGTGTTTCCGCCTGCGCTCAGCGCATCTACGGCAGACTTGAGCGTTGCCACCGAAGTGATCAGCTGCGTATCCGCAGTTGCCGTCGCGGCAAAGCTGACAATCCCAATATGGCTGCCGGAGCCGATCACACCATCCTGCACGCCGTCGGTTGCCTCTTCAATGATGTCGATGAATTTTTTCGCGCCAGCCTTCATATTCGCCAGCGCGGAGCCTTCCATGCTGCCGGAGCGATCCAGCACCAGTGCAATGTCGGTCGGGTTTGAAACAATGTCCGGCGCAGCCGTCAGCGCAATGGTGACCTTGAGCGTACCGTCACAGTCAATTTGATTCGCGCTGATCACTTTGTTCGAGTTCACAATCCCCATCGTATCTCCTCCTTGGGAAGCATCTGCTTCCTGATACCAGGATATGCCGGTACAAAATTTACGGTTACAAAACGCCGCTGTATCGCCGTCAGCAAACGCAGCCGAAAGACTTGTCTCTCCCCGCGCCCCAACCAAAGGCACGTTGCCGTTTTCGCAGACAGGCGTGCGGCAGCTTCATCAGCCGCCGCACGCCTGTCTGAGGATCATATTATTCACGCGTCATGGCGTTACGTTTCGGATCGATTTCAAATATTCAAGCGCGCAGCGGCTTGATAATCTTCTTGTAGACGCGCCATAAATAGTAGAAGCTCAGCGCGCCGGACATAATCTCCGCAATGGGAAACGCCCACCAGACCAGCGACAGGTTGCCGGAAAGCGATAACAGGTACGCCGCCGGTAAAAGCACAATAATCTGCCGGCCGACCGACGTCATCATGCTGTAAAAGCCCTTGCCCAGCGCCTGGAACATCGCCCCGGCCACTACGCAGCAGCCGGCCAGCAAAAAGGAAACGGAAATTACCCGAAGCGCAACCGCGCCAATCTGAAGCATGTTCTCCGACGCGTCAAACAGCCGCAGCAGCGTCTGCGGGAACAGCTGCGCCACCAGGAATCCGACAACCATGATGCCGGTCGCACTGGCCATCCCGATCCACATGGCCTTCAAAATACGCTCCGGCCGCTTTGCGCCGTAGTTGTAGGCAATAATCGGCACCAGCCCGTTGTTCAGCCCAAATACCGGCATGAAAATAAAGCTTTGCAGTTTGAAATATACGCCGAACACCGCCGCGGCCGTAGAGGTGAAGCGCATCAAAATCAGATTCATCCCGTAATTCATCACCGAACCGACTGACGCCATGATGATCGACGGCACACCGACCGCGTAAATCCGGCCGACGACTTTTCGGTCAAAACGGAACCCCCGCAGATCGATGGAAATCTCCCGATTATAGCGCAGGCTCAGCCAAAGCGCGGTCAGCATCCCGACGATCTGTCCGCCTACGGTCGCCACTGCCGCGCCGGCAATGCCCATTTCGGGGAAGCCGCAAAGGCCGAAAATCAGGATCGGATCCATCACAATATTGATCACAGCGCCGACGATCTGAGAGATCATGGCACAGACGGTTTTACCGGTAGACTGCAAGAGCCGCTCAAACATCACCTGAAGAAAAATGCCAAAGGAAAAAATGCAGCAGATTTTCAAATAGGATGTACCGTAGGCAATAATCGCAGGATTATCGGTTTGCGTGGCAAAAAACGGCTCGACAGCGAAAAAGCCGATCAGCACAAAGGCCAGCATGCTCAAGGCCGCCAGAACAATCGCATGGGCCGCGCAGCTGTTGGCATGCTTAAAGTCCCGTTCCCCAAGGTTTTTGGACAACACTGCGTTCACGCCGACGCCGGTGCCCGTGGCTACCGCGATCATCAGGTTTTGGATCGGAAAC
The DNA here is from genome assembly GCA_002329335.1 of Christensenella sp. UBA1428. Lineage (GTDB taxonomy): Bacteria > Bacillota > Clostridia > Christensenellales > UBA1750 > UBA1428. The sequence goes on from DCTY01000051.1 coordinate 4,277, forward strand.
GCCAGCGAAACAGCAGTCAGCGCGTCCTCCGAAATGCGCGAAACAAACACGCTGTCCACGACGTTGTACAGCGCCAAAACCAGCATAGAGATCATCATCGGCAGCGACATGGACAAAACAAGTTTTCCAACGGGCATCACGCCCATTTTATTTTCCGCCGGGTGCTTGCGGTCAATCGTTTTTGAGCTCAATCAGAATTCCTCCCTCGGACAAAATCATTTGCACAAAAACTAATTCTACAAAATATTTTTCGCGCCGTCAACCATTTTTCCGCATAAAATTCCCACATTTCCGCTTTCGGCGCGGGCTGGGCCAAAAAAAGGTCCGCTCGCAAAAACGCCGTTTTTTAATCCTGAATTAAGCGGGTCCCGCAAGGCATTTGTCCAAAACCAGCGGTTCCGTCATGCGCCCAGGACAGCCGCGCATATGCTGTGACATCAAACCGCCGGAGGTGTGCCTTTCATGCTGGAGCTGCTGATGCATTTTTTTGAACATTTCGTTCTGCTGCTGGGAAGGATTCAGGCGCGCGGAACGTTTCCAAAACCGCTGGACGCCGCGCAGGAGCGCGAATTGGTCGACCGTGCGGCACAGGGCGATCCGGCGGCAAGACAGCTTTTGATCGAGCACAACATGCGTCTGGTCGTGCATGTCGTCAAAAAATACGCCGGCGGCCGCCACGAAATGGACGATTTGATTTCCATCGGCAGCATCGGCCTGATCAAGGCCATCAACACCTTCCGCCCGCAGCGCGAAACCAAGCTGGCCACCTACGCGGCGCGATGCATCGAAAATGAAATCCTGATGCACCTGCGTTCCACGCGCAAGCTGGAGCGGGAGGTATCGCTGGACGATCCGGTGGGCACGGATGCGGAGGGCAACGAGCTAACCAATCAGGACGTTCTGGGCACAGACCCGGACGGCGTGTTTGACAGCGTAGCACGCTCGATTCATCTTGAAAAAATCCGTTTGGCAGCCAGTCAGGTGCTGGACGAACGGGAAAAAATTGTTTTTCAGATGCGCTACGGCATTTTGGACGGGCGCTGCGCCCCACAGCGCGAGGTTGCCAAACGTCTTGGCATCTCCCGCTCCTATGTCAGCCGTCTGGAATCTGCGGCGATATCAAAATTGCGCAATGCGCTTCAAAAAAGTGAACGAAGCGACAGTTTGAATTGACGCGGATGGGGAATTATGGTACTATTTTCATGTATTCGAAAGAAAAATTAAAAGAAGAGGTGTTTCCTTTGAGAGTTCCCTATGAGCGCATGCATGCCGAATTTGTCCGGGTGCTGGAAAAATATGGCTTTGATCCTCAGCGCGCCCAGCTTTGCGCGACGCTGTTTGCGCAAACGAGCCTGGACGGCGTATATACCCACGGTCTGAACCGGTTCCCGCGTTTTATTTCCAATATTCAAAGCGGGATCGTCCATGTCGATGCGCAGCCGGAATGCGTCGGCAAAATCGGCGTCATCGAGCGGTGGGACGGGCATCAGGGCGTCGGCAACCTGACGGCGTATACCTGCATGGCGCGCGCCATCGAATTGGCGCATGAAAACACCATCGGCGTTGTTGCGCTGAAAAACAACAATCACTGGATGCGTCCCGGCGCTTACGGCCTGATGGCCGCCCAGCAGGATTGTATCGGCATTTTGTGGACAAACACAACCCCGAATATGCCGCCCTGGGGCGGCAAAGAGGCCAAGCTGGGCAATAACCCCGTGGTCATTGCCATGCCCAACGGCGACAGTCCGCTTTTGCTGGACGTGGCCATGAGCCTGTTTTCCTATGGCAAGATGGAAATGAGCGTGCTGCAGGGCAAGCAGCTGCCCTTCGAAGGCGGCTTTGATGAGGAAGGGAACCTCACCCGCGACCCCGCAAAAATTCTCAAAAGCGCACAGCCGCTGCCCATTGGGTACTGGAAGGGCTCCGGGCTTTCGCTTTTGCTCGATCTGCTGGCCGCGTCGCTCGCCGGCGGCTGTACGACCTATGAAATCGGCCAAAAGCCCCAGGGCGAAACCGATCTGTCGCAGATTTTCGTGGCCATCGATCTAAAGCACTTCCCCGACAGGGCGCAGATTCAGGCGCGCATCGAGGCAACCCTCGCGGATCTTGCCGCCACAACGCCGGTGCATGCGGGCGATTTAGTACGCTATCCCGGCGCAGGCATGCAGAAAGTACGCAAAGATAATCTTGAAAACGGCATTCCTGTGGACGAGAGCGTCTGGAATACCGTCTGTGCGTTTTAAGGAGGTACAAATCCATGTTGATTGGCGGTTTGGTATCCGTAACGTTTCGCGACAAGTCGCCCCGGGAAATCATCGACCTTTGTGTGGAAAACCGGTTAAAGGCGATCGAATGGGGCGAGAACGCGCATGTATTTGCAGGCGACGTGCAGGGCGCCGCGCGCCTAGGCGAAATGACCCGGCAGGCAGGGCTTCAGATTGCGGGCTACGGCTCGTATTACCGGCTGGATACGCCGGATCAGCCGCCGCAGGATTTTGAACCGACGCTTCAAAGTGCGCTGGCGCTGGGCGCGCCGGTCATCCGCGTCTGGGCAGGCAGGAAAGGTTCCGAGGAGGCCGACGCGGCGTATCGCGCCCAGGTGGCGCAAAAAGCGGCGGTCATCGCCGAAATGGCAGGCAGGCAGGGCGTGCGTATCGCCTTTGAATGGCATCGCAATACGCTGACCGATACCAACGAAAGCGCATTGGATCTGCTTAAGGCAGCCAACCATCCCAATCTGTACAGCCTTTGGCAGCCGACGCCTGAAATCCCCTGCGCGCAGCGGCGTGAAGGCCTCCGGGCGCTGGGCAGCCGGCTTGCGCATCTGCACGTCTATTATTGGGACGACGCGCGCAAGCGCCATCCGTTTGAGCAGGGGCTGGATTACTGGGCGGATTATCTGTCCGTTCTGGACCCCAGGGCGCAATACTACGCGCTGCTGGAATTTGTCATGGGGGATACGACCGCGCAGCTGGCACAGGACGCCAAAGCGCTTCTTGCGTTTTTAGAAAAAATCAACGCCCAGCAGGGAGGAAAATAAAATGGCGGATTTAACCGTAAAGCAATTTAACATGATCAACCCCTTCGTCGTGGCTTCCAGTCCGGCGACCCAGGGCGCCGAGAACGTGCTCAAAAGCGCCAGGATCCGCCCGGGCGCCATCGTGCTGCGCAACTTTGGCCATGGCGCAGGCGGCGGCAGCTATATCGGCGGGGATCCCAACGCGATCTATCAGGGCAGACCGGCCGTACACAGCCATGCCGTCGGCACGCCGATTGACGACGGCATCGCCTCCCTGGAACAGTACTGCGAGCATGTGCTGCGCATCAAAAAGCAGATGGACAGCGATATCAAGCTTTGGGTTTCCGTCGGGCATTATAACGACATTCCTCAGGGCGGCGACTGGCAGGCGCAATGGGTGCGTCAGGCCAGAGAATTGACGCTGGCAGGCGCCGACGCGCTGGAGCTGCATTTCAACACGCCCGGCGTCGCCGCGCTGGGCGGACGCAATTTTGACTATGAGCAGCTGGTCTATCACTGCACCAAAATGATCCGCGGCGTTACCCATCTGCCGGTCATGGTCAAGCTGGCGGTAGAGGGCTGTGACCCCATCCGGGCCATCGAACGGGCAACGGACGCCGGCGCAAGCGCGGTTGGCCCCACCGCAAGATGGAAGGCGTTTACGTTTGATCTGAACTGGCGGGAAACCCAGGCGCGTCCCGGCGGCGGCTACGGCGGCACGCAGGCAACGCCGATCGTCTGTCAGGTGATCGCCGAAGCGCGCAGGCTGGGCATTGCAACGCCGATGTTCGCCGGCGGCGGCGTATTCGGCTATGAAAATGCCGCGCGGATCCTCATGGCGGGCAGTCAGATGGTACAGCTGGGCGCGGTGATGTGCTCGGGCGGCGTCGGCATGGGGCAACGGATTATCGCAGACTTGAATCGTTTTATGGACGAAAACGGATATGCGGATATGGACGCGCTTTGCGGCGACGCCCTCAAGCTTTATAACATGAGCGCCGAAATTACCCGGGAACGCACCGAAAATGTCGGCAGGGCGTATCGTCAGGCGCAGCCGGATCCTGAAAAATGCATCGGCTGCGGCCGCTGCGCCGATGTCTGCTGGCACGGCGCGCTGGACATGCAGGACAAAAAAGCGCACAAGACGGACGCCTGCATTGGCTGCGGCTATTGCTTCCAGGTGTGCCCCACCGGCGCGCTTTGCGCGGACGTGAAAACCGCGCTGGCCGAGCCCTTCGTCAAGCGTGGGCTTTAAGCCGCCTGAAACAGCCGCAATTCACCCACGCGGCGCAAAAACAGATGGGAAGGCTCGCGCAGTCTTCCCATATTGTACATTTTGCCAAAAGGTGGCGCTGGAATGATCCGAATATCCATTCCAGACAACACCGTCTTTTACGGAAGGGAGCGTTTTTATGAGCTTTGATCAGACGCTGTTTGACAGAATCAATTTTGACTATCCGGGGCTGGAAGCCGCCCGCGAAGCGCGAAACGCCGGTGATGCGCCGCGCTGTCTAAGCGAGCTGGTGCGCTACTATCGCAGCAGAACCGAGCCGCACTATCTGTTTAACCGCGCCGCGATGGCGCAGTTTGAGGACGACCAGATTCTTCGGGACGCCGAGCAGACCATGGCGCACGAAATCTATGGTCACGCCTTTAACGGTCCGATCGATTGGCACTACAATGCAACGGAAAACACCTCCAGAGACCGGGAATGGTCCTGGTCGCTGTTCCGTCATATTTATTGGCAGCCGCTGGCACGGGCCTATGTCCTCACGGGCGACGAAAAATATGCCGCAGAGTTTGCCGATCAGCTGATGGGCTTTGCAAAAGCCTGGCCGGCAAAGCCGTTTTTGGACGATGACGACGGCAAGCACGCCAAATCCTATGATTTTCCGGGGCATGCCTGGCGCACGATTGAAACCGGCATCCGGATCTATACCACCTGGCTGCCCTGCTTCGTAGCCTTCGCCCAGTCCCCTTCCCTGACGGACGAGTTTTGGGCGGTATTTCTGGGGCTGATCTGCGATCACGGCGATTTTCTGCGCAAATTCTATTCCAACCACGGCCATTCGAGCAACTGGCATACCATGGAAGGCAGCGCGCTTTTGCAGCTGGGCATTTTCTTCCCGGAAATGAAAAACGCCCCCGACTGGAAGCTGTTCGGCTATCAGTGCGTGACCCATGAAATGCGCTATTCCTTCAACAACGACGGCATGCATCGCGAGCATACCGCAATTTATCATCTCGTGGCCGCGATCGCCTTCTGGCAGGCCTACCGGATGTGTACGCTCAACGGGATCCCCACCCCGCCGTATATGCTGCCGGCGCTGGAAAAAAGCGCCGAGGTGATCATGCGGATGGTCAAGCCCGATTTTTCAACGCCCATGATCGGCGACGCCGACCGCAACGATCTGCTGGCCCGGCGAAGCGACACGGCGATTTACGAGGGAATGAACCTTTCGTTTGATCCGCTGGATTTAAACGAGATGCGCGCGTTTTTCCGCCAGCTCTATGAGGTTACCGGCAGAGAGGATTTTCTCTATTTTGCCACCGGCCGCCATCAGGGCAAGCCGCCGCTTGCGCGCTGCTACGCCATGCCCGATTCCGGTATTTTCATCATGCGCACCGGCTGGGGCGAAAAGGATACCTATTTCCATGTACACGGCGTTTCGCTGGAGCGCGGCGAAAAAAGCAGCCATTCCCACAACGACACCGGCCATCTGGAATTGAGCATCGCCGGCGAGGATATTCTGGTTGACAGCGGCAGATGGATTTACAAGGGCGAAGGCGCCTACAACTGGCGCGATTATTTCCTCAGCGCTCAGGCGCACAACACGCTTTATGTGGACGGGCACACCATGGGCCAGGTGCCGATGGACGACCGGCCCATCCGCGGCGTGCGCACCTATCTGCACGCCTTTGAGGAAACCGCAGATATGCAGCTGATCGATATTTCCCATAACGGCTATGCGTTTTTGGACGACCCGCTGTTCCACCGCCGCCGCGTACTGCGCCTGCCGGGGGATATTTTCCTGATCGAGGACCGCATGACCGGGCTCGGGCTGCGCGGCCATGATATGCGCATCTGCTATAATTTTGACGCAAAAGGTACGCTTGAAAAGCAGCGCGCGGACGCCTATGTCTATACGACCGGTCAGGGCCGCGCCTATCAGGTATGCGGCTTTAGCCGGACGGCCTTTGATTCGGCTTCCTATTGCGGCAGTGAGAACCCCCGCGCCGGGTGGCTGTCACTGAGCTATGCCAGCAAAATCCCCACGCCGCAGCTGTATTTTTCCATCAGCGATCCTGCGCCGGTGCTGTTTTTGACCGTCATCGCACCGCAGGGTCAGATGCCGGAGGTTGGTTTCAGCGGCGACGCCGTGACGGTTTTTGCCTGCGGCAAAAGCTATGTGCTGACCCCTCAGCAGCCGCTGGTGATCGTCTAAATACATCGATGCTTGGATAAAACCGTAAAATCATCGGTTTTACTGCGTTTGTCAGGCTCCCAAGCGGTCTTCCGAAAGGCGTTTCCCCGACGGAAAGACCGCTTGGGCAAAGTCTCCCGGTACTGCTCCCGAAAAGAGGGTGCTGAAAAAAGCAGGCGTTTTGCATCCATCGTTTCATACAGGGAAATCGGATATCCGGCTTTCGGATTCGTCTTTATGTCCCTATGCTCAAACTGCGCGATGGACAGCGCGGCGAATTTTCCATACCTGCGGTTCAGAAAAGCCGCGGCTTTTATCCATACCGCATGGCGCGCAATCTTTCAACGCAATTGCCTGTGGGACAATCCGTTTCAACGCCCATGCTTTAAATCGGAAGGCGACAGGCATGGTTTTTCCATGTGCGAAACTGCGCCTGAGCGTTTCTTTGACTCCCCGGCGCTTGAAAAGACGATCCAAATTCATCGTTGACTTTTGTGCATCCGTATCGGGTTGGAAATGCTCGATGCGCCTTTGGCGTCTGCGGTTATACCGGGAATATAAAATGGAGAACACGGCGCAGGAAGCCTGTCTGAAATTGACAAGTCCTGTAAAAAAGCGTATGATAATAGCGTCTGAAAATCATAAAGGAGGGATAGCACAATGGCTTGGATTCAGGTTCACGGCGAATCGTCCAGCGTCGGAATGAATGTTGCGTTTCATGCGCTTGTTCCGCAGTTTGATCCGACGGGCGCGCACGGCCCAATCCAGGAAGGCCCCTATAAGGTGATTTATCTGCTTCATGGCTACAGCGACAACAGCGCCCATTGGCTGCGTATGACTGCCATTGAGCGGGAGCTGACCAATCGCCCTGTGGTTGTTATTTTGCCGGAAACCGATAATGCGTTCTGGCTCAACACCCAGGCCAAGTGGAACTATTTTGATTATCTGACCCAGGAACTGCCCGATCTGTGCAGCCATTATTTCCCCATTTCCACCAAAAAAGAAGACACAATGATCGCCGGTTTTTCCATGGGCGGATATGGCGCGCTGCACGGCGCGCTTAATTGCCCGGATCGGTACGGTTACTGCGCCGCGTTTGCGCCGGCAATCGAACTTGAGACGATGTACGATCGCGAGCGTCCTTTAAACGCGCAGTGGATTCTGGGCGACCAAAAATCGTTTATGCAGTCGCCTGAAAACCTGTATGTGGCGCTTAAGGCGTGTGCAGAGGCAGGCAATATGCCTCAGACCATGATTTGCGTTGGCCTGGACGACGGGCTCAAGCCGCAGAGCGACCGGTTCGCTGCAAAAATCCGCCAGCTGGGGCAAAACGTGCTTTACGAGCCGGTGCCCGGCCGGCATGACTGGTATTTTGCCGAAGCGGCCTTCCTGCGCGCGCTGCGCTGGTTTGAAAAGGAGGGAAAATAGCCGTGTCCATGATGCAGATTCATCTGTTTTCCCAAACGCTTCAAATGCAGATGGAAGTTTGGGCGGTCATGCCGCATGCCCGTGCATTTGACGTTCCCGGCAAAAAATTCAAAGTGCTTTGGCAGGTGCCCAGCGGCAGCGCCAATTATTCCGACTGGATCCGTCACAGCGACATCGAAGCGATGGCGCAGCGGCGCGACCTGGTCGTGATCATGCCCGGCGTGCATCGCAGCTGCTGCACCAATATGTTCATGGGCCCCAAATACGGCGACTGGATTGCCCTGGAGCTCCCCGCCGTTTTGCGGCGCATGTTCCCGTTCCTTTCCGACCGGAGAGAAGATCAATTTGTTTCCGGTTTTTCAAACGGCGGTTACGGCTGTCTCTATCTGGCGATGAATTATCCCCAGGTGTACAGCGCCGTTGCCGGTCTTGCCGCAGGGGACAAGGCGGATGTAGACTGGACGGGCCGCGACTGGGCAAGCAAAGTGCCCGTCTACGGCGAGGGCGACATGCACCAAACCAGCTACAGCTATAAATTCGCCGCAAAAAAGCTGGTGGAATCGGGCGCCGCCGTGCCGCATGTGTTCCATGCCTGCGGCAGCGAGGATCCCTGGGTGGATATGAACCGCCTGGCAAGGGATTTCTTCCAAAGCTATAAGGACAAGGGCGACCCATTCCAATACGAGTATTTTGAAATTGAAGGGCACGGACATACGTTCCACATGTGCGAAATCGGCCTTGCCCGGTTTTTTGATTATCTGAAACTGCCTGAAATCGACCCGCGCAGCCGTAAAATTCTGCGCCAACCATAAACCATATCAACCTGGAGGAACAACCATGATGAACCAACCCATTCCCGGCTCCCTGCTGTTTTATCTGCCGGGCGATTCGTTTACCGCGCAATTCGCCCGCGGCCAGGCCGAGCCCAACTTCAACATGCGCACCGAGCTGATTGCCGACGGTCCCTTTGGCGGCGCCATCCGCTGCGACAACAAGCAGCGCCTGAGCTGGAAGGCCCCCGGCAATATCTACGGCGAGCGCGGCACAATCAGCTTTTTCTGGCGCAGCCGCTACCCGGTCGGCCCCACGCCGTTTCCGGTATTTCGCGTCGGCTTTGCCGACCATTCCAGCTGGGACTGCGCGTTTATCCGCATCGACTGGAACGGCGAAGGCTTTGAAGCGTTTGTCACCGACGCCAATCTTTCCAGAGCCCGCATCCACAACAAGCTGGAAACGGCGCTGGATCCTGAAAAATGGTATCACATCGCGCTTTCCTGGGACGAAAACTGGGGCATCAAGCTGTATCTGGACGGCGAAAAGATCGCCGAAGAATACCGCCCGGCGGTCTATTTCACGGGTCTTGATCAATTCGGTCCGCATTCGCGCATCATCTCCCACTGGCAGGTGCAGAGCGATTATAACTTCATCCGCGGCGGCGATGTAGCCGAAATTGCCATTTTCGACCAAATGCTGCCCTGCGGCGATATTGCGCAGCTTGCCAAGGGTCAGCTGCCGCAGACGGAAGCCTTTGCGCCCTGCTTTACCTGTCAGGACGTCCAAAAGGGCTGGCTTTTGCGCAACGGCTTTGATCAGGAGCTGCGCGCGCTGCCGGACAGCGCCGTGGTGCGCAAGGTCGAAATTCATGACGCGTACGATTTAAAGCGCTGGTGGTGGAAGGGCTGCGACGGCATCCGCGAAACCACCTGGCCGGGCGTGTTCAACCGTTCCCGTTTAAAGGGCCGCAACGATTACTTCCAGCTGCCCGACTGGGACTGCTATTCCCTCTCCGGCAAATCCATCACCTTCACCGCCCCCGATGAGCCCTACAACCATGTCGAAATCTCCGGCAGCGCTTACGGTGCCGTCGAGCTTTTGGACGACGCCGGTCAGGATGCGCGCAAATTGTTTGACCGTGCGCCCGGTCGGGAACGCAGCAGCGACGAGATTACGCGCCGCCGCGGCGGAAAGCTACGTTTCACCAACATTGCGCAGGAAGAGCCGATCGCGGATTTTTCGCTGTACAATGTCTATGAGGGCGAGGCGCCCGAGGCCGTCAAATCCGTCTGCTATCAGGTCCGTCCCGGCGTCAACGAAAGCTGCCCCGCGCAAAAGGAGCTTGCGGCGTTTATCCGCGGCCGTTATACCCGCTATGAGCGCACCATCATGACCGCCGTGGCGCAGGATCAGCCAGCAGCGCTCAGCGAGGAGACGCAGACGGCGTCCTATCCGTTCGTCCATGTGATCATCCCATACGAAGCGGACGATACGCTGGGTCTTGACGGGATTGAATTGTCCTTTGATGCACCCGCGCAGGCCAAGCTTTCCATCCAGGTTAAGGATCCGCTGTGGTATTACCGCAACCTGGCGCAGTTCACCTTCAGCGTCCAGCCCGGCCGCAAGACGATTTTCTTTGACACGCGCGACCGTATTTTGCCGCAGGGCAAGTGCCTGTATCTGACGATTGCCGCCGATGCCGCGCTGCCGGAAAATCTTTGCGTGCGTACGGTGTTCAAGTCCGCGCAGGATGCCAAAGCGGAGCATGTGCTGGATCGGTTCACCCAGCTGCGCGACGCCTACGGCCACATGACCGAGGAACGTCCTTTGCAAAAAGAGTACAACCTGTTCAATCGTTATTTCGGCGATATGATGGACCTGCTCAAGGTCGATCCCGACCACAAGCCCGGTCTGTACTACCTGCACGACTGCTATATTCATATGGAAAGCCGTCTGAAGGTCAAGCCGGCCTATGTCGCCAAATTTGAAACCGAGCCTGTGCCGCAGGGCGTTCCCGCCTGGGCGTTTAAACAGGTCGAGTTTTTGCGCAAATACAAAAAGGTCGTCAACTGGTATATTGACAACCGCATGATTGAAAACGGCGAATTGGGCGGCGGTCTTTCCGACGACGGCGATTATGTCGCCACCTGGTTTACCCTGGTTCAGATGGACTCCGACGCCGACAAGGTCAAAGAGGCGATTTTCCGCAACACGGAGGCGTTCTATCAGCAGGGCATGTTCACCAACGGTCTTTGCTCGATTCAGGCGGACGAGCTGCATTCCTCCGAAGAGGGGCTGGTTTCGCTCAGCGGCTGCATGAACGCTGAATTCGGCAATCCGCTCTGGCTGGAACGCGCGATGGAAACGGCCCGTCAGCTGGGCTGGCTCACCGGCATCAACAAGGCCGGCCACCGGCACATCAAATCCACCTACTATAACGGCTCGCAAATGGCCACGGAAGAACCCTGGGGCGGCCAGCAGGCCTCCAGCTACATCGCCATTGGCCCCTGCTGGCAGGTTGCGCGCTACAACGGCAATCCCGAGCTGCTGACCTACCTGCGCGAACTGGCGGACGGCCTGATGGCGCACTGCGACCCGGAAACCGGCAAAGTATGTTCCTATGTCCGTTTTGAGGACGATAAGGAAATGGAAGCCGTCAATGGCCGCGTCGGCGGCGAGCGCGCCCTGCTCGTACCCGCCTGGAAACTGCTGAACGACGATCGGTACTACAGCGTGCTGCCCGAGTCCAAGGGGCAGAAAAAGCGCAATCGTTTCGGCGGCGAAGATGGCAACGACGGCAAGGTTGCGTTCCGTCCGTTCAAGCAAACGGATCCCAACGCGCTGGACAAGGACGCCATTGCCGAGCGGTATGAGTCCATGAACCAGCTGGCCGGTATTCGCGAATATTACAACACCATGGGGCATCCGTGGATTGACCGCGTATTTTTCACGGCCGACACGCTGTGCTGCGAACGTCTGGGCGACCCGACCAACCGCGTTGCGCGCTATAATTATCCCAGCCATACCATCGGCTGGAAATTTGCTAACGCAGGCGACGACGAAAAAGTGGCCATCCTTTCGCCCATCACGCAGAAGGATCATGTGAAGCTGATCGTCTGCAACATCACGGGGCAGCCCGTACACGCCAACATCATCGGCAACGAAGTCGCGCCGGGCACCTGGTCGGTTTCCTGCGGTGTGGACACGAACGACGACGACAAGGCGGATAAGGATATCGTCTCCTTTGAAAGCGAATTTGAATGGAGCAAGTCCATTGCCGTCACTTTCGCGCCGCATACCACAACGGTGGTCGAGCTCAAGCTTGTCAAGGACGGCGTGCCGTACTGGCAGCGCTGCGACCTGGGCGTGAGCAAGGAAGACGTGCGCTATTACAGGCACGGCATGAACGTGCGGATTCACTCCCTTGGCGCCATGCCTTCGCCGGAAGTGACCGTCGCGCTGAAAAACGCACAGGGCGTCACGCTCAAGACCCAGACCCTGCCGCCGCTGCCCGCGCCGACAGATCTGTGGCCGCGCTATCGCGATGTGATCTTCAACCTGCACAACATCGATTCGCTCGAAGGCTGCTATGTGGAGATCGATCCGGAGCACAAGCTGTGCGAAACCACGCGCAACAACAACATTGTCAAGCTGTAATTTCCCATAACCCGGCGCTGTACGGGTCGGTTCTGCGATCCAACAGCGCCGTCAGCACAAAACGGTTCCTGTCTTTCAGGCAGGATCAGAAGAGTGTCAAAAAGCATCCTTAAGGAAAGATTGTCAAGGAAACTGTGTTTCCTTGACTTTCAATCCCGGCATCGCCGGCTTTGCCGGCGAACGGATGAAAATCGTTAGATTTTCGCACTTTGCAGCCCTGCAAGCGTCTTTAGGCGCGCAGCAGGGCTGTTTCAAATGAAATCGCAGATTTCATTTGAGGCGGTCGGAAAAACGTTTCGACCGCCAGCGGTTCCTGTCTTTCAGGCGGGAGCCGTTTTATTTTCATCAGATTCGTGCGCAGATTCTATATTGCAGGCGCGAATGGGTCAAATGGTTTTCAAACGATCCTTTTTATGCTACAATGGATTTGTTCCAATAAAAGGTGGGCATGCACTTGCCCTAAATTACATTCAAATACGATCAAGGAGGGTTCTATGACAAAAAAAGAACGCGCCATGGCAGTGATCCACGGGCAGACACCGGATCGGATTCCGTCCGGTTTCTGGCTGCATTTTCCTCAGGAAGCGCAATTTGGCGACGCGGCATACGATGCGCACCTGCGTTTTTTCGACCAGACCCAGACGGACATCTGCAAGGTCATGAACGAAAATTTGCTGCGCAGCGATATTCGCGTCCAAACCGCATCGGATTTTGGCCGGATTACGCTTTCAGGCATTGACCGTCGAGCGATTGACGATCAGGTTGCGCTTTGCAGGCGCATTGTCAAGGCCGTAGGCGGTGAGGCGCCAGTTCTGGCGACGATTCACGGCGTTGTCGTTTCCACCCATCACAGCGCAAACCGGATGGGGCAATACGTGGACAACATTGGTTTTTTGCGCGCCTGCCTGCACGAGGATCCCGCTGCGCTTTGTCAGGCGATGGAAACGGTCACACAGGCGCTTTGCGAGCTGACGCGCCGGTGTATCGAAGAGGCCGGCTGTGACGGGATTTATTACGCTGCGCTTGGCGCGGAGAAGAATTTTTTCACTGCGCAGCAGTATGCGCAGGTCATCGCGCCGCTTGAAAAGCGCGTATTTGCTGCCGCTGGCGCTGCGCCCTGTTTTAACGCGCTGCATATTTGCAAAAATGGTTTGGATATTACGCGGTTTGCCGATTATCCGGCTCAGGTTGTCAACTGGGCGATTCATGAAAACAATCCTTCCCTGCAAGAGGGCTTTGACGTTTTTGCCGGCCGCGTTATTTTGGGCGGTTTGGATGATCGCGCCGGTGTGCTGGTGGACGGCACAGACGATGAAATTCGCGCCGCTGTACGCGGTTTGATTGCGCTTGCGCAGGGGCGTCCCTTTATGCTCGGCAGCGACTGCACACTGCCAACCGATATCGATCCCCGCCGTATTCGCGTTGCAGTGGAGGCCGCACAGGTTTGATCTGGGGGGGAGAAATGCCAGGAGGCGCTGCCTCCTGGACCTCCGCCAGAGGGATTCAATCCCTCTGGACTCCCGTAAAAGCGCTTCGCGCTGATGGGCTGGATACTGTACAGACGCAAGGTGTAGTATAAGAATGAGGGAGATGCGCCAGGAGGCGCTGCCTCCTGGACCTCCGCCAGAGGGATTGAATCCCTCT
>DCTY01000015.1 GCA_002329335.1 Christensenella sp. UBA1428
TCCGCGCGCTTTTTCTTCCGGCGCCTTGTCAATTTCGTCATAACGCATCGCCTGCGCGTTGCCGGCCTTCGCCAGCACCATCGTAATTGCTGCAGTCAAAGTCGTCTTGCCATGGTCAACGTGGCCAATCGTGCCGATGTTGACATGCGGCTTTGTGCGTTCAAATTTCGCTTTTGCCATTTTTCATTTCCTCCTTGCAGAGCGTACAATAAAAACAGAAAAGTCAGTTTCAGTCCCTTACCGCTTGCCGAGCACTTTTTCAGCCACGGACTTGGGCACTTCTTCATAGTGGTCAAACTGCATGGAATAGGTGCCGCGGCCCTGCGTTCTGGAACGCAGATCCGTCGCATAACCGAACATCTCGGAAAGAGGCACCATGCAATGGATCTGCTGGGTGCCGCTGTGGCCCTCCATGCCCTCAATCCGGCCGCGCCGGGAGGTCGCATCGCCGATCACATCGCCCATGTAATCCTCAGGCACAACGATTTCAACCTTCATGATCGGCTCCAGCAGCACGGCGCCCGCCTTGCTCGCCGCCTCTTTAAAGGCCATCGAACCGGCGATTTTAAACGCCATTTCCGAAGAGTCCACATCATGATAGGAGCCGTCGACCAGATTGACGCCGAAGTCCACGACTTCATAGCCGCCCAGCACGCCGTTTTTCGCAGCTTCCTGGATACCCTGATCAATCGGTGCGATAAATTCCTTGGGGATCACGCCGCCGATGATGTTATTGTTAAACTCATACCCCTGGCCGGGCTCGCGCGGGAACAGCTCGATCACGCAGTGACCGTACTGGCCGCGGCCGCCGCTCTGGCGCACAAAACGCCCTTCGGCGCGCACCTGCTTGCGGATGGTTTCACGATAAGCAACCTGCGGCTTACCGACAATGGCTTCGACCTTGAATTCACGCAGCAGTCTGTCCACGATAATTTCAAGATGCAATTCGCCCATGCCGGCGATGATCGTCTGGCCGGTCTGCTGATCGGTGTAGGTCTTGAAGGTGGGGTCCTCCTNNGCCGGCGATGATGGTCTGACCGGTTTCATTATCGGTATAGGTCTTAAACGTGGGGTCCTCTTCCGCCAGACGAATCAGCGCCATGGTCATCTTGTCCTGACCAGCTTTGGTCTTGGGCTCGATGGCCACGCGGATAACGGGCTCGGGGAACTCCATGGATTCCAGAATGATCGGATGGTTTTCGTCGCAGAGCGTGTCGCCCGTAACGGTTTCCTTCAGTCCGACAACGGCGGCAATATCGCCGGCATACACGGCGTCAACTTCCTCACGGTGGTTGGCGTGCATGCGCAGCACACGGCCCAAACGCTCTCTGCGGTCTTTATTGGCGTTGTAAACATAGGAACCCGTCTGACGGGTGCCGGAATACACGCGGAAGAACGCCAACTTGCCCACGAAGGGATCCACGGCGATCTTGAAGGCCAGCGCGGCAAAGGGCTCGTCGTCGCTGCTGTGACGCAATTCTTCGCGCTCCGTGCCGGGCACCAGGCCGCGGATCGGCGGAATGTCCAACGGAGAGGGCATGAAATTGACAATCGCATCCAGAAGCAGGCGAACGCCCTTGTTGCGGTAGGAAGTACCGCATACCACGGGGATCATCTTTACCGCAATCGTCGCTGCGCGGATTCCCTGGATGATTTCGTCCTCGGAAAGCGTTTCGCCCTCCAGGAATTTGTTCATCAGGTCGTCATCCGTTTCCGCAACGGCTTCCACCATCGCCTCGCGGTATTCCTGCGCCTGCTCAAGCATATCCTCGGGAACATCCTTGCACTCAGGCGTCGAATCCGCCTCGCCGGTGTAATAGTAGGCTTTCATGGCGACCAGGTCGATGATGCCTTTAAAATTACCCTCAGCGCCGATGGGCAGCTGAATGGGCACAGGATTACACTTGAGGCGTTCTTTCATCATGTCCACGACACGATAAAAGTCTGCGCCGGTGATATCCATTTTGTTTACATAGGCCATGCGCGGGACATGATACTTGTCCGCCTGGTGCCACACGGTTTCAGACTGGGGCTCAACGCCGCCCTTGGCGCAAAATACGGTGACAGCGCCATCCAAAACGCGCAGGGAGCGCTCCACCTCTACGGTAAAGTCAACGTGACCGGGCGTGTCGATGATGTTGATGCGATGGTTTTTCCAGTAAGCGGTCGTCGCAGCGGACGTAATGGTAATGCCGCGCTCCTGCTCCTGTTCCATCCAGTCCATGGTTGCGGCGCCTTCATGGGTTTCACCAATCTTGTGCACGCGCCCCGTATAATACAGGATACGTTCAGTCGTGGTGGTTTTGCCGGCGTCAATGTGCGCCATGATACCGATGTTGCGAACCATGTTCAGCTCAGTTTGCCTGGGCATGTTAACCCTCCTTTCCAAAAATGAAATAAGATGGACGTGAAAACCCGCTTAGATTTACCGGTCCAAAACGGTTTGTACAAATTACCATCTGTAATGCGCGAACGCCTTGTTGGCCTCCGCCATCTTGTGCATGTCTTCCTTGCGCTTCACCGCGTTGCCGGCGTTGTTGGCAGCGTCCATGATTTCGCCGCTGAGGCGTTCATGCATGGTCTTTTCGCCGCGGCTGCGGGAAAAATCCACCAGCCAGCGCAGCGCCAACGTCTGGCGGCGTTCCGGGCGGATTTCGATCGGCACCTGATAGGTGGAGCCGCCCACACGGCGCGCCTTAACTTCCAGCACGGGCATGATGTTGTTCATAGCGGTCTGGAAAACTTCGGCCGGATCCTTACCGGTCTTTTCTTCGACAATCTTAAAGGCGTCATAGCATACCTGCTGCGCGACGCCGCGCTTGCCGTCATACATGATCTGATTGATCAGCTTGGTCACCACGATGCTGTTGTAAATGGGATCGGGCAACACTTCGCGTTTCGGAATAAAACCACGACGTGGCATAATGTCCCTCCTTTTCACGAGAAAGCCCCGCGCCCGCATACGGGCCGCGCGGCCCCCACCCGGCGGCATCACGCCGCAAAGGCAGGTAAAAAAACATCAAAAACCGTCGGCGGCCTTGACACCCCCGACCGGCGACCTATAGGTGACGCAGCATTTCATCCACACGTCCGGCGCGTGTTCCAAACACCGGACGGCAAGCAGCCTTTGCGGCTGCTACCCACAGGCAACGATAAAATTATTTCTTGGCTCTCTTCGCGCCGTAGAGGGACCTGCCCTGCATGCGCTTTGCAACGCCGGCGGTATCCAGAGTACCACGGATGATGTGATAACGGACGCCAGGCAAATCGCGAACACGGCCGCCGCGAATCAATACGACGGAGTGCTCCTGCAGATTGTGACCGATACCAGGAATGTAGCAAGTACCTTCGGAATTGTCGGTCAGGCGCACACGAGCGATTTTACGCAGAGCCGAATTCGGCTTTTTGGGAGTCATCGTGCTGACTTTGACGCAAACGCCGCGCTTTTGCGGGCAGCTGCGCATCAAAGGAGCCTTCGACTTGGTCGTCTTGGTGTGTCTGCCTTTGCGGATCAACTGGTTAATGGTGGGCATGTCAAGCACCTCCTTCCGACGAAATGATGTCCGGTTTTTTCCGGGGGCAACCCTCCGCCCGAAAAAAACGCAAACTACCCCTATCAGGGTACAGACGGTATTTTAACATCACGCTTCGACGATGTCAACTTATTTTTTACCGTTTTATAAATATTTTACGCACAAAACCAATATTTTTTTACAGGCGCCTGCCGGCGCGCCCAAATCCCGCCGAACGCTTTTGCCCGCATAAAACCCAGCCAAAAGCGCCTGCCCGGCAAAGGGCTACCGGTGCTCTGCCGCCGCCTGCGCCACCCAGTTGAGCCGCTGCGGGTCGATATCGGCCGGCAGCGTACAGTCCGCGCCCAAAATCAACCCGACAGGCCCGGCCTGATCGATCACCTGATGCGTCTGGCGCATCACGTCCTCTTTTGTTCCGCAACAAAGCACGCCGCCCGGACGGTTGTCAAACCCGCCCAAAACGGTTTTATGATGGAAATATTCTCTGCCGCGTTTCAAATCCATGTTTTCCACAAACACCGCCCAGTTTACCACGCAGGCCGGATAATCCCGCCAGATTTCCAGCCGGTTTTGCTCCCCCGCCCATCCGCACAGGTGCAGCACATTCCTTTGCGAATAAACGTTGGCATGGTTGAGCACCGCCAGATCGCCAGGCGCAATCCAGCTGCGGTACTGCTGGGCCGTAAAGCGCGCAAGCTCCCCGCCCTGCAAACAATAATACAGCCCGTCCACGCCCGCCTGCGTGATCAGCAGGCGTGAAAGCGTCGCCGCATCCTGCGCCACAACATCCAGAGCATACTGCACCGCAGCAGGGTCTTCCTTCAGATGCGCCATCACCAGCGCGTCGGACGTCCCGAAACGCAGATAGGAAAACGGCGCAAAGACGTTGTACAGCACGCACATGTCGCGCCGCAGGCCCTTGCGAACCGCTTTTGCCCGTTCCACCTGCTGTGTGATAAACGGCGAATCCGGCCCCAGCGGCTTGAGCGCATACCAGTCCGAGGGCTTTTTTACCGCTTTTGCCACGGGATTTGGATAATCAAAATACCCGTCGCACATGATTTTTACCACATCCACGTCGCTGTGATTGTAATAATCCAGATGCGCCTGAACGCACGCCTGACCGCGCGTTTTTTCGCCGGTAAAATGGAACCAGAAGCCCACCGGCACCCTGTCCGCCTGCTGCTGCGCCATCGCCGCAAAAACCCGTTCCCTGCTTGTCATGAATAACGCCTCCGTTTCCCGCGCCAAATATGCCGCGCTGATCACAAACCGATTTTGCCCGCCCGACGCACAAAGCGCCGCACGGGGCAGATTCAGCTTCATTGCAATTGTTTCTGACACCCCAAGTATAGCAGTTTTTTCCGTATGCGTAAACCTTTGGCGCGGCAGGGCTTTTCAAAAAAATCGCCGCTTTCATTTGTGGCTGACGAAAAGCCTTCTTCGACGCTTTCCGGCCCATATGCGTTTTTCGGGCTATTCCGCCGCCTTGAAATTGTAAACCGGCCGGATCCGCTCGATCACCTCCGCGGTCGGCTCGATCTGCGCCATAATCTCCTGCACGGGTTTATAGGCCATCGGCGATTCATCCAGCGTATCGGGCTGCACGCAGGTGGTGTAAATCCCCGCCATTTCCCGCTCAAACTGATCCATCGACAGGGTTGAAAATGCCGCGTGCCGGCTCATCAGCCGTCCTGCGCCATGCGGCGCGGAGTAATTCCACTGCGGATTTCCCTTTCCCCGGCAGATCAGGCCGCCGTCGCGCATGTTGATGGGGATCAGCAGCTTCTCCCCCGCCCGGGCCGATACGGCGCCCTTGCGCAGGATCATGGCGTCGGTATCAATATAATTATGAACGGTCGCAAACGCCTCCACCGGCGTAAGCCCCATGCCGTCCAGAATCTGCGCCGCCATCGCCTTGCGGTTGAGCATGGCAAACTGCTGCGTCAGGCGCATATCGTGTATATAATCGTCAAAGAGCCGCCCCTGCACATATGCCAGATCCTTCGGGATGTCCAGCGCATGCTCCTGCCGGAGCGCCTCAACGGTTTTCTGGATCTGATCAAACCGTCCCTCCGCTTTGAGGCGGGCAATGGTCTGATGAATCTGATCGGCCGCGCCGCCCCACAGCGCTTTGCGCCCCTGCTCCTGATAATAGTTCGCCACCTCGTTGCCCAGGTGACGGCTGCCGGAATGTACCGTCAAAAACAGCCTGTCGTCCTGCGCGCGGTCCACTTCGATAAAATGATTCCCGCCGCCCAGCGTTCCGATGCTGCGCGCCGCATAGACAAGATGAACCTGATCCGCGCAGCGCAGCTGCGTTAAATCGATCTGCCGGGCAAACGCATGGGGTTCTTCGCGCACCTGACGGCCAAACGGAATCTGACTGCGGATCAGCGCGTCAAGCCGGTCAAAATCGACGGTGCGCTGCGCCAGGGCAACCGTTTCAACGCCGCAGCCAATATCAACGCCCACCATGCCCGGCACGATTTTATCCGAAATGGTCATGGTCGTGCCAATGGTGCAGCCCTTGCCGGCATGAACATCCGGCATGATGCGGATGCAGCTGGCAGCAAACGCCGGACAGTCGCACACGGCGCGGATCTGCTTTTGCGCGGATTCCTCCAGCGCTGGCGTATAGCAAATCGCCGTATTGTATAATCCCCGAACCTCCACCATTTTCACCACTCCCTTTTATACTGCGCAAAACAGCAAATGCAAGCCGTTTTGCGATGGATTCTGTCACGCGATTATGATATAGTTATATCGCAGCGCACAGACCGTGTCAATCCGCTTCGGCGGCCCACGCCGTCCGCAGACCGGTACAGGATCAAAAAAAGCCGCTGCACGCCGCCCGTACCGCCGCGGCAAATCCCCAAACAGACCGGAGGGAACAGCACCATGCACTATACCTCAGATTACCGTTCGCCCCTTGGCGGCATTGTTCTGGCGGCCGATGAAATCGGACTGACGGGATTATGGTTTGAAGGGCAAAAATATTTTGCGCTGCGCCTGGATCCCGCGCACGAAAAGAAGGATCTGCCCCTGTTTTCTCAAGCCAAACGATGGCTGGACCTCTATTTTTCCGGCAAAGAACCGGACTTTCTGCTGCCGCTTCATTTCACGGGAACGCCTTTTCAAAACGAAGTATGGGCGCTGCTTTATGCCATTCCCTACGGCCAAACCACAACCTATGGCGCAATTGCCAGGCAGCTCGCCGAAAAAAAGGGGCTCAGCCGCATGTCCGCCCAGGCGGTGGGCGGCGCCGTTGGCCGCAATCGGCTTTCCATCGTCGTTCCCTGTCATCGCGTCGTCGGCGCAAACGGGAGCCTGACAGGCTATGCCGGCGGCATCGACCGAAAAATCCAGCTGCTCAGGCTGGAAGGCGCGCTGAAGGAAACCTTCTTTATCCCCCCAAAAAGCACCGCGCCGTAAAACCATACGCAGATCACAGATAAAGCGCGCGCCGTTTGCCCGTTGTTCGTAAAACAGTAAAACGGCAAACTGAACGGTTTACGGCCTCTGACAGACAGGATTGGCCAAACAAAAGCAAGCGATCCCTGATTTGATTCCAGGGATCGCTTATTTTTATCCTTGACAAACCGCGCTTATAGCCGCGCGCTCGGTACAATAAACCCAATACCAGAATTACGAATATTGCCGTTTCCTCTTGACGGTTCAGTTTATTGCTGATAAACTATAATCAGTTTATCAGCAATAAACTAAAAGGAGAACGCTTTATGGCTGAGATTAAGATGGGCGTAGTGGAATCCCGCTTCGCCGATATTATTTGGGCAAACGAGCCCTTGCACTCCAGAGAATTGGTAAAGCTGTGCGAAAAGGAGCTGAACTGGAACCGCTCGACCACCTATACCGTTTTGCGCAAGCTCTGTGCGCGGGGCATTTTCCAAAACAACGGCGGGACTGTTTCTTCCATTCTGTCTAAAAACGATTTCTATGCCGTTCAGAGCGAGCAGTTTGTTGACGAAACCTTTGAAGGCTCCCTTCCTGCTTTTATCGCCGCTTTTACGCAAAGGAAGGGTATTTCGCAACAGGAGGCTGAGGAAATCCGTCGTATGATTGATGCAGCTGCCGGAAAGGAGTAACCTATGGATGTACTATTCCTGAAAATTCTGAACATGAGTATTTCGGCAAGTTGGTTAATTCTCGCAATCATTCTCTTTCGTGCGCTTTTGAAAAAGGCACCCAAGTGGATCAACTGTGCGTTGTGGGTATTGGTTGCGGTGCGCCTACTTTATCCAATCTCATTCGAAAGCTCGATGAGCCTTGTTCCAAATCCAGAGCCAGTTCCTCTGGAAATATTTATGGTCGAACCGCCGGAAACTCATACTGATACCATCATTGACTCAACAGCCAATCCAAATCTTCCAGATGTGCCATCTACTGTTTTGGATACGACCGTAGATATGATGCAAACAAGGTCTGTATATGCAAATGCAACTTTGATTTGGATAAGTGGAGTGGCTGCTATGATCGCTTATGCGGCAATCAGCTGCATCAGAGTAAGACGCAAAGTAAAAGCATCGCTTCGCCTGCGAGATAGAATTTGGATTTGCGATAATATTCAAACACCATTTATCCTTGGATGTTTTAAGCCGAAAATCTACATTCCGTCCGGAACAGATGAAGTGCAGCTTCCTCATATCATCGCCCATGAGAACGCTCATTTGAAACGCTGTGACCATTGGTGGAAGCCATTTGGCTATCTGGTTTTAGCAATCCATTGGTTCAATCCGCTTGTATGGATTGCGTATATTTTACTTTGCAGAGATATTGAGTTGGCTTGCGACGAGAAAGTTATTCGAGAATTAAATCAGAGTGAGTCTATTGCGTATTCCGAAGCATTACTTTCTTGTAGCGTAAATAGAAGAACGGTTATGATTTGCCCTCTTGCCTTTGGCGAGGTTGGTGTAAAAGAAAGGGTGAAGCGTGTGTTAAATTATAAGAAACCTGCATTCTGGATTGTTGTCGTTGCTGTGGTTGCAAGTATTGTTCTTGGGGTATGTTTTTTGACAAATCCTAAAGGGCAACCGCTTCATGCACCAGAGCCTTTCGCTCATAGTTACCGAGTAGAATCAATCTCTTATGATGCAGCGCATTACAATTTTGCTTACACACCAGAAACCGCTCCTTTATATAATCTAACGAGTGATTGCACTTTGATGATTCTTGAAGATAAAAAATCTAATGAATGGCTACAGGCTGGTGGGTTTACCGAAATAGCATTAAACGAAGGAAATTTCGATGAATATTTTAGAATTGATGCAATTTGGGATGGAACATCAGCAAATGAATTACGTAAGAACAACGAAAAGGCTTGGAAAGCAGTGGTTTCTCCCGATATACCGGATTCTGTTTTCTATTACCTTATGTTACAGGAAAATGGAGATGTTTATCTGACCTATGGCTATTTTAATCCAGCAAATAATGCAGATAAAAAATCTGACGACTCCTCTATCCGATGGGTATTTAAGCTGGCTCGTTATGACCTGCTAAGTTGTAATGCTGTTAGCGATGGTCTCAACTGTTATATTGAACCGAGCTATTATCCAAATGGTTTTGACTTTGATTATAAATCTGTAGTAGCTGGCTCAATCAATGATAAGGGCGCGCTTGTCTTCGATGTTGATTGGGACACCGATGCTTTGATTATCAGTGAGGACTATTATGCACATGGCAATATAATTGAAAAAGAGACCTATGAATTGGAACGAAATGCTGATGGAAAATTTGTGTTGGAAGTAGCCCGCAGAAATGATGAAAATGAACATGCAAATTACTTTATCAAGGGAGAATCAGGAACTTATGTGCTGCACATTGATTTCCCCTTTGCGCCTAAAACTACAGATTTAGATACAGCAATCCATAATGCAATCATGGAACATAACAAAGATCGATACTATAAAGGGGTATTTACCTGTGAAAGCCATATTGTACTGGCTACAGAAGCAGGCGGGCCTGCAAGCGCTGGGCAAATTGGGACATTGACCGTGTATGCGCTCGCGCTTTATGAGGAATATGATTTGTCCGAAGAAGGGATCCAAAGCGTCAGCGGCGGCTGCAGTCCCGTTGCTCTGACCTTCCATGTGACCGAAACCGGATATGCGCTGTCTGAATATTGGGAATCGGGAGACGGCGCTGATTATTCGGATGACATTCGCGATAAATTCCCGGAAGATGTATTGGATACAATCTGGAATCCTCAAAATCATGTGGATGCACTGAAAGCAGAAAACCATCAAAAGGCACTTGACTTTTCGGCGCAAAAGGGGGGATTTCAATGAACTGGTTCGCGGGCTTCTAACTGCAATATGCGCCAAACCAGCCGCATCTTCTAATCCCGAAGATTACATCCAGGCAAACCGCGCTCAATACGACGAACTGCTGCGTTATGCAGACAGCACCCTGAAATTCTGTTTCACACAGTTCCTTGCGGGCGGTCAGACGGATCTGCGCGGGCACATCATGGCGTCTTTATGCAAAGACAGGATGCACGAAATGGGCGAATCGGTTCTTCTGGCTGATTCAGAAGGATTGACCGGCCAGGATTGGTTTGATGCTTTCTGCGCAAACGCAAAGGGGTTGGAAAGTCAATATTCAAAAGAAGATCTGGAAAAGAATTATCCGGCCTCCTGGCTGCTCCTGCAAATGATAAAAGAATAAAGGGAAGGGCCGCCGCTGCGCTCCAAGCCGGGGCAAACAGCGGCGGCCCTGTTTGTACCTCCTTCGCGACCCATTTGCTTTGCCAGGGGCGAGCAAGCGGCAAACCTTTGCCCGCGCTGTGAAACCGGGCAAAATCGGCTTCAATCAGCGGTCATTTTTTGCAGCAGGAAATTAAAATACAAAAACAGCAGCATGAAAAGACTGAAAAAGGCATCCAAAGGCCGATCCACATGTAAGGATCGGGCAAATTGACCGTGCAATGCCAGGAGAGCGGATAAAAGCGATCCATGCGCAGGCCGCGGACAACTCCGGCGGTAAACGCAGGCAGAATATCCGCATCCAGATCTGCAAATCATGTCCCTCTTTTTTCCTTTTTTGCGCAGCTTATCCCGCCTTGTCATATCCCGCACAATAGCATCGGATTTATCCCTTTGGAAGAACGGACGGCCCAAAAGGAAACGGCGCGACCGAAGCCGCGCCGTCCCTTAAAAGCCATGAAATTTTCGAATTTTTCCTGAATAACGGTTTGCGAAGCCCGCCGCCCTGGCGGGCGCTTTTCAAGTCGGATTAAATATTGTGGCGTTCGTACACGCGGTTGCCGTCCAGCTGATGATTGAGCATAATTTCCGCTTTTTGGCGAATCTGCGCCGCAAGATGCGGCCCAAAGGTGAAGATGTCCTCATGCGCCTCGTCGGTGACGGGGAACAGCTTTTCTTCATACCCTTCAATCAAGTCCGCCAGCGCGTAGGCGTTGTCGATCTCCGCGCGGGTGATATTCTGATATTCCTCAATCCGCGGGTCGTTGCGCGTGGGCCATCTGCACGAGAGCGGCGGTTCAAATTCAAAATCGGTACGATCCACCAGCTCCTGGAATTTGGACGCGTTGGCGCAGGTGCGCATCAGGCACTGATAGACCCGAAGCCGGCGCACCAGCATGGCGCATTTTTCCTGCACGCCGGCCTCGCCGCACGCCGTCTGAATCCACGACAGCTTTGCAATCGCCTGATCCAGGGAAGCGATCGCTTTTTTTGCCGTTTCGCCCAAAAGGAATGCCGCTGAAAAGCCTCTGGCGCACTCGATGTTCTGCATATCCATCAGGTCATTGGCCTGCGCTTCGCCCAGCGCCTGAAACTGGAACCGGCGGTAATAGCTTTTTTCCTGCTCGGTCAGCTCATCCGGGAACAGCACAAACGGCCGGTTGATCCACCGCTGGTGGACGCAGCCATACATGATCAGGCCCAGGCCGTCGTGTGAAAAATGCAGCTCGCCTTCATAAATATTATAAAACGCATCGGTCAGCGCATCGGCATACGCTTCGCCGACCAGACGCACAGCCACCGCGCGCACCGCAGCCACATAGCCGGTCCAGTGATCCGGCAGCGCGTCAAGGCCGTCCTGCAAATACGCCCAATCCTCGTCAAAATCCGTATCGGGCATGTGAATCGTCACATATTCCTTGCCCGACGCGTACGCGCCGCCCAGGCTCTGTGCAAAGCGGAACAGGTCCGGAATTCCGCGGATCCATTCCCCGTGCCGGTTGAGCGTGGCAATGGGCCGGTTGCCCCTGTTGTCGATGCCGTTGATGATCTGGCCGTCCCGCGCGCTGTGCCAGGCGACGTTCGCACCGATTTCTTCGTCCTTAAACTCAATGTTGGCGTTAAAGCCGACCACCAGATCCACCCCGGCATCCTTCGCGCCGTCGGTGATGGCGTTGACAAAGCCGCATACCCGTTCGCTCATCGGACGGTGCCGGCAGGCTTCCGGGCCGTTGGGGCCGGGGTATGTCCCGTTGGACCAGCAAAGACCGCCGCCGGAATCGTTGGACATAAAGGTGATATAATCAATCCCTGTTTTCCGGCACAATTCGCCCACCGCCCATCGGTACATGGCCAGCACCTCCGGGTTGTCCACGCAGGGGCTGTAATACGGCTTGGTCGCGCGCCTGGGATGGTCGCACCGCGCGCCGCGCCAGGCGGGATGGTCGCGATAAACCTCCTCCGGCAGCCAGAACGGTTCGTTGGAATGCATCGCCGGCTTAAGCCCCAGCCGGCGCAGAATCTCGCAGCGCGCCTGGACCAGCTCAAAGCATTCACGGATAAAATCGGTCGGCAGATATTTTTCCAGCTGGGGCGGGCAGACCAGCTTGAAAATCTGCGCATGGCCCATGCACCAGTTGGGATACGGATCCTTAAAATCCTTCTCCCACATCCACCAGGAGCGCGGCAGCTGGCTGACCAGCACATGCGTCGCACCGGCGGCTTTCGCGCGCTGCGCCTGTTTTTCAAACGCTTCCAGCGTATCGGCCTTAACGCCGAAGATCAGCTTTTTAATCTGTGACATATCGTCGCCTCCTTAAATATTGTGCCGCTCAAACACCCGGTTGCCATCCAGCTGATGCTTGAGCATGGTCTGCGCCTTTTTGCGGATCTGCGCCACAAGATCCGGCCCAAAGACAAACACGTCCTCCCCGCCCGGTTCGGCGATCTGAAGGATCTGCTTTTCGTACCCCTCCAGCAGCTGCGCCGTCTCAAACGCGTTGTCAATTTCGTCGCGGGTAATGTTCTGATACTGTTCGATGCGCGGATCGTTGCGCGTCGGCCAGCGGCAGGACAGTGACGGCTGCGCCTGATCATCGATATCGTCTACCAGCGTCTGGAATTTTGCCGCATTGGCGCAGGTGCGCATCAGGTGCTGATAAACCCGGATGCGGCGGATCATCAGCTCATAGTTCTCTTTTTTGGCGCCGTCCAGCAGCTCGCACAGACGCTGCAGCTTCAAAACCGCCTGATCAAACGCCCCCTGGCCCTTGCGTACCGACTCGCTCATCAAAAACGCCGCCGAAAAACCGCGCAGGCATTCGATGTTCTGCATATCCAAAAGATCGTTCGCCTGCTCCTGGCCCAGCGCCTGGAACTGATACGGGCGGTAATAATCCGACTCCTCCGCCGTCAGCTCCTGCGGGAACAGCACAAACGGCCGGTTGATCCATCGCTGATGCACCGCGCCGTAAGTCAGCACGCCAAGGCCGTCGTGGCTGTAATGCAAAAGCCCTTCATGCAGATGGAACCATGCGTCCACCAAAAGCGGCGCGCCCTGCTCGCCCACCAAAAGCGCGGCAACCTGACGCATCAGCTTCGTCCGGTCGGCAAGCCCATGGGTCGGTTTTTCAAGCGCCAGCCTGGTATACGCCGTCGTCTGTTCCAAACCAAATGCGCCGGTGCCAAAGACCAGATACTGTTTTTCTGCGCGCTGCGCATTTTCCAGCCACTGGGTAAACGCCACAAAATCCGCCATGCCCTTGACGCTCACATTGCGCTCGGACGGCCCCATGGCAAAGGGCCGATCGCCGCTGCGGTCGCGGTCGTTGACGATGACCTGCGGCGTGCGAAGCTCGTGCCAGGCCTCGTTTGCGCCGACTTCCTCCAGCTTAAATCCGATATTGGTGTTAAAATGGATCACCGGATCGATCCCCGCCTGGCGCGCGCCCTGCGCCAGCGCCTCCACAAAACCGCTGACCCTGCTGGTCATCGGACGGTTTTTGCAGCAGGACGGGCCGTTGGGGCCGACATAAGTCCCGTTGGACCAGCAAAGGCCGCCGCCCGCGTCGTTGGATTTGATATAGTACAGGTCGATGCCTGTTTTTTCGCCGATTTGACGCATCGCCCAGGTATACATTTCCAGCACCTGCGGATGGTCCACGCAGGGGCTGTAAAACGGATGCCGGGCGCGCCGGGGATGATCCATGCGCGCGCCGCGCCAATCGGGATGCGCCTCAAACACTTCCTCCGGCAGCCAGAACGGCTCGTTTGAAAACAGCGCGCCGCGCATGCCGAGCGTTTTGAGCACCTGACAGCGCCGGATCACCATATCCAGGCAATCGTCGGTATAATCTGCCGGCAGATACGGCCGCAGCGCCGGCGGGCAGGCCAGCCGGAACAGCGGCACATGGCTCATCAGCCAGTTGCAGTACGGGTCAGTCAAATCCCGCTCCCACATCCAGCGGCTGCGGCCGAACTGTCCCACCATCATATGCGTGGCGCCCGCCGCCTTGGCCATGCGCGCGGCGCGTTCAAACTCGTCCAGATCCTTCCAGTTTTCCTGGGTGTAGTAATAAGCCAGTCGTTGTATCATGGTTCATCCCTTTCCCTGTTTCGCATCCCGGCATTTCTGCCTGTATTCAAACGGCGATTGACCCGCCATCTGTTTAAACATCGTGGTGAAATACTGCACGGACTGATAACCCAGCAGCGCCGAAATTTCATAGACCTTCATGCCTGTGGTTTCCAGCAGCCGTTTGGCATGGTCGAATTTGACCTGCTTGACATAATCGACAAACAAATGTCCCGTTTCTTTTTTAAACCTTCTGGACAGATACGAAGGGCTGAAGGACACATGCGCCGCAACCTCGGAGAGCGTCACGTTTTCCTGCCAATGCGCACGGATATAAGCCTTGGCCGCTTCCATCCCCTCCATCCCGGACGCATCCTGCCTTCGGGCGGCCTGACGGGCCTGCTCCTGCGCGTCAAGCGCGCTTGCCGCCCGCTTAACCGCATCGATGATCTCCGTCATGCGCACCGGCTTGACCAGATATTGCAATACGCCCAGCGACAGCGCTTTTTGCGCCCATTCAAATTCGGCAAAGGCGCTGATCAGGATGAATTTCGCCTCGGGCAAAAACGCGCGCGCCTGCTCGATAAACGCCATGCCGTTCAATTCCGGCATCCGGATATCCGCAATGATGATATCCGGCCGGGTCTGGCGCGCCTTTTCAAGCGCGCTTAATCCGTCATAAGCCTCGGCGCAGACCCGCACGCCGTATTTGCTCCAGGGAATGCTGTCGCGGATTCCTTCCACCACATACGGCTCATCGTCCACAATCATCATCCGATACAAGTTCATCCCCTCCTTCCCCCGTTTTGCCCGGCAAGCGAATCCTTACGCGCGTCCCCTGCCCCGGCTGGCTGTCGATGGTCAGCCCATAGTCCGCGCCGTAATACAGCGTGATCCGGGCGCTGACATTGCACAGGGCAAAAAATTCCCCCGTCTGTACGCCCGTTTCCGCATCCGCAAGCGCCTGGCGCAGCGCCTTGAGCCGCTGCGGCGCCATGCCGGCGCCGTCGTCGCAGATTTCAAAGACCATATCGCCGTTTGCTTCCAGCCGCCCCGTCACGCAAACCGTCCCTGCGTGCGCACGCAGCTCGATGCCGTGTACCACCGCGTTTTCCACAATCGGCTGAAGCAGATGGTTGAGCATGCGCCGCGGATAAAGCGCCGGATCGATCTGCACCCTGCAGCCCAGCCGTTCGCCAAATCGGATCTGCTGAATGCGCACATAGCTTTCCAGCTTTTCCTTTTCATCCTCTACCCGGATGGTTTCCAGTCCGTCGTTGAGGGATTTTTTGAAAAATACGCTTACCGCGTCGGTCAGCTCCTCCAGCCGGTCATAGCGCCCCAGCTGAATCATCCAGTTCATGTTATTGAAAATATTATAGATAAAATGCGGGTTGACCTGCGCCTGCAGCAAGTTCAGGCGCGCCTCCTGCTCCAGAATTTTCAAACGGTAAATCTCGTTAAACTGCCTGTCCACACATTCCGTCATGGACAGGAACGAGTCATACAAATAGGTAAATTCATCCTTTTCCCGGTCCACAGGCGCGATACGATAGTCGCCGTGCTTGACCGTTTCCATCAAACTGGTCAGCGGCGCCACGCGCGCATCGATACGCCGCAGCATCTGAACCGCCATACTCCACACCAGCGCAACGCTCGTGAGCACAACCAAACACATGCTCAGCGCAAAGATGCTGCTTGTCGCGCCGTTTACCGCCGCGCTTTTTGGGCAAAGATACACCACCCGCCACGAAAGCGCGCCGACCTCCCAGCTGCCCGAAAGGTAGGCAGGGTCGTCCAGCTCCGGCATCTTCGCCCCACCGCCGCCCGCCAGCACGCCGCCGTACTGGTCGAGCAAATAAACCGACTCGCCGCGCCAGTTGTTGTCCAGCAAAGCTTCCAGCACGCTGCTGCGGATGCTTACCGCCGCAAACGCCGCCTGCGCTCCGGTAAATTTCTGCGGCACCGGCATCAAAATTGTGATATGGTCGTCTGCCCGCGGCAGCCAATAATACAGCTGCCTGCGGTATTGACGCGTACAGGTTACATCCTTAAGCTGGTGCAGCTTCTGTGCAAGATAATTAGCCGTACGCGCATCCAGACGGGCTGTCGGGCCCAGGTCGCTGGTAAATAAAACGCCGGTTTTGCCGACATATACGTCGATGGTATCGATAATCGAATTGGACGCCGCGCGCTCTGACAGACGCTTGGCAAATTCCCGGTATTCCTGTATGGTGGTGTCAAAATGATTCGAAGTATAATTCTGCAAAAAAGTATCCAGCTGAAGCTCCGTCTGCAGCGCCAGCGCGTTTTCCAGCTGAAGCTGCAGATGCGTCGCGGTAATCTGCGCATAGCTGGTCATTTCACGCACGGCATCCCGGCACAGCTGCTGCTGCGTCAGCGCGTACATCAACACGCAGGAGAACGTCAGCACCAGCAGAAAGCTGGCGATCAGGCGGGTCAGCAGCCGCTGAATGCTGGTTTTCGGACGCAAAAGCTGTTTTAAATTCAACGTCCCGTCCTCCCTTGTCTTTGCTGTTCGGTAAAAATACCGCCCCCGGCCGCCGGGGCCAGGGGCGGAGTGCATCCCTTATTTGGCTTCGTTGAGCTGCTTGAGCATCTCGTCGCCATTTATGCTCTGCCAGAATTTGGCATAGTCCGCGTACACCTGCTCGATGTCCGCCGTGCCCATGACGATCTTGGTCGCCATTTCGTACAGATTGTTGTTGTAGGTCGCCGCATTTTCATCGTACACCTGAGAAGTGCCCATGGGGATTTTGACCATCGGCCCAAGGTTGTCCGCGCTGAGCGCCTTGGAAACGATTTCATTGGCGATGTTCAGGTTTTCGGACTTCATGCCGGCAAAGGTATAAGGCAGCGTCGTCAGGTCAATCGGGGAGAAGGAAGAGCCCAGGTTCACAGGATTGACCGTATAGCCGCCGGTCACCGCCGCTTCCGTCGGGGTCAGTTCGCCGTTTTCAATGGTATAATGCAC
The DNA here is from genome assembly GCA_002329335.1 of Christensenella sp. UBA1428. GTDB lineage: Bacteria > Bacillota > Clostridia > Christensenellales > UBA1750 > UBA1428. Next base: position 17,323 of record DCTY01000015.1, read on the forward strand.
ACCCTCCACGCCGACGGTATTGAGCAGTTCGCCCTCCGGCTGGAAGAACATGTAATGAATGACATCCATGGCCGCCTCGGGGTTTTTGCAGGTCTTGGTCAGCGCCATGGCTTCGCCGCCGGACTCATTGAGGTTGCCCTTGTCGCCGTTGGGGCCGATCAGCGTATAGATCGGAACGCCCACGGTCGGCGCGCCGACGGATTCGGAGTTGGTCAGGATGTTCTGATAGTAAGTGCTGTAGTCCACCATGCAGGCCGCCTGGCCGGTATAGAATTTTTCGCGCATGTTGGAGTTTTCATTGGTAATAAACTCCGAATCGATGATGCCCTCATCGTACAGGCCCTTAAGCCACAAAAGCGCATCTTTCATTTCCTGCGTCGCAATGCCGTCGATCCACTGGCCGTTTTCATCCTGGATCGGTCCGCCGTACGCGCCAAAGAAATTGTAGTAGATCTGGAAGTTCACGATCCATTTGGGAATCACCAGCGGAATCGTCTGGCTCTGATCGATTTTGCGCATTTGCTCAACAAAAGCGTCCGTGGTCATGGTTTCTTCGATGTCCAGGCCGTATTTGTCGATCATATCCTGGCGCACCCAGATGATCTTGGCGTTGCCCATACCGGTAGGAATGCCATAGATATCCTCGCCGGACTGATAGATGGACAAATCCGTTTCCTTCAGCTTGGCAAAGCGCTCGTCCTCGTTGATCCATTTGGTCACCGGCTGTAAATAGCCGCGCACGGCAAACTGGCCGATGTAATCCCAGGACTGCTGGGGACGAATGATGTCCGGATACTCGCCGGAGGCCATCAGCACGTTGAGCTTTTCGTTAAAGTCGGTATGGGTCGGGGCGATCATTTCAATCTTGGTATTGGTCGCTTTTTCCAGCGCTTCCACATACGCCTTCATGTGCGTATCGTCCACGCTGCCGCCCCAGCGCGTCTGGCTCATGCACAGCGACAGTTCGCGCGGCGCCTCCTGGCTGTCCGCGCTGGCGCCGGCAGTACCGGAAGAACCGGAAGCACAGCCGGCCAGGCACAGCACCATGACCAGCGCGACAAGCGCCGCGGTCAGTTTCAGTCCCTTTTTCATCATGATAACTCCTTTCCTGGTATGCGCACAAGGCGCAGTGGAAAATACTCTATGCAAACACGGCCCGATTGCCGTGCTTTTGCATCATCCCTTGACCGACCCCAGCATCAGGCCGGAAATAAAGTATTTTTGAACAAAAGGATACAAAATCAAAATCGGCAGCATGGCCACCACCATCACGGCCATCTTAAAATTGTTCACCTGAATGCTGTTGAGCCCCTCGGTGCCTTCGCTTTGGAACAGCAGCTGGCGCAGCAGCACCTGAATGGTAAATTTGCGCGTATCATTGATGAACATAATGACCTCAAAATACCGGTTCCAGTGTCCTACCGCATAAAACAGCGTGATCGCCGCCAAAATCGGCACGGAAATCGGCAGCACGATATTGGTCAAAATGCGCATCTCCCCCGCGCCGTCCAGCCGCGCCGATTCCATCAGGCTCTCGGGCAGGGTCCTGAAAAAGTTGCGCATCAAAATCAGGTTGTAGGTCGTAATGGCCATGGGGACAATCAGCGACCAGTAGGAATTGATCATGCCCAAAGCGCGCACCACCATATAAAACGGAATAATGCCGCCGTCAATCACCATGGTGATCAACACCAGGTTCATAAAGAAATTGCGGAAAATCAGCTCGCGCTGCGCCAGCGCGTAGGCCATCGTCGTGGTCAGCACCATCGACAGCGCCGTTGCGGCAACGGCAATTCCCAGCGAGCGCCAGAAGGATTTCAAATATCCGCCGCTGCCAAAAACCGCCCGATAGCTGGTCAGCTCAAAATCCTTTGGAATCAGGACAAACCCCTCGGCCGCCGCGACCTCGTTTGACGAAAAAGAAGTGACAATGACCATCCACAACGGAACCAGTACAATCAGGCAAACCAGCAGCACCGCAATGGAATTGATTACCAGAAAGGAAGCTCTTCCAAAACCGACTTTCATCCCGCACCCTCCCTTACAGAATTTCTTCGTCCAGCACATGCTTGCTAAAGAAGTTGCAGCCAACGATCAGCACCACGCTTACCACCGAGGTAAACAGGCCGATTGCCGTGGCGTAGCCAACATTGCCGCGCGTAAGGCCCTCGGAATAGGAAAAGGTGCGCAGCACGTCCGCAACGTCCATAACAGCGGAATTGTACATGACCAGCACCTGGTCCTGAATCTGCATGATGCGCGAGAGCGTCAGCATCAGCACCGTCGCAATCGTGTTTCGGATTGCCGGCAGCGTCACATGCCACGTTCTGGCCATATAGCCTGCGCCGTCCACCGCCGCCGCATCATAAAGCTGCGAATCCACGCCCGATATGGCCGCAATATAAATCACCGCGCCATATCCCGCGCTTTTCCAGATCTCCGACCCGATCAGGACCGTCCGGAACCATCGGGTGGACGCCATGAAATAAATGGGCTCCTCCACCGCGCCGATGGAAACCAGCAGCTTGTTGACCACGCCGGTGCTGGGGGAAAGCATCAGATTAAACAGACCGCCCACCACGACCCAGGACAGGAAATGGGGAATGTAAACGATAAACTGCGCCGTTTTCTTCATCCAGTTGACCCGCAGCTCGTTTAGGCTCAGCGCCATCAGAATCGGAATCGGGAAATAGAAAAGGATGTTGTAAAAGCTGATCAAAAGCGTATTTCGAAACGCACGCAGAAAATTCGGCGAGGCAAACAGCCTTTTAAAGTTTGCAAGGCCCGTAAAGGTCGGTTCTGCCACCGTGCCGTAATTGGTAAACGCCTTGGTGATAAACCAGAGCGGCGCGTATTTGAAAATCAAATACCAGATCAGCCCGGGGATCAGCAGCATGAAAATATACCGCTGCTTTTTAAACTGACGCCAAAGCTGCGTCGCCGTGCTGTTTCCGGGCCGCACGGACGCTTGTAGATTGCTCATCGATGCGTTCACTCCTTTTCCCGCCCGCATGCCGCGGGCCGCCCACACGCTCTCAACCGTCTGCATCCTGCGTCGGCAGCGGAAAACCGCCATTTTTCCGTCGGATCATTCCAATGCGCTGCATGGGGCTGAGCTTTGTTGTTTGTTGCAAAATCAGTGTAACATAGCTTCCTGGATAAAAAAACAACAGTTTTTTATCTTTTATTCCTTATTTTTGTCCTTTTTTAAAATTTTCCATCAAAAAAACGCCGCTGTTTTCTGCAAAAACTGAAAACGGCGCGCGTCTTTTGGTTTCTTGAAAAGTTCCGGGATGCATCCTGCGCTTTGGCACGGCATACCATCGCCGCCGCGCGGGCAGACTGTTTGTGACGAAAGGAGGAAGCACGATGGAAAATTTTGTCGTACAGGGGCCGTGCGCGCTAAGCGGCGAAGTCCAGGTTTCCAGCGCAAAAAACGCGGTTTTGCCGCTGCTGGCCGCCGCGCTTTTGTGTCCCGGCGTCTGTACGATCTGCGACGCGCCGCATTTGACGGACGTCGCAACTTTTCTTGATATTTTTGACGATCTGGGCGTTGCCCATACGCAGAACGGCCGCGCAATTTCAATTGACGCGCGTACCATCGGCGCGCACACGCTCCATGATGTCTACGCAAAAAAAATGCGCGCCTCGGTGCTTGTCCTGGGGCCGCTGCTGGGCCGGTGCGGTCAGGCATGCGCAGCGCTGCCGGGCGGCTGTGCCATCGGCGCCCGGCCGATCGACCTGCACCTGGCCGGATTTGAAAAGATGGGCGCTCGAATCCACATTCAGGGCGGTTTGGTGCGCGCGCAGGCCCCTCACGGGCTTACCGGCGCGGATATCTGCCTGGATTTTCCCAGCGTCGGCGCCACGGAAAACCTTTTGATGGCCGCCGCCGTCGCGCGGGGCAAAACGATCATCGACAACGCTGCGCGCGAACCGGAAATCGTCGACCTGGCCAAATTCCTGCGCACGATGGGCGCCAAAATCCGCGGCGCGGGCACCGACACCATCCAGGTCGAGGGCGTTGCGCCCGAAAACCTGACCGGCGCCTCCTATACGCCCATGCCGGACCGTATGGAGGCCGCCACCTACATGATCGCCGCAGCAGCCACCGGCGGCGACGTGCTGGTACGCGGCGCGCAAACCGGCTGCCTGCGCGCCGTGTGCGCCAAGCTGATGCAGACCGGCGTGCAGGTGATCCGAACGCCGGGCGGGATCCGCGTGCGCGCAGGCCAGCGTTTGATTGCCGCCGATGTGCGCACCATGCAGTTCCCCGGCTTCCCAACCGACGCGCAGGCGCCCATGATGGCGCTTTTATGCGGCGCGCAGGGGACCAGCGTTGTGACGGAAACCATTTTTGAAAACCGATTCCGCCATGTGCCCGAGCTGATCCGGCTGGGCGCGCAGATCCGCGTGGACAATGCCACGGCCATCGTGCGCGGCGCGCACCCGCTCACCGGCGCACGCGTTACGGCCACCGATCTTCGCGCAGGCGCCGCGCTTTTGATCGCCGCCTGCTGCGCCCGCGGGGAAACCGTCATCGACCAGGCCGGCCACATTCTGCGCGGTTATGAAAACGCGGCGGAAAAATGGCAGGCGCTGGGCGCGCAGGTTCAGCTGATCCATCTTTAGCCGCCTTTGAGCCCAAAAGCAAACTTTTTAATTGTCCGCAGACCCGAAATTGGCTGAAAAAGCCGTCCGAACCGTTTGATCGCCGCGCTGTGCAAAAAAGCTGGAACTGTCTTTTGCACAGCGCGGCGATCTGCTGCGGCGGACGGCTTTTTGATTGACCGGCCATTGCACGGCGCCTTCATTTTTTCAATATCCGTCAAAATCCGGAATCAATTCCCAATTTCGCCATTCCAAAGCCATTTAGCGGCAATCACGCTTTAAAAACGCCGCCCAGGGACCGTTTATTTGCCCTTCGGCGTCCATCCACCCCAGCAGCCGGTCCTGATATTGCGCACAGCGGCTCAGAACCGGTTCCCGGCACGCCTGCGCCCCGGCCTGCAGCACAATTGCCGTAAGCTCATAAACCGGAAAGCCCAGCGCATGTCCCGGGGTATGCACGGTCGCACAGGCCTGCCCCACCGCATGGCACAGCGCGGCCTGCGCCGGATCAGAAAGCGTTTTTGCCGCGCGATGGCAGTCCAAAATTGCCGCCTGCGCCTCCGGCATGCGAATTTCGCCCGCAGCCCAGCGTCTTGCCTGCGCCAAGGCCTGCGCCGGACGCGTTTCATGCGGCAATTGCGCGCGCAATTGTTCCACCGCCTCCTGCGCCAGATCCAGCGCCCAAAGCACCACCGCGCGCCGGTTCGCCTGCGCCAAACCCAGCGCAAGCGGCGTCAAAAACGGATGATCCTTGTCAAAGAGAATTTTCCGATGTTTTTTCATATTTTCAAAAATCATTTCCATATCTGCATCTGTGCTCCCTATCCCTGTTTATGTGCAGGATACCATTGCCTTTGCAAAAATGCAATATACCGTCAGGAAATCCGCCGTTGAAAGACGAATATATTTGCAGTACAATAGAGGCAAGGGAGCGATGGGCTATGTTCTATCAAATAACGGAAGGACAGATGCGTCCGGTCAAAGCATTGACAAAGGAGGGCATCCGCATCGGCGTTGTCGATGAAAAGCAGCTTTCAGCTTTGGCGCAGCAATGTGATATTTCCGCACATCTTCTGGCGCAGTGCCGTCTGACGCAGCAGTCGTTTCATCCGGGGGCGCAGGTCTACGACCGGTGTACGCTGTGCCTGACGCAGGTCATATCGCCCGATGCGCCGGCCAGAACGCCTGCGCATATGGCACTTTTGGTCATGCCGCAGCTTTTGCTGATCGTCTGCTCCCAGCCGGAGGTTTTTGCCCCGCAGGTGGAAGCGCTCTTGGCGCGTTTTACCCAGCATCCAACGCTGGAAAAAACCGTCTTTGGCGTTTTGGATGCACTTTTGGAGCAAAACGCGCCCATTCTGGAAAAAACCGAACAGGTCATTTTGAATTTGGAACAGAAAATCACCGACGGTCCGGTCAGCGACGCGCTCAACGGCATGATCTATACGCTCAGAAGACGTCTGGCCGTCGCCAGCCGGCTTTGCGCCCAGACGGCGGATCTGTCCGAAACGCTGGCCGCCAATGAAAACGAGCTGTTTGAATCCGGCAGCATGCGCTATTTCCGGGTGCTGACCGGCAAAGCGCAGCGCATGGGCGCCAGCGCGGACGCACAGCGGGACAACCTGGCCTATCTGCGGGAATCCCTGGACGCCTCGCTCAATTACAGCATCAACCGTACGATGAAATTTTTCACCATGGTAACGACGCTTTTTGCCCCGCTGACGCTGATTGTCGGCTGGTACGGCATGAATTTTGAGCATATGCCGGAGCTTGGCTGGCGTTTTGGGTATCCCGCCGCGGCGCTTGTCTGCGTGGGGGTCGGCGTCGGCTGTCTGATTTTGTTTAAAAAGAAAAAACTCTTTTAGAAACGAGGAGGCCTCCTTATGTGGTTGGTTTACGCGCTGGGCTCCGCCCTGTTTGCGGGCCTGACGGCAATCTTGGCAAAAATCGGCATTGAAAATGTCAAAAGCAACCTGGCGACAGCGCTGCGCACCTGCGTGGTGCTGGCGTTTTCCTGGCTGATGGTGGCCATCGGCGGATCCTGGAGAGCCATCGGTACCATTACCGGCCGTTCGCTGCTTTTTTTGATTCTCTCGGGCTTTGCCACCGGTGCGTCCTGGCTGTGCTATTTTCGGGCGCTGCAGCTGGGTGATGTCAGCAAAGTCACGCCGATTGACAAATCCAGCACCGTCTTGACAATGCTGCTGGCATTTTTCATCCTGGGCGAGGCGCTGACCTGGGTCTCCCTCGCCGCAATGGCGCTGATTTTCGCCGGCACCATGCTGATGATCGCCACAGGCAAGCCGCACGGGGAAGAAAAGAAGGGCGACGCCAAATGGCTTTTCTGGGCCGTTTTATCCGCGGTTTTTGCGGCGCTGACCTCCATTTTAGCCAAAATCGGCATTGAAAACGTCGATTCCACGCTTGGCACGGCCATCCGCACGATTGTCGTGCTGATCATGGCCTGGGGCATCGTGCTGGCGCAGGGGCAGCACCGGCAAATCGGCGGCATCAACGCCAAAAGCTGGCTGTTCCTGGTGCTGTCCGGTTTTGCCACGGGGCTTTCCTGGCTGTGCTATTACCGCGCGCTCAAGGACGGCCCTGCCAGCGTGGTCGTGCCGGTTGATAAATTGAGCATCGTCGTCACCGTCGCCTTTTCCGCGCTGTTTTTAAAGGAACGCCTCAGCCGGCGCGCGCTGGCTGGCCTTGCGCTGATTGTCGCCGGAACGCTGCTGATGGTCTTTTTTTCCTGAAAGCAGAAAAATTCGTCATACGAAAAATTTGCAAAAGGAATGAATCCAATGAATTGGAAGGCGCGCGCAAAAGCGCTCAAAATACAGATCCCCGCGATTTTTCTGGCGCTCTCCGACGCGCAGACGCCGTTTTTGGCAAAAGCGCTGGCAGGGCTTACGGTTGCCTATGCGCTCTCGCCGATTGATCTGGTGCCGGACTTTATCCCGGTTCTGGGCTATCTGGACGATTTGCTGATCCTGCCGGGGCTGGCGGCGCTGACCATCTGGCTGATTCCGCCCAGCGTGATGGCGCGCTGTCAGGAAAAAGCCCAGGGGCTCTGGGCAGACGGGCGGCCGCGCCGGTGGTATTATGCCCTGCCGGTGCTCGCGCTTTGGCTATTGATTGCATGGTGTATCCTCAAAGCTTTTTTTAGATAGGAGTATGGACATGGAACTGAAGCATGTACTGGTAACGCTGGACTATACCCCGGAAAATCTCAATCGCATCGCGCAGGCGCTCGCGCCCGCACAAGTGACCTTCTGCCGTCTCAGCGACCGGCAGGCGGTCAGCGAAGCGCTCAAAACCGCGGATGCGGCGATTTTAAACAGCGATCTGAACGATCAGATTTTAACCGAGGGCGTTCATCTGCGCTGGATCCACTGCGGCCACGCAGGATTGACCAAATCCGCCAGGCCGGAAGTTTTTGCGCGCGGCATCCGCCTTACCGGCAGTGCGGGACGCAGCGCGCCGGCACTGGCAGAGCACGCCATGATGCTGATGATGGCGCTTTCCTACAACTGGAACGGCTATCTGGCCAATCAGCGCAGCAAAATCTGGGCTGCGCCGCAGCATGCCGGCGTCAGCCTGTACGGCAAAACGGCGGCGATTTTAGGCGTCGGATATACGGGCAGCGCGCTGGCCAGGCGGCTAAAGGCCATGGACATGACGGTTTTGGGCTATCGCAGAAGCTGCCGGCAGGACCCCAATGTGGATGAGATGATCTGCGCCGAAAACGGCGGCAATGTCGAACAGCTTTTGCCGCGTGCGGATTTTGTGATTCTTGCCATCAATTTGAGCGATGAAACGTATCATCTGCTTGATGAAAAGCGGCTGGCAATGATGAAGCCCGGCGCATTTTTAATCAATATGGCGCGCGGCGCGCTGATTGATGAGCCGGCGCTGATCCGCGCGCTTGAAACCGGAAAAATCGCCGGCGCAGGCCTGGACACCGTCACGCAGGAGCCGCTGGATCCCACCAGTCCGCTTTGGACGATGCCCAATGTGCTCATTACGCCCCATACCTCCCCGGCGTTTGCGCTCAAGCAGGACAATTCCGTGGCGGTCATTTTAAAAAACATTCAGGCGCTGCAATGCGACGCCCCCCTGGTCAACGAGTTTACCGCGCGGGACGTCTATACGCATCCGATCTGATATCATCCGCAGACCGTTTTCCCGCATCCGCATATCGTTTCATTTTTCACACAAAGCGGCGCTTTACGCACGTTTATATCCTGTACACGAAAGGCTGTGAGATCCATGAAGGGTAATTTTTTCCTTGGCAACGGAACGTTTGAAGTCCGGGAACTGTCCTTTGACCCGCCCCAGGCGCATGAGGTATTCATCAAAAATATGGCCGCAGGTATCTGCGGGACGGATATACACATCTATCATGGCGAAAAAGGTTCCGCCGAGGTGGCTCCGCCGGTTGTCCTGGGACACGAGTATTCCGGCATTGTCGAGGCGATCGGCAGGGACGTCACAACCGTAAAAGTCGGAGATTGTGTGACAGTGGATCCCAACATCTATTGCGGAAAATGTTATCATTGCCGTAAGGGACAAAAACAGTTCTGCGATCATCTCCGCGCCATTGGCGTAAACCGCAACGGCGGCTTTGCCCAATACAGCATGGTTCCTGAAAGCCAGGTATTTGTCATGAAGCCGGAGGTGGGCTTTGAGGCAATGGCAATGGCAGAGCCTCTGGCCTGCTGCATTCATGGCATTGAGCAGGCGCAGATTCAAACCGGAGACGTTGCGACAGTCATCGGCGGCGGAACGATTGGCCTGCTGATGGTGCAGCTTGCAAGGCTGCGCGGCGCAGGCACGGTTATTTTGTCCGAGCCCGTGGAAAGCCGCCGGAAAATCGGACTGCAAGTCGGCGCAGATTATGCCATCGATCCGCTGGCAGGCGACCCCGCCGCACAGATTCGCGCGCTGACCGGCCGCAAAGGTGTCGATCTGGCGATTGAGTGCGTCGGCCGTACATTTGCCACCAGGCAGGCTTTTGACATTGCCGACCGTGGTGCAAGACTGCTGTTGTTCAGCGTGCCCGGCGCAGACGCGGCGTTTGAAATGCCCCTGTTCGATGTATTCCACAAAGAATTGAAAATTTACGGTTCCTTTATCAATCCCGATTCCCACCAGAAAGCGGTCGACCTGATCAATGCGGAAAAAATACAAACCGCGCCGCTGATCACCCATCGGTATCCCCTGGAGCGCCTGGAGGAGGCCCTGCACATGCAGATGTCCGCCCAATCCATTAAAGTACAAATCACGCCGAACGAATAACCGGATACCACGTTAAAAACGCCGCCCCAGGCGGCGTTTCTTGATGCTTTGCCCTGGGAGCGTCCGGCAGCAGCCGGGCTTCATGGTTTTACGCAGACACGGTGATCGCCCCCCGCCCTGCATCAAGGGGATCCGGAACCCGGCGCGCATCGGCATGCGTTTTGCAGCCGCCAAAATAACCGGAGAAAATCCGCCCGGCGTCTGCCCTGAAATTGCCCCCGGATACACATTTATTTTGCGCGCAGAGTTGACGCTCCGGTTTATGGCGGATATAATGAGGATATGATTTCATATTTTTCGGCATAGGCCGTTTATCATGCAACGAAAGAGGGAAGTATTATGGCTGTTACCATCGGTTACGATCAGGACTGCAAACTTCAGATTTCCGGACTGACATGCGACTGCCCCTGCGAGCATCACATGCCCACACAGGACATCTATGTCGGCACGGGGCTGATCCCCAAGCTGCCCGGATACATTCAAAAGCGCGGTCTTGGCACCCATTGCGTGTTGGTATGCGACAAAAACACCTATGAAGTCGCCGCGCGCGATGTGGAACAGACGCTCAAAAGCGCTGGTTTTGACGTCATCCTGTGCAAAATCATGCGCGAAGGCGACGTAGACCCGGATGAAACCGCCTGCGGGGAAGTCCTGCTGTCCATCCAGCCTGAAACCGAGTTTTTAATCAGCGTCGGCTCCGGTTCGCTCACCGATACCACCCGCGTCAACGCCGTACGCACCGGGCTGCCCTTTGTCAGCGTCGGTACCGCGCCGTCGATGGACGGGTATACGTCCGTGGTCGCGCCGCTTTTGCTCCATGGCGTCAAAATTCACCGCGCCGCCGTCTGCCCGGATATCATTGTATGCGATCTGGACATTCTGCGCACCGCGCCGCTGTCGATGGTCGCCTCCGGCGTAGGCGACGTGCTGGGCAAATATATCGCCAAGGCAGACTGGATCATCGGCAATATCATCAACGACGAACCTTACTGCCCCGTCTGCGGCGAAATTGTGACCGACGCGGTCAACAAGCTGGTGGACAACGCGGATGAAATCGCAAAAAAGACCGAAAAGGGCATCCGTATCCTGATCGAAGCGCTGCTTTTGTCCGGCGTAACGATCATGATCGTTGGTCATACCCGCGCCGTTGCGTCCGTGGAGCACAATGTTGCGCACTATTGGGAAATGATGCAGCTGCTGCACGGCAAAAAACCGCCGCAGCACGGTTCCTCCGTCGGCGTGGCGACGCTTCTGGTATGGCCGATCTTCCAGCGTTTTGCCAAAGAGGATTTGTCCCGGCTGGATCTTCAGGACATCCAGTCGCGCAGAATCACCCGCGAGCAGCGCGTTAAGTGGATGCTCAAGGCGTATGAGGAAGAAGCCGGCAACAGCATCATGCGCGAAAACGAGGGAGATTTCCTTACCTGGGAGGAACAGGAGCGCCGCATCCGCCGCGCGCAGGAGCGTTTTGCCGACATTAAAGCCGTCATTGACGATCTGCCGTCCTATGACCGCATCTACGCTGCCATGAAGACGCTGGGCGCGCATTTGACCCCCGAGGAAGAAGGCATCGACCCGGCGCTGCTGAATCTGTCCATGCGCTGCGCAAAGGATTACCGCACCCGCTATACGCTGTTTAAAACCATCGATGAATGCGGGCTGATGGACGAATATCTGAAAGACTATCCGCTTTTGTAATCCGCCCGGCGCCTGCAAAAAATAAAACCGCTTCAAAGCGGCACTGCATGTACGGACCCATCCCGGGTCCGTACTGTTTTTTTATTTTCCCCAAACATCGACGCACAAAAAAGTTCCCGGTTGTTTTGCAAACCGGGAACTTGGTTTCAAGGGATATATTTTGGCCCCAAAAACGCCGTTAATACTGCTTGGCAAAGTAGATCAGCGTTTTGGCGGGTTTCCCGCAGCAAACGCAGGTATCCGCAATCGGCTTTCTGCCGCGCGGCACATTGCGCGTCGGCGCGCCGGTGACCTCCTTGATCTTATCCTCGCACGCCTGATCGCCGCACCACATGCCCAGTGCAAAGCCATCCTGAACCGCTTCGTTGAGCTGATCCATGTTATACACCTCGCGGGTATGCTCCTGCATGAATTTCAGCGCCGTCTGATACATATGATCGTGGATCTGATCCATCAGCGCCGTCAGCGCCTGCGCCAGACCCTGGATCGGCAACGTGAATTTTTCAAACGTGTCGCGGCGGCATACCGTCACCACGCCCTGCGCCAGATCGCGCGGGCCGACCTCCACGCGCACCGGAACGCCCTTCATTTCCCATTCGTTAAACTTCCAGCCGGCGCTGTAGCCTTCGCGATCGTCCAGCTTCACGCGGATCCCGGCCTTTTCCAGTTCGTCGCGGATCTGCTGCGCGCCCTCCAGCACGCCTTCCTTGTGCGCGGCAATGGGCAGAATCACCGCCTGCACCGGTGCGACGCGCGGCGGCATCTTCAGCCCGCGCTCGTCGCCGTGCACCATGATGATGCCGCCGATCAGCCGGGTGGAAACGCCCCAGCTGGTTTCATAGCAATATTCCAGCTTGCCTTCCTTGCTCAGATAGGTCACATCAAAAGCGCGCGAGAATTTGTCGCCGAAATTATGGGACGTGCCGGCCTGCAGCGCCTTGCCGTCCTGCATCATCGCCTCGATGGAATACGTCGAAAGCGCGCCGGCAAATTTTTCTTTCTCGGATTTTTTGCCCGCGATAACCGGCATGGCCAGCACATTTTCTACGAATTCCTTGTACACGCCCAGCATCCGCTCGGTTTCCTCCTCGCTCTCCTGGGCGGTAGCGTGCATGGTATGCCCTTCCTGCCAGAGGAACTCGGCCGTACGCAGAAAAGGCCGCGTCGTCTTTTCCCAGCGCACCACGGAGCACCACTGATTATAGAGCATCGGCAGGTCGCGATAGGACTGGATCCATTTGGCGTACATCGTGCAAAACAGCGTCTCGCTGGTCGGACGTACCACCAGCCGCTCGGCCAGCTCCTCGTTGCCGCCATGGGTAACCCACGCAACCTCGGGCGCAAAGCCCTCCACATGCTCGGATTCCTTTTTCAGCAGGCTTTCCGGAATAAACATGGGCATATAAACATTCTGATGTCCGGTGGCCTTAAACCGCTCGTCCAGCTGCTTTTGAATCAGCTCCCAAACCGCATAACCATAGGGACGAATGACCATGCATCCGCGCACCGGCGCATAATCGACCATTTCCGTCTTTAAAATCACGTCGGTATACCACTGGGAAAAATCCACGTCGCGCGGCGTGATATGGGCCACAAACTCCTGCTTATTCTCTTTTTTTGCCATTTGAAAAGCTCCTTTCAAAAAAAGAGCCCCATCCGATTTGGACGGGCTCCTGCTCGCGGTACCACCAAATTTACGGCCGCTTTGGCCGCCTGCTTTGATCTCCTTAACGCGGAAAACGGCGCACTTTTCCTGCAGGCGGGACACCCAGACGGTTGCGGCGCGCCCCTTTCAGCTGTAAGGGCACTCTCTGAAGCCATCGTCTGCGCTTTTCCTGCGGCGCGCAAAAGACAGGTTTATTATATCGGTTTCATCCGGTTTCGTCAAGCAGGCGTACCCTTTTCCTGCGGCATCGAAAAAGCGCAGTCCCCTCAAGCCTTCAAAGGCTGTTCCCTATTGTTTCAGCGCCTGGCACACATCGTTTTTAAACCGCGCGTATGCGCTGCAAAGCTGATCCTCCATCGCATCCTTCCGGGGATCCACCGGCATCCCCTGCGACTCCCACCAGGCGAGGATCTGCTCCATGCCGTCCCGAAGCGTGATCTGCGGACGATACGCCGGCGCTGCGGCGAAGATTTTCTCATTGGAGAAAACCGACGCATATTTCTTTTCATAGTAAAAATGGGCAAACAAACCGAAATCCGCTTCCTTGAGCACCTCGGAGGGCAGATAGGCAAACTTCGGCTCGCAGCCGATGAGCGCGCCGATGGTACGGTATAAATCCTCCCAAAGCGTCAATTCCGTATTGGTGATATGAAAATCGGTATTATAAGCTTTTTCGTTGCCGCAGCAGGCGATAAAGCCGCGCGCCAGATCGGGCGTAAAGGTAAACGACCAGGGCGCAACGCCCTCGCCCAGCATGACCAGCGGCTTTCCGGCGCGCATCCGCGATACAATATTGCTGTTCTGGCGCAGCACGCCGATATTGGCGCAGCCCACGCCGAAGGTCAGCGACGGACGGATGATGGTAATCGGCGGCATGGCGCCGCGCGCCATCTGTTCCAAAAGCGCCCGTTCCATCTGCGCTTTCTGATACGCATAGGGAAAAACCGGATCCTCGCACAGCGCCTGATCATCCTCGCGGATCGGCAGGGAACGATAGGGCCGCCGGTATGCGGCAATGCTGGAAGTAAAGATAAACTGGCCGGTCTGATCGCGCAGCGTGTAAAGCGTCTGACGCGCATCCTGCGCGTCAAAGCTGATCATGTCAATCACCACATCCGCCTTCACGCCATGGAGTTTGCGTTCAAAATCCGCCGCATCCCGCCGGTCGCCGCGGATCTGATGCACATCCCCGGCAAACTCCAGGCTTCTGCTGCCGCGGTTAAACAGCGTCACGTCCATCCCTTCCCGCAGCGCCGCGCGCACAATTTCCCGGCTGATCACGCCGGTTCCGCCAAGGATCAGCAATTTCATCATAAATCCTCCTTTTTTCCGACCGCAAGATGCTCCTGCCTTTCCGCGCTTCAGGTCGATCCCTTCGGCAGATGCATCCAAACACGCCTCAATCCCTTTTTCAATTCTCGTCCGGGTATCCGTTTTTCTACTCATATTGTAGCACATTTTCCACCGCAGCGCCAGAGAAAAGCCGGTTTGACATTCCCTTTGCGCGCGTGTTATAATTTCCCAAAAGAAAAAACAAAAAAAGAGGGCGTACAGATGGAGCTTAAAGGAAAAAAAGCCGTTTTTCTGGGCGACAGCATTACCGAGGGGCACGGCGTGAGCATGCAGGCGCATATTTTTGTCAATCGCCTGGCATCCATGGCCGGTCTTTGCGAAGCAAAAAATTACGGCATTGGCGGCACGCGTATTGCCCGGCAGAAATCGCCGTCGGAAAACCCGCGCCATGATCTGGATTTCTGCATGCGCTGCCAGCAGTTGGACACAGACGCCGATCTGGTCGTCGTTTTTGGCGGCACCAACGATTTTGGCCACGGCGACGCGCCGCTGGGCACGATGCAGGATCGCACGGAGGATACGTTTTATGGGGCATGCCATGTGCTGATGCGCCGGCTGATTGCGCAGTTTGCCGGAAAGCCGATCGTCTTTTTAACACCGCTGCACCGGCTGGGCGAGGACGATCCCACAGCAGGCGGACGGAAAGCGGTTCCCGCCGCGCCGCTGGAGGATTATGTGGACGCGCTGATGCGCTGCGCGCGTTATTATGCGCTGCCGGTGCTGGATCTGTACGGCCAAAGCGGCATTCAGCCCAATGTGCCGGAAATCCAGCAGCGTTTCTGTCCGGATGGGCTGCATCCCAACGACGCCGGCCATGCGCTGATCGCTCAGCGGCTCTACGCCTTTTTAAAAGCCCTGTAATCAAAAAATGCCGCCGGCCTGCGTTTGTCCGGCGGCTTATTTTCTATGCCCATACACGCATCTGGGCAGCTTACATTTGCATTCAAACGGCGCGTACCCAGGGGGGTGCGCGCCGCAGATTATCCAAAAACATCTTTTAGAGAAAATTGCCAAAGGCGCATCGGCCTTGACTTTCAATCCTGACAGCTTGCCGTCATCCGGACGAAAATCACGCAATTTTCGCCCTTTACAGCCGCTCAGGCGCCTTTTGGCATGCAGCAGGGTTGCTGCAAATAAATCGGTTTCATTTAAAATCTGTCTAAAATGCTTTTCAACAAACACGGCGCGCACCCACCCGGGTACGCGCCGCTTTTCTGTGCCGGAATTTTCCAGCAGCCAGATTGTCTGTACAGATTGGAACAGACCGGTTTATTCGACCTCTTCCATCACGAAGCATTCCACCACGTCGCCGTCCTTGACGTCGTTATAATTTTCAAGCCCCACGCCGCACTCATAGCCGGAAGCCACTTCGCGCGCATCGTCCTTAAAACGCTTGAGCGAGGAAAGCTTACCCTCAAAGACCACCACGTTGTCGCGCAGCAAACGCACCTGCGCATTTCTGCGCACGACGCCGTCGGTCACATAGCTGCCCGCGATGGTACCGACGCCGCTGACGCGGAAGGTCTGACGCACCTGGGCGTGGCCCAGGATATTTTCACGGAATTTAGGCGCAAGCAGGCCCTTGATTGCCGCCTGAACATCCTCGATCGCATTGTAGATAACGCGATACAGCCGGATATCCACACCCTCCTGCTCGGCGATGGTGCGCGCCTTCGCATCGGGGCGCACGTTAAAGCCGATGATGATCGCATTGGATGCGCTGGCGAGCATCACGTCGGTCTCGTTGATGGCGCCGACGCCGCCATGGATCGGGCAAACCTTGACTTCCTGGGTAGAAAGCTTTTCCATCGACTGGCGTACCGCTTCCACGCTGCCCTGCACGTCCGCCTTGATGATGATGTTCAATTCCTTGATATCGCCCGCGGAGATCTGGCTGAACAGATCGTCCAGCGTGACCTTAGCCATTGCCTTAAGCTGCGCAGCCTTGATCTTGTCCTTGCGTTCCTGCGCGACCTGACGGCTGAGCCGTTCGTCCTCGACCGCGTTGAGGATATCGCCCGCATTGGGCACGTCGTTAAAGCCGATAACCTCCACCGGCATGGACGGCCCCGCCGCTTCCACGCGGTTGCCCTTATCGTCAATCATGGCGCGCACACGGCCAAACGCCGTGCCGGCAACGATCGTATCGCCCACGCGCAGCGTACCGTTTTGCACCAGTACGGTGGAAACCGGGCCGCGGCCCTTGTCGAGCTTTGCCTCGATGATAATGCCCTTGGCCTTGCGGTCGGGATTGGCCTTATACTCGTTGACGTCCGCCACCAGCAGGATCATCTGCAGCAATTCGTCGATCCCGTCGCCGGTCAGCGCCGAAACCTTGGCAACAATCGTGCTGCCGCCCCATTCTTCCGGTACCAGCTCATATTCGGTCAGCTGCTGCATGATCCGATCCGGGTTGGCCGTCGGACGGTCCATTTTGTTGATCGCCACAATGATCGGCACGTTAGCCGCCTTGGCATGGTTGATCGCTTCAATCGTCTGCGGCATGATACCGTCGTCGGCCGCGACAACCAGAATCGCAATATCCGTTGCCTGAGCGCCTCTGGCGCGCATCGCCGTAAACGCTTCATGGCCGGGCGTATCCAAAAACGTAATCTGCCGGCCGTCGCAGGTCACGGTATACGCGCCGATATGCTGGGTAATGCCGCCGGCTTCGGTCTTGGTCACGCTCGTAGAACGGATTTTATCCAGCAAAGAGGTCTTACCATGGTCGACATGGCCCATGATGGTCACAACCGGCGGACGAATCACCAGCTCGGCTTCGTCGTCAAGGCGGTCGCCTTCCTCGCTGAGGGTTTCTTCAAAGGTCTTGCCGGGCTTGTATTCCAGCTCAATGCCGAATTCCTGCGCCACCAGATTGGCCGTATCATAATCGATTTCGTTGTTGATCGTCGCCATAATGCCCAGCATAAACAGGCGCTTGATGATTTCGCCCGCCGGTTTGCCAAGCTTTTCGGTCAAATCCTTGACCGTAATCTTCTCGGTGCTCATCACCGCATGGGTAATCTTGACGGCCTCGACCTTGGGCGCCGCCGCGGCCTTTTTGCCGCTGCGCTGCTTGCGGAAGCGCGCATTATCATCCAGGCCGCCGGCCTTGGCGATATTTTCCTTAAAGACGTCCTTTTTGGCCTTGGGGGCCTTGCGCTCCACATCATACACGCGCTGATAGGCGCTCTTATTGGGATCATAATTGGATACGCGTTCTTTTTCCACCGCCGGCGTCAGATCCGGTCCGGAAGAACGGGCGGGTCTGCCCTGTCCTGCGGGACGGGCGCCCATCGGACGATCTCCCTGCGGACGCGGCGGACGGTTGCCCATCGGCCGGTCGCCCTGCGGGCGCGGCGGACGATCCCCTGCGGGACGCGGGCCCATCGGCCGGTCGCCCTGCGGACGCGGCGGACGATCCCCTGCGGGACGCGCAGGACGGTCGCCCTGCGGACGCGGCGGACGCATCGCATAGGCCGAAGGATTTTTCGGCATCGGCGGACGGTTGGCCTTGAGGAAATCCCGGCCTGCCGGCGCTTGCCTGGGAGCCTGCGCAGCGGGCGTTTTGGGCGCCTCTGTTTTTACCGGCTCTGCCTTGGGCTCCTGCCTGGCGGGTTCGGCCTTGACCGGCTGCGGTTTTACGGGTACGTCTTTGGGCGCGGCTTCAGGCGCCTTTTCCGCCTGCGGCGCGCTGGGCGCCGGGCTGACCTGCTGTATCTCTTTCACAGGATTCTCCTCTTTTTGAATTTCGGCCTGCACGGGCGTAGGCTCCTGCTGTGCGGGCTGTTCGGCGCTGCGCGCAGGCTCCTGCTCCTGGGAAAACGCCTCGGGCTGCTCGGCCTGCGCCTGCTGCTCCTGTGCGTTTTTCACCGCATCCGCTTCCTGCGCCGCCAGCTTTTTCTCCAGCTGCGTCAGGTAAGCGACCGCCTCCTGAACCGTAGCCTTGGACTGGGCGACCTGCCCCGCCAGCGTCTGGATGGACGTCTGCATTTCCTTTGCTGATTCAAGCCCTCTCAGTTTTGCCATTCAACAATTTCTCCTTTTAGCCTTTAACGCGGCAGAACCCCGTTATCATTGCATTTGACCGTCATGCGCCGACAAAAGCGCTTTTGCAAAACCGGCGTCCGTCACCGCCGCCAGCTTGCGCCCCTCATGCCCTACCATCTTGCCGATGTCCGCATCGACGATCAACAAATTCACGCCGCGCCGGCTGCACATTGCCGCGGCCCGCTGCTGCGTTGCCGGCGCGCTTTGCGCGTCGAGCACCACCAGCGCCGCACGGCCCTTGTTCAGCGCGATGCTCACGGCCTGTTCCCCGGAAACAACCTTTCCGGCGGCCATGCACAGCCCCAGCAGGCGCATAAATTTACTGTCCATCGTCGCGTCTTTGAATTTCCAGATCCAGCGCCGTATAAACCTCGTCGCTGATCGCCGACTCCAGCTGGCGCTCCAGCGCGCGGGACTTGCGCGCTTTGGAAAAACAATCCCCGCCCGGGCACACATAAGCGCCCCTGCCGGATACCTTGCCTCTTCGATCCACCAGAATCGTGCCCTCCGGTGTACGCACCACACGGATCAGCTCCGCCTTTGGCTTCATCTCCCGGCAGCCGACGCACATCCTCATGGGCACCTTGCGCTGCTTCATCATACTTCTTCCTGCTCCTGCGCGTCCGGATCCTCGTCGTCCAGATCAAAGTTCATGGCCTCTTCCATCTGGGCGTAGCTCTTGATGTCGATTTTCCACCCGGTAAGCTTGGCTGCCAGGCGGGCGTTCTGCCCTTCCTTGCCGATCGCCAGGGACAGCTGATTGTTGGGCACAATCACCTTGGCCGCCTTTTCGTTTTCGTTGACAAACACCGAAATCACCTTGGCCGGGGACAGCGCGTTGGCGATAAACTCGGCGGGAACCGTCGACCATTTGATGATGTCGATCTTTTCGCCCTTCAGCTCCGAAACAATCTTCTCCACGCGGATCCCCTTGGGGCCGACGCAGGAGCCGATCGGATCCACGTTGGAATCCGACGACCAGACCGCCATCTTGGTGCGGTAGCCCGCCTCGCGGGTAATGGCCTTGATCTGCACCACGCCGGAGAGAATCTCGGGCGATTCCAGCTCAAACAGACGCTTGACCAGCCCGCTGTGGGTACGCGACACGAGCACCTGCGGCCCCCGGTTGGTGCGCAGCACCTCCAGCACATAGACCTTGATGCGGTCGCCGGGAGCATATTCTTCACCGGGAATATGCTGGGAAGCTTCCAAAAGCCCTTCGGTACGGCCCAGCTCGACAAACACCTGCTTGCCCTCCACCCGCTGCACCACAGCGGTGAGGATTTCGTTTTCTTTTTCAATATATTCGTTGTAGATCACGCCGCGTTCCGCCTCGCGGATGCGCTGCACGACCACCTGCTTGGCGGTCTGGGCCGCAATGCGCCCAAAATTGCGCGGCGTTACCTCGATCTCCAAAATGTCGCCGGCTTCATAATAGGCTTTGACCTTGCGCGCCTCCGCCACGGAAATTTCCAGCCCCGGGTCGGTTACTTCCTCCACAACCGTTTTAAGCGCCAGCACGCTGATATCGCCAAAGTCCGGATCAATCACAACCTTGACATTCTGATTGGCGCCGAAATTCTTTTTAAACGCGGAGATCAGCGCCTGCTCGATGGTCTCCAGCAGCTGCTCCTTACGAATGCCGCGTTCCTTGCATACGGCGTTTAACGCCTCGATAAATTCTACGTTCATCTATTTTGATTCTCCTTTTGCTAGTTCGGCGTCGTAATCCACATACAGCCTGACCTGCGCACATTCCTTATAGGTAAAGGCGTCCTTGCCCGCAGGGCCGGAAAGTGAGAAACCCTGCGCCGTAACGTCCGTCAGGACGCCCGTAAACTCTTTTTTGCCGTCCCGCGCCGCAAAAAGGCGCGCCTGAACCGGTTGGCCCGAAAAGCGCTGAAAATCGCGCTGCTTTTTCAGCAGCCGGTCCAGCCCCGGGGAGGAACATTCCAGGTAATCGTACGCCACGCCCTCCACCAGCGGCAGCGCCTGCTTATGAAACTTTTCGCAGTCGTCCAAAGACAGCCCGCCCTGCTTGTCAATACAGATAGACAAAAAGACTTCACCCGTTCTTCCGGACAGCTGCACGTCAACCAGTTCAAGGCCCATGCGCTGCGCCAGAAGTTCAAGCGCCGTCTCTGCTTTGGCTATGGTGGTTTGTTTTGGCAAAAGGCTTCCCTCCGTATCACGATTGCCCGCGAAGGCCTACAAAATGAAAGAGCGGGATAACCCCACTCTTCCACACGCGCCCTCATCTTTCGGCCATAGTATAACACAATTTGCCTGCAAATACAAGAGGCCGCTTTATGATTTCTTCATATTTTCACGATTATTTCTCATTTTTTTGCCTCAAAACCCGCTGCGCAGCCTAAATCAGGCTGACCTGACTGGTTTCGGGCAGGCCGCGCAGGCACCCCTGCGCCCGCAGCATCTCAATGACGGATTTGGAAACATGCGCCCGCTCCTGCAATTCCTCCACCGACAGGATCTCCCCCTGGCCGCGCGCGTCCACAATCGCCTGCGCCGCCGCCGTGCCGACGCCCGCCAGCGCGTTGATCGGCGGCAGGATTTTCCCGTCGACAATTTTAAAGCGCATGGCCTCGGACTGATAAATATCCATCGGCGCAAATTCGATTCCGCGCAGAAACATCTCGCGCACCAGTTCCAGCTGCACCAGCATGTTTTCATCCTTGGGCGTCGCGTTTTTGCCCAGCTGACGGATGGATTCAATGGCGTTTGTCACCGTCTGAACGTCGGTACACATGACCGAAGCGTCAAAATCGTCGGCGCGGACGGTATAATACGCCGTGTAATACGCCAGCGGCTGATGCACTTTAAACCACGCTACGCGCAGCGCCATGGTAACATAAGCCGCCGCATGGGCTTTGGGGAACATGTATTTGATCTTTTTGCAGCTGTCGACAAACCAGGAGGGCACGTTGGCCTTGGCCATGGCCTCCTCCATCTCCGGCGTAAGCCCTCTGCCCTTTCGGACGGATTCCATCGTTTTAAAGGCAATGGCGGACGGTACGCCCACGGCGATCAGATAGTTCATAATATCGTCGCGCGTACAGATGCACTCCTTGAGCGTGGCCGTCCCGCTTCGGATCAGGTCCTGCGCGTTGCCCAGCCAAACGTCCGTGCCGTGGCTCAAACCGGAAATCCGGATCAGTTCGGCCATGGTCGTCGGCTGCGTGTCCTCCAGCATGCCGATGACAAACTTGGTGCCGAATTCCGGAATGCCCAGAGAACCGGTTGAAACGCCCAGCTGTTCCTGCGAAAGCCCCAGCGTCTGCGGCGATTTGAAAATCGCCATCGTCTCCGGGTCGTTGAGCGGCAGCGTAACCGGGTCGATACCGGTCAAATCCTGCAGCATGCGGATCATCGTCGGGTCGTCATGGCCCAGCACGTCCAGCTTCACCAGAATATCGTGCATGGAGTTAAAATCAAAATGGGTGGTGATAATCCCCTTTTCCGCCTTATCCGCAGGATTTTGAAGCGGGGTAAACTGATAAACGGTATACTCTTCCGGCACAATCACCATGCCCGCCGGATGCTGCCCGGTCGTGCGCTTTACGCCCGTAATGCCCTTGACCAGCCGGTCGATTTCCAGATTGGTGGCGTTTTTGCCGCGTTCGCCAAAAAAGTTTTTCACATAGCCAAACGCCTTTTTATCCCCCAGCGTACCGATTGTACCGGCCTTAAACACGTTTTTGGGGCCGAACATTTCCTTGACATACGCCTGCGCCTTAAGCTGATAATCGCCGGAAAAGTTCAAATCGATATCCGGAACTTTCTCACCCTTAAAGCCCAAAAAGACCTCGAAAGGAATATCATAGCCGTCCCGGACCAGCTCCTGACCGCATTTGGGGCATTTGCGCGGCGGCAGGTCGATACCGCAGGGATACTGCGCCGCATCCACCTGAAAATCGCTGAACTGACAGTCCGGGCAAACATAATGCGGCGGCAGCGGATTGACCTCGGTAATCCCGCACATCGTGGCCGCAAACGACGAGCCGACGCTGCCGCGCGATCCAACCAGATAACCGTCCGAATTGCTCTTTTTTACCAGAAGATGCGCGCTGTAATACAGCGTACCAAAGCCGTTGCCGATAATCGACCCCAGTTCCTTGTCCAGCCGGGCTTTGACGATTTCCGGCAGCGGGTCCCCGTAAATGGCCCGCGCCTTCGCCCACGCCATGTTTTCAATTTCCTGCGCCGCATTGGGCAGCTCCGGCTGGAACGTCACCTGGTTTTGAGGATGCTTGGGGAACATCGACACCGGCTCGGTCATGGCCAGCACCGCCCGGGGCGCTTCAATTACCACTTCGCGGGCGATATCCTCGCCCAAAAACGCAAAATCATCGAGCATTTCGCGCGTCGTTTTCAGATACAGCGGCGGCTGAAATTCCGCGTCGTCAAAGCCTTCGCCCGCCAGCATGATTTCCCGCAAAAGCGCGTCCCGCGGCTCCAGAAAATGCACGTCGCCGGTGGCCACGACGGGCTTGCCCAGCCGTTTGCCCAAATCATAGATCTTCCGGGTCAGCGTGCAGAGCGTCTGTTCGCTTTTGACGATATTTTTGCGCACCATAAATTCGTTGTTGCCGTTGGGCTGGATTTCCAGATAATCATAAAACGACGCGATGCGCTCCAGATCCTGCGGTTTCCTTCCGGTCAATACCGCCTGGTACAGCTCGCCCGCCTCGCAGGCGCTGCCCAAAATCAGCCCCTCGCGATGGGCGCTTAAAATCGAACGCGGAATCCGCGGCCGGTTGTTGTAATAGTCCAGATGCGAAAAGGAGACCAGCTTATACAGGTTTTCAAGGCCCTTGCTGTTTTGAACCAGCAGGATGATATGGTAGGAACGGTTTTTCGCCGCCGTACGCAAACCAAAGCTGCTGTTCAGATCCGCCAGCGTCTGCGCGCCCTGCTCTCTGGCCATTTCAAAAAGCTTGCCCAGAAGCCCGGCCGTTGCGCGGGCGTCGGCAATGGCGCGGTGATGTCCGCGCAGCGGGATCGCCAAAAGCTTGCAAAGCGTATCGAGCTTATGGTTTTTGGCGTCCGGCAGCATGGCGCGCGAAAACGCGAGCGTATCCACCAGCGTTTCGGGCAGTTCCACGCCCGCCTCCTGCGCCGCCTTGCGCAAAAACGCCATATCAATATGCACATCGTGCCCGCAGATGGCGCAGCCTTCGGCAAACCGGGCAAACCGGCCGATCACGTCCGTCAGCCTGGGGGCGCCGTAAACCATGTCGTCGGTAATCCCGGTCAGCCGGGTGATCTTCTCCGGAATCGGGCAGCCCGGATCCAAAAAAGTCGTAAATTCCTCCAGAATCTGCCCGTTTTGCCATTTGACGGCGCCCAGCTCGATCCCAAAATCGGTGTTGGCGTTGGTACCGGTCATTTCCATGTCCAGCACAACCACCGGGTCGTCCATCGTATACGCGCCCGTATTTTCCGCGATCGCATCCAGATCGTCCGTCAGATATCCTTCCACGCCCGGCACCAGACGGATGCCATATTTTTTCGCCGCGCCAAACGCCTCCGGAAAGGCCTGTACGACCCCGTGGTCGGTGATGGCAACCGCCTCATGGCCCCATTTGGCCGCCCGGGCAATCAGTTCGGAAGCGCTGGCCGTCGCGTCCATGGAGCTCATGTTGGTATGCATGTGCAGTTCGATGCGTTTTTCCGGTTCGTCGTCGGTCCGCTCCGGGATTTTAAAGGGCATGACATCAAAAGCGCGCATCGACAGATCGCGCAAAAAGGTGTCGTAGCCCACTTCCCCGCGCACGCGCACGTCCATACCCGGCTTGATCTGCTGAACCGTTTTTTCATATTCCTTGTCCACAAACAATTTGCAGACGATCGAACCGGTAAAATCCGTCACGCCAAAGCTGTACAGCAGCTTGGTTCCGCCGCGCAGCTCGCGCATTTCCGCGCTGAGCACGCGCCCTTCGATCACGCTGTGGCCGCTCATATCCGTCAGGGATTCGATCGCCATCGCGGGGTTTTTGAAAAACTTGCCGAACAACGGCTGCGCAAAATCCAGCTTTTTGGTTTTTTTAACCGTCACCTGCTCCATCGCGGCCGCAACGAGCTTTTCTTCCTGTTCCTGGCGCTGACGCGCCAGATTTTCCAGCATCTGATCCGGATCCATGTCCGCCTGCCCCACCTGCACCGCCTGGCGAACGCCGAAGCGCTCGTAAATCAGCGCGGCGACCACGCCTGCACAGTCCCTGCCGCGCAGAAATTCGTAGGAAAAGGCGGAGGGCGCCACGATCAAAAGCGTGCCCCGGCGCATTTCCCAGGCCGCACCGCGCAGCTGAGAGCCCATCGCCGGTTTGCGCAGCGCCACCATATCGGTCAGCACCGACGTATAGCGCAGCGGATCTGACAGAAAATCCTGCCCCAAAGCCGGACAGGAAAGGCGCACATAAACCGATACGCCGGCAAATACCCGCCGCAGGCTGCGCCGCAGCGCGCTTTCAAGGCCGGTTTCGGGCATACGATCCAGGGTAAAAAAGGCCGTGACGCTGCCGTTTGCCCGGCTGACGCAGATTTTATCCAGCGTCAGGCCGTCAAAAGTACCGCCAAAGCCTTCCTCTATCAATTTATCCTTCCAGAATTCCTCCATAACCGCCCGATCTTTCCCTCAATTACGAAGCCTTTTTTACTTTATAGACAATCCCGCGGGTGTCCACCGTTACCGATGCAATCACCACCGGCTCTTTCAGCCGGTCGCCGTCAACCGCGCCGCCGGCGATCTCGTCGACGTACTGCATGCCCTCGATCACGCGTCCAAAGGAAGCGTATTTGCCGTCCAGCTGGCTTTTCTTGCCGTCGTCCAGCACGATGAAAAACTGCGAGCCCGCGCTGTTGTAATCGTTGGCGCGCGCCATGGAGATCACCCCGCGGCTGTGCGAGAGCGTATTGTATTTATAGCCGTTGGCCAAAAACTCCCCTTCGATGCTGTAGCCCGGCCCGCCGGTGCCGTCGCCCTGCGGGTCGCCGCCCTGCACGACAAAGCCCGGCACGCTGCGATGAAACGTCAGCCCGTCATAAAAGCCGCTTTGCGCCAGCGCAATAAAATTGGCCGCCGTATTGGGCGCCTTGTCCGGATACAGCTCCAGCACGATCTGCCCGCCATTTTCCAGCGTCATGGTCACGATCGGATAATTCTCATAGCTGTACTTGACCTTGCAGCCGCCCAGCGTCAAAACCAAAAGCAGCGCCAAAACCGCCGCCCCTATTTTTTTCATCGCAAACACCTCCGCATACGTCCTCATTCAGACCGGTCAACCGCGTCCTGTATTTTATTTTACCATATTGCGCGCGCAACCGCAACAATCCATCCCCTGCCTGCCCGAACGCACGCGGCCCAAAATGACGCTTCCGTGATTTTTAGCCGCTCAAAGCGAGGCTTTACAAGCCGTTTTGGCGATGTTATACTAAGGATATCATCCAAATGACGTTTCGGTATTTGCCGTTTTACCGCAGAAGGAGGCCCCCATGGCAGATAAAAAAACCATCGACAACAAGCAAAAGGCGCTGGAGCAGGCGCTGGCGGCGATTGACAAACAATTTGGCAAGGGCACGGTCATGAAGCTGGGCTCCAACGAGCATCAGCAGGTTTCCGTCATTCCCACAGGCTGTCTGGAACTGGACATCGCGCTGGGCGTGGGCGGTATTCCCAAGGGCCGCATCATCGAGATCTATGGCCCGGAATCTTCCGGCAAGACCACCATCACGCTGCATATGGTCGCCGAATGTCAAAAGCGCGGCGGCACCGCAGCGTTTATCGACGCCGAGCACGCGCTGGATCCGGCCTATGCGCGCAAGCTGGGCGTGGATATTGACGAATTGTATGTATCCCAGCCCGATACGGGCGAGGACGCGCTGAATATCGCCGACGCGCTGGTGCGCTCCGGCGCGATTGATATTATCGTCGTGGACTCGGTAGCCGCGCTGGTGCCGCGCGCGGAAATTGAGGGCGATATGGGCGATTCGCATGTCGGCCTGCAGGCGCGCATGATGTCCCAGGCGCTGCGCAAGCTGGCCGGCATCGTCAACAAAACCGACTGCATCATCATCTTTATCAACCAGCTGCGCGAAAAAGTCGGCGTCGCCTACGGCAACCCCGAGGTTACCACCGGCGGCAAGGCGCTCAAGTTTTACGCATCGGTCCGTCTGGATATCCGCCGCGGCGAACAGCTGAAAAACGGCAGCGAAATCATCGGCAACCGCACGCGCATCAAAGTTGTGAAAAACAAGGTCGCGCCGCCGTTCCGGGTCGCTGAATTTGACATGCTCTACGGCGAGGGCGTTTCCTACGTCGGTTCGTGCCTGGATATGGCCGTTACCTACGGCATCATCGGCAAGAGCGGCTCGTGGTATTCCTATGGAGAGGACCGCATCGGCCAGGGCCGCGAAAATGCGCGTCAGTTTCTCAAGGAACATCCCGAGGTGCTGGCCCAGATCGAGCAGCGCATCCGCGAGGAGCTGAAAACGGGTAAGATCGAAGCGCCTTTGGGCGCGCCGGAAGCCAGCGACGACGGCGAACCGGACGAATAAGGTTCAAATAAAGCGCCGAAAAAAACGGTATTTTATTTCACTGAAATGGTCGAGCCAAAATTGAACAAAAAGCGGGCTGACGCATATTGCATGCGCCAGCCCTTTTATATGAACAAACAGCGCGCCGGTGGGCAGCGCCGTCTGACCGCCGATAGATGAATGCATCGCAGCCGCAGCAGAACCGCCGGCGCCGGCAGCTTTACACAAATCCGCACAAAAAACGTCTCCCTGCGCATCCTATGCCGCGGCAGGCCCATAGGGTGCATCGGCCGTCCGGCGTTTAAACTCCAAATTTTCTGTCGGGTTTTCTGGACTTTCCGTCAGGATATGGTACAATAAAGCTGCAACATACAAGTAAAAAGAGGTGCGCACATGTCCACTGTGTTTGCCGGACGAAAGCCCGAGCGGCTTTATCAGTTTTTAAACGACGTATTTTCCATTCCCCGCCCCTCCGGGCATGAGGAGCAGATCGCCGGTTATGTGCTGCGCTTTGCCAAAGCCAAGGGGCTGCGCGCCGTGACGGACGGCATGCATAACGTGCTGGTATACAAGCCCGGCTCTGCGGGCATGGAGCGCCTGGCGCCCGTGCTGCTGGAAGGGCATTTGGACATGGTCGCCGCCAAAGAGCCCCAAAGCGTCCATGATTTTCTCAAGGATCCAATCCGCGTCTGCGTCCGCGACGGCTGGGCATATGCCGACGGCACCACCCTGGGCGCGGATAACGGCTGCGCCGTTGCGATGATGCTTGCGCTTCTGGACGATGACACACTGATGCACCCGCCGTTGGAATGTCTGTTTACCGCCAGCGAAGAAACCGGATATGACGGCATAAAAGCGTTTGATTTTTCCTGGATTCACGCCCGGCGCGCCATCGGGCTGGACGCCGGCAGCGAGGGCGTATTCCGCAAAGGGGTCAGCACCAAATACAAAAATGAATTTGTCCTGCCCATCGTTCGGGAAAACGCCGATGGACAGCGCGCCGTCGTTGAAGTGTCCGGCCTGCGCGGCGGATCCCCCAGCATGGCGATCCCCTGGGATCGCGCCTGCGCCATCCGGCTGATGGGCAGGCTGCTTCATGCCTTGACCTGCCAGTGCGGCGCGCGGATCGTTTGGGCGGACAAGCGGCAAAATCCCGGGCTTGCGCAGGATTGCCGGGCAGAAATCCTGCTGCCGGAAAACACGCTGGACGCGGCGCGGGCATTGATTCAAGCGCAGCAGGCGTCCCTGCGCGCCGAATACCGGCAGACCGATCCGGACATCGCGCTTTCGCTCACGCCGGCTGCGGCCTCTGCCCCAGCGCCGATGGACCCGCCCTCCAGCGCGCGGCTGGCCGCCCTGCTGTATCTGATGCCGTTTGGCGCGCCGCGCCGCGTTGCCGGGCGCTGCGACGAACCGCGCGTATGCCTTTGCGCCCGCACCGTTCAAACGCAGGACGATCAGGTGCGCATCACCACCTGGATTTCCGCCGATCTTCAGGCGATCGGTCTTGCGCAGCAGCAGGAAATCGAAACGTTTTTTGAAATTTTCGGCGCGCGCTGCACCGGGCGTCAGATTGATCCCGGCTGGGATCCTCAGCCGGACTCCCCGCTGCGCGAAACAATGCGCCAAACCTACGCCGCGCTGTTTGGCCGCGAACCGGTTGTCAACGTCAGCCACGGCGGCAACGACTGCGTCGTCCTCAAACAGCGTCTGCCCGAAATGGACGTAGTCACCACCGCCGCAACCTATTTGGACTATCATACCCCGCGCGAACGGCTTGATCTGGAATCGTTTGAAAAGGTCTATCTGCTTTTGACCCGGACGCTGGCGCAGCTGTGCCGGTAGCGCGCGCCGTTCCGCTTTGCCGGCGCCGAAAACAGCCCGCTGGGATCGGCGCAAAATGGCGCCTGTCCCTCATGCAAAAGGGCGTACAAAAGCGCGCCGCCCTTCTCTGCCCGTCCGATTGACACCGGCGTCCCGGCATGCTACAATACCCCCTGCACCGGGACGACGCGGTGCAGCAGGAGCGAAAATATGCAGCAGGAAAGCAATAACAACGCCATCATCCAGGGCGTCATCTGGAAACAGATTTTGATTTTTTTCGTCCCCGTAGCGCTGGGCACATTTTTCCAGCAGATGTACAACACCGCCGATGCGCTGGTGGTCGGCAATTTTGTAGGTATGTCGGCGCTGGCGGCCGTGGGCGGCGTAACCGGCTCGGTCATCAACCTGATCACCGGCTTTTTTGTCGGGATTTCCTCCGGCGCGACGGTTGCCATCGCCCAGCACTATGGCGCAAACAACCGCGAAGGCGTCAGCCGCGTAGTTCATACCACCGCGGCGCTGTCCCTTGCCGCCGGCGCGGTGCTGACCGTTGTGGGCATTTTATATGTCCCCGGCACGCTGCGGCTGCTCAATCAGCCGCAGGAGCTGATGGCGGACTCTACCACCTATATGCGCATCTATTTTGCGGGCATCATCCCGGCGCTGGTTTACAACATCGGCTCGGGCGTGCTGCGCGCGGTCGGCGATTCCAGACGACCCATGTATTATCTGATTGTGTGCTGCATCGTCAACGTCGTTTTGGATCTGGTATTTGTGGCAGTGCTGCGCTGGGGCGTTGCGGGAGCCGCCTGGGCCACGACGCTTTCTCAGGTTGTCAGCGCCTCCCTGGTGACCATTCGGCTTTTGCGCACACAGGAAAGCTACCGGCTTATTCCGCGCAAAATCCGCTTTCATCTGCATGAAATCCAGTCGATCCTGCGCATCGGCCTGCCCGCCGGCCTGCAATCGCTGATGTATTCCATTTCCAATGTCTTCATCCAGTCCCGCATCAACCTTTACGGCGCCAATACCATCGCCTCCTGGACGGTGCTGGGCAAGATAGACGGCTTAAGCTGGCTGGTTTTGGGCGCGTTTGGGATTTCGGTAACAACCTTCGTCGGACAGAATTTCGGCGCAGGCCGGCTGGATCGCGTACGCCGGTCGATCCATGTCGCTTCCGGCATGGCGTTTGCCTTTACGGCGCTGTTCAGCGTCGTCATTCTTACCTTTGGCGGCCCGCTTTACCGCCTGTTCGGCGCCGACAGCGAAGTGCTGGAAACCGGCATGCGGATGCTCTGGCTGATCGGGCCGTTTTATTCGCTGTTTGTCCCGGTGGAAATTCTCTCCGGCGCAATGCGCGGCGTAGGAGAAACGCTCATTCCCATGCTCATCACCTGCGTGGGCGTTTGCCTGACGCGCATTGTTTGGATTTTGATCGCCTATCAGATCACGCCGGCGTTTGAGCCGGTGGTCATCAGCTATCCGGTTACCTGGGCGCTGGCCTCCCTGGCGTTTTTAATCTATTACAAACGCGGCAAATGGCTTTCCCGTGCCCGGGGCCTGTGAGGGGATCACACACGTTCCGCCAAAACAAACCGCATCCAAAACCGGATGCGGTTTATTGTTTGGAAAAACGATTTTGCAAAGCGCCCGGGGCCTTCCGTTTAGCCCTTCAGCGCGCCCACCATCACGCCCTTTGCAAAAAATTTCTGCAAAAAAGGATATAAAACCAAAATTGGCAGCGAGGAAACGATGATCAGCGCATATTTCACGCTGTCCGCATACAGGGCGCGCTCGCCGTCGTCCGCCGCCAGCGCCGCGTTCAAATCCGAGTTCTGATTCAGGATCAGAATTTGCCGCAAAACCAGCTGCAGCGGATATTTTCTGGTATCCGAAATATACAAAGACGCGTTAAACCAAGCGTTCCAGTGCGCAACCGCATAATACAGCACCATCACGGCAAGCGTCGCGCCGCTTAGCGGAACAAACACCTGGCTGAGGATCCTGGGGTGAGAAGCGCCGTCCAGGTAGGCCGCCTCATAAAGCGTATCCGGAACGGCGGCAAAGGCCGAGCGCATGATCAGCAGATTATATGTATTGAGCGCCGTCGGCAAAATCAGCGACCAGAGGCTGTCCATCAGCCCCAGCGCCTTCACGTTCAAATACGCCGGGATCATCCCGCCGCTGAAATACATGGTAAACAGAATCATCAGCGAAAGCGGCCGATTAAGCAGGGATCCCTTCAGGCACAGCAGATACGCGCCAAGGCAGGTCAGCACGATATTAAAGCACAGTCCCACAATCAGCACAAAAAACGTATTGCCAAACCCGGACAGCACCAGCGAGTTGCGAAACACCAGCTGATAGGAGGTCAGATTGACCTTGCCGACCGGCCAGAGCAGCAGGCCGAAATTGCGCGCCAGCAGCGCCGCGTCCGAAATCGAGGCCACGACGACATAATACATCGGATAAAGCGTCACAACACATGCCAACAGTAAAAACAGGGTGTTAAAAACCGTAAAAACCCGATACCCGCCGCCCTCCTGGCGCAGGTGACCGGCGTTCTGATTCCATCGTTTGCCCATCATGCCCCTCCTTACCAAATGCCATAGCCGCTGGCTTTATTGCTCAGATAATTGGCCAGAATTACCAGTGTAAAATTGATCGCCGAATTGAACAGGCCCACCGCGGCGCTAAACGAATAATCGCCGTTGATCAGCCCGCGCCGGTACACATAGGTGGAAATGACGTCGGCCTGCTCCATGGTATAGTTGTTGTAAAGCAGGATGATTTTTTCATGGCCCACGCTCATCAGCGACCCGATGCGCAAAATCAGCAGCAGCAGCACCGTGCGCAAAATGCCCGGCAGCGTGACGTGTATCGTCTGCCCAAGCCGGTTTGCTCCGTCAATCCGCGCCGCCTCATACAGCTGCGGGTCGATGGACGCCAGCGCGGCAAGATAAATGATGCAGTTCCAGCCCGTCTGCTGCCAGATATCCGACAAAATATAGATCGGCACAAACGCGCTGCCCAGATTGAGCAGGTTCTGGTCGACCTTCTGCCCAAAAAACGATAGAATCTGAACGATAAATCCGTCGCTGTCCACAAACAGCGTAATCATCGAGCAAACGATGACCAGCGAAATAAAATGCGGCATATAGGAAATGGTCTGTACCATCCGTTTAAACACGCGGTGATGCACCTCGTTGATCGAAAGCGCAAACAGGATCGCGCAGGGAAAGGTAAAAACCAGTCCGGCCAGGCTGATGGTCAGCGTATTGCGGATCAGCCGCCAAAAATAGAACGACCGGAAAAAATTCAGAAAATGGGCAAAGCCGACCCATTGGCTGCCCCAGATGCCGCGCCTGGGCTTAAAATCCTTAAAAGCGATCTGCGCCCCCACCAGCGGCACATAATGAAAAACGATATAATAAACGATCACGGCGATCCCCATCAGATACGCGCCGCCGTAAATCCGCCAGTCCTTGCGCAGTCTTTTGCCCAACGACGCCGTACGCAATTGCATATACAATCCCTCCTGCTGCATTTTTTGTTTTCATGAGAAGAAAGAACCCAGGGGGCAATCAAGCGCCCCCCGGGCCGGCGCCGGCGCGTTACCGAGCGTTATACGCATCGAGCGTTTTTTGTTTGTACTGGATAACCTGATCCATGCCCATCGATTTCAAATGCGCCAGATAGGCGTCAAATTCCGTTTCAATATCCATCTCGCCGGAAATGAATTTTGCCCGGCATTCATCGATATACAGCTCGATATCCGTCCACAGGTTGGTATAATCGTTCAGATACTGATCCAGCACGTTGGCGTATTTCATCACATATACGTCGCGGTCGGTATCCGCCCATTTATAATAGGCGTCAACCTGGCTCTGTTCCGGATGGCGCTGTTCCAGCTGGATGTCGGCATGGATGCCCGGCCAGTTGACCAGGCCGTAGGAACGGGCCACGCCGTCCAGAGAATATCCGTCCGGATTGTTGGTAACCAGCTCAGTATAGGTCGCACGGCCGTCGATCATTTCGTAGGATTCGCCTTCGATGCCCATGTTGCGCAGCAGATTGCCCTGCGGGGTATACAGATGGTTCAAAAACTGCAAGCTCAGCTCCGGATTTTTGCTGTCGGCGGAAATAAACGCCCAGTCCCCGAGGGAAACCATCGGATCGCCGAAGGAGAACATCGCGCGGGACTGATCCGGCCCATGCAGCACATCGCCGCCGACCAGCACGCCGCCCTCCTCCAGGGAGCCCAAAAACGTGTTGAGCCGCGAATTGTTGCCGAAAAACACGCCCGCTTCCCCGGTGCAGAGCATTGCCTGCGCCGTGGCGCTTTCCATCGTCAGATAATCTACCGAAATCAGCCCTTCCTTGTACAGAAGGTTCATATACCGCAGCACTTCCTGATATGCCGGCTCGTAGGAACCGTAATGGTAAACGCCGTCCACCTGATATTCCGCACAGTTGGGCAGCCCGTACTGGCTTGAAATATAGCCGTTTTCAAGCATCGAGTCCGGATCGGTTTTGCCCTGGAAAATCAGCGGCGTGACCATGCCCGGATGCTGTTTGAGCGCCGTAAGCAGCTGGTAAAACTCATCGTTGGTCTTTGGAATCTGCAGCCCCAGCGCATCGAGAATATCCTGCCGGTAGATAAACCCCTTCCAATAGCGGTAAATGGAACCTTCCTCAAACACATGGCCGGAAAAACCGTACATCTTGCCGTCCAGCTGCACGATCTCGTCCAAATACAGATCCTTGTTGATATACGCCCAGTAATCCGGCGCGTATTGTGACAGCATCTGCTCGGTCAGCTCGATGACCAGATCGTCGTCCACCAGGCCCATAATGCCGCCGTTATATTTGGTATAATTCATCACGATGATGTCCGGCAGCGTGCCGGCCGTCACCGCCAATACCAGCGCCGTTTCGTCGGCGTATTCCTGAATTTGAGCCTGAATGCCGGACTGCTCCTGCCAGGCGATAAAGCCGGGCGTGTCGTTGGAGGACGTATAGCCCGCCTCAGCAATGCTGCCGTCCAGTACGCGCCAGATCGAAAGCGTTGCGTCGCTTACCGGCGCAGTGACGGCGTCTGCACCGGATGACGGCGTGGACGGCGTGCCGGTCTGCGCCGCCGCAGCGCCGGTTGGCGACACGGCGGTGCCGGTATCCGCGCATGCGGTCAAAATCAAAAGCAGCAGGGTAACAAGAGCGGTCAGTCGCAGGGGGATTTTCTTCATGGTATAACCTCCTTTATGCGTAAACACGCAGTTGATACGTTGATATCCAATACCATCCATACCATATGGATTGCTTTGCCGTACCGGGTAAAAAAGCAGAGATTTTTCCCCGCAGGGGGGATTGCATTTCAAAAGCCGTTTTGCTATAATAAAAGCCGTCAAAAGTAAAATTGAACGTCTGTAAAAAAATCTCTGCTTTTTTATCCAGGCATGCTGCGCGTCCATTTCAAAAATGTCTTGTGAGAGACGCCCAACGCCTGCGCAGCGCTTCTGGCGGATATGCTGCCGCGCTGCCACGCCTGCCGGTACGCTTTAAACTGCGCCGGCGGCTGTTTGGGTTTGCGTCCAAACTGAACGCCGCGCGCCTTGGCGGCGGCGATGCCTTCTTTTTGCCGCCGGCGGATCATTTCGCGCTCCGTCTGGGCGACATAGGACAAAAGCTGCAGCGTAATATCGGCAATGAGCGTGCCGGATAGGTCGCGCCCCTGGCGCGTATCCAGAAGCGGCATGTCCAGAACCACCAGATAAACCCCTTTTTCCCGGGTCAGCAGCCGCCACTGCTTTAAAATCTCATGATAATCCCGTCCAAACCGGTCGATGCTTTGAATCATCAGGGTATCGCCCGGTTTGATTTTCTTCATAAGCTTCTGATAACCGGGCCGGTCAAAGTTTTTCCCCGTTTGCTTGTCAATCACGATGTTCTTTTGCGCAACGCCGCACTGGCGCAGGGCGGCATACTGCCGGTCCTCGTTCTGATCCTTTGACGATACGCGTACATAGCCGTATACGCTCATATTTGTGCCTCCTTATACATTCAGGATGGCAACATGGTAATGGATTTTTCGTCAAATGAAAAGCTGCGCCCGCCGCCCGTAAAAAAGGTTTGCGCTTTGTTTGCGTCGTTATCCCATCCTATGCGTACCAAATCGCGTTCATACCGTCTCAAACCGCTATGCGCACACCCCGACCATGCACCCAGAGCAAACAGGCCCCGGAAACGCAGCCGGAAAACCGGCAGCGCCTCTGGGGCCTGTAAAAAAAGATTACCGTCCCTGCCAAAAGGTGCGGCAAAGGATATTGGATTCAAAAGAGCAACGCTAGAGCGTATAAATTTCTTCCGGCGCCGGGGGCTCGCTTTGCGGCGCAGCCTGCTGGCAGGGTTCGTCAAAGCAGCGCCGCACCTGATCGATCAGCGCCGGCAAACCCTCGATCATCCGATCCAGATAGGTATCCACCTGGGCGCTGACCATCCGCACGCCGTCGGGCCCAACGACCAGAAAGCCCACCGGCGACACCGTGACGCCCGCGCCTGCGCCGCCGCCAAAGGGCAGTGGGGCCGGCAGCTGCTGCGGCGGCTGCTTGCCGGCGCCGTATTCGCCGCCGCCGGACACAAAGCCAAAGCTGACCTTGGAAACGGGCACCACCATCGCCCCGCCGCCCGTCTGCACCGGCGTGCCGACGACGGTGTTGACATCGACCATTTCCTTTAAATTTTCCATCGTCGTACGCATTACATCGCCAATTTTATCGCTCATGCCTGTTTTTTACCTCCCAGCAATTTCAGTGGCAGCATCAGCGCCACAGCCATAATATTTCCTGTTTTGGCGGTAATCATACAGCTGAATTGTACCCGCAGCGTGTTTTTTTGAAATTCGGGGCAAATCCGGCACTCCTGCCAAACTGCGCTGACGGTCGTTTTCAGCCAGCCCAGCAGCCCCTGCGCCAACGCGCCGACGCCCGCGCACAGCATCGCCGTCTGCGCCGCATCCCCGCAGCCCAGACGCACATGCAGGCGCAGTGTAACCCGCAGCTTGCCGAGCAGATTCTGCCGGGCAATTTCGCCTTTCAGCGCCCGGGAAAGCGCCCTTCGGTCGATGCGGCTTTTGCGGCGCTTGCGGGCATTTTTCGCCGGAAACCGAAACCGGATGATCACCAGCCCGTCAATCAGGTACAAATGCACGATTACCGCTGCGCCCATCTCGTCCAGCAGTACCCGCAGCATCAGCCGGCTTGGAGCCATGAGCGCCCACCCGATCACAGTCAGCGCCGCCGCCAAAATAAAAAGCCAAACCATATTGACCCTCCTTGGGGATGGTTTGGCTTATTTTCTGTCATTTTCCAAAAAACATACATAGAATCACCGCCGCCGCGCCCAAAGCGCGCCAATCGGCCCGGCGGGCTCTCCCGCCATCTTAGCCGCGCAGCTGCATCAGCCCCATGGCAATGTCCCGCGCCGTAACGGCAGATTCGCCATAGGTCTGGCCGGCCCACCGGCCCGCCATGCCGTGCAGACAGGCGCCCGCGCTGGCCGCGTCAAAGCACGTCAGCCCCTGCGCCAGCAGCGCGGTAATGACCCCGGTAAGCACATCGCCGCTGCCGCCCGTGCTCATCGCAGGCGACCCAACCGTATTGAGCCGGATTCGCCCATCCGGCGCGGCAATCACCGTCGTCGCGCCCTTGAGCAGCACCGTCACGTCATTTTCTTTGGCAAACCGGGCCGCAATGCCGATGGGATCTTTTAAAATCTGCGCCGCCGGCAGGCCCGTAAGACGCGCCATCTCGCCCGGATGGGGCGTAATCACACACTGTTTTCCAAAAACGCCGCCGCAGACCCAAAGCGCGTCCGCATCCATCACCATCGGCAGATCCGCCTGCGCCAGCCGGCGCACGACCGACGCGATCCCGTCGCTGCGCCCCAGGCCGCATCCCAGGCCCAGCGCAGATTTTCCCGCCAGAAAAGCGGAAAAATCATCATCGCCGCGCAGATGACCGGTTTCATCCTCCGCAAACGGCCATGCCATCGCTTCAAAGGCCGCCTGCTGCACAACCGGCAGAACGCTCTTTTCCCCGCAGCCAACGCTGACCAGCCCTGCGCCGCCGCGCAGCGCGCCCAGCGCCGCCAGAACCGCCGCGCCCGCCATCCCTTTTGCGCCTACAATCAGCGCGGCATGCCCAAATGTGCCCTTATGCGCATCCTGCGGGCGCTTGGGCAGCCACCGGCGTTCCAGGTCGGCCGGCTCGATCTGCTGCGCACAGTTTTCCGGTGCGTCAAGACCGATATCCGCCACCGTCAGCCTGCCCGTATGGGCGCGCCCGGGAAAGATCAGATGGCCGGTTTTGGCGCAGGCAAACGTCACCGTCTCCTGCGCGCAAATCGCTGCGCCTGCCACCTGCCCGGTCGCACCGTCCACCCCGGAAGGAATATCCACGGCAACAACCGGCAGGCCGCTGCGCGCAACCGCCTGCACCGCCTCAAGATACGCGCCGGCAAGCGCGCCGTGAAAGCCGGTGCCAAACAGCGCGTCCAGCACGACGTCGCAGCCGTCAAGCCCGGAAAACTGCTGCTCGATCGGCACGCCCAACCGCGCCAGCGCCATCCGGCCCGTCTGCGCATCGCCCGTGCTGGGCGCAAACGCCGTTACGCGCACGCGCCCGCCCATCCGCAAAATCCACAGCGCCGCCCAGTACCCGTCGCCGCCGTTATTGCCCGGGCCGCACAGCACCGCCGCGCAGCCGCCCGGCTGCATCCGCGCCATCACCGCCTGGGCACAGGCGCGCGCCGCACGATCCATCAGCACTGCGGACGGTACGCCCAGTGTTTCGATTTCCGTTTTTTCCAGCGCACGCATCTGCGCCGGCGTTACAACAGGCCGCATTGTTTTGGCTCCTTCCACATTCAAATTCAAACGTCATGCTGCAAAAAACGCAGGGCAAAGCGCCGCCTTTAATAGACCGTTAGTCGGTTTTAAAAGGACTCTCTTTGCACGTTTTTTCATTTTCTCAAATGATTTCATCAAAAAACGTCCAGATTTCTGGGTTTTTCGCCTTTT
Source organism: Christensenella sp. UBA1428 (assembly GCA_002329335.1). Classification (GTDB taxonomy): domain Bacteria; phylum Bacillota; class Clostridia; order Christensenellales; family UBA1750; genus UBA1428. The sequence goes on from DCTY01000015.1 coordinate 55,452, forward strand.
GAAACAGACCATCAGTTTGTTTTATTGCAGGTTTTCCGTCACGCACATCGCAGCAGCAAAGCCGCCTTCGTGCGTAATGGAGACGAAAACCCGATCGACGCCCAACGCCCGCTGCCGTGCCAGCGCCGCGCCGCAAAGGCGTGCCACAGGCGCGCCGGAATCGTCGTGGCCGATTTCGATCTCATCCAGCGCGGCCTGACCGATCCCGATCCCCAACGCCTTGAGCACCGCTTCCTTTGCCGCCCACATCCCCGCAGCGCTTTGAGCGCGCATTGCGCCCCTTGACGCCAGATAGTTCTGTTCGCTTTGGGTATACACACGCTGCTGAAAGCGCTCGTTTTCCAGCGCGCGCTGCACGCGGTCAACCTGCTGCAGATCCAGCCCAATTCCCTTAATCATCCTGCGTCACCGCATTGAGCACCGCATGCCACACAGCCGTCACGGCTGCCGCCTGCAAAACGGCCGGGTGTTCCTGTACCTGACCCGTCGCCAATGCAAAGAGCGTATCGCCGTCCATGCAGGTATGCACCGGCCGGATCGCCAGCGCCAGCCCGTCGTGGGCGATGGTGGCCAATCGGTTGGCGCCTGCCTTATCCAGCGCAGCGTTGGTCGCGATAACGCCGATGGTCGTATTCTGGCCCGGCTTTGCCGCCGCGCCAAACCCCTCCAGCAGCGCCTGCATGCAGGGCGTTTGAACGCCCTGAACCGTACCGGCGGCAACCAGCGCGCCGGTTTGAGGATCATAAATATCCCCACAGGCATTGACGACAATCAGCGCGCCGACAATCGCGCCGGAGGGCAGTTTCACCGATGCGGTGCCAACGCCGCCGCGATGGGGCGCTGCACCGGGCACGGCTTTGCCACAGGTCGCGCCCGTGCCAGCGCCGTGCGCGCCCTGAAGGACCCGGTCATTCGCGGTTAAAACGGCCTGATATCCAAAATCCGCCGTCGGATACGCCTGCGCGCTGCCAACGCCAAGATCAAAAACGACTGCGCCCCCGACAATCGGCACCCGCGCCGGCCCCGCGTCAAAACCGATTCCCTGCTGCGCCAGGGCGCGCATCACGCCGCCGGCGGCGTCAAGCCCAAAGGCGCTGCCGCCGCTGAGGCAGACCGCATGCATACGGTCAACTGTATTTTCCGGCCGCGTCAAATCCGTCTCGCGCGTGCCGGGCGCCGCGCCGCGCACGTCCGCGCCGGGAACCGCCCCCTGTCTGCACAGCACAACCGTCGTGCCGGTCATTCCTTCCCGATCCGATACCTGACCGACCAAAATACCAGGTACATCGCAAATACTTCCTGGATAGCGCGTCATGATTGCTCCTCCTTCATTCCAATGGCATAATTGACAAATTCAATAAAAGCAGGTAAGATTATGGTATTCTAAAAACATAGGAAAAACGGCTTGCCGCTTTTCAAAAGGAGTGAATGAAATGCAGTACCGCACCATGGACAAGCTGGATTTTCATCCCTCAATCTTCGGCGTCGGCCTGATGCGCCTGCCCACCGACGGCACGCGCCCCGGCATCAAGTTTGAGCTTTCCACCCCGCTGATCCACAAAGCCATCGACATGGGCGTCAACTATTTTGACACCGCCTATGTCTATCATGACGGCGTGAGCGAGGTGGCGCTGGGCAAAGCGCTCAAAGCGCGCCCCGGCGATCGTGAAAAAATCAAAATCGCAACCAAGCTGCCCATTCGCAAGGGCGGCAATCCCAAGGTATGGGAAGACGTACTGGACGAATCCTTAACCCGTATGGGCATCGACTGCGTGGATTTCTATCTGCTGCACGGTCTGGACGGGGAAAAATTTGACATGTGCAAGGACGAGGCGCTGCCGTTTTTGGACAAAATGGTTCAAAAGGGCAAAATCCGCTATCCTTCCTTTTCCTTCCACGACGACGCCGCGGCGTTTCGCCGGATCATCGACAGCTATGACTGGTGCATGGCGCAGGTTCAGTTCAACCTGCTGGATACCTTCAACCAGGCTACGCTGGAGGGCATCCGTTACGCCGGCAAAAAGAACATTCCCGTCGTGGTGATGGAGCCGCTGCGCGGCGGCGCGCTGGCCCGCCATGTCCCCGAGCAGGTACAGGCGCTCTACGACGCGTTTCCCGTTAAGCGGAGCCCGGTGGAGTGGGCGTTCCGCTATGTTTACAACCAGCCGGAGGTCAAGGTCATCCTCAGCGGCATCGGCACCCTGCAGGAGCTGGAGCAAAATGTTGACATTTTCAGCCGCAGCGCGCCCGGCGCCATGACGCCTCAGGAGCTGGAACTGATCGATCAAGTGCGTCAGGCCTACGAAAGCCTGGCCCCCATCGGCTGCACCGGCTGCCGCTACTGCGAACCCGGCTGCCCGATGAACATTGCCATCCCGGACATCTTCCGCGGCTACGACACGGCGCACATCATCGGCACGCCCGAACGCTTTGCCAATACCTATGAGCGTTTCATCAAGGACGACCGCAACGCCGGCAAATGCATCGGCTGCGGCCATTGCGAAGGCGTTTGCCCGCAGCATCTGCCCATCATCCGGCATCTTGGCAAGCTTGCCGAGCAATTCGAAAAATAAACCGGTTTTTCACAACAGGCGTGCCAAAACGGCACGCCTGTTTGTCATTGAGTCCTTCAAACGGCCGGTTATTCCGCCCAATCCTCATCCTGGCCGATCTGCGCCAGCGCGGCGCGGATCTGTTCCCAGCCAAATCCCCGGCGCTGGCAGGCTGCAACCGCCCGGCGGCAGTTACGCTGTGCATCGCCATGCGCATCAAGATATTTGCGGCAGATTGCCGCGCATTTTTCGATTTCCGCCGCTTCGTCGGTTTCTTCCCGCGCAATCGTGTCGATCAGCTCCCGGTCAACGCCTTTCTGCCGCAGCTGCTGGCGTACCGCCCGCACAGATTTATTCGTCAGATTGCGCTGCATCCACTGCCTGGCAAACGCCTCGTCATCCGCAAAGCCGAGCTTTTCCAGCTTCTCCAGCACCAGTTCGCGAATCGGCTGGTCAAAGCCAAGCCTTTCCAGCTTTTCCTCCAGCTGTCTGCGCGAGCGCATGCCGCCCTCCAGATAAGTATAGCTGCGCTCCAGCGCCGCGTCCAATTCCGACGCAGCTGCCTGCTGCCAGAAAGCCGTCTCGTCCCACGCCTGACCCGTTTCCAGGCCAAGCGCCGTGACCACCCTTTTTTCGGCGGTCAAACAATATTGTTCATTGACATATACGTCAATGCGGGTTTTTGCGCCGTAACGCGGTTTTAACGCGCTGATCATTGCAGCTCCGGCACGTTGGTAATGGCCGAGCCGCGGCGCAGCATCTGCTCGCGCAGACGGAACAGCTTGGCGGAAAGGTCGACCTTATAGACGTGCGGCTTGTTCAGGCGGCGATACTGCGCCCAGAACGTCGAAAGCTCCTGCGTGCAGTAGGCCTGGATCTGCTTAAGCGGCGGGCAGGTATAGACCTGGCTGCCGTTTTCAAATACCGGCACCAGCAATTCGCGGATGCTGTAGTCGGTAATGGTCATCATCTTCCAGGTATTGTTGGGATCGAAAATGGTCAGCGGCTTTGCCGGATCAATCTGTTCGTCATACAGGCAGATCAGGTCGGCAACCGCCATGCCGCCGGCATCATAAATGCGCAGCAGCTTTTTCTTGCCGGGGTTGGTGACCTTTTCGATATTTTCGCTGATCTTGATTTTCGGAATGATTTTTCCATCCACAATTTCCGCCGACATTTTATATACGCCGCCCAACGCCGGACAGTCGTTGCCGGTGATCAGCCGGGTGCCGACGCCCCAGGCGTTGATTTTCGCGCCCTGCGCCTTCAGATCCCAAATAACCTCCTCGTCCAGATCGCTTGACGCCGTAATCGTCGCCTGCGGGAAACCGGCTTCATCGAGCATTTTGCGCGCCTGAATGCTCAGATAGGCCAGGTCGCCCGAATCCAGCCGGATGCCCTTGGGCTCGTATCCTTTTGCGCGCAGCTCCTTAAAGACGGTAATCGCGTTGGGCACGCCGCTTTTGAGCGTGTCATAGGTATCCACCAAAAGCAGGCATGCATCGGGATACACCGCCGCATAGGCGCGAAACGCGTCCAGCTCCGTGGGAAAGCTCATCACCCAGCTGTGCGCATGCGTCCCGCTGATGGGCACGTCAAACAGCTGGCCGGTCAGCACGTTGCTGGTTGCGCGGCAGCCGCCGATGATCGCGGCGCGCGCGCCGTAAATGCCGGCGTCCGGCCCCTGCGCGCGGCGCAGGCCAAATTCCATCACCAGATCACCCTGCGCGGCTTCCACCACGCGCGAGGCCTTGGTCGCAATCAGCGTCTGATGGTTGATGATGTTGAGCATTGCGGTTTCCACCAGCTGCGCCTCCATAATCGGCGCTTCCACCCGCACAATGGGCTCATAGGGGAACACCAGCGTCCCCTCCGGCACCGCCCAGATATCGCCGGAAAAATGGAAATTGGCAAGGTAGGACAAAAATGTCTCGTCAAAGCAGTTTTGGCTGCGCAGATACTCAATGTCTTCCTTTGAAAAAGAAAGATGATTGATGTAGTCGATCATCTGCTCCAGCCCCGCCGCCACCGCGTACACGCTGTTGGCGCTGTTGCGGCGGTAAAAAACATCAAACACCGCGCGCCGGTCGTCAATATGCTCTTTTTGATAACCGTACATCATCGTCAGCTGATAAAAGTCGGTCATCATCGTCAAATTTCTCATGATTCTGCGCCCCTTCCGCCCCAAAGCAATGCCCCGGCGATTATTTTTTATTTTCCTGTTCCTGCTTTTTCAGCGTCTCCAGCTCGTCCAGCAGCGATTGCGCCACTTCAAAACCGCCCTCGGGCAGCGGCATTTGCGCCGTTTCCGGCCCGTCCGTTTTTTCCCGCTCCGAGATCGACTCCTGCGCCTGCGCTGTATCGCCGGTCTCATCCTGCGCCGCCGCTTCCGCGGGTTCCGGCACGGTCTGATTTTCCTGCAAAACAGCCGGCGCGTCAGCAGGCTGCTTTGCAGGCGCCTTTGCGCCGGCGATTTTCCCGGCCAACCGGTTCAGCTGCGGATAAAGCAGATACAGCCCCGCGGCGAGGAACACAATCGCCGACAGCACCTGCGAAACGCGCATTCCGCCCAGATACAGGCTGTCGGTCCGCATACCCTCCACGATCATACGTTCAAAGCCATAGACCACCAGGTACAGCGCAAACACATTGCCGTCCTTTGTTGTGCGCCGCTGGTACGCCCACAGCACAAAAAACATCGCAATACACCAGACCGACTCATAAAAGAACGTCGCCTGATGCCACTGTCCCAGCGCGCTGATATAAACCGCATAGGGAAAAAACTGCAGGCTGGGGTTTGTCACCAGCTCGCCGAAGGCTTCCTGGTTGAAGAAGTTGCCCCATCTGCCAATCCCCTGCGCCAAAATCAGCGAAGGGACGATGAAATCCACCACTTTGAAAAACGGAATTTTCTTCCACTTTGAGAAAATCCACACAGCGACCATGCCCATAATCACCGCGCCGTAAATGGCAAGGCCGCCCGAACGAATGTCAAAAATCCGCATCAGATCGCCGCTGTATTGTTCCCATTCAAAGATCACATAATACAGCCGGCCGCCGATCACGCCCAGCGGTACCGCCAAAAGCGCGCAGTCGATGATGATATCCGGGTCGTAGCCCTGGCGTTTGGCCGCCTGACCGGACAGCCAGATCGCCAGCAGCACCGCCGCCGCAATCAAAATGCCGTACCAGTTGACGCTTATGCCAAAAATTGTAAAGGCAACAGGATTGGGTTGAAACATCTGTGTCCTCCTTCCCGCGGTCCGCTTCGGCCGCGGTTTACGAATTGGTTGGGCCGGCTGTATCCAGCAGCGCCGCCGCACGCAGCGGCTGACCCAGCGCATCCTGCGCGTATTTTAAAAGCGCCTCGGCCAATTGCGCCGCGTCCTGCGCCGTCAGCGCGCCGATCTGTCCCTGGCGCGCCTGGCGCAAAAAGGCCGGTCCGCCCCGGGGCAGCGCGCAGGCATTGGGCCTGCATTTTCTGCAGCATAGACCGCCGCTTTCAAATTCCAGCATCGGCCAGCCGCGCTGCGCGCCGCAGCACATACACTGTTGGATTGCAGGGGCAAACCCGGCTTCGTCCAGCATCCGCAGCAGATACGCGCAAAGCACCGTTCTTGCCGGATAATCGCCAAAATTCAGATAGGCCAGCGCTTCCAGCAGCAGCGCATACAGCCCCGGCGCACCCTGATCGGGCAAAATGACGCATTGGCAAAACGCGCCCAGCACGCCGGCATGAACAATGGCGTCGTAATCGGTCATCGCGCCGTAATACTGCGCATCCGGCGCAAAGGAAACGACGCTGAGCCGCTCCGATGCGCCGCTTAAAACATATTCGCCGCTGGCATAGGGAACGGACGCCGCGCGCAGCTTGCTTTTCGCCCCCAGTGCGCCGTGCGCCGCGGCGGTCAGCTGACCATATTGCGGGGAAAAAAGCGTCAAAATCCGATGATGATCGCGATAGGCGGCCGCACGCAGCACGATCGCCTGGGTTGTTATCGTACGCGCCATTCGCATCCCCGCCTTTCAAAACCTGCCGCGTACAAAACGGCCAGAGGCTGCCGGCAACATGCCGACAGCCTGCTTGTTATACGCGGATCAATAGCCGCTGGACTGAATCTGTTTGACCAGCGCGTCAAAATTGTCAATATAGTCCGGCTCCTCGGCACAATAGAAGCGGTCGTAGAGCCACTGAACCATCTTTACTGCGTTTTCCTCGTTGCCGCCGTAGCTGGTAACGATCATCACCGCATCGCGGTTATCGTACAGGCAGCCCAGCATCATCCCATACAGGTCGGAACACTCCACCGCATAGATCCGCGGCGCAGTATCGTTGTCATCAGGATTGGAATAGGTATCCGGCACACGGTTTTTGGTGGTCTTGCTGTAATCCGCCTGCGTGATCAAAAGACCGTTCTGAATATACCCATCCAGCTCCACCGCCAGCCATTCGCTGACAAAATAGGAAAGATACGATTTGCTGATGATAAAAACGTCGCCTTCATGCGCCGCCAGCATCACAGAAAACTGCTGATACCCTTCATAGCTGTCAACGTCGATGCCATAAAAACCGATTTCTTCCATATCCGGAAACGCTTCCATGGCCTCTGCCTGCATCTGATCCTGATCATACTGAAACGTCGGCCCGCAGAAATACACGTCGATTTTCTTGTCCTCCGGCACCTGCGGCCGGGTCACAGAAAAGATCAGGCTCCAACCCATCACAGCAAAAATAACGATGAGCGTATAGACCCATTTAAAATACAGAAAATGATTTTGCACATAGGCTTTGGTGATCTTTTCTTTCATGAAAGCTCCCTTTCTGGTAAAAGGCTGACAAAAACGTGAAACGCTTGGGGTCCTCGTTCTTTATAATCTTTAGCAGCGCGTCGTCCGAAATCCGATTCCACTTCTTTCACCACCGGACTTGATTATCACTGTGCAGGATCTTTATCCGGCCATCGGTTCTTATCAGATCGTCATCCGGACCGCTTCCATTTTGCGCATTTCGCGCAATCAAGCCGAGCAATCCCATTTTCTCATCCCCTTATGCAAGCGACCGGTCATTTGATGGACCCGGGTTCAGGCCGGGACGACAGATTCCGGGAAAATGCTTCCCGGGTTAGTAAAGCTTTGCACCGGCGGGAATGTGATCGTCCACCATCAGAAGATGCAGCTTTTCTTCGCCTTGCTCCTGATGAACCGCAGAGATCAGCATACCGCAGGACTCAATCCCCATCATCGCTCTGGGCGGCAGGTTGGTGATGGCAATGAGCGTCTTGCCAACCAGCTCTTCCGGCTCATAATAGGCATGAATCCCGCTGAGAATGGTGCGTGCTGTTCCGGTGCCGTCGTCCAGCGTAAACTGCAAAAGCTTCTTGGACTTTTTTACCGCTTCACAGGCAAGCACCTTAACCGCGCGGAAATCCGACCTGGCGAAAGTCTCAAAATCCACCGTGTCCTGGAACAGCGGCTCGATTTCCACTTTTGAAAAATCAATCGCCGCTTCAGGCGCTGCGGTATTTTCGGGCGTTTTCTCCACGCAAACCGCTTTTTTCTGCTCCGTCTTGGGCTGATTGAGCGGTTTCATCGTCGGGATTTTAGCAGCG
>DCTY01000049.1 GCA_002329335.1 Christensenella sp. UBA1428
GCGCCGGAAGAAAAAGCGCGCGGAATCACCATCAACACCGCTCACGTGGAATATCAGACGGAAAGCCGTCACTATGCGCACGTGGACTGCCCCGGCCACGCGGACTATGTAAAGAACATGATCACCGGCGCNNGCGGCGCAGATGGACGGCGCGATTCTGGTTGTGTCCGCAGCGGACGGCCCGATGCCCCAGACGCGTGAGCACATTCTTCTGGCCCGTCAGGTTGGCGTGCCCTACATCATCGTGTTCCTCAATAAGTGCGACATGGTCGACGACGAGGAGCTGCTCGAGCTGGTGGAAATGGAAGTGCGCGACCTGCTGTCCAGCTATGATTTCCCGGGCGACGATCTGCCGATCATCCGCGGCAGCGCGCTGGAAGCGCTGGAAGCGGTTCAGGACGAAGACGTGGATCCGAAAACCGATCCGCGCTGCAAGTGCATTTTCGAGCTGATGGACGCGGTTGACAGCTATATCCCCACGCCTGAGCGTGCGGTGGACAAGCCGTTCCTGATGCCGGTAGAAGACGTGTTCTCGATCACGGGCCGCGGCACTGTGGCGACGGGCCGTGTTGAGCGCGGCGTGGTCAAGATGAGCGACCAGGTAGAGATCGTGGGTCTGGTAGAGAAGAGCCGCACGACGGTTGTAACGGGTGTGGAAATGTTCCGCAAGCTGCTGGACAGCGCGGAAGCGGGCGACAACGTGGGTCTGCTGCTGCGCGGCGTGCAGCGCAACGAGATCGAGCGCGGCCAGGTGCTGGCCAAGCCGGGCACGGTGCATCCGCACACGCATTTCATCGGCCAGGTATACGTGCTGACGAAGGATGAAGGCGGGCGTCATACGCCGTTCTTCAACGGCTATCGTCCCCAGTTCTATTTCCGCACGACGGACGTGACGGGGAACATCAAGCTGCCTGAGGGCGTTGAGATGGTTATGCCGGGCGACCATATTGATATGGAAGCGACGCTGATCACCCCCATCGCGCTGGAAGAAGGCCTGCGCTTCGCTATCCGCGAAGGCGGCAGAACCGTTGCCTCCGGCGTTGTGGCCAAGGTCATCGAATAATTGAAACAGGCGCCTGTCCGCGTGGTTTGCTGCGCGGGCAGGCTTTGCCTGAATATAGCGGATTGGTTGACAATAAACCGATTTATATGCTATAATTTAATGGTTTGAGTGTCCTGCCGAAACGACAGGGCAATTATCGCGTTATGGAGGTGTACGAAAATGCGCGTGAAGGTCACTTTGGCTTGCGCCGACTGCAAGCAGCGCAACTACAATACGATGAAGAATCGTAAAAACGATCCGGATCGTATCGAAATGTCCAAGTACTGCCGCTTCTGCAAAAAGCACACGACTCACAGAGAAACCCGCTAAGGAGGGTGTTCCATGGCAATTGAAAAGAAGAACACCGACGCCAAGAAGGCTCCGGCAAAGCAGAAAAAGCCGCGCAAGTCTCCTGTGGTGTATTTCAAAGAGGTGTGGGCAGAGCTGAAAAAGGTTTCCTGGCCGACCAAGAAGGAACTGACGTCCTATTCGGTGGTTGTGACGGTGTTTATCGTCATCGTATCGCTGATCCTTTTCGGTATGGATACCCTGTTTGGCAAGCTGCTTGAGCTGGTATTGAAGATTTAATCGGAACGATGCAAAAGGAGGGGAACTGATGTCTGAGCACAGCACTGAGGCGGCCTGGTATGTGGTGCATACCTATTCCGGCTATGAAAACAAGGTCAAGGCGAATCTGGAAAAGACCGTTGAAAACCGAAATATGCAGGACGTCATTTTAGAGGTCAAGGTTCCCGTCGAGGACGTGGTCGAGGTGCGCAACAATGAAAAACGTATTGTGCAGCGCAAAATTTTCCCCGGCTATGTGCTGATTCACATGGTGATGAACAACCAGACCTGGTATATTGTGCGCAATACGCGCGGCGTGACCGGGTTTGTCGGCCCCGAATCCAAGCCGGTGCCGCTTTCGGAAGAAGAAATGCTCAATATGGGCATGGGCGCGCCGAAGCTGCGGTATGGCTTTGAGGAAGGCGATCTGGTATTGATCACCTCCGGCCCGCTTGAGAATTTCCAGGGCGAAATTGTGGCGCTGGACTATGACCGCAGCAAGGTCACGGTAATGGTGTCGATGTTTGGCCGGGATACCAAGACGGAGCTGGATTTTGAACAGATCACCAAGGCATAAGCGTTGGGATCCGGATGCGGCCGCGCTTTAGGTGTGCAGCATATCTGTGCTGCGAAGCCGGTCGGTTAAAATCGTATGGACAGGCCTTTTGGCCTTTCACATAGCCTGCCGCAGGCTCAAGCGGCGCGTGGGAGCAGCCGCACCGCTGCGCATACCACAAAACGCAGAATCTGCGTATCATTCAGGAGGTGTACCTATCATGGCAAAGAAGATTACTGCCATCGTCAAACTTCAGGTTGTGGCCGGCAAAGCGACGCCGCAGCCCCCGATCGGTCCTGTGCTGGGTCAGCACGGCATCAATATCCCCGGTTTCTGCAAAGAGTTCAATGAGCGCACGCAGAAGCAGGCGGGCCTGATTCTGCCGGTTGTGCTGACGGTATATCAGGATCGTTCCTTCACGTTCATCACCAAGACCCCGCCGGTACCCGTTCTGATCAAAAAGACGCTGGGTATCGAAAGCGGCAGCGCGCGTCCCAACCGCGACAAGGTTGCCACGCTGACGCAGGAGCAGGTGCGCGCTATTGCCGAGCAGAAAATGCCTGACCTCAACGCCGCCACCATTGAATCTGCGATGAGCATGGTCGCCGGTACCGCCCGCTCCATGGGTATTCTGGTTGCTGAATAAGGAGGGCCGAAAAATGAAACACGGAAAAAGATATCTCGCTGCAAAAGCGTTGATTGATACTGCCAAAGCCTACGAAGTGGAAGAGGCGATGGGTCTGGTGGTGGAAACCGCCAAGGCGAAATTTGACGAAACCATCGAAGTTTCCCTGCGTCTGGGCGTTGACCCCCGCCATGCGGATCAGCAGGTGCGCGGCACGGTCGTGCTGCCCCATGGTACCGGTAAAACGGTGCGCGTGCTGGTCATCGCCAAGGGCGATAAGGCCCGCGAAGCGGAAGCGGCCGGCGCAGATTATGTCGGCGCAGAAGAAATGATCGCCAAGATCCAGCAGGAAAACTGGTTTGATTATGACGTGATCGTCGCGACCCCGGATATGATGGGCCTGATCGGCCGTCTGGGCCGTATCCTTGGCCCGAAGGGCTTGATGCCTAACCCGAAGTCCGGTACGGTGACCATGGATGTGACCCGTGCAATCAGCGATATCAAAGCCGGTAAGGTGGAGTATCGCGTAGACCGTACGGCGATCGCGCATGTGCCGATCGGCAAGGCCTCTTTTGGCGCAGAAAAGCTCGGCGAGAACTTCAAGGTGCTCATGGACGCTGTGGTGAAGGCAAAGCCCGCCGCTGCAAAGGGTACTTACCTGCGCTCTGTGGTGCTTTCCTCGACGATGGGTCCTGGTTTGAAGCTCAATACCGCTCGTTTTGGCGGCTAATTTCGTCTGTTTTGCCGGGGGCATGTGCTGCATGCCCCTGACTTTTGTCCATTTACTGTAATGGTTTTGTTACATCTGCGCTTTTGGCTGGAAAAATTTTATAAAATATGCCAAAAATGTTAAGATGGTGGTTTACAAATATTTTCAATTGTGTTACAATACAGCTTGTAACAGATGGTTGAAGCCATCAAAGTAAAGTTTATTGAGAGGATGAACAAAATGAAGAAACTGTTTGCTGCCCTTCTGATCGCTATGCTCGTCGTGCTGCCCATGACCGCGTTTGCCGCTGGTGATGTGATTGTTCCTTGGGGTAGCGATGAAAATGCGCCCACCTTCGAAGATCCCGAAGCTTTCATGGAAGAGCAGGATCCCGCTGTTGTGAAGCCCCTGATCGCTGTGGATTATCTGACTCCCGAAGAGCCCCGTCCCATCGAAGTTGTTGAAGAGACCGTCGTGCCCGCCACTGGCGTGTTTGCCGCTGTTGCCGCTTCTGCTGCTCTGCTGGCCATGGGTCTGGCTGTTGCCAAGAAGAACTAAGTTTCTTTCAAAATAAAAAGGCGTCCTTTTGGACGTCTTTTTGTTTTTTATGACAATGTGCGGGAACGGTACTGGATAGAAAATCATGAAATCAGAGTCACGATGTAAAGGGGAACTTCATCGCTTAAATACATATGTAGAATCTGGCTTATTTGTGGTAGGTTTTATCAGCAACCTTGTGGAGGGCCCGAAAGGAAATTCTCCGGCAGGAGGAACCGGAGAACGTAACGATTTTGACCTTTGGAGGCCTTGATGGCGGGGCTTTCAAGGGCCGAGCTTCGCAAGGAAATACAATCCTAATTTGAAGGGGAAGGGAATTTTTGATTGCAGCAGCCTCACATTCGCAGACAGAAACGACCAGCAGGGAGCCGCGAATGGACAGTACCCGTCAACGCTGAAAGGAACGAGCCTGATCATCATATCCATCCCGAGGATCGGTCGCTAAGAGGGGGCAGCTCCGAGCGCTGCCGCATCGCTAATTTTACCTATCTCACCAACTGGAGATCCTATTTCTAATGCGATGTTATTTTTATAGCCAGTTTCTTAAAGGTTCTTCCAACAAAAGCTTTTCTGCCGTTGAATTTTCAATATTGCTATAGTCAAGGCGCTTATGCTTTCTGCCTTTTTTATTGCAATCTTTCCTTTTATATGCTATCATACCTTTAAAATGGTATCCGTATAGGGCGGGGGCAGTTTATATCCAGCAGGATATTAAAGTCAGCTACTCAAAAGTAGTTAGAACTGGAAATGTAAGCCTATACACACTTTCAGGTGTGCATGGGCTCATTTTTTACCCTGCCGCCTGTAAAACAGGAAAGGAAGTACGGACTATGGCAACAACTTTTCTAACGGCAGTTTTATCTTTTGCAAGCACCAACATGGATGACATTTTAGTGCTGATGATACTGTATGCGCAGGTGTAAAATCCCAAAGGGTTAATCCGAGTGGTCGCCGGGCAGTATTTCGGAATTGGTTTTCTAACCGCCCTTAGCGTGTTCGGCGCATGGGGAACACAGATTTTCCCACCCAAGTATATAGGCCTTTTGGGGTTTCTACCATTGGTCCTTGGTATCCGGGCATGGATAAACTATCGTCGTGAGCGAAATGAGGGAGAGAGGAACACGGGCAATCGCGCACAAATCAGCTTTTTCAGTGTCGCCATGCTTACAATTGCGAACGGAGCGGATAATATCGGGGTGTATATCCCCATCTTCAGCGGCTATTCTCTTGCGGATTTCGTGGTTACACTTGCTGTTTTTGCGGTCATGATTGCCCTGTGGTGCTATCTTGGCTTTGCCTTGGTAAACTACCCGTATATCAGGAGGAAAATTGTTCGGTATCAACACATCCTTGTTCCCTTGGTATTAATAGCTTTAGGCCTTTTCATACTAGCGAAAAATTACATTTTCTAAGATGCACAAGGGTCCAAGGGGCACTTGATCATCATTCCAAGGGGTGGCGATGGTATTGCCTTGCGGCAGTTGTGCGCTTTCCGAGGGCAAAGAAGTCACGCCGATCTGTGCGGCAAAGCATCCCTCTTTCGGATCAGTTTCCTACGCCAGGAGCGTACCAAAACTGCCCGAAGAAGGATGTGTGTCTTTTCGATAAACTGGACAAAGCTTCTCTGGGTAAAAAATGGTTTTCAAATCGTTTCGGATGTGTTACAATAAAAAAGATCAGTGGCTGACGCCATAAAACAAAATACCGGGACGAAAGGAAGAACAAAATGAAAAAACTCTTTGCCGCAATGCTGATCGCCATGCTCGTCGTACTGCCTATGACTGCTTTGGCAGCCAATCATCCGACTTATCCGAGCAATAGCCAGGCGCCCGAAATGCCCGGTGCGCCTGCGAACCTGCCCACCTATGAAGATCCCGAAGCTTTCGTGGAAGACAAGGATCCGGCCGTTGTGAAGCCTCTGATCGCGGTGGATTACCTCACCCCCGAAGAGCCCCGTCCCATCGAGGCTGCAGAGGATACTGTCGTGCCCGCTACCGGCGTCTTTGCCGCCGTTGCCGCTTCCGCAGCGCTGCTGGCCATGGGCCTGGCTGTTGCCAAGAAGAACTAAATTGTTTTTTGGTCACCCGCATGGGCATCTGAGGCTGTCGAAAAAATTTTTTCGACAGCCTCAACTGAAATCTGTGATTTCAGTTGAAACAGCCCTGCTGCTGTCAAAAGACGCATGCAGGGCGGCAAAGGAAGAAAAACGAACGTTTTTCTTCCGCTTAGAGGCAAAGCCGGCGATGTGGGCCTGAAAGTCAAGAAGGCTGCGTTTCCTTGACAATCCTTCCTGAAGGATGATTTTTTTGACAATCTGTGACGCCCTGCATGGACGTCTTTTTTTATCGGCGCATTCTGTACCGTTAACTCAAATCTCAATCGGCCGATGTGAGGCTGGTATAAGAACGGTTTTGAATGTATGCAGGACGGGAAATGCTCGCGGCGCTCCCAAACTGCCGCAGACCTGTTCGGCCAATGGATTTGCGGTGCAGGGATGTTGGAAGATCCGGGAAAACTGTGCTATAATAAAAATATACGCCGACAGATTTTTGTCAGACGCATCCAATGACGGAACGATGCGTTTTGCGCAGAGCCGGCGCGGCCTGCCGCGCAGGCAGGTTTGAGGGGAGCGATTGAATGCAGCAGCAGTTAAAAAAAGCAAACTGGCTCTATTTTTTTGCGGCCTGGGGATTGCTTGCGGCAAATGTGGTGACGGCCGTATTGTCGGTTTTTGCGCCGGAATTTTTAATGGATCAAAGCCTGGCGCTTTCGGCGGTGCTGGAGGTGCTGGTTGTGGCGCTGCCCGGGGCGATTTTCCTTTCCCGTTCGTCCGGGCGCGCGTTCTGCGCGCGGTTTTATCCGCGCACTATTGGCTACAGCCTCATTGCGGTAGTGCCGATGGCGATCGGCGGGTTTTATTTCTTCACGGGTTTAAATGCATTTGTGACGACGCTGGTTTCACAGTTTGGCGCAAATGTGGATAATGCGACGGCGTCGGTGATCCTGGAAGCGGATTCGCTCTGGATGCTGTTTTTGTCTGTGGCGCTGGTGCCCGGCATTGTCGAGGAGTTTTTGCTGCGCGGGATTCTGCTGCCCGCCTATGCCCACAAGGGCAAATGGCCGGCAATTTTGCTGTCAGGCTTTTTGTTTGCTTTTTTGCATGGGCAGCCCATTGCGTTTTTGATGCAGTTTGCACTGGGCGTGCTGCTGGGGTATCTTTGCTGGGAATCGCGCAGCGTTTATCCGGGGATGCTCTACCATGCCATGCACAACGCCATCACCATCGGTATTGTTCAGATGGCGCAGTGGCTGGAGGGCGATGCGCAGATGGCGGCTCAAATGGAGTCGGTTACCGATATGATGGGCGATACGCTGGTGCAGATGCTGCCGATGTATGCGGTGATGGTGGTGATTGGCGGCGGCATATTGGCGCTGTGCCTGGTCTTTTTCAGGATGATGTGCCGTCAGGACCGCCAGATGCAGGCGCGGCGCGGAATTTTTCCGGACGCGGTTTCGCAGACGCCCTGTGGGTTTGAACAGACGCAGGCGCCGCGAGGAGCGTGGCTGCCGTTGTGGCTGGGGCTTGCGGCCTCGCTGGTGATCAATGTGCTGGGGTTTGTCGGCCAGTTTTTCGCATGAACGCGCGCATTGTCTGCGTTGGCAGGCTGAAGGAGCCGTTTTATGAGCAGGCCTGTGCGGAATATCTCAAGCGATTGTCCCGATACGGCCGGTATGAGGTTGCGCAGGTCAGCGATGAAAGCGAGCCGGCGCATTTGTCGCAGGCGGCAGAGGAGCAGATGCGCCGCCTGGAAGGGGAACGCATCCTCAAGCAGCTGCGCCGGGAGGAATATGTGATCGTCCTTGCCATTGAAGGCAAGCGGCGCTCATCGCCGGCGCTTGCCGCCCATCTGGAGCAAGTCAGCGCGCAGCGGCGCATCGCGTTTGTGATCGGCGGCTCGCTGGGGGTCAGCGACGCGGTGCTGGCGCGTGCGGATGAAACGCTGTCTTTTTCGGATCTGACGTTTCCGCATCAGCTGGCGCGGGTGATTTTACTGGAGCAGCTGTATCGCTGTGAAAAAATCCGTACCGGGGAGCGGTACCACAAATAAAACAGCGCAGCAGGACGAATACGGCTGCTGCGCATATTGAAAACGGCGCGTGCGGATTGGGCACGCGCCGTTTTTGCGGCGATAGACGTTTATAGGAGTTTTAGTCGCGCGTATGCAGCACCTGCAGCGCTTCGTGTATTGCGGCAAGGACGTCTGCGTCCTTTTCAAGCGTTTTCTGGTGCTCGATATGCACGCGGGCTTTGGGATCGCCCATGACCTTGAGCGCCAAAATGGTGTGCGCGCGCACGCCGGCGTCCGGATCATGCACCAGGGCGATCAGCGCATTGTAAGCCGCCTCATCCTTGCATTGACCCAGCGCGTCGATGGCCGCCAGGCGCGTCTGCGGATGTTTATCGTGAACAAACTCGATGAGCTTTTCCGCGTTCTGCTTTTGCGCCAATTTTTCAATCTTCTTTAATGAGTTTCCAAACATCGCTGCTGCCTCCTGTTCTTCGTCCCTTGACTTTTTGCGCAAAGCGCGATAAAATCAAGAAGTAATCAAAAGATGATCGTAAACTTTTGCTTACCATGATTCTAGCACCATCGACCGTGCCTGTCAAGCCGGCAAATATAATTTCAGTTTTCTTTATCGTTCAAGGAGCCGCATATGGAAGAAAAAACGTCGTTTACTTCAGAGATTTTTCGATTTTACTGGTTGTTTTCCGAAAAAGTAACCCATCCGATGCTTGCGGCGGTGCGCGCCAATTTTACGCGCGCCGAGTTTTTTACGCTTTCCGTGATTGCGGGGCACGGGGGATTGTCCATGCTGGAGCTGGTGGAGCGCACGCGCATGACCAAGCAGCAGGTAACGCGGATCGTCAACCATCTGGAGGAAGGGGGCTATGTGCTGCGCGTGCGCCGTAAGGAGGACCGGCGGCTGGTGCATCTGTGTCCCACCGAGGCCACGGAGCAGTTCATGCGCGAATATGGGCATGAGGTGACGGCGCATCTGACCAGCGCGCTTGAACGGCTCAGTGTGCCTGAACGCGCCGATTTTGAGGAATGCCTGACGCGATTGAACGATCTTTTGGAGCAGCTGCCGGTTGGCGCTGCGTCAAAAGCCGAATCCTGAAGGCGATTGGGATTTGGACGCACCGGCCAACGCCTGATGTGCACCTCATTTTGGAATATTCAATGCATTACCGGATCGTGTATTGCAATGGCAGCGGTAAAGCGAGACAACAAAAAGCGTTCCCCGGTATTTTTGTTATCAGAAATGAAGGGAATTGAAACGCAGAAAAACAGGGATGCACGGATAAAATTATTTTTGGATCGCTGTATGCTGCGGTGCAGATTGGCCTGGAAGTGGTTATTCCGATGCATGATAAGGAGAGGAACAGAATGAATCAGCAAATCGTTGCATCCCTTTTGGAAGCAGCCGAGAGCCGCCATAGCGTCAGAAATTTTTTGCCTGATGCGCTGTCGGATGAAACGCTCAACGAATTGGATGATTTTATAAAAGAACTGGAGGTTCCGTTTGCACATCATACGCAGATCAAACGGTTCAAGGCGGAACCGGGGAAGAAACTATATAATAATGGCATCAATTCTCCGGATAATATTGCGATATTGGCCCAAACCGATTTGATTTCTGTCTCTAAGGCGGGTTTTTGCGGGCAGCTTATAATGCTGAAATTAACCTCCATGGGTGTTCGGACTTGCTGGTTTGGTCATTATAAACTTCAGGAATTGGCAAAATATGTCGGAAAGGATCTGGCGGCTAAAGAGCGGATTCAGGAAACCACCTGGGGTCTGGGATACGGTTATGGAAACGTAGTGGATGCGGGCGAGCGGGCTATTTGCTGTATTGCCTGCGGATATGCAAATCCTGAAGCAAGACGTCTTGTGGATAAAGTGGCGTCCAGAAATGGGATTGGAAGAAAACCCCTGGAAGCGCTGATGGAGAATCCCTCGGATTTATCGATTTTGCCGGAAACTGTGATCAGGGCGTTAAACAAGGCGCGGTTGGCGCCTTCGGCGGCGAACAGTCAAATGTGGCGTTTTGGTATTCGTGATAACGGCAAAACCATTACGGCAGCAAAGCCCATTGGGTACAAACATTTTAAATGGGAACATCCGGATGCAGATATTGGCATTTGCGCGGCGCACTTATGGCTTGCGTTGTTAAACGAAGGCTATTTTGTGCAGGTAGAGATGAAACAGGATGCCGACCGTAGACTGCTATAACGGCAGTAGA
>DCTY01000050.1:0-1037 GCA_002329335.1 Christensenella sp. UBA1428
TTCGAATCCCATCCTCTCCGCCAATAAATCGCCGAATTTCGCGGGCCATGTTGCATTTTGTGTTGTATCATCAACAAATAATGCCGTGGCCCGTTCGGCTATTCCCTGACTGTAATACAGCTTTCTTTCTCTGAACGTGTGCAAACAAACCGGATCCAGCATCCTGCTGGAACTATGTCCCAGCTTCCTTCTTCGTCGGCGCAGTAAAGCGCTTGTACCTGCGCTTCCCGTCCTCGCCCACCCCGACATACGCCAGCGCACGCCAGCTGCCGCTTGGCANNGCCGTTGCCATACTCCGAATCACCCCAAAAATTCTTTTTTGCAACTGATAATAGTTGCGTTTTTCTTTCAAATGATGTATAATAGAATCATGCAAGAGGAATAAACATGGGGCAAAAAGAAAAACTAATTGCAAAACTAAAATCCAGACCAAAGGATTTCACGTTCACAGAAGCGGAAACGCTGCTCAATTATTTGGGCTATACCCGAAGCGATAAAGGCCGCACCAGCGGTTCGCGCGTCCTGTTTTTCTCCGATCAGCACCGGGCGGTCTTGCTGCACAAACCACATCCCCGAAAAGAATTACTTGCCTATCAGGTCAAGCAACTTCTGGATTCCCTGGAACAGGAGGGACTAATATGAACAACACAATCACCTACAAGGGCTATATCGGCACCATCGAATTCTCCGAAGAAGATTGCATTTTCTTTGGAAAAGTTCTGGGTCTGCACAGCCTGATTTCCTATGAAGGCGCCACCGCCAAAGAACTGCTTGACGATTTTCACGGCGCAATTGACGATTACCTGCAAGCCTGCGCCGATAACGGTATCGAGCCGGAAAAAGCCTTTAAAGGCTCCTTTAATGTCCGCGTCTCCCCGGAGCTGCACAAGCAGCTTGCCCAATATGCCGCAGAAAACCAGGTCACCCTAAACCGTATCGTCGAATCTGCACTCCAATCTTATGTGACCGCCCATGCCAATTAACGCGATCCCCTGCCGTCATCGCCGCCCGGACGGGCGGCTTTTTATTTTTCCAAC
>DCTY01000050.1:1066-8046 GCA_002329335.1 Christensenella sp. UBA1428
AGTCCCGCACTTTGGGCAAACCGGGAAAAAGGTCATCTCATACCGCTGAGGGTCGTTAAAGCCCCGGCAGCCGTAAAAGGTTGAAGCAGCGGCGATTCCTGGAGAAATATTTTAATGCTCAGCAGGGACATCATTGATTTTGATCTTTGACGGTCTATTTGCCGAAGAACTCTGCCCGCCCTCTGTATTCGCTTCGGACGATCTCGTCCATTTCCTCAGGCGTTTCCTGACAACCTCCTGCCAGCCACATCTTAATGATCGCGGTAAGCCCGCTTTTATGAAATTCCAAATGATAGGGAATAAACCGGCCGCCAAAATGCGCCTCGGCGAGTTTCCTGTCATAGGCTGCGATTTTGTACTGATTGTCATAGCCCAGCTTAAAATAGGTTTTGTAGAACATGGGGTTTTCGGCGATATGCCGGAACAGCTTCAGATAGTCGCCATGAAAGCTGTCTACGGCCTCGCCTTTGTACAGTTCTCCCATATTCTGTTCCAGATTTTCACGCACGGCATCTGCAAGCGCGTAAATATCCACATAATTTGCATAAAAGGTAGAACGATTCAATTCTGCCAGCTTGCAGATGTCGGAAACCGTGATTTGTCCCAGCTCTTTTGTCTGCAGCAGTTCCACAAAGACAGACTCCATTTTCGCCCTGGATTCCCTTTTCCTTTTATTATTTTTCGTATTCATATCAAAACCTCTTTATTCCAACACTTGTGCCATTATTGATGATTGTTTTTCTGTCTGGCTCCCATTATAGTATAATCACAATAAGCAAACAAGTGTTGCTTTAATAAAAACGGAGGTTTCTCATGAAAAGAAGCAATTTTGCAGCAATGGTTTTGGGAACGGTCAGCGGCGTCCTGTTTGCGCTTGGCATGTGCATGGCGCTTTTGCCGGAATGGAACGCTTTTAAGCCGGGAATCATCTTCGGCTGCGCCGGCCTGCTTCTCGGGCTTATCACCGTCATCATCTGGCGCAGGATGGAGGGCAGGCAACCGGTGAAATTCTCCGGTAAGGCCATTCTGACCGCAGGGGTCGGCATGATCGGCGCACTTGCGCTTGGCGTCGGCATGTGCTTTTGCATGGTATGGGGCAAGATGGCGCTGGGTATTATCATCGGTTTGGTTGGTATTGTCGTTCTGCTGTGTCTGATTCCGTTGACCAGGGGCATAAAATAACCGGCTATGTTTCGGAAAGTGAAAGAAAATGTGATTGTAAAACGAATACTGGAAAGTCAGCATGACCGGGTCCTTATTGCTGCTGCTTCGGGCTTCGGGCTGAATCTTTCCTATGCACTGTATCACGGGGCCGTCGGTATCATGTCCGGGTCTGTGTGGCTATTATTGCTCTGTGCATATTATATCGTCCTTAGCGTCATGCGCTTTTCCGTCGTGCTGTACGACCATCTAAGCGTAAAAAACAGCGCTGCGATTTCAGAGCAGTTTTTGTTTCGCTTTCTCGGCGGAATGCTGGCGCTGCTTTCCGTCCTATTGGCACAATCCGTGTATCTGTGTTTACGATATGATGTCGCCATCGTACATCCGGAAATTATGATGATCACGATTGCAGCTTACACATTTTATAAGATTATTATGGCGATCGTCAATGCTATTCAGGCAAGAAAACAGCAATCATTATGGCTGATCGCCGTACGAAACATCGGCTGTGCAGACGCATTGGCTGCGCTCTTAACCTTACAGCGCTCGATGCTGGTGTCCTTTGAGGGCATGAGCAACCGGGACATCGCGCTGATGAATGTTCTGACCGGAACAGCCGTTTGTCTTTTGACAGCCGCCTTAGGCATTGATATGTTCTTTCAAAAGGAGAAACAAAATGAAAAAATCAAAACTGGTAAAAGAAAATGCGAAAATTGCTCAAAGCGTAACGGGCAGCTTTCAAAAAATTCAGGACGCTGTAGTCGGTGGATATACAAAAATTGAGGATGCGTTTGTGGCGCGGTATTTAACCCACGACGGCGAATCGGTCGCTGATGCGAAAAAAAGATTAAAGCAGCAGGAAATGGAGCGGGAACAAAAAGGCAGGTAAGCCCAGCGATCCAATAGATTCTATTGCAAATGAAAAGAATGGCCCCCGGCTGCGAAAAGGAACCCCCAAATGCGCTCAAGCGGCAAAAGGGGGTTCCTCTGTATTAAAATAAACGCCTGCGGCCGGCAAAGAAACCACTTTTTGCCTGCCAGGCAAAGGCGGTTTTCCCATGCGATTTGCTCCTTGAGTGGAAAAATCACTGTGGATGATATAATTCAGGCTCCTGCGCCTGCTGCCCAACGCCGCCTGCATCCGACAGGCGCGCCGGACGGCGGGAAATTTTTCGTTTTTTCTGCGTATGAAACGGCAATTGCCGCACGCCCGTGCAGGAACGGCCACGGCCCGGGGCTGCCGTCCCCTGCGCTGCGCCGCTTACGGATATACCGCAAAGCCAAACTCGGCGCTGCCCTGTTCCCAGACGGCGCAGATCTGATAGACATATCCCGGCTCGACGACCGGAAGGGAGAACGCGCCGTCCTCAAGCTCGGCGGCAACCGCTTCTCCGGCGCAGGCGTCCGGGCTGCCAAGACTGCTGACCGGCCAGCGATAGGCGGTAACCTGGCTGGGCGTACGGTCAAACCGCAGCGCGACATCCGCCGGTTCCGACAGCCGCACCCGGCAAAGCGACGGCCAGCAAAGAATATGCGGCGCACAGGCAATCGCGCTTTGCTCCTGCCCCTGCGCATCCTCCCAGCGCCACTGATACCCGCCGGGCGTGGCCAGCACCGCGCAGACCGCCTGCGCGGTTTTGTATTCCACTTGCAGACAGGGCGGCTGGGCCGGATCCGGCGGCGTATAGATGGCGTCAACCAGCGTCTGATACTGCGCCGCGTCCTGCGGATCGCCCGTTTTCACCACCTCGATGCGCGTCACGCCGGGGTACTGCCCCGGATAGGATTCCAGCATGATGCCGTTGCCGTAAATGCGCAGGATATTGCCGGCGCAAAGCTGCGCCGGTGTGATGGCCCGGCCATCGATTCCGACAATCTGCTCCGGCATATGCACGGTAAACACCGCGCCGGACTGCTGATCCACCATGAGATGCAGCCCGTCGCCAAAGGGCACATACATCACCAAAAGCGCATTTTCTTCTCTTCCCGCAAAGCTGCAGCCCATCATCATCAAGCAGCACAGCGCCGCCAGCACGCCCGCGCCAAAGCCCCGTTTCATCCCGTTCCCCTCCTGCATCCGTTTAAAAGCCTTTCTTTATTTTGGACGCGCCCGCCGGCGCGCCGGTTGCATGCGCGCCGGGAATTTTTTCTAAAAATTGCCGATGGAGCCCGGCGATCCTGCCGGGGAAGGCTCAGGCCGGTTCGCCGTTTTGCACCGGCACCGCTTCTGCGGGCGCCTGCGCGCCGTCGTCCGGCGTCTGGATATCGGGACGCGTGCCCCCATCGCCTGAAACGGGATGGGCCTGCGCGTCCCTGGCGCGCATCTGCCACAACACCGCCGCGGGCAGCGTGATGGCGCACTTGAACAGATCCCCGTCCACCTCCAGCGCAAACTGGCCGCCCATCAGCTCCACCAGGCTTTTGGCAATATTCAGCCCCAGGCCGCTGCCCTCGCTCGTGCGCGCCGAGTCGCCGCGGACAAACCGCTGCATCAGCTCGTCTGCCGAGACTCCCAACGGATCGCGCGAAATGTTTTTCACCGACAGCGTAACGCGCCCCTCCGACAAAGCCGCATCCAGATACAGCCGCGTGCCGGGCATCGCATATTTGCAGGCGTTGCCCAAAAGATTATCCAGCACCCGCCACAGCAGCTGGCCGTCCGCCAGCACCGCGCAGTTTTCAGGCACGGTCAATACCGGCGTCAGCTGCGCGCTGATAAGCCGCTGTTCATATTCGCCCAGGCATTGGCGCAAAAGCTCCTCCACCGCGCAGGGCGCCAGCGACACGGCGATGTTGCCGGTCGCCGCTTTGGACGCGTCAATCAGATCGTCGGTCATTTTTTTCAGCCGCGCCGCATGGCGCATGGCGGTTTTCAGATATTCCCCGCGCGCCTGGCTGTCGGGGTTTTTCGCCAGCAGATCCAGATAGTTGATCACGCTGGTCAGCGGCGTACGGATATCGTGGGAAACATTGGTAATCAGCTCGGTTTTCAGCCGTTCGCTTTTCATGCGCTCGGCCACCGCCCGGTCGATGCTCTCGCCAATATCGTTGAGCGTTTCGCCATGCGCCCGCAGCGCGCCGTGCAGATGCCTCAGGTCAATCTTCGCCTCGGTATGGCCCTGGCTGATGCGCCGGCCGCCCTCAAAAAGACGGTTCAGGTGCGCGCCGAAGATCAGCGCGCCGCACAGCAGCGCCGCGGAAAGCATCAGCCAATAAAACGCGCCCGACCCATAGCCCCAGGTCATCGCCGAAAAAAGCGTCGCCAGGCTGACGCCGGCTGCGCCCAGCCCCAGTTTCCACGCGCAGGGTATCGCCCGGGCGGCCTGCACCAACAGCCGCCACAGGCCGCGAACCGCCCGGAAAACCCAGAACAGGCACCAGCCCACCGCGCTGGAGCGCAGGAACGTCCCGGTCTTGACGCGCACGGCGATGGTCGTCAGCGTAAAGACCCCCAGCACCAGCAGACCTGCCGCCGCCAAAAAGCCGCACAGCAGATAGGGCGTCAGCCGAACCAGCGTGCGCCCCATATCCCAGCAAAGCGCCCGTGCCAGCGCAAGCCCGCCGGCGCAGGCAAAGCCGTCCGCAATCAAAACCAGCTCCAGCCAGATCCGGTCCAGCGGCCCGGCCTTTGCGCCTTCCTGACCATATCTGCGCCCCGCTGCGCACAAGAGGAACGCCAGCATGGCGATTGCCGCCAGCAGCGACCCGGCGCAAAAATACGGCGCCGCAGGATAAACGGCCGCGCACCAGGTTACCGCGCGGGCAAGGCGCGCATAAAGATCCCCCTGGGCGAGCGTCTGGGCAATATAAACCGACAAACGCACCTGGGCCTGAACCGCCCCCTGCTCGTCCTGACAGGCGTATACCCAATCGTACAGCAGCGTGTCGCTGCCCTGACGGTCTGGCCCGCTGATCGTTCTTTGAACCTCGCCGGCGCTGTCGAGTTCCTCCACCGTGTAGCGCAGGCTGCCAAGATTGTGCTGGGCCAGTGTCTGCGCCAGCGTTTGCGCGTATTGCCCGGCGGCTTCCGGGGGCGTCTGCGCCTGCTGGAAATCGGCCGCAGCCGCATCCTGCGCATCGAGCAGGCGCCCGATCTGCTCGCGCGCCGCCGCGCTTTGCACCTGGCGGATCGTCGTTTCCGGCCCGCACACGTCAAAACCGGCGCTGTATCCCAGCGCCGCAACAAACGCGCCGGCACAGGAGGCAGCGGTAAACACGATCAAAAGCACCATGGCCAGCGCCTTGACCGGCATGGTATAAAGCCGATTGTTCATCCTCAACGCTCCTTTTCAAATTTGTAGCCCTGGCCCCAGACGACCTTCAGCCAGCGCGGCTCGGAAGGATTGATTTCGATTTTTTCCCGCAGATGACGGATATGCACCGCCACCGGATTGGCGCCGCCCAGCGGCAGGTCGCCCCACACCTCCCGGTAAATTTCGTCCGTGGCGTAAACCCGGCCCGCGTTTTGCATCAGCAGCTTTAAAATCGCATACTCCGTGGGCGTAAGGGCAACCGCCTCCCCCTCAACGCTGACGGTTTTCTGTTCATCGTCCAGCGCAATTGCCCCAATGCGCAAAACGCTGGGCCGCTGCTCCTGGCCGCCCAGGGCCGTATAGCGCCGCAGCTGGGATTTAACGCGCGCCAGCACCTCCATTGGGTCAAACGGCTTGGTGATATAATCGTCCGCGCCCACGTTCAGCCCCAGGATTTTGTCGCTGGTTTCCGTTTTGGCGGTTAAAAGGATAACCGGTATATTGCTGCTGGCGCGCAGGCGCGCAGTTGCGGTAATCCCATCCAGCCCGGGCATCATGATATCCATCAGGATCAGCTCAATCGGCTGCTGGCGCGCAATTTCAAGCGCCTGCTGCCCGTTGTAAGCGCAGTAAATCGTATGATCCGGCGCGGTCAGATAAATCTTCAGCGCCGCAACGATGTCGCGGTCGTCGTCACAGACAAGAATATGATACACAACTAACGCCCCTTTTTCTTTTCTGGTTCTATTGTAGCATGACCGCGCTTTAAAATAAAAGCAGGGAACCGTTTAAGGTTTGTTTAAGACCGCCGCTTGGGAGGAAATAACATGCGCATTGCTGTCGGATCGCGGTTTGCCGGGGACCCCAGCGTTCCAGGCCCCAAATATTTTCAGGCGCTCGCCCGCTTCGGCGCGCACGGCGAATTCGTCGCCGCGATCGATCCGCAGCGCGCCGCCCGTACCTATGACGCGCTTTTGCTCGGCGGCGGCGGCGATATGAACCCGCGCCTCTGGGGCGGCGGCGCCCACCCGCTTTCCACGCCAAGCCCGCAGGCGCGCGACGAAAGCGAAATCGCCCTGATCCATGCATTTATCGCACGCGGCAAGCGCGTATTGGGCGTCTGCCGCGGCATTCAGGTCCTCGCCGTCGCCATGGGCGGCACGCTGACCGCGCATCTTCCCGAAACAACCGATATCGATCATGAAAACGAACAAGCAGGGCATTGTGTGACCTTCCTTTGCGACGGCCCCGGCTCCCCCTGCGCCCCGCTGTGGGTCAATTCCGCCCATCATCAGGCGGTGCGCACCCCCGGGCGCGGGATGAAGGTGTTTGCCGTCGCGCCGGATGGAACCATCGAGGGCATTTTTCTGCCCAATATCGCCCTTGGCGTGCAATGGCACCCCGAACGCATGGATTCCCACGTCTGCGACAGCATCTGGCGATGGTTCCTGGAAAAATAAAATCCACCCGCCCCACAACACAGCAGGCGCAGGCCCTGCTTTTCGGCCTGCGCCTGCGACCGGCTGCCCGCGCGAAGCGCTTTTCCAGGAGTCCAGAGGAACGCTG
>DCTY01000039.1 GCA_002329335.1 Christensenella sp. UBA1428
AGGAGCCAAAGCGCCAGGATTTTTTCCTGGCGCTTTTTTTCTTCCTTATGATGCCTGCACATGCCAATCCAAAAGAGCCGTTTTGCGGCGGCGCGCAGCTATGACTGTAGCAAATTTGTTTCCTGTTTAAAATGCAGGATTTTTTTGATAAATTTTTTTCCCAGGGTCTCCTTTACGGCGAAGCGATGCGAGGCGCTGTCAGCCCGGTTCGCCGTGTGCCAGTTCGATCAGCATGCGGCCGGTGTCGTGGAGGAATTTCATGACGTCGGGCAGAAATTCGGTCGGATAAGCGTGCAGGAATTTATCGGCCTCAAAGGTGAAATCCCCTTCATACCCGATTTGCGCGAGGGCGCGCATCACGCCAGCCCAATCGGTTTTGCCCCAGTACGGAATCTGGTGGCTGTCGCACAGCAGGTCGTTGTCATGGACGTGCAGGGCGCGCAATCGCCTTGCACCGAGCGTACGTACCGCATCGGCCGGGTTTTCGCCGACCAGGCCGCAATGCCCCAGATCCAGACAGCCGATCACCCAGGGGGAATCAATCCGATCCAGCAGCCGGGCAAATTCATCGGCGCGCGAGGCGACGTCGTCGACGATGACATTGCGCAGCGGATCGCGCTGCCACATGTTTTCCACGCAGACTTTCACGCCCAGCTGCTGACAGAGTGGGACGAGGCTTTGATAATACGCGACGTTTTTTTCAAAAACCATTTCTTCGCGGCCATGATAGCGCCAATGATGCAGCGGATGGACGACAATGTGCGGCGCGCCCAGAAGCGCCGCAATTTCCATGGATCGCGCGATGCGCTGATGCGCTGTCTGTTCGCCCTGCGGGCTGCTCCAGGAAAAGGCGAAAGGCGCGTGCGCCTGGTTAAAACAGACGCCATGATCCTGCGCGGCGTCGCGCAGCTGCCGGCAAATCTGCCGGTAATGGGCGCCGTTGAGCGGCGCGTCGTCCTGTTCCATGGAAAAGCAGGAAAAATCCACGGCGTCAAAGCCGGCTTCTGCGATGATTCTAATCGCCTCAATGTCGCCGATGCGCGCGCCGAGCGCCTCTGTCTGAGTGGATAAAAGCATCTGTATACCCCTTTCGGCGGAATTGTTTGGAGGATACGGCAATTATGCCATAAAAAGCGCGCTTTGTAAACGCCTTTCACCGGCGTTGCAAAACGGCGGCAAATCGGGTATAATAAATGAAATAAGCCCTTTTGGGGCGGTTGTTTTAATGGAGGAAAATATGGCAAGAGGCGGTTTCCCGGGAATGCCCGGCGGCAATATGCAGCAGATGCTTGTAAAAGCGCAGAAAATGCAGCAGCAGGTGATGGCCAAGCAGGCCGAACTGGAAGAAGAGGAGATGGAGGCCAGCGCCGGCGGCGGAATGGTGACGGCAAAGGTCAACGGCAAGCATGAGGTTGTTTCCATTGCCATCAAGCCCGAAGCGGTGGATCCTGATGACGTCGAGATGCTCCAGGACATGATCGTTGCGGCGGTAAACGAGGCGATGCGCAAAATTGCCGAGCATGCCGAGGCGGAGCTGGGCAAAATCACCGGCGGTATGAAGCTGGGCTTTTAACGGATTTTGAAACGGACGAAAGGCAATTATGGCGCAGATTGAACCCATCGCCACGCTGGTGGCCAATTTGGCAAAGCTTCCGGGGATTGGCCGGAAAACGGCACAGCGCCTGGCGTATCATATTCTGTCCATGCCGCAAGACGAGGTGCGTCAGCTTGCCGAGGCGGTTTGGCAGGCCAAAAAGCGTACGCATGCCTGCGCGGTGTGCGGCAATTATACCGACTCGGACGCCTGCGATATCTGTCGGGATGCAACGCGCGACACGGCGGTGATCTGCGTGGTGCGCGATCCGCGCGATGTGGCGGCGATGGAGCGCACGCACGAATACCACGGGCTGTACCATGTATTGGGCGGCACAATTTCGCCGGTGGACGGGATTGGGCCGGAACAGCTGCGCGTGCGCGAGCTGATGGCGCGGCTGACAAGCGTGGGGGAGGTCATTTTGGCGACCAATCCTGACATCGAGGGCGAGGCGACGGCGGCGTATCTGGCGCGGCTGATCAAGCCCATGGGCATTAAGGTGACCCGGATCGCGCACGGCATGCCGGTTGGCGGGGATCTGGAGTATACCGACGAGGTGACCATTGCGCGGGCCATGCAGGGCCGGCGGGAATTATAAGGACAAAGGGGCTGTCAGGTTTTTGGATCTGACAGCCCCGTGTTTTTTTAAAAAGCGTGCATATTCAGGAAGAGTTATGGGAAAGGAGAAAGGAAAGGAACGTCTGCTTGCCAATAAATTGGGATATCGATGGAAATATGCACGGTAAAAGCATGATAAAATGGGATCAGGCGTAAACCGGCGTCAGCAGCCGGGGCAGGACGAAGCCCTGTCCGTGACCGCATACCGGGCAGCGCTGCCAGGGATCGGTCAGCTGCTGTTCATGGCCGCAGTTGGCGCAGCGCCAGAGTACCGGCGTGCTGCTGTGATAGAGCGTGCCGGCCTGCATGGCGTTGGCCAGGGCGGCAAAAAGCTTGCTGTGGGTGCTTTCAATGGCCGCAAGCTGTTCAAACAGCATGGCTTCCGTGCTAAAACCTTCCTCCATGGCGGTTTTGGCAAAGCCGGGATAGATCGTCACCGCCTCGTCCTGTTCGTTTTCGGCGCTGGTTTTCAGGTTTTCCTGCGTGCTGTACAGCCCGAATGGATAGCCGGCGTTCACGTTCAGGTTTTGCGGCGCGGCAGGCGCCAGCGCGGCGATGCGGCCCAGCAGCACGCTGGCATGGGACAATTCCTGTCCGGCGACCTGCTCAAAGACGGAGGCGATGGCCATAAGGCCCTCGCCCTTGGCTTTATGGGCGTAAATGCTGTAGCGCGTGCGCGCCTGGGATTCCCCGGCAAATGCGCTGCCCAGGTTCAGCGCGGTTTGTGATTTGAAAAAGTCCAATCGTATCGCTCCTTTGCGTCGGGTTCGTTGCGGTTATTCTGCCCGGCGGATGGAAAAATATACACGGGGATGGACAAATTTTCTGGCGCGGTTTATAATAAAGCAAATCATGAACCAAAAAAAGAAAAAGGAGTTGGAAACATGTTCCAGATTCCCGTAGGCACCTGTATTCCGGGCGCGCAGGCGAAAAGCTGGTTGCCGGCGCTGAAGGACAAGGGATTTGAATGCTTTGCAATCAATTTTCACATGACCTATTCCAGCGTGGATTTGGCCCAGCTGGGGCCGTGGGTCCGCGGCGAACTGGAAGGGACGGGCATTGCCGTTTCGGCGCTGGGCTATTACTGCAACGCGCTTGAAAACCCGGAGCATGTCCGCGGGCTGGAATATGCCATCGACCATGCGCACCTGTTCGGCACGCGCACGGTGTCCACGTTTGCCGGCGCGCTGTCCGGCCGGCCGGTGCCGGAATCGATCCCCCAGTTTAAAAAGGTTTTTGGGGCGCTGGCGCGCCGCGCGGCGGACCAGGGCGTGGCGCTGATGATTGAAAATTGTCCGATGAACGGCTCCTGGGAAAGCCCGACCTGCAATATCGGCTTTAACGGCGCGGCATGGGAACTGATGTTTGACGCCGTTCCCGCAGAGAATCTCGGATTGGAATGGGAGCCTGCCCATGCGATGGGCCAGCTGATCGATCCGGTGGCGCAGCTGAAAAAATGGGTCGGCCGTGTCGGGCATGTGCACGGCAAGGACGCCAATGTCCACTGGGACGCCGTGCGTCAAAGCGGGATTTCCAGCGGGCAGCCGCTGGCCGATTTCAGAACGCCGGGTTTTGGCGATACCGATTGGCGGCAGGTCTTTACCATTTTGCAAAAGGCGGGGTATACCGGCTGCGTGAGCATCGAAGGATATCATGACCCGCTGATGCAAAAACAATGGGAGTATACCGGCCAGAAGCATGCGCTGCATTATCTGAAATGGGCGCGCGGCGGCGATTTTGCGCCCAATCCGTGGGCATAAGCCGAGGGCGGTTTGTCGTGTGCGTTTCCAAATTGGGTTTGCTCGGGCACGGCTGTGCCAAAGGCAATAAAAAAGCGTTCCGGGTAAACAACCCGGAACGCTTTTTTGGCTCAATCAGGCTTTGGATTCTTCGTCGATCAGTTTAAATCCTGCGCTTTGGCTGACGGGAATGGAAAAGCACAGCGCGTGCGCTTTGGTATGCGCGCCTGCGCCCTGCATGATGGCGCGCATGATGTCCTTTTTCTTGCCGGCGCCTGCGACGATGAAGATCATTTCCTTTTCATCGGCCAGGGATACGCCGAAAAACTGCTGGGCGCGATTGGCGCCGGTGCCTTTGGCGTGGATGACCGTGCCGCCGCCCGCGCCTGCGCTGCGGGCAGCGTCCATGACCATTTCACTATAGCCAATTTGCGAAACGACAACGATCAGTTCATAATTGGTCTGCACTTGCGCAGCCTCCTCTCCCTCGGTCGGTTGACCGTCCAAAAAAAAGTTCATCGTAGTGGCGCCGCCCAGACTGCTGACCGGGACGGCGACGGCGATGCCGCGGTCCGGCAGATCGATCTGCATTTCAGTTGAGAGCTTTTGGGTCAGCTTTTTTGCCAGCGCCTGGGTGACCATGGCAAAATGAATGCTTTTTTCGGTCTGCTCCAGCCCCAGCAGGCTGAGCGTTTTGAGCCTTGCGGTGCCGTGGCAGACGGCGCTGTAGAGCACCGAAACGCCGTAGCGGCCGAAGAAACGGATAAATTCCTCTGCGTCGGCTCTGCGGGTGATGGTGATTAAAAACGTAACGTCATGCATGTTTTTTCCCCCGTTAAACATCGATGATCTCTTCTTCGGCCAGCGCCGCCAGGGCCTGCTTTTCCGCCCTGCGCAGCTTCAGCTTATAGATCAGGCCGAGAATCTGGATGGCGATCAGCGGCGTCATGGCGACCATCGCCACTACGCCGAACGCGTCGGTAACGACGTTGCCGCCCACCGCCTCGCAAACGCCCATGGCGAAGGGCAAAAGGAAGGTCGCGGTCATCGGCCCGGAGGCGACGCCGCCGGAGTCAAAGGCGATGGAAACGAAAATTTTCGGTACGAAAAAGGCCAGTGTCAGCGCAATGGCGTAGCCCGGGATGAGCAGCCACAAAATGGACACGCCCGTCAAAACGCGGATCATCGCCAGCCCGACCGACACCGAAACGCCCAGCCCCAGCGCGATTTCAAGCGCCTTTTTGGGGATCAGGCCGGAGGTCATTTCCTCCACCTGCTTGGTCAGCACATGCACCGCCGGCTCTGCCGCGACGATGAAATAGCCGATGATCATGCCGATGGGGATGACCAGAAACGACGCGCGCATCTGCCCCATCTGGCCGCCCAGATAATGTCCCACGGGCATAAACCCGACGTTGACGCCGGTTAAAAACAATACCAGACCCAGATAGGTGTAAAGCACGCCGGCCAGCAGGCGGATCAGCCGCTGGGCCGCCATGCGCACGGTGAAAAACTGGTATGCCAGGAAAAACAGCACGATGGGGCCGACCGCGATGGCGACCTCTTTCATATAATGGGGCGTCTGCTTTAAAAACAGCAGGAACATTTCCCTGGAATCGCCCACGTCCGGCAGGGTGACCTGGCTGTAGGTCGCGCTGTCGGGGCTGAAAATCATCCCCAGGATCAGCACCGCCAGAATCGGCCCGACCGAGCAGAGGGCGACCATGCCGAAGCTGTCGTTTTCCGCGTGCTTGTCGGAACGGATGGCAGCGACGCCCACGCCAAGGGCCATGATAAACGGGACGGTCATCGGGCCGGTGGTTACGCCGCCGGAGTCAAAGGCGACGGCGAGAAATTCCGGTTTGACAAAAAAGGCCAAAAGGAACACCAGCGCGTAAAAGCCCACCAGCAGATCGCGCAGCCGGATGCGCAGCAGCACGCGCAGCATGGCGATCACCAGAAAGACGCCTACGCCGATGGCGACTGAAAGGATCAGCGTCAGGTTGGGGATGGTCGGCACCTGATTGGCCAGCACCTGCAGATCCGGCTCGGACAGCGTAATCATCACCCCGACAAAGAGCGATACGCCGACGATGACCCATAGCCTGCGCGATTTGGTCATCTGAGCGCCCACAAATTCGCCCATTGGCGACATGGACAGTTCCGCGCCGAGTGTAAAAAGGCCCATGCCGACAATCAGCATCACCGCGCCAAATAAAAAGGCGAGCAGCAATCCGTTGGGGATGGGCGCAATTGAAACGCACAAAAACAGTACGATTCCTGTAACCGGCAGCACCGACCGCAGGGATTCTTTGAGTTTTTCTTCCAATAACGTCATGCTTTTGATCAAGCCATACGCCACCTCGCTTTTTTTAAACGGCAAGCGCCGCAAATGATCCTATTTTCATTATACCGGCTTTTTCCGGACAAAACAAGCGCCAAACCGCGCTCAAACCGGCAGCTGCAGATTAAGATTCCGACAAAATTGGATCGTATCGGTCTGAAAAGCCGGCGCGCGCAGAACGCCGCCGTTAAAGGATACCTCTATTATACCAGAAAAAATAAAGTATGCAACCGCGTGCCCGGGGCGATTGCCGCCGCGGCTGGTTTCCGTTATAATATAAAGCGTTTTCAAAGCGTATTTTGGACAAGCCTGCGCGGGAAACAGGCGCTGCGGCAAGGGGTAAATTGGAAAGGATGGGATTAAATTGGTGATCCGTATGGAAGAACCGCAGGATTATTTTAACGTGGAATCAATGATCAAGCGGGCGTTTTGGAACGTGAACGCGCCCGGCTGCGACGAGCATTATCTGACGCACTGCCTGCGCCGGCATCCTGATTATCTGCCCGGGCTAAGCCGGGTGTTGGAGCGCGATGGACAAATCATTGCCGCCGTTTTCTATACCCGCGCCTGTCTGGTGGATGATTCGGGATATGAAAAGGAGATTTTGACCTTTGGCCCCCTGGCGGTGGAGCCGTCGTTTCAGCGTCAGGGCTATGGCAAGGCGCTGCTGGCGCACACGTTTGAGGCGGCAAAGGCGCAGGGCTATGACGCCATCGTCATCTTTGGCCATCCCGGCAACTACGTCAGCCGCGGGTTTGTCAGCTGCCGCAGAAAAAATATTTCCCTGAAAAACGGCGCGTTCCCTGCGGCGATGCTCGTCAAGGAGCTTGTGCCCGGCGCGCTGGATTCGCGGCACTGGTATTACCGCGAAAGCGCCGCCTATGACGTTGATCCGGCTGGGTACGACGCTTTTGATCAGGCCTTTGAACAGTATGTGCCCAAAACGGAGCCGCGGCAGGAGGAATTCTATATCTACAGCCATTCTGCGCTGACGCGCTGAACGCATAAACCTGTCAGATATGAATCTGCGGGGCGAGAGGGCGTCTGCCAGAGGGCGCTTTGCGGTCTTGAGATTCCGGTTCTTTCCAGAGGGCGCTGCCCTCTGGACT
>DCTY01000066.1:0-4960 GCA_002329335.1 Christensenella sp. UBA1428
CTGGGCCGCCGGCAGTCTGGCAGGGGAATTGATCGCGCCGCTTTTTCGGGACACGAAAAGCGCGGTGTTTTTCCGGCGCGCCAATGTCGTGATACTGACGCTTTCGCTGTGCGCGGGGCTATGGCTGGCTTTGAACCGCGAGCGGTTTCATTGGTATTATGACATCGCCACAGGCGAGCCGGTGGACCATTACAGCACCTATGCCAAATGCGCCGTTTGCGTGGCGATCAGCGCGGTCAGTTCCGCTGCGGCTTGTGTGACCCGATATCTGCGCGCTAAAAAACAAAGGAAAATGGCCGGATCGGTTTTATAAACCTTGATTCAAACATTGGGCGTATCCAAGCGGATACGCCCAATGCTTTGCGCCGTCGGGCGCTGTTTTTTGTCGCGGCCGGTTTTATTTCAGGCAGGCGGGCTTTGTATGGCGTTTGCAGGTTCGCTGTCGCTGCCGCAAAGCAGAATCAGCTTATCGCCCGGGGCCAGAACGGAAACGCCGGGATTGAGCTTGCGCAGGGTGTTCAGATCCACCCGATGCGCCTTGGCGACCGACCAGAGCGTATCGCCGGGACGGGCAAAGCGCACGGCGATATGAACCGGATCGGTTTGCTGGCGCGCGGCAGTCTGAGCGTCCACGACAACCGGCAGGTTTTGCGTATGGATTTGCCGGGTTTCAAGCAGCAGCTGTGCGCGCAGTTCAGCGCGATCGCCGCTGCCCGAGGCGGTCACGTCGCCGCAGGTAAGAAAAAGCGCGGCGTCCGGCGGCGTA
Organism: Christensenella sp. UBA1428; assembly: GCA_002329335.1. Classification (GTDB taxonomy): domain Bacteria; phylum Bacillota; class Clostridia; order Christensenellales; family UBA1750; genus UBA1428. The sequence continues at coordinate 767 of DCTY01000066.1, forward strand.
TCCGTGTCAAAATGCGCCTCAAAGGGCAGCTCGGCGTTGATGGCGTGCAGGGTTTCATCCTGCGCGGCGTACAGGACGGCGGCGCGCAGGATGCCGGCAACCGCGCCGTGTTCGTCGACCGCCTCCATGTGTACCGGACTGGCAAAAGCGGCCAATACGGCGGAAATGGCCGGCGCGTCCTGGGGCGTGTCGAGCGATAAATGCGCGGTGGAATTGGCCTGCGCGCGGGTTGTGCCGGCGTACAGCGGCAGATCCTTCTTTTCCAGCGTCAGTTCCTGCGCGCCCACCGCATAGGCGTCCGCCAGCAGATCGGCGCTTTGAATCTGTTCGGCCTGCGCCTGGCAGACGAGCGTTCCCTCCACATGCAAAACGCCAAGCCCCTGGGGATCATCCGCCGGGGTGACGGTTACGGCAAGCTCCTGGACTTTTGCCTGCACGGCGACGGCAAAATCCGCTGCGGCATGCTCCAGCGGGACGTCCAGATCAAATGGAAACGCATGGGATGTTTTGATCAGCGGTTTTTCACCGCTGTGATAGGCGTCAAGCAGCAGTTCGCCTGCAACGCGCGCGTAGCCGTCCTGCATCTGGGTTTCCAAAACGCGAAGTCGGTGGGTGAAATATAAAACCTGCCCGGTCGTGGGCAGCGGCAGCTCGTCGTCGCCCTCCAGCAGCATGCGCCTGAGACCGTGCGTGCGCGCCGTACAAAGCGCTGCGGTTTGCTCCAGCGTTTGCGCCTGACCGTCCGAAAGGCTTTGAACCGCTTCGATCTGCTCGGCCGCTTCGCCCTCGGCCCAGAGCGTGACCACTGCCTTGAGTCCGACCCTGGCGCCGGTAAGCGTCGCGGCGACGGAGTCCACCCGTGCGCCGGCGAAGGCGCGCATGTCGGGCGCGGCGTCGGGCACCTCAAACACATGGGTAAAGGCATACTGCGCCTGTGCGCTGCCGACGGGCTCGTCTCCGCCGGTATAAAGGACGTTAAAAAGCACCGCCCCCTCCACGGAAAGCTGATCCGCAGTGATTTGAGCAGAGCCCATGCGGATGATTGCGTCGGCATGCAGTATTTTTGCGCCGACAAAACGCGCGTCGGGCAAAAGCGCCGTGCCTTCGCACAGCAGCTGGCGTTTTTCGGTGTGCACAAAGCGCGTCAGCGGCAAAGAAATCTTGGTTTGTTCAATCGCCATGGCCCAATCCTCCCATCCTTGTTGCAGTATCCTATGCAGCGGGATCCGTTTGATAGAACCATTTTTCGGCTGAATCGGCAGGCTGATCGTTTTTGAAATGCGCTGCGGCGGATCGTTTCCTTTTATGAGGCGTTTTGGGCCGGCAAAGAATTTCCGGGCGTTTTTTATTAAAAAATGCCTGCTGTACACAATTTTACCAGTCGTTCATATTTTATAAGACCTTTTTGTTTGACAAGCGCGCGGCAACTGGTTATAATGAACACGAAAAGAAAGACGCAGGCAGATAGAAAAAAGTTCTAACTGCTGCGTTTCTTATTATCTTTTGCCCGCGCGAGGGCTTTTTTCGCGTATCAGTCAACCGTTTCGGAGGGAAAAAACGTGGCAGAGAACAAGGCAAAACAAGAAACAACCGGCAATGAGGTGCTCCTTACCGCAGAAGGCATTCGCCGCCTGGAGGAGGAACTGGATGAGCTGAAAACCGTTAAACGCCAGGAAGTGGCCGAGCGCATCAAGGTTGCGATCGCCTTTGGCGATATTTCCGAAAACGCCGAATATGACGAAGCGAAAAACGAGCAGGCTTTTGTAGAAGGCAAGATCATCCAGCTGGAAAACATGCTGCGCGTGGCGCGCGTGGTGGATGACGATGATCTGAACACCGATGTGATCGGCGTGGGCAATACCGTCGTGCTTTATGACGAGGAGTTTGACGAGGAAGTTACCTACACCATCGTCGGCAGCGCCGAGGCGGATTTGCTCAACAATAAAATTTCAAACGAATCGCCGGTGGGCAGCGCGCTTCTGGGCGCGCATGTCGGCCAGGTGGTGGAAGTGGCCGCGCCTTCCGGGCCGGTTAAACTCAAGGTGCTGCGCATCGAACGCTGACAGCGCGTATCAAACAGATAAAGGGGAATACCGATGACACAGATTCCGGAAAACACCGAAGCCAGGCAGGAACAGCAGGCGTTGTCCGAACAGGCGCAGATTCGCCGCGATAAGCTGGAAGCGCTCAAGCAGGCGGGGCAGGATCCGTACGCCGTGACCAAGTTTGACGTGACGCATTTGAGCAGCCAGATTCTGGCGGACGCGCAGGTGCTGATGGAACAGCGCGTCAGCGTGGCGGGCCGCATGATTGCAAGGCGCGTGATGGGCAAGGCGTCTTTTGCGCATTTGCAGGACTCCGCCGGCAAAATTCAGATTTATGTGCGCCGCGACGACGTGGGCGAGGAAGCCTATAAGCAGTTTAAATCCGACGACGTAGGCGATATCCTGGGCGTGACGGGCACGGTGTTTACCACCAAAACGGGGGAAATCTCCATCCATGCCACCCAGGTGACGCTTTTGTCCAAGTCGCTTTTGCCGCTGCCGGAAAAATTCCACGGCCTGCGCGACAATGATCTGCGCTACCGTCAGCGCTATGTGGATCTGATTGTCAATCCTCAGGTCAAGGACGCTTTTCTGAAGCGCTCGCAGGTGATCCGGGAAATCCGCAGCTTTTTGGAGCAGCGCCGCTATCTGGAAGTGGAAACGCCTGTTTTGCATACCATTGCCGGCGGCGCGGCGGCAAGGCCGTTTATCACCCATCACAATACGCTGGATATTGATATGTATCTGCGCATTGCGCTGGAATTGTACCTCAAGCGCCTGATCGTGGGCGGGTTTGACCGCGTTTATGAGATCGGCCGCGTATTTCGCAACGAGGGGATGGATACCCGGCATAATCCGGAGTTTACGCTTTTGGAGCTTTATCAGGCCTATACCGATTATGAGGGCATGATGGAGCTGACGGAAAACCTGGTGCGCACGGTGATCCGCAACGTTTGCGGCAGCGCGGTCATCGAGTATAACGGCGTGACGCTGGACTTTGAAAAGCCCTTTGGCCGCATGTCGATGACCGAGGCGGTCAGGCAGTATGCCGGCGTGGATTTTGACCAGGTGGAAACGCTCGAGCAGGCCAGAGCGCTTGCCGAAAAGCACCATATCGGGTTTGAAACGCGCCATAAAAAAGGCGATATTCTCAACCTTTTCTTTGAAGAATATGTCGAGGACAAGCTGATTTCCCCGACGTTTATCACCCACCATCCGGTGGACATTTCGCCCCTGGCCAAGCGCAGCCCGGAAAAGCCCGATTTGACCGAGCGGTTCGAGCTGTTCGTTTTGGGCGGCGAGTTGGCAAACGCTTTTTCCGAGCTGAACGATCCGATCGACCAGCGGGGCCGGTTCGAAGCGCAGGCCGCGCTCAAGGCGGCAGGCGATGAGGAAGCCAACGATGTGGACGAGGATTTCCTAACGGCGCTGGAGTACGGCATGCCGCCTACCGGCGGTATGGGTATGGGCGTGGATCGTCTGGTGATGCTGGTTACCAACTGCACCTCGATCCGCGACGTGCTTTTGTTCCCGACAATGAAGCCCATCGATGGAAAAACCCAGTCTTTTGTATTCAAAAGAATACCTCCTGGGAAGAAGCGTGTTCCTGCTCTATAACGTTGTGGAGCTTTTGAAATTTGCCAATGTGACAATCGTCATTTCCGCCGTGGGAAAGACGAAAACGCTGATGGCCATTTCAGCGGCGGCGCTGGTTGTCAATCTTGGGATCAGTTTGGCGCTCTATCAGTGGCTGGGCTTTGTGGGGCCGGCAGTTGGTACTGTTGTCGTGACAGCCATCACCATAGTGGTGCTGTTCATTATCAGCGCAAGGATTCTGCATACAAGCCCCGTCCAGCTGCTGGATTTCAGATTTTTGCTGGGCTATCTCGCAAAGGCCCTCGCTGCAATCGTGCTGTGCCTGCTTTTGAAGCGCATGCTGATGGGCGCTGGCGTGCATCAGTATCTGATCCTGTTTGCCGTCTGCGGGCTGTTCTGTGTCTGTATGCTGCTCACGAACATCCGGCAGATTAAGGCGGCTATGGTCCAGATAGATCGGAATTCGGAGGAACCTGTATGAAGCGAGCAAGAAACATCATTCCCCTTATTCTCATTGTGCTGTTGCTGTCAGGCTGTTCTTCCAACAAACTCT
>DCTY01000066.1:4996-5352 GCA_002329335.1 Christensenella sp. UBA1428
GCAGCAGATACAGATGCGATCCGGCTCCTTGCCGAATGGTATACAGAACTGGGGCAGACTGCCTATGCGCGAAAATATATCCAGATGCTTGGAGAAAATGTTGAGCCGCAAGTGGATGCAGATATCGTATTGTCCGGGCTGGCAGACAGTTCGTTAATTATGATTCCTGTTTCTGACGCAAAGATTGAGATATTTCCTCTGGCAGTTCAGTCGGCAGATGTCATGCTGACGGTCACAGGCAAAAATCTCTTTTCAGGGCAGTATGAAAGCGATAGTTACCTCGGCTCGGACGCTTCCGGTTGGCGCACCAGCGACTGGTTTTTTGCCGATAGCAGCTGTGGGACGCTGACCATCTC
>DCTY01000066.1:5468-10752 GCA_002329335.1 Christensenella sp. UBA1428
TTTGAACCTGATACGGAGTCAGATACATTGGATGAGCGCATCCAGATTGAGTATGGGGAGTTCCCATCTGATTATGAACCCTATGAACGTACAGAAATCAGCATTCCAGACATGACGGAGGGTTCCTCTGTAANNTGTAACCTACAAAAATGGAACATGGCGGTTGGTAAGCGGCAGTTCCGAATCCATTCTTGATATGGATGGAATCCATTTGAACAAAGGAGACACTGTGAGTATAAGCGGTACGCTGGCACCGCTTATGACGATTGATTTACAGGAGAGCTCTGTGAACACAACAGGGGTTTATGGTGTTACCTGGTCGAATGACAGTACCAGCATTCTGCTGGAGCGTACAGACGATGCGGTCGGGTTGTCCTTCAACTACCTGTCTGGCGAGGACTGGGCAGGACCGTATAAAAATGATTTTGACAATATCTATCCATGGAGCGACATACGGCTGTGCGCCATAGACGGCTCCGGGAATATCACATATGAGGGAGAAGCAGGGTTTACTACAGATGGCGGCGCGGGAAATGTTTTTGTTGAAATTCCCAAACACTACGTCAAGCGCGAGGTGGTCGATGGGCGGGAATATATCGCAATCAGCGCCACACCGAGGGAGGGCTTCCAGCTTGACCCGAGCTTTCAGCGGGAAGGCGGCGAGGTCGATAAAATCTATGTGGCCGCCTATCTGACTTCTCTTTCTTCCGGACAGGCATCCAGTGTCAGCAATTTGATTCCAGAAACGGATAGCTCCCTTATTGAACTTAGGGAATATATGGTTGACCTGACCGAAAACAATGTAGGAATATATTCGGAAATTGACTTCTTTGCGGTCATGACGATCCAGAGGCTGTTTCTGATTGAAACAGCGGTCAGAAACTCTCAGGTGTTTTGGCAGGGAGAAACGAGCAAAGCATATTTTTCCCTAAATGCGCCGCAGCAATATGCCCTTTACGATGCCGTACAAACAAACGAAATCACGATCGAGGATTCCAAATTAAATCAACGGTTTTCGGTGGGAGATGCGGTATGTATCAGTACATGGGAACAGTTTTTTGGCGGCAGGAAATATGACAATTACTATTCCCGCAGGATTACGGATATCGAGTCCAAGGGCAATGAATTGTGTATCCACTTTGACGGGGAGCCGTTGGATGTGATTTCCGGGACGACCCAGATTGCTCACGTTTCGGATGTAAACGGGAAAATGGATGAATTGTCTTATCATAGCGGGTCTTATGGCGAAAATGATGGCTTGTCGCCATTCCAGTATCGCTGGATTGAGAACCTGTGGGGAGACGGATTTATCCATGTAGAAGGCGTCAAAGTCACGAACAGAACCATTACGGTTACATACCCAAATGATGAAGTTTCTACCCTGAACTTTGAATTGGGAATCCAGCAGATGTCACCGGGGCAGACAGGTGTAGATTATGGAGTGATGAACATTGTAAGTTTTGGGTTTGATGCAGATGATCCCTTGGTGATGTTACCGGACGCCGCAGGCGCCTCATCCTCTACTGCTTTTGGAGATGCCCTCTATACGGGGTTTGCCGATGGCTGGGAGGAACATAGTGTTCATGTGTTATGGGGAGGTACATGGGATTTGAGAACTTCCTGTGGATTGTTTTGTTACCGATTCCTTGCAAGAGATATGGATAATTTCAGAGAAAACGCATCACGCATGATGTTTTACTCTTTTGAAGAATAAGAAGGCAGGTATCAGATAATGGATAAAAATATTGCGGTTGCCGGGGCCGGCTATGTAGGCATGGCTATGGCGGTGCTACTGGCTCAGAATAATTCTGTTGAGCTTGTGGATCCTCTGACAGATAAGGTGGAAAAGGTGAACCGGAGGGCGTCCCCGATTGCGGACAAAGAATTGAGCGATTACCTTGAAAACCGGGCGCTTTCTCTTCACGCCACCTGCGATGGGGACTGTGCTTATCAGGATGCGGAGTATGTGATTATCGCAACGCCGACCAATTACGATACGGAGCAGAATTATTTCGATACTTCCTCCGTTGAGTCGGTCATTGCGCAGGTACTGAAGGTAAATCCCGGCGCGGTGATTGTCATTAAATCCACTGTTCCCGTTGGATTTACGGAGCGGATGAAAGTGCTGCATCCGGAAAGCAGGCTCCTGTTCGCCCCGGAGTTTTTGCGGGAGGGGCAGGCGTTGTATGATAACCTGTACCCAAGCCGGATCGTGATCGGCACACCGGGCCAGGCCGGGGAGGATATCCGGGAGGCGGCGGAAGAATTTGCCCGTCTGCTGACTGAAGGCGCCCTCAAAGAGCATATTGATGTGCTGTATATGCACGCCACGGAAGCGGAAGCTGTCAAGCTGTTTGCGAATACGTATCTTGCCCTGCGTGTCGCCTATTTCAACGAACTTGACACCTATGCGGAAGCGCGGGGCTTGGATACGACATCCATTATTGAAGGCGTTTGTCTGGATTCCAGAATCGGGAATCACTATAACAATCCTTCCTTTGGGTACGGCGGCTACTGCCTGCCGAAAGATACAAAGCAGCTCCGGGCGAACTATGCAGATATTCCCCAGAACCTGATCAGCGCCATCGTTGAGGCCAATACGACTCGTAAGGATTTCATTGCCGGACAGGTTATCGCACGGAACCCAAAAACGGTGGGCGTTTTCCGCCTGACCATGAAAGCCGGCAGCGATAATTTCCGGCAGAGCAGTATCCAGGGCGTAATGCGCCGGATTATGGAAAAAGGGATCAAAGTTGTGATATTTGAGCCGACGATTGCAGAGGACTTCTTTCAGGGCTGCCGTGTTATGAAAAGCGTGGAAGAATTTAAGGCAGTCAGTGATGTGATCCTGGCAAATCGGCTGCAGGCAGACCTTGAAGATGTGAAGGACAAGGTTTATACCAGGGTCTTATACAAACGAGATTGACTGCGGTATGCTCATGGGAGCAGCGATTACCAATCCAGCAGGACAATGCCCGCCGGTGAAGGCTCCGTGCCGGATTTCCGCCTGAAGATACACACAGCGCCTTTTTGGTAATATGCTGACAAGGAGAAGAATATGAAAAATAAGAACAATTATTATGAAATTGACGTCATGCAGCTGCTGCGGGAACTGTGGCACAGAGCCTGGGCGCTTGTGCTGGCTGTTATGATCGGAGGCGGCGCGGCCTTTGCTTACGCAGCTTTTCTCGTCACACCGCTGTATGAAGCTGAGGCGCTGATGTATGTCAACAACAGCTCCTTCTCTGTGGGAAGCACCAGCTTCTCCATCAGTAACGCGGAGCTGACGGCGGCACAGAGCCTGGTGGATACATATATCGTGATTTTGACCAGCCGCCCCACACTGGAGGAGGTCATCGACGACACTGGAGTGAATTACAGCTGCGACCAGCTGGAGTCGATGATCTCTGCCGGGGCGGTAAATAACACCGAAGTGTTCCGCATTACCGTTACCAGCAAAAACCCGCAGGAGGCGGAGCTGATCGCCAATGCCATTGTGGACATCCTGCCGGGAAGGATTGCGGACGTGGTGGACGGCAGTTCTGTGCGGACGGTGGAATGGGCGATCGTGCCTTCGGAGAAAGCGTCACCCAATATTACGATGTATACTGCCATCGGCATGCTGGTAGGATTTGTGCTTGCTTGTATAATTGTGGTCATCCGGCTGGCCGGAGACACGCTGATCCATAATGAGGATTACCTGACCGAAACCTACAGGCTCCCGGTTCTGGCTGTCATCCCCGACCTGTATGATGACAAGGGAGACAGCTATTACAGAGCCTATGAATTGAAAACGAGAACGGAGGGGAAAAAGTGATGGCAAGAAAGACAGACAGAAAAAGAAGCGTGAATGCCAGAGGCGCTTTTTCCGCTTCCGAACGACGGAGAACCATCGGGAAAAATCTGAGCTTCGGCGCTTCGGAAGCCTATAAGCTGCTGCGCACCAATCTGGTATTCAGCATGACGGATGAGGAAGGCAGCCGGGTGATCGGCGTGACGAGCGCGTTGCGCGGCGAGGGAAAGAGCACTACCTCCATCAACCTGGCATATTCTCTGGCGCAGACCGGGAAACGAGTCCTGCTACTGGAGGCAGATATGCGGATCCCTGTGATGGCGTCCATTCTCCGGCTGGAGGAAAACGCTCCCGGCCTGTCCCAAGTTCTGGCGGGTATGACGGCGCTGAAGGATGCTGTCCGTCAGCTGCCCCATCTGCTGAATGTATCCGTCCTTCCGGCTGGGGATATTCCGCCGAACCCTGCGGAACTGCTCGCGTCAAAACGGATGGAGATCATATTGGAGGCATTGGTTTCCGTCTTTGAGTATATCATCATTGACCTGCCGCCTGTCAATGCCGTGAGCGACGGCCTTGCCATTTCCAGACTGCTGTCCGGCATGATCGTGGTCGTCCGCCAGGATTACTGCGACCAGCAGGCGCTGGCGGAAGCGATGCAGCGCATGGAACTGCTGGAGGTCAAGGTTCTGGGGTTTGTGCTCAACGGAGCGGAATCTGCGGCAAAACGGAATAAAAAGTATGGAAATGGCGGTTACTATAAGCAGGGGCATGGATACGCTTATGGGTATGGAAAAAAAGAGGCGCAGGTGGCCGCCGCGGCAGAATCAGTTCCGGCTCCTGTCGCGGCACAGGAGCCGGAATATGACGATACGCAATCGTATAACCCCGCAGCATATGGGGATGATCCGTCGTACGGCGCCGGGGAAGAGGATGGGTTTGCGTACGACGGGGACGATGAGGACGGTTTTGCGCCATATGAGGATTCGGATGCATACGGCGCAGCGGAATATGACGATTCGGATGCGTCCGATCCCGCGCAGACCGATGCGTCCTGGTATTCAAAATCGGCCGAAACGGACGATTTTGCCGGCGGCGGTTGGGATTGTGAAACGGGCGGCGCATATCCGGACGAGGAGCCGGACCATGCGGCGGGTTCAAAGCCGCAGGCGCCCTGGTACCGCCGGCTTTGGCCAAAATAATGGGTAACAAGCGCAATGCGCATGCTGCGATCAATTTTTGGGAGGAAATGATATGAACAGAACACGCAAAATTCTTGTTCTTGTCCTGGCTGTCGCGCTCATCAGCGTGATCTCCGTCAGCGCGACGCTGGCGTGGCTGTCGGACAGTACGCCGGCGATCACCAACACCTTTACGGTTGGCGATATTAAAATCGAGCTGAAAGAGACCTGGAACAAGGATACCAATAGTGATGGCGTTAACGACGCATGGGAAGGCAAAATCGTTCCCGGCGGTGAGGCGACAAAGGATCCG
>DCTY01000003.1:0-87818 GCA_002329335.1 Christensenella sp. UBA1428
CTACTGCCGTTATAGCAGTCTAGATTTCTCCATGGGCGGTTTCGATTTCTTTTTTCGCACGAAGCTCTGCCTCCGTTATGTGCTCCCATGCCATCATATCGCAAATCAGCCGCTCCATATTGACGATCGGAGAAACGAACATTGCCTTTTCGATCCGCTTATCCGCCAGCGCGCTCATGGCAAAAAAAGCGCCGATGCTATTTGCTAGAACCCAAACCGTTTCGTACTTTGCGCAGACAGCGTCAAAATACTGTGGAAATTCTTTTTTTGCCTCCCACGGCGTCTGCGCTTTATAATCAAAGCCTACGACATCGGTATTTGCGAAAATGGGTCTGTAATGTTCGGCTTCCTCTGCCGTTCCGCCTTTTCCGTGGATATAGATTATCACATTTTTCATTCTGCTTTCCTTCACAGGCATGGTTTTCTGCCGCAAGTATACCATGACGGCAGGAAGAAAACAAGTCTTCGCCATGATGGACAGCCTGCAAAAATATCCGCAGCTGCCCTGTCGTTTTTTTCTTGACAAACCAGATTACATCGTGTAATCTATCAATAAGACTACACGATGTAATTTCAGGAGACAAAGGCTATGAAAATCAGCAACAGCGAACATGTGATTTTGGAAATCCTTTGGACTAATCCGCCGCTGACCGCCGCGCAGATCGTCGAATTGGCGCAGCAGGAGCAGCCATGGTCGGACAAAACCATCAAGACGTTTTTAAACCGGCTGCGGGAGAAAGGCGCGGTGCGCGCTCAAAAGCGCGAAGTGCTCTATTATTCCCCCACCGTCGCGCCGGGCGAACCGGATCTGAGTGCGGCCAAGGCGCTGATCGATCAGCGATTCGGCGGGTCTCTGACCACGCTGGTATCCGGTTTTATTCAAAACGGCGCAATCAGCGAACAGGATATTCAGCAGCTGCGCCAATATCTGGATCATCTGGAAGAAAGCGAGGGACGATAAATGGAGCAATGGATCCGAACGCTCACCGGCATTTCCCTGTCCGCCAGCATTTTGGCGGCAGCCATTCTGGTGCTGCGCGCGCTTTTTGCACCGAGGCTTAAAAGCTGGGCGATGGCCGCGATGTGGATCGTGCTGGCCGTGCGGCTGACGACGCCTTACATGCCGCAAAGTCCCCTGAGCCTTTTTCGTTTCGCCCCGGAACCGCTGGCGCAGACCGTTCAGACGCCCCAGGCAACGCCGGCCGTTCTCGCGCCGGAAAAGCTTTCAGAACCGGATCAGCTCCGGCCTGTGCCTTCCGCGGTTTCGCCGCAGCATACTCAAAATGATTCCGCATCGCCTGCCGTTGACAAAATTGCTCCTTCGGTTCGTCCCCTTTCCGCATGGCAGATATGGTTTTGTGTCTGGCTGCTGGGTTTGACCATCATGCTTGGATGGATTCTGGGTATAAATCTGCGGTTTCGCGCCGTTTTAAAACACAACCGGGTTTGGGACGACCCGTTTTTTGACAGCATCCTGCGCAGCGCCTGCAGCGCGGTTGGTTTGCCGATGCACAGGCAGATCCGCGTGATTGCCGTCGGCGCACAGACCTCGCCCGCCGTATTCGGCATTTTCCGGCCCAAACTGCTGATACCCGTCAAAAGCTTTGATCAGCTTCGAATTCAGGACAAGCATCATGTGCTTTGCCACGAGCTGACCCATATCAAATACCACGACCTGCTCTGGCAGGCGCTGGCGCTGGCGCTTTTATGCCTGCATTGGTTCAATCCGCTGCTCTGGCTGGCATATCTGGCGTTCCGTCGTGATGTCGAGGCGCTGTGTGACCGGCGCACCGCCCGGCTCTGCGGCCATACGGCAGCGCAGTATGCCGACTCGCTTTTATCCGTTGCGCGCACGCTGTCCCGTCAAAGACAGACCGGCCTGCTTCTTGCGGCGATGGATACCAAAAAATCGCTCCGATGGCGTCTGCGCATGCTGATGCAGCCAGCACGCTGGACGCATGCCGCTACCGCAGCTGCCGCCGCAGGCGTCATCGCCGCCCTGCTGGCGGGGTGCGCCGCCGGGAGCATTTCCGGCGCTGCACCGTCCATCTCGCTTTCCCCCACGCCGACAGGCATCCCGGCCGCGCCGACGCAGGGTCTTGAGCCGGTGCCGGCCGTGCAGCCCGGGCAGGAAGCGTCGTTGGAAACCCTGCCGATTCCCGAGGACTATCATGGCACACTTTTTACGCTTCCAGAGCAGCTGTCGCTAAACGAGCAGGCACGCTATCAAACCTATCCGGATGACGAACAGTGGAGCTATCAGCTGGTCCCGGTCGATGCGCAGGCGCTTGACCCCACCGGCGTCATTCAGGCCGTTTGGGCGCGCTATGGCGTGGATTCGGACAGTGCGCTCACGATGCTTAAAAAGAACGGCTCCGCCCTTTTTCTGCACGATCTGCTGGGCCAGACAGGCGAAGAAACCATCCGGCAATACGGTCATGATGAGGTGCTCTCCTTTTCGGATGACTATACGGTTACCTATCTTTGGGGCACTGATTTTACAAAATCGGATCCGATCGCCTATTCCAGCGCTCAGGGCAGCGCGCAGGAGGTTTATGCGCAGTACAGCGCGCAATTTGCAGCGATGCTGGGGCTGGACAACGCGCCGCCTTTTGACGCCGTAGAAGCAGACGTCTATGAGATCAGCGGTATTACCCAATACCGATATATCCTCCAGCTCAACGCGGACACGCGTCCCCTGCGCGGCGAATTTGTCGTCTATGGCGACGGCGTTACCCAGGCGTATATCCATGCGTCCGACACGATGGAAGTGATGCAAAGCCGTACAGGATATGCGCTGACGCTGGAGCAGGCGCTTTACAGTCTCAACTATAACCGGGCGTATTTCACACAATATGGCAGCGCAGGAAACGACGGTCAATATACGCGGCTGATCGAAAACGATTCCGTGCGGCTTTTGACCAGCACGGATATGGAGCAAACGGCGCTGCTTACCGCGCCGGATGCACGGATTGCCGATGTTTCGCTCCGAATGGAAGCTTTCCAGACGCCGCAAACCTGGAACGCCTGGTTTTCACAGCGAGAATACGGCGCCGTGCGGCCGGTATTTGAGTTCACCGTGGAATCTTCCCGCGGCAGCGGCGTCATCCTCGTGGACTGCGAAACCGGCAACCTGCGTGACAGCAGCGTTTCAAACGAGTTTGCGCTGATTCTTTCCCCGTATCCGCAGGTCAACGGCGAAAGCCTCGCTCCTGACGGTCAAAATATGCCCGTAAACGATCAGGCAGACCAGGCCGGGAAACTGATCGAACAATTTCTTGAGCAAGTTTGGACATCGTTTATGACGCTGCAATCCCCGCAGCTGCCGGACTGCGCGCTGGATACGCCGCCCATCCATCTGTATCTGCGCTGGGCCGACCATCGGATCGCAGAACTGTCGCACCCGCTCAACGCCGCATCCCGGCTTGCAGCCGAGCCGCAGGTTCAGGCCAGCGCCGTCACGGTAATGCAGGACGGGGACGTATTGACGGTCTCCTGCTGGGTTGAGATCGGCTTGGAAAGCAGCGGCAGCGGCGTTAACGGCATGCAATTTGAAGCAACTGCGGTTCTTTCCCCAACACCGGAGGGCCTGCGGCTGACTGATTTCCTGCCGGATTACCACTATCCGACCTATCAGTCCCTGCGCCGCCAATTCGACGAAATGGATCAGCCCACCGTTCAGCAGGTAGACGAAATGGTCGACTACGCAATTGACTATTTTATGAAGAACAACCCTTAAAAAGCGTTTGAGTAGCCACCGCAAGCCTGCCCACGGCACAGCAAAGGATGCTTCCTTTGACCGTACCGTACTGAAAGAAGATCCGGCGCATTATTCAAACATCGTAACAACCATTTCAAAAAGCAAACCGAAGCATCAATGTCCGTCATCAAAAAACAGCAGGGCGCGTAAAGCTGTCCCTGCTGTTTTTTTCAGTTTTTTATGCACCGTGATGGCCGCCGCAGCCATGGCCAGCGCAGTTGCCGTGGCCATGCCCGCCGCAATCTCCGTGATCATGCTCGTGATGGCTGCATGCCGCATCCGGATCATAGGCAAGCGTACCTGCCAGCAGTGCGGCGACCGCCTGATCGGCATCTCCGGTTACGCCGGGATACAGGCGGATCCCCGCCTCTCCCAGCGCCTGGCGTGCGCCCATACCGATGCCGCCGCAGATCAGCGTATCCACGCCTTTTTCCGCCAGAAAAGCCGCCAACGCGCCGTGACCCGCCCCCTGCGTGTCTACCACGGCAGATTGCACCACCGCGCCGTTTTCCGTCTGATAGAGTTTAAATTGCTCCGTATGGCCAAAATGGCCAAACACGCTGCCGTTTTCATAGGTTACTGCAATTTTCATACCTGATGCCTCCTTGCGAAATCTATCCGCTATGATTATTGACATATGTCAATTTTATTATACCATCATTCCGGCATATGTCAATAATTCAAAGAGGCATAATCAAAAAAGCCAGCGCTTATCGATTCAGAAACCGTTCGATCGCTTTGGGCGATGCATTCGGATTCAGTTTGTGAATCTGGCTGCGAATCGCCTCGCGCGCCTCAATAGCAGACAGACGCTGCGCCTGTAAAAAAACCGCTTCGTCAAAAAATTGTTCCGTCGTGCAAAGCACCGTGCTGTTCCACCCGTAAGGTTTGCCAAAGCGATCCGTTTTTTGCGTCTGACCGCAGATCGTCAGGAACATCGCCATCTGCAGATCCACAATCGACCGGTCAAAGGCGCTTTTTTCATCGCGGGTAAAACCGCCCTGCCCTTTGATCTCGTGCAGCGCCATGGGACCATTTTGCGCCACCAGCGTATAGATCCGCTTGGCCGCCTGACTCATCAGCCCATCCTGATAAAAATCGTCAAAGCTTCTGCCCTGACGGCGTACCGCAAGAAAAAAGGGATACCACTGCCGGGTAATATACCCCGCGACGCGGCAAAAGACCTTTGCATAGGCAATATCATCGCGCTGTGTCAGCACGCGGATGCGCCATTGCCAGGGGTCGGTTACAGGATCGTCGGTATGCCATTTCACCGGCGTCGGATAAGGCGGCTGCTCGTCCCACGCCCAGGGCAGCAGCGAAAAAACGCCCTTATCGCTGCCGCCCGCCAATGTAAAACCGCAATCGAGCAATTCGGTTAAAAAATCGTCGTAATTTTGTATGCACCGCATAAAACGCTCCCAACCGGCGCCGTTTTTCATGGCGCCTCAGCGTGTCAAAAGACATCCCGAATTGTTCAAACGACCGCCTTATGGATGGGTTCCTTCAGGTGCTGCAGGATAAACGTCAGCGCACGGCCAAGCGTTTGAACGTCGACACAATCCGGGCGCATCGCCGGCGCTTCCAGCGTAATGGAGCATTGGGGATGTTTTTGCAAAATACCGTCAAAAAACAGGTCAAAATCGATTTCACCCTGCCCTGGCTGATAGATCGGATACAGCGCGTCCCACTGCATATAACCGCCTTTATAATCGTTGATATGCACATGGCGCATATTTCTTTGAAAAACCGGGCTTTGAACCGTGCGGGCAAGCTCACGGTGAAACTGTGCCGGACGGGTATCGATGGTAACGCCCAGGGTTGGATGAATCTGACACAGCTTTTCCAGGTTTTCAATGGGTGAGGAAAAGCAGACGCAGTTTTCCGCCACGAGATCCAGATTGTACCGCCGGGCGATTTGCAGCAGCAAACCCACCTGCTGCGCGATCTGATCCAGATGCTGGTCGCTGTAAGGGCGTCCCCAGATATGGGTAACGATTTTATGCGCGCCCAGCGCATTGCCGACACGGCAATTGCGTTCAAACAAGTCCAAAAGCTTTTGCTGGGCGCCAGGGTCCGGATTGCCCATCCAATCGCCGGTGCGCTTGTCGGCATGCAGCGCCCGAATGGGAACGCGCGCCTTTTGATACAGTTCGATAATCGAATCCATCTGAGGCTCCAAATCGTCAAAAAGCATCAATTCAAAGCCGTCGCAGTCAAACTGATCCCAGTAATCAGCCAAAAGACGCGGGTTTCGCCCATTGATCCGGCCGGTAAACGCGCCGGATGACACATACAGTTCCATTATTGGTTCCATTCCTTCTCAAAGGGTTGATCAATCTTAAAAACATGACCGGCCAAATCGCGAAGCGGCCCGGATTGCGGATGCAGCGCCAGATAAGAAGCGCACAGCGCCAGCTGATCCGCGCCATAGCGCCGATTGGCCATGCGGTCCCCATATTTATCATCGCCCAAAATCGGACAGCCCAGATACGCCATATGAACGCGGATCTGATGGGTACGTCCGGTAAACAGGTCGATCTTCAAAAGGCTCCGGCCTTCGCGCGTATCCAGAACGCTGTAGCCGGTTTTGGCGATTTTGGCGCCGGGCGCATGAGGCGCGCAGATCGTCACCAACGCCGTTTTTGGGTTTTTATTCAGCCCTGTTTCGACAATCCCCTGCCGTTTGGGCGGCGCGCCAAGGACGATGCATTGATATTGCTTTGTCAGCATACGATCCTTAAAAAGCGCCAGAAGCGCCTTTTCGCAATCCGGCGTTTTTGCCATCAAAACAATGCCCCGTGTCGGAACATCCAACCGATGCACGGGGTAAAGCGGCGCGCCAAGCCGGGCGGCTAACAGCGCGCAAAGCCCGCCCGCCCCTTCTACCGCAATACCCGCAGGCTTATCCGCCACAAGGATCCGGTCGTCCTGATAAAGAACCGGCACCGAAGGCGTCAGATAGCGGTCGTCAATATAAACTTCGACGATGTCTCCGCCATGCAGGCACACATCCGTTCCCGTCCGCACACCGTTTACGCGCAGATCTCTTTGCCGTAAAGCACGCCGCAGCATGCTTTCGGTCAAAGCCGGAAACATGCTGCGGACAAATCTAAGCAATGTCTGTTCTTTTTTGCAAACAAGCTGACGCATAAAATCAAAGCACAATCGACCAGCCGTGCACATCCTCGTGCTTGCCCAGCTGGATAGAGGTAAGCGTGTCATAGAGCTTTTGCGCAATCGGGCCAATCTCGCCCTTGTTGATCTCAATGACCTCGCCGTTATAGTAAAGCTCGCCCACGGGTGAAACCACTGCCGCCGTGCCGGTGCCGAACGCCTCCTGCAGCGCGCCGCTGCGGCCGGCTTCCATCACCTCGTCAATGCTCAGGCGCTTTTCGCTGACTTTATACCCAAGATCCGCCGCCAGCGTCAAAATGCTGTCGCGGGTAATGCCGGGCAGAATCGAACCCAGAAGCGGCGGGGTAATGATTTCACCGTCGATAACGAAGAACATGTTCATCGCGCCGACTTCTTCGATATATTTATGCATCTGACCGTCCAGCCACAGCACCTGCGTATAGCCTTTCTTTTCCGCCAGCTCGCCGGCCAGAATCGAAGCCGCATAGTTGCCGGCAGCTTTGGCAAAACCAATACCGCCGATGACCGCGCGCACATAGCTGTCCTCGACATAGATTTTAACCGGCTTCATGCCCTGGGCATAATAAGCGCCGGAAGGCGAAAGGATGATATAGAACAGATAATTCTTCGCCGCATGAACGCCCAGCGCCTCTTCCGTGGCCACATAGGTCGGACGGATATACAGCGACGTACCCTCGCTTTTGGGAATCCAGGCTTCCTCGATTTTCAAAAGCTCCAAAAGCGCTTCATAAACCAGATCCTCCGGCAGCGCAGGCATGCACAGACGCGCAGCGGAACGATTCATACGGGCGATATTTTCCTTGATGCGGAACAGCCTCGTGTTGCCCTGCGCATCCTTATAGGCTTTGGCGCCTTCGAAAATCGCCTGACCATAGTGCAGCGCACTGGTCGCCGGGGACAGCGAAAACGGCCCATAGGGCTCGATGGTCGGATCATACCACCCTTTTTCGCTGTTATAGCGCATCGTAAACATGTAGTCGGTAAAAAGCTTGCCAAAGCCAAGCTTGCTTTCATCCGACGGTTTTTCCTTGAGCGTTTTGCATGGAATAAATTTGATGTCTGACATTACTCTGTCCTCCAGAAATTTTAATCAAACACAGGGTTTACCGCTCTCTGGGCGGCAGGCCGATGCGTTTTTGTACCTTGGAAAGCGTACGCAACGCGCGGTACGAAGCGCGCGCCGCGCCGTCTTTGATCACCTGAGCAAGGAACTGCTTATCCTTTTCAAGCGCTTTGAAACGCTCCTGAATCGGGCGGAATTCCTCAACAATCGCCTCCGCCACCATAAGCTTAAAATCCCCATAGCCCATAGACGAACATTCATCTTGGATCTGCGCTACGGTTTTGCCTGTCAGGGAACTTAAAATATTCATCAGATTGCTGATGCCCGGTTTCTTTTCAGGATCAAAAACAATGCCGCTGTCCGAATCGGTCACCGCACGCTTGAGCTTGCGCACAATGACGTCCGGCTCATCAAGCATATAAATGGTGGCATTGGCGTTGGGGTCGGACTTGGACATTTTCTGATCCGGCTCCGAAAGGCTCATGATGCGCGCGCCGGATTTGGGAATATAGGCCTCCGGCACCGTAAAGGTATCCCCGTACAGATTATTAAAACGGATGGCAATATCGCGCGTAATCTCGATATGCTGCTTCTGATCGGCGCCGACCGGCACCAGATCCGCGTTATAAAGCAAAATATCCGCTGCCATCAAAACCGGATAATCGAACAGACCGGCGTTGATGTTGTCGGCATGTTTTTCAGATTTATCCTTAAACTGCGTCATGCGGCTCAATTCGCCCATGTAGGTATAACAATTGAGCAGCCAGGACAGCTCGCAGTGCTGCGGCACATGGGACTGGAAGTACAGAATATTTTTTTGAGGATCCAACCCGGTCGCCAGCAAAAGCGCCAGCGCACGATAACATGCCTTGCGGAATTCCGTGGGATTTTGCCGCACCGTCAGCGCGTGCAGATCCACCACACAGTACATGCAGTCATATTCCTCCTGCAAAATACCCCAATTGCGCACCGCGCCAATATAATTGCCGAGGGTAAAAACGCCCGTCGGCTGAATGCCTGAAAAAATAAGTTTTTTCTGTGTTTCCTGCTGCATGGGAGAAACGCCCCTTTTCTTACCTGTTATTTTGAAATTATACGCTTTTATGCCTGTTATTGTCAACTGATTTTCATTTCTCCTGCGCTTGCACGGCGCAGAACATCAAAATTCTTTACAATATAGACGCCAAAAACCACCACTGCCGCCAAAGTCAGCGTTCCGCCGCAGACAAACAGGGTCCGGATCCCAAAACGCTGCGCGATCTGTCCACCGATAAAAGAGCCTGCAATTCTGGAAACACCGAGCGTAAAGAGCGTATAGAGCAGCTGTCCCGCCGCCTTGAGCGCGTCGGGCGCAACGGCGTTGATATATTTGCTGGTTGCAAAGGTCATCATCAAAAAACATCCGCTGTGCAGCAGCTGCGTCCAAAGCGCCGCAGTGGGCGATCCCAGCGACGCCGTAATAAACCAGCGCACCGCCATCATCGCCGCGCTGACCAAAAGCATAACGCCCACGCCGAAGCGCTTGAAGATACGGTCGCCATAGATCAAAAACGGAATCTCGCTCATAGCCGAAATAAAATACGCCAATCCCAGCGCCTGGCTGGAGCCGCCCAGATCCCGGGTAAAATAGATGGAATAAAAATTATAGAAAAAGCTCATCCCCAGCATCATCGCCACATTAAAGGCAAGCATCCATACCAGGGGCTTATACTTGAGCAGCGTCAGCATGCCGGCGTCCTTTTTCGTGCGATGCCCGCGCACCGGGGGCATCGCCCAGGTAACCAGAAACGTGCCAAAAAGCGCGGCAGGAACAATCCAGGTCAGATAATTCAGGTGCGCCAGCATAAACGTCCCGGCAATCAGGCTCATGAATGCAAAGGAAAGCGTCGCGCTCATGCGCACCGGCCCAAAGGGCAGGTTTTCCCGATCCAGCGATTCAAAGGTAATGGTGTCAGCCATCGGCTGAATCGACATATAAAAGAACGCATAGACGCACACCAAAATTCCAATCAGCCAGACGGTGCGCACAAAAGCCAACAGCGCAAATACCGCCGCCGAGCACAAAATCAGCACGCGCAGCAGCGTATTTTTATATTGAAGCCGGTCGCCAAGGCTTCCCCACACGGGCTGCCCCAACAGCGACGCAAGCGGCGCAAGGGCCATGATCATCCCAATGGCCGCCTCGCCATGCCCCTGTTGATTTAAATAGACCGTAAAATAGTTTTGATAAAAGCAATTGGTAATATGGTACAGAACATAAAATGGAATCAGTCTCCAGCTGGTTTTATTCATCTGCATCGGTTGGTTCACTCGCTTTCCTTCATTTGAACGCTTTGGGCGCGCCGCTTTCGCGCAAGGTAGATCAGCAGCCCGATCAGCGGCAGGGCGGTAAGCGCCGCAGCGGCCAAAAACGACTGCGCCGTGCCGAACACCTGCGCGATTTGTCCCGCTGTAAAATTTGCAATGATCTTCATACCGGAGGATAACACAACGGTATAGAACATCTGCGCG
Source organism: Christensenella sp. UBA1428 (assembly GCA_002329335.1). Taxonomy (GTDB): domain Bacteria; phylum Bacillota; class Clostridia; order Christensenellales; family UBA1750; genus UBA1428. The sequence goes on from DCTY01000003.1 coordinate 10,494, forward strand.
CTGGCCTTATGGCTGCCGGGAACGGTATCATTGATATATTTGGCCATACAAAACGCAACCAGCAAAAACGTATAGCTATGCAGCAGCTGCGTGGCAAATACCACCCACAGCGAATGGCTCAATCCAAGGATGCACCAACGAATGGTGAGCAATACGCCGGAGAGCACCAGGAGCTTTCCGATGCCGTATTTTTCATAGAGCCGGTCGCCCGTGAGCAAAAAAGGAATCTGGCTGATCGACGCAACAAAATATGCCGCGCCCAAAAGGCTTTCCGATCCGCCGAGCGTTTTGGTAAAGTGAATGGAATAAAAGCTGGTATAAAACGAAACGCCAATGGTAATGAGCGCGCCAAAGCACATCATGGTCATCAATTCCCGGTTTGCAAACAAAACACGAAAGCTGCCACGATCGTTTTTTTTGCGTTTCCCGGTAACGCGCGGCATACACAATGCGCCGAAAACCGTCAAAAGCGCCATTGCCGCCGTCACATAGGGCGTCAACTCCATCCTGCCGGTCATTGCCGCGCCGCCCAGCATGGAAACGGTTGCATAGGAGATCGACCCCATCATGCGAACCGGACCAAAGCCTTTGCCCCCAAGGCTTTCCAGCGCAATGGTATCCCCCATTGGCGGTACCGCAGAAAACAGCATTGAAAACAATGCCAGCAGCGCGCCGATATACCAGATGCTCCCCGCCTGCCCCATCGCCGTCAGCAGCGCCGCGCACAGCAAAAGCAGCGCCACCAGCATGGTATTTTTATACCGAACGCGATCGCTGATATAGCCCAGCAGCGGCTGTGCCAGCATAGCCGCCAACGGCGTAATGGACATCAGCAAGCCGATCTGTGCGTTGTCATAGCCGCGCTGATTGAAATAAAGCGTAATAAAACAATTATAGATGCCGTTTGTTGCCTGAATCGCCAGATAATACGGTACCAGTCGAAATTGGTTTTGGTGCTGTTGATTCACTGATACGAGCCCCTTCCATACGCGCGGCTGCGAAGGTCATGCCCTCGCAGCCGCGCAGTATCACTTTTTTCATCGCAAATGAGATTTATGCTCCTTCGTTGAGGAAACGATATTGCGCATGGATCAGCTCTGCATATGCGCCGTTCAAAGCAATCAGCTCGTCGTGCGTACCCGCTTCCTTGACGCAGCCGTCCTGGATCACAAAGATGCAGTCGGCGTTTCGAATGGTCGAAAGGCGATGCGCAATGACAAACGATGTTCTGCCCTCAAGCAGACGCTCCAGCGCGCGCTGAATCAGCTGCTCGGTCTTGGTATCGATCGAAGAAGTCGCCTCGTCCAGGATCAAAATCCGCGGATCGTTCAGCAGCGCTCTGGCAAAGGAAATCAGCTGCTTTTGACCCACTGACAAGCGCGAGCCGCGCTCGTTGACCTCGGTCTGGTATCCGCGTTCCATCGCCATGATAAACTCATGCGCATGAACCGCCTTGGCCGCCTCAATGACCTCGTCGTCCGTGGCGTCCAGCCTGCCGTAACGGATATTGTCCATGATGGTGCCGGAGAAAATGAAGCTGTCCTGCATCATGACGCTCATCTGACGGCGCAGGGATTCCAGCCGGATTTTTTTCACGTCATGCCCGTCGATGAGCACACGTCCTTTGTCGGTGTCATAAAACCGGCTGATCAGGTTGACCACCGTAGACTTGCCGGCGCCCGTCGGGCCGACCAGAGCGATTGTCTGGCCTGGACGAATGACAAAATTGACGTCATGGAGGATTTCTTTTTCCTCATCATAACTGAAATAAACGTGATCAAACGTCACTTCGCCCTGAATCGGCGGCAGATCCGGCGCATCCGGCAGCGATTGGATCTGGGCGGGCGTATCCATAATTTCAAAGATACGCTCCAGAGAAGCCATTGCCGTAAGCAGCTGGTTGTAGAACGTCGCCATGTTGTTGAGCGGATCCCAGAAGCGGCCCAGATAGTTGATGATCAAAATCAGACGGCCAACCTGCAGCCCGCCGGCGCCCATCATCGCCACGCCGGAAATATACACCAGCACAGTGCTGATCATGGAGAACATATCCAGCGCCGGCCAGAACAGGCGGTCCACCCGCACGGCCTTCATCCAGGAAGCCTTGATATCCTCGTTGGTTTCATAGAAGATGTTGTAATTTTCCTGCTCGCGCACAAACGACTGCGTCGTGCGCATCCCTGCGAGGCTTTCATGCAGGTATCCGTTCATGGTCGACGTTTTTACGCGCACGCGCTGCCAGTTGTGGCGAATCACCCGGCGCAGCTTGAACATCAAAAACAGAATGAACGGCAAAACGCTCATGGCCACAAAGGTAATTTTCGCATTGACGACCAAAAGCAAGATCAGAATGATCACGATATTGAAGCAATCCACCAGCACCTGCACAATACCGTTGGTGAAAAGGTCGATCAGGGAGTTGACATCGTTGATGACGCGCACCATGATCTTACCGGCGCTTCTGGAGTCAAAAAACGAAAACGACAGCCCCTGAATATGCTTGAACAAATCCTCGCGCAAATGCGCAATCGCGCCGCGGCCCGCGCGGTGCATGATCCGGATCCGGGTACGGGTGAAAATCGACCCCAGCGCCGAGAGCACCACCATGCCGGCAATCAGGTAGGGAAACAGGCGCATATCGCCGGTTTCAATACATTCGTCAATCCCAAGACTCATCAGCATCGGGATCATCAAAGAGCATACCGAAGCCAGCACCATCAGAATCAGAGAAAAAATCACTTTACCGCGTTCGGGCTTCAGATACGCCAGCAGACGGAAAAACTGCTGCTTATTAAACGGCCTTTCAAGGGCTTCATCGTCGATTACACGGAGTTTCGCCATCGTCTAGTCACCTGCCTTTTCAAAACCGCGGTACTGTTCCTGATACATCCCATAGTAGGCGCCCTTTTTATCCAAAAGCTCCTGATGGCGCCCGCGCTCGACGATCTGTCCGTTGTGCATCACCAGAATCTGGTCGGCGTTCTTTACCGAAGAGATCCGGTGGGCAATGATAAAGGTCGTCCGCTTGCCCAGCTCGCTTTTGAGCTGTTTTTGGATTTCAAACTCCGTTTCCATATCCACTGCGGAGGTTGAGTCGTCCATCACCAGGATTCTGGGGTTGTACAAAATCGCCCGGGCAATGGCCACACGCTGCTTCTGACCGCCGGAAAGGCCCATGCCGCGCTCGCCGACGATGGTATCATAGCCGTCCGGCGTCTGGCGGATAAAATCATCCGCCTGCGCGATCTTTGCCGCCCGGACAATATCGTCCATGGAGGCGTCCGGCCGTCCAAAGGCGATATTGTTGGCAATCGTTTCGCTAAACAGGAACGTCTCCTGCGCCACATAGCCCACATGCCGGCGCAGCGATTTGATATCGTATTTCTGTACGTCCACGCCGTCAACGAGAACCTGTCCCTTATGACATTCATAAAACCGGGAGATCAGATTGACCACAGTGGTCTTTCCCGAGCCAGTCAGGCCCATAATCGCAACGGTAGAACCCGCCGGCGCTTCAAAGCTGACATCATGCAAAACCGGTTCATCACCATAGGTAAACGTTACATGGTCAAACTTGACATCGCCGCGAATATCGGAAACATATTTGGGATTGATGCAGTTTTTGATAGACGGCCCCAGATCCCAGTAATAGAACAGCTTTTCCGCGGAGGTCGAGGTGTTGGTCAGCATGTTCACCAGATTGCCCAAATTGCGCATCGGCGCATTGACCATCCAGATATAGGAGTTAAACGCAACCAGCTCGCCCAGCGACATCGTACCATTAACCACCATATAGCCGCCGAAAATCAGCACAAGCGGCGTACAGATGCTCGCAATAAAATCCAGCGTCGGGAAAAACGCGGACCAGTGGCGCACCCAATCCATCTGAAGCTGGTAAACCTTCTGATTGTCGCGATTGAATTGTTCGATTTCATAATCTTCCCGGGCAAACGCCTTGACCACACGCACGCCGGAGATGTTTTCCTGAGTCCGCGTATTGAGCACGGCGTTCTGCTCGCGCATGGCGCGGTGAGCCAGGCGCATTTTTTTGGAAAAAATGAACGCCAGCACCGCCACAAACGGCGAAACAGTCAAAAGCACCAGCGTCAGGCGCCAGTTCAGGAAGAACAAAAACACGACCGAGCCGAAAAACCACATGCCGTTTTCGCAAACGCTCATGATGCCGTTGGTGACAAAATTGCGCAGCCCCTCGATATCGCCCGTTAAGCGCGACATGATTTCGCCGATCCTGTTTTTGTCATAGAATTCATAGGGCATTTCCTGCAGATGATCATACAGTTTCGTGCGCAGATCAAAAACAACGCCCTGCCCTGCTTTTTCAAAATTGATGGATCGGAAATAATGGCTCAGGGCACGCACTGCCACCATCGCCAGGATAATGGCAACAAGGCGATAAAGCAGCTGCGTCTGGCCACCCTTAATAACATCGTCGATGATAATGCCCGTAATGCGCGGCATTACCAGGCGCGTCAGGTTCATAAAAACCAGCAGCACCAGCGCAACCGCCAAAATCCGCTTGTACGGCGCGCACAGCTTCAGCACGCGCTTGATCATGTCCAAGGATGAGACACCTCCATTTCCTGTTCAAAGCATAGCGCCTTGAACGGTCGTTAACCAAAGGCGGAAAAAAATATCGCAGATCAGACCGCGGCGTTCGTACATCGACTTACGTCAAAAAGCGAACACGGCAGCCAGCTGCGACACAAGCTACGCCAGCATATGGGCACGGATATACGCACCATTTGATTGTTCCGCACGGAGCGCACCGCATATTGGTGCAGGATAATCCCCATAGCCAACCTACCTTGCATCCCTTTGGTCAATCCAGTTGAACAGGTACATGGGGATTATACATCTTCTTCCATAAAAAATCAATCCATTTGACAAAAAAATAAGAACCGGCAAAACAGCGGAAATTTTTCTGCCGTTCGCCGGTTCCAAATACCGGAAAATCAACCCTGCGCAGCCTGCTTGCCCTGCGCTTCATGCAGCTTTGCATACTCGCCGCCATGCGCGAGCAGCTGCTCATGCGTCCCCTGCTCGATAATCACGCCGTTGGAAAGCACATAGATGCAATCACAGCTGCGGATTGTGGAAAGCCGGTGCGCAATGAGAATCATGGTACGATCCGTCGCCATGTTGTTGAGCGACTGCTGGATCAATTGCTCGGTCCGGGTGTCGATGTGCGCTGTCGCCTCATCCAAAACAAATATGCGCGGATCGTGCGCAATGGCGCGGGCAAAAGAGATCAGCTGGCGCTGGCCCGCGGAAAACGCCGCGCCGCGTTCCATGACGGCATGATCCAGACCGCCGTCCAGCTCGTTTACGAAGCTGTCCGCCTGTGAAAGCGCCAGCGCACGGGCAACCGATTTTTCATCCAGCGAATCATCCAGGCTGATGTTATCCCGAACTGTGCCCGCAAACAGGAACACATCCTGTAATACTACGGCGATATTACGCCGCAGCTGTGACAGCTTCATGGTCGTAATATCCATATCATCTACCAGAATCTGCCCCTTCTGGATTTCATAAAAACGCGTCAAAAGGCTGATAATCGTCGTTTTGCCGCTGCCGGTGGTACCGACAAACGCAATGCGCTGACCGGGCTGTATGACAAAGCTGACGTTTTTAAGCACCCAGTTGCCCGGTTCATAGGCAAACCAGACATTGCGGAATTCGATTTTCCCCTTAAACGGCGGCACCGGAACGCCGGCGTCCAGATCTTCCTGATCGTCCTGGTTGTCCATCAATTCGTAAATGCGGTTGGCCGAAACCGAAGCGGACTGAATCGTCGTGTACATTTCCGCCAAATCATTGATGGGTTCAAAAAACTGTTTGACATAGTTGGTAAACGCCAAAAGCACGCCCGGCAGCATCACTGCCGCAACGATGTCCTCAAACGCAAACCAGATCAAAGCCGAAATCACCACGGAATTGACCACTTCCATCAGCGGCCGCAAAAAGCTGTGTACCATGATCTGCACCATGGAAGCTTTAAAATAATCCTGGTTGAGCTTTTTAAACTCCGCCATTTTTTCCTTTTCGCGCAGGAACATCTGCACAACGCGCATGCCAGCCATATTTTCTGCGAAAAATCCGTTGATGGTACCGATCAGACGTTTAACGACGGTGAAATTTTTCCGCAGCAAGCTGCGCGTAGCCACCGTAATACCGGCGATGCAGGGCAGCCCAACCAGGCTGACCAGCAAAAGCTTGGGGCTCAAAAGCGCCATTGCGCACAGGATCCCCACCAGCATAAAGACGTCTTTAAAAAGGTTGATAAAAACGTCCGAAAACAGCTGGGACAGCGCTTCCACATCGTTTGTCGCACGGGTAATCAGCCGTCCGGCGCTGATCTTGTCCAGCGCGCGCAGCGGCATCAGCTGAATATACTGAAAAACCTGGCGGCGCAGCTTTTTGATTACCGACTGACCCACATTGTTGATCAAAAGCGACTGCGCATAGGTCAGCCCCGTAGCCAGCACAATGGCGATCAGGTACAAAAACGCCATGCCGGCCACCGAATACAGCCCGGACTCCGGATTGTTGGCATAAAGGAAATCGTCCAGAACGACCTCCAGAATATACGGCTTTGCCAGATTGCCCACCGTCGCAATCAGCACGCACAGCGCGCATAAAAGCAGCTGCGGCCAATATACAAGCGCTTCTTTAAGCACGCGCATCAGATTGCTGCGGTTTTTCTTTTTATCCTTCAGCTCGGCAGGATCGATGACCGCGCCGCCGCGGCCGCCGCCGGCGCCAAGACCCATTCCTCTTGCACTCATGCCGGCTGCACCTCCTGTTCCTGTCCGCTTTGCGCGCGCCAAAGCTCGGCATATTTACCATCCATCGCCAAAAGCTGCTCATGGGTGCCGCGCTCAGCAATTTTTCCGTTTTCCAGCAGCAGAATTTCATCGGCATGCATGATCACAGAGGCGCGGTGCGCGATTAAAACCGCGCTGTGCCCCGACATTGCCTTTGTCAGATTTTCCGTTATGCGTTCCTCCGTACGGGTATCCACCGCCGCCAAAGCGTCGTCAAACAGATAAATCGCCGGATTTTTCGCCAGTGCGCGCGCAATGGCCAGCCGCTGTTTTTGCCCGCCGGACAAATTCACGCCGCGCTCGCCCAAATCCGTCTCATACCCCTTGGGAAAGCTTTGAATCGTTTCATAAATGTCGGCCATTTTTGCCGCCGTGTCCATCTGTTTCTGACTGATAGCGTCGTCAAAAAAGCGAATATTGTTGCCGATGGTATCGGAAAAAAGGAATCCATCCTGCGGCACGCAGCCGTACGGCCTGCGTACGGAATCCAGCGTCAACTCATTGACATCCACGCCGTCAAGAAAGATCGTCCCGTCCGGCACAGGGAAAAATTTCATCAGCGCGCTGGCAAGCGCTGTTTTTCCGCTGCCGGTATGCCCAATGATCCCCAGCGTTTTGCCCGGCTCCACACAAAAGGAAATATGCTCCAGCGCCGGCTTATCCGCGCCGGGGAAAGTGAACGTTAAATCGCGCACTTCCAGTTTTCCGCTGCATTTGCGCAGCGTTTTGCGTCCTTCCGGCACATTGCTGGGAGCGTTTAAGATATCCGCCAGGCGTTTGCCGGAAGCGTTGCCGCGCTGTACAATATTGATGATGCGGCCAATGGACATAATAGGATGCATAATCAGCGTTAAAAACGAGTTGAACGCAACGAAATCGCCGACAGAAATACTGCCGGCGCGCACCAGCTGCGCACCATAGACGATACCGATCACAAAGCTGACGCCAAAGAGAAACTGGATCAGCGGATTGAGCAACCCGGACACGCGTACCATCGCCATATTGGCGCGCTTGGCCCGTTCGTTGAGCGACTCAAAGCGTTCGATTTCGCTTTCCTCCTGAACATAGGCCTTGACCACGCGGATTCCGCCGACATTTTCATTGACGCGGTCGGAAACCTCTGCAAAGGTCTTTTGGACCACCGTAAACCGGCGGCGCACCAGAATGCCCATATAAACGATCAGCACCACAATCACCGGCACCGGCGTAAGGGCAAACAGGGACAGGCGCAGATCGATCTGGGTAATCATCGTCGCTACGGAAACCAATCCGGTAATCACGCCCTGCAGCGCCAGGGAAAGCGCCGGACCGAACGTCATGCGGATTGCACCGATGTCGTTGATGGCATAAGCCATCAGGTCCCCTGTTTTTTTGGTCTGATAAAAGGTCGGCGGCATCTGCTGGAGATGCTCAAACAGCTGTTCACGCAGCGTACATTCCAGATTGCGCGAATTGCCCATGATGAAATACCGCCAGATAAAGCGCAGCACAAAAACCATCGCCGCCAGCGCAATCAGATATCCCGCGCGCCCCATAATTGCCGACCGATCCGGCGACGCAGCGTCAAACAGATCGAATACCTCGCCAAGCACCAGCGGAGGCAGCGTCTGTACATACGAGCAAAGCGCAAGGAAAATAAACCCCGGGATATAGCGCCAGCCGTATTTTCTGAAAAACCTTCCGTACAAGAAAACCGACTCTCTTTCTCTTCATTTTTTCCACACGTCTAATTATATACTTTTCAGCAACAAAAAGCAAGCCTTCCCTAAAAAAAAGAAACCAAAGTTGATTTTTTTCATCCGCTGTATTATGATAAAAAAAGAAAGGGGGCGCTGATGATATGCTGCCGTTGGAATATGTGCGCGCCATGCAGGACCTGCTTGGCGATCAATGGCCCGCATATGAGGCCGCAATGGCCCGTATGCCTGTAACCGGTCTTCGTATCAATGAAAAACGGATGACCCGGGAGGCATTTCTTAAAAAGCGGCCTTTTCCGGTTCAAATCAGCCCGCTGTGCAGCCAGGGCGTCGTGGTAACGCAGCCCGGTATCAAATGCGGCGCACACCCCTATCATGAAGCGGGCGTCTATTATGTACAGGAGCCCTCCGCGATGTCCGCGCCGCAGCATCTAAATGTACAAAACGGCGAAAAAGTGCTGGATTTATGCGCTGCGCCCGGTGGAAAATCGTCTCAGCTATGCGCCGCCGCCGGTCCGGACGGTTTTTTTGTCTGCAATGAAATTCATCCGGGCAGAGCCGCGATCCTCAATGAAAACATGGAGCGGATGGGCCTTGGACATGCGCTGATTCTCAACGAAACGCCGCAGCGGCTGGCCGCGCGCTTTCCTTCCTTTTTTAATAAGATTCTGGTAGACGCGCCATGCAGCGGCGAAGGGATGTTCCGCAAGGATCCGGCAACCATTGCGCAATGGTCTCCGGACGCTGTACGCGTCTGCCATGAGCGCCAGGTGGATATTCTGGCACAGGCTGCTGTCATGCTCGCACCCGGCGGGCGTCTGCTGTATTGCACCTGTACGTTCAATACGCTGGAAAACGAGGGAACGCTGGAGGCGTTTTTGAAAACGCATCCGGATTTCACGCTTTTGCAGCAGCATCGGCTCTATCCGTTTGATTGCTGCGGCGAAGGGCATTTCATTGCGCTTTTAGCCAGAGATGGCATAAGCCGGCCCATCAGCGCACCCTTTTTGGGAAACAGCCGGAACAGCGCACTGGATGGTCTTGTACAAAAAAGCCTGGGGTTTTCCCGTCTGGCACAATTTGGCCGCTATACCTGCGCCGTTTCGCCGCTCTTACCGGATTTAAAGGGGTTAAAGGTTGTTCGTCCCGGCCTTCAGCTGTTTGAAGACGGCAAAACGCCGCATCCCGCCCATGCGCTTGCCATGTGGCTTACCCCGGATCAGGCTCTGGCGCACGTCGAATTAAACGAAGATCAGGCGCGGCGGTATCTGCGCGGCGAAGCCATTGAATATGACGCGCCGTCCGGGTGGGCGTTGGCGTGCTACGACGGCTGCCCGCTCGGCTGGGTCAAATCCGTTCCGGGCCGGCTTCAGAACCACCGGCCAAAGGGGCTTCGGCGCAGCTAAATAAGGTTGCACACAAGGGAGATTGAATATGGTTCAAACATTATTTCACCAGGATGCATATCTGACGGATTTTCAGGCGGTCGTCACCGCTTGCCGCGCTCAGGAAGACGCTTATTGGATCGCGCTTGACAATACGGCGTTTTATGATACTTCCGGCGGCCAGCCAAACGACACTGGTACGCTGGATCAGGCGCAGGTCCTGGACGTCATCAAGGAAAACGGCGTCATCTGGCACCGGACAGACCGCCCGCTTGCCGTCGGCGCCGTCGTGCAGGGGCATGTGGATTGGCCGCGCCGTTTTGATCACATGTGCCAGCATGCGGCAGATCACATGATTGCCGGCATGCTTTGGCAAAAATACGGAGCGACTACCATTGGCCTGCACACCGGCCAGCAGATTTCTTCCATCGATGTGGATATGCATGCGCTGGAACCAAAGCTGACGCGGGCGCAAATGGACGAGATCGAGCTTTTGGTCATGCAGCAGATTCAGCGCGACGTCCCCATCCGCTGCTGGTTTCCCGATCCGCAGGAAATCGCATCGCTGCCGCTGCGCAAGGCGCCGACGGTAAAGGAAAATGTGCGCGTCGTTCAGATCGGCGATTATGAGTGCGTCGCCTGCGGCGGCACGCATCCCAGCAGCGCCGGACAGATTGGTCTGATCAAAATTGTTTCCTGCCAGCCGAACCGCGGCAATATGCGCCTGTTCTTTTTGGCTGGACAACGGGCCTATCGGTATTTTCAGCAGCTTCAGAACGCCACCGATTCCGTATGTGCGCTGTTGAGCACCAATCCGGAAGCGCTTTATGCGCATGTGGAAGGCATCCTGAGCCAGCGCCAGCAGGCGCAGCAGGCATTGGCGCAACTGCAGACGCAGCAGGCGCTTGCCCAGGCGGACACGCTGATCCAAAGCGCCCTGCCCTGCGGCGAAATCCGCACCGCAGTCGGCACGTTTGACAGCCTGCCGGAAACTGCCCTGCGCGAATTGGCGTCCAAATTGATTGATCAGCAAAGCGATCTTGCCGTTGCGCTTTTTTCAAAAGGTGCTGAAAAAACGCTGGTCGTTTTCGCCTGCGGCAAAGCGGTTCCGTTCAAAATGGGAAATCTGCTGCGTGAAACCCTTGCTGTCTTTGGCGGACGCGGCGGTGGAAAACCGGATTTTGCGATGGGCAGTTTACCCGCAAAGGCAGATATCCAGAAGGCTGCGGCGGTATTCCGCCAGAAAATTGCAGCATTATAACAGGAGGGCGTTCACATGGCTCAAAAGTTCGACCATTATATCAATACTCAGGGCCAAATTACCCAGTGGCCTGCCAGGCAGCAGCTTAAATACGCAGTGCTTTCCTATATGGCCATGCAGTTTGAGCCGCAGCGGAATTATACCGAGCGGGAGGTCAATGAAATACTACAGCAACGGCATACCTTCAACGACTACTTTATTCTGCGCCGTTCATTAATCGAAGGCGGATGGCTCATGCGGACAAGAAACGGCGCACAATACTGGAAAAGCCCTCAGCAGCCGGCGCAAAGCGAGCTGCTTGAGGATTACCTGCGTGAAAAGAAGGATTCCCCTTCCCCATAATGAAAAACCCGGTTCGGGCTTATACGGCCTTGACCGGGTTTTGTATTGTAAAATCAGTTTTCCGCGCCAGGCGTTCGGATGATGATCGGATTACCGACGGAGGAGGGCACAATGATCTGCCCATCCTGCGCAGTGCCTTTTCGCACGGCAGGCGTTTCCTGAGGCGGTTCCGGCTCCCGGATTAAAACGACTTTGCCAAAAAGCAAAACACGGGAGGCGCCAATACGCGTACCATCCTCCAAAAGCAGAAACTGAATTTCACCGCGATCTCCGATTTCAAGATCGACCACTTTGCCAAGCGCCTTCCCGGTCGGGGAAAACGCCGGGGCGTCCATGCCGTCAATGCGTTCCCGAGCCAATCGGCGCAGACGTTCATCCTTGTCGATACTGGTCAAATTTTCAAGGCTGTGAACGATCACAGCGCCATCGCCAATGCCCTGAACATGATCCATCGTAATGGCGCCAATGCCGTCGTACCAGTTGCCGCCCGAATATAAAAAGGCCGCGATCCGCCGCTGTTCGCCGTCTACCAGCCAGCCGCAGACCGTTCCGCCCAGACGGCCCTCCTTCACGCCAAGTACGGGCACCTTCAAAAGCGTTTTGATGAGCATTTCATCGCCTCCCCCGCAAGCCTATGACCGCAGCATACAGAAAATAACCCTGCCGCCATTGATCCGGCAAATCCTTTTTTGCGCTTTTAAATCCTTCACCCAAGCATCGCATTGGAAAATGTCAAGAAACGCTCCGGCTGCAAATTCGATCCTTTATGCATTTTATATATATCAGTGCCAAAGGCATATGCGCAAAGATCCATCCACTGCGCAGAGCAGCGAAAAAAAGCTCCCGCAGATGATGCGGGAGCCAGTAAAAAAAGCAGGATCAGCCTTTGAGCGCGCCAACCATGACGCCCTTGGCGAAATATTTTTGCAGGAAAGGATATACGCACAAAATCGGAACCGTTGCCACAATGATGGTAGCATATTTTACCGTCGCTTCAACAGAACGATAAACGGTTTCATCCGTTTCCTCCGACAAAGAGCTCATATTGCCCAGAATCAGGATTTCACGCAGTACGATCTGCAAGGGGTAGCGCACGCGCTCCTGCAAATAGATCATTGCGCTAAACCAGGAGTTCCAGTGTGCAACGCCGTAATAAAGCGTGATAACCGCGATGATCGGCGCAGACAGGGGCAGCACGATTCGGTAAAGAATCGTCAAATCCTTTGCACCGTCAATACGCGCCGATTCCTCCAGCTCACCCGGCAGCGCCATAAAGAAGGTACGCATCATGATCATGTTGTAGGTATTGATCGCGCCCGGCAGCACCAGCGCCCAGATCGTGTTGTACATCCCCAGCGTTTTCACAACCAGGAAGGAAGGGATCAACCCACCATTGATAAACATCGTAACAGTGATGAGAATCATAATGTATTTCTTAAAATACAAATTTCTTCTGGAAAGCACATACGCGCCATGGAACGTCATCAACAGGTTGATGCTGGTACCAACCAGCACATAAATCAGCGTATTTTTATAAGACGTCAAAAGCAGCGGATGCTCCATCAAGAACTCATAGGTATAAAGCGTAAAATTCTTGGGCCAAAGCAGAATACCGCGATGCGCCAGAATCAACGCCGGTTCGCTGAAGGATGCGCACAGCACATGCCACAGCGGATAGAACGTAATGAGGCACAGAAATACCATAAATACGGTATTGAACACCGTGAAAATCATTTCACCGGTCGTCTTTTTAATCGCATTTGCATTTTTTGCCATGATAACTGCCCCCTTTCCTCAGAACAAACTGGTTTCGCTGTATCTAGCAGAAACCCAGTTTGCGCCGAGCAGGAAAACCAAGTTGATCACAGTATTAAAAAGGCCAACGGCGGTGGAATAACTGTAGTTGAAGTTTTCCATACCTTCACGGTAAACGTAAGTGGAAATAATGTCGGACACCTCATAGGTCGCTTCGTTATAAAGCAGGAACACCTTTTCAAAGCCGACATTCATCATTTCGCCCAGGCGCAGGATCAAACGAATGATAATGGTGGAGGAAATACCAGGAATCGTAATATAAATCGCCTGCGCAAACCGCCCTGCACCATCGATAATCGCAGATTCATACTGCGCCTGATCGATACCGGCAATCGCGGACAGATAGATGATAGAACCCCAGCCGATTCCGCTCCAAATACCGGAAGCAACATAGATGGTTCTAAAATACTCCGGCACAATCAGCAGGTTGGACGACGCCCGACCGCGGGTGACAAACGCGACCAAATCGCTGAGAATACCATTGGTTGCGCAGAACATGTTGAGCATACCGCAGATAACAACCATGGAAATAAAGTGCGGCATGTAGGTAATGGTCTGCACCGTACGTTTAAACCAGCTGGTACGGATTTCGTTGAGCAGCAGCGCAAGAATAATCGGAGCCGGGAAACCAAAAAGGAAATTATAAAAGCTCAAAAGAAAAGTATTGCGTACAAGCCGGAAAAAATAACGTCCGGTGATAAATTTTTCAAAATGCTTCAGTCCACACCACGGACTGCCCATAATGCCCTTGACCATCTTATAGTCTTTGAAGGCAATCGTAATACCATACATGGGTATGTAGTGAAATACAATATAATAAACGAGCATCGGAATTGCGATCAAATAGATGCTCTTATTTACTTTCAGATCTCTGCCAACAATCCTCAACCAGCGCTGAAACGGCGAGGGTTGATTGACAGCCGAAACCTTAGTGGTCATGCCATCTGCCTCCTCATGATGTGTTTAACGATATTCGCCGCATAGAAATTTCTTTTAATACAGGAAAAGCGCATAAAAGTTTTTTGCCCTTAAACGCGCTCAAATTTTAATAACAAAGAAGAGAAAGGAGCGGCGGAAACGCCGCCCCTTCCGTTTGGTTTTAATCAGCCGCCATAATAAGCGTCAACTTTGGACTGATACAGATCCAGCAGATCCTGCAGACCCATATCATACGCGCCCTTCACGTAGGCGTCCCAACCCGCTTCGATATCCTGCGTGCCGAGGATGAACGCAGTAATCTTTTCCACGACAAAGGTATCAACTGCAGTGTTGAGTTCTGCGCGCAGCGCGGATTCTTCCGTGTCATACACCACATAGGGCATATTGTTTACCGGATCATAGGACTTCCAGTTGGGGATCCATTCGCCGCGGCGCGTATCGCTGCACTTGGCTTTATAGGTCTCAACAGAAGTGTCGGAATCCGAATACCAGCGCTGCACATAAACCTTGGGATCTTCCTGATGGAGGAACTCAGCGGTATCCCACAGCACGATGCCGGAGAAGTACGGGCCAGAGGTGGTGGTCCATTTCGGATCGAAGGAGTTCTCATCTTCCTTCGGCGTCAAGGGCTGGGAAGAACCGTCAACATCCTTAAAGGTATTGATACGGCCGTCTTCAGCCACATTGTAGTTAACGCCTTCCACACCATACATCAGCGCGGTACGTCCTTCGTCGGAATAGCCCATGTAGTCCATCGCGAACAGAACCTTTTCAATGTTCTGGCAGGTGGTGGTCACGCAGCCAGACTGATCCGGGTTATAGTTGAAGGAGCATCTGGCCACAACAGGATCCTTGCCGGCTTCCTTGGACACCGGACGGATACCATAAGCGATCATGGGCGTGTTGGGATCGGCGTCGATTGCAGACATCCAGGGCGTATTGCCGTTGCCGCCGCCCGCGCCGTACCAAACGCCGACGATACCTTCGGCAACCTTGGCGTTCTGCGCAGCAGAGTCGTTGGTCACAAAGTCAGGATCGAGGATACCGTCCACATACCACTTATGCAGCATGGTGACAATTTCCTTGAATTCAGGCTGAACAGCGCCAAAACGAACTTCGTGCGTCGCCGCATCCTGATATTCGTTATAAACCAGATCCCAACCGGAAGTAACCGCAGTACCAGAAATCAGACCGGATTTGGTCGAGTTGCCAATACCAATGGTGGAGAAGGGAATTTCAACCTCTTCCCAATCCTTCATCGCGTACAGCAGCGCTTCAAAATCGGCAATCGTTTCGGGAACTTCAAAGCCGTACTTGTCCAGCAGATCCTTACGGAGCATCAGACCCTCGTTAAACAGGTTGCCGTCGTTGCGGAAATACGGAATGTCCAGATACTGGCTGCCGTTCCACAGCGCCTGCTGCGCATACTGCGGGAAGGTTTCGTAGATCTTTTTGATCCACGGCGTATAGCCGCCGTCGATGTACTCGTTCATCTCAATGATGATGCCATCTTCGTAAGCAGCAGTCAGACCACCGGGATAATAGTTGTTTACGCCCTGGATCACGTCCGGCCAGTTGCCGGCGGCGATCATCAGACCGAACTGCTCGGTGGCAACGTCTTCAGAAGGCTCTGCCCACTGGAAGTCCACGTTCATCTTCTCTTCCATATAGCGGAAGAAGGGCATTTCTTCAAAAGAGCTGATATCCTTGACATATTTGGAACCCAGCACCTGCCAGTAACGAATGGGGAGCGTTTCGTCATAGGGCAGAGACAGGCCGGCATCAGCCGTGGCTTCGCCCGTGGATTCCGGCGCCTGAGTCGCTTCAGCGCCGGCGTTTGTCGCGGGCGCCTTTGTCGCAGCACTGGTGGGCGTCGTGGTCGTACCGGCAGTACCGGCGCAGCCGCCGAGCACGCCGACGAGCAGCACCAGGCACATGGCCATCGCCGCGATACGCATGTTACGTTTCATGGTTTTGCCTCCTTTAGCAACCAGTAAATAATGTTATATTTCCCGGTTAGATTCCCGGAAAAACTGTAACAAACAAGCGGAACCCCCTAAATCGAATGTCAGCAACGCCTTGATACAACACGTTGTTTCATACAAATACAGGTTTTATTCCAACTGTTTGTTTTTTACCACAAACGACAAAAAGTGAAAAGCAGTACGTCCTATTTCATTAAGTTATTTTTGACATTTCATATTATACTTGTTTATGTATTTTATTGAAATATTTATTTTTAAATATTATTTATATTCAATAATATATATTGCGCTTTGTTCGAAAAAACGGAACTTCCAAAAAATCCATATTTTGTGAATTTCAGTTAATTCCAATACAGTTGTTGCCATACGCATCTTCCCACGATATAATAATAAACAGTTGCCTGCGCTGCGCAGTCAAAAAAACAGTCGATGTATGATCCTATAAAATTTTTGAATTCTTTCATAATTTTGCAACAAAACCAGTGTGTTTTTCGTCAAAGAGATTGGGCAGTTTATTTGTATTTGCCAAGGAGTTTGTCAATGACCATTCAAACAAAAAAGCCGGTCAAGCGACCGCAACAAAAAAAGCTTCGGCAGCATGCTACGGACGCCGCCTTTCTTTCCCCCAGCCTGATCGGCGTGCTGATTTTTTTTGTACTGCCTTTTTTTGTGGTGTTTTATTACGCCATGATCAACAATCCGATTTCGCATCAGTTTGTTTTCCTGGACAATTTTAAAATGGTGCTTCAGAACAACGCCTTCCGGCAGGCGGCGAAAAACACGCTGTCGTTTTCGGTCATTTCGGTGCCGCTGGCTGTTGTGCTTTCCCTCGGGCTGGCGCTGCTGCTGGACGGCCAGGTCTATGGCAAAAGTATTTTCAGAACATTTTTTCTCAGCCCCATGATGGTGCCCATTGCATCCATCGTGCTGATCTGGCAGGTATTGTTTCATTTAAATGGTTCTGCCAACGACGTCCTGGGCGCATTTGGCATCGAGCCCATCGACTGGTTTAAATCCCAGTACAACCAGTGGACGGTTATTTTACTGTTCCTTTGGAAAAACCTCGGTTATAATATGATCCTTTTCATGGCGTCGCTTTCAAGCATTCCCCACGACATGATTGAGGCGGCCATGCTCGACGGCGCCGGCCCGTGGCATCGCTTTATCCATATCAAGCTGCGCTACCTCTCCCCTACCGTGCTGTTTGTCACCATTCTTTCGCTGATCAACTCGTTTAAGGTATTCCGGGAGGTTTATCTGCTCACAGGCGATTATCCCTATGACAAGCTTTACCTTTTGCAGCATTTCATGAACAACACCTTCCGCCAGCTGGATTACCAGAAGCTCAGTGCCGCTGCGATTCTGATGGCCGTTGTGGTCGTGGCGATCATCGCCGTATTGTTTATCGCGGAAAATGTGTTTGGAAAGGATGTGGAAGGATGAACAGACGGCGCATCAAACCGCGCGAACTGCGCCAGCGGGTTCTTGCCGTGCTGCTGACCGTGCTGGCCGCCGCCGCTGCGCTGGTGTTTCTGGTGCCGACAGTGCTGACAATCTCCAGCTCCTTTATGAGCCAGAGCGAAATCGCCGCCAACTATGGTCAGGTCTTTTCAAGCGTTACCGACCGCACAACCTATGTCAGCGAGCATGTAACGCTGAAATTCATTCCGGATTTGATTTCGTTTTCCCAATACAGCACGGTGCTGATCCGAAGCCCGGAATATCTTTTGAAATTCTGGAATTCAGTGATTCTGGTCGTCCCCATCGTGGTGTTCCAGCTGTTTATCGCAGCGTTTGCGTCCTACAGCTTTTCACAGTTTCGCGGGCGGATCAAGGAAATGATTTTTTTCCTATATATAATCCTGATGCTCATGCCCTATCAGGTTACGCTCGTGCCCAATTACCTGGTAGCGCAGTGGCTCCACACGCTCGATACCCGTTGGGCGATCATTCTGCCCGGCATCTTTGCGCCGTTTAGCGTTTTCATTCTCACCAAATACATGCGGCGTATTCCGGTAGGCATGATCGAGGCGGCAAAGCTCGACGGCGCAGGTCACTGGCAGATATTCACGCAGATCTGCATGCCGCTTTGCAAAAGCGCGCTGTATTCCATCATGATTCTGGTGTTTATCGATTACTGGAACATGGTGGAGCAGCCGCTGATCCTGATGACCGGCGACGCCGAGGCGCTGCACCCGCTTTCGGTATATCTGTCCAAAATCAATTCCGGCGAGGTCGGCGTAGCCTTCGCCGTGGCCACGGTGTATATGGTGCCCTGCCTTCTGATTTTCCTGTACGGGGAAGAATACCTGATTGAAGGCATCACCTATTCCGGCGGCATCAAAGGCTGACGCAGACAAGAAAGGAGTATGTCCCATGCAAGAATTCCAGCCAGTGCGCAATCGGCGCGGATGGATCAAGAACGCTGCCATCATTTTCCTGTCGGTATTGCTGGTGCTGACGTTCTTTTCCAACACGATCATGAACATTTCGCTGCCCGAAGTGGCCGCGGTTTATACAACCGCCGGCACGATCACCAACAAGATTTCGGTGACGGGCAACATCGAGCCAAACGAATCCTACGGTGTGTTTGCCGACGGCACCTACACGCTGCGCACGGTTAATGTGCGCGTAGGCGATACGGTTGAAAAAGATCAGGAGCTGGCGAGCTATGAATTTGACGTCAGTGACGAGCTGCGCGACGCCAGAAAGACGCTGAACGAGCTTCAAAACGCCTATGACCTGGCGGTGCTGGAATCGGACAGTTCCGGCAGCTATGACAAAGCCTACCGGGATCTCGAACGCGTCAAAAAGGACGCCGACGACGCCTGGGCCAAATATAACGCGCACGCCAGCCTGTACAGCATTCCCGCAGGCGACCCGGCGCTGAAGGTTGCAGCGCTGGAAGAGGAGCAAAAGCAGCTTCAGAAAAACGTCGACGCCTTCAAGGCGGATATGACGGATTTTGCAACGCTGCACGAAAAAATCACCACGCTGCAAGCCCAGAAAGACGCCGCGCAAACAGCGTACGAGGAAGCCAAGGAAATCGTTGACAATGAAACGGCCTATCCATCCGCACAGGTTGAAAATGCGCGTCAGACCATGCGCGTCAACGCCGATTTGATCGAGCGGCTGATGACGGAAATCAACCTCTGCTATGAAAAGCTCAATAACCTCAATGATCTGATCACCGCCGATTCCACGCAGGAACAGATTCTTTCCATGCTGGAAGGCTCCCTGGAAACGGTCACGGATCAGCTGGCGGCCTATAACAAGGCGGTAGAGCTGTATACTGCGGCGCAGACGGCGGACAAGACGTACGAGGACAAAAAGTACGAAGTGCAGGAGCTGATTGACGGCTACGAAAAGGCCGATCAGAAAGCGCAGCTGACGCTTAAAGGGCAAAAAGACGCGCTGGAGGCCCAAAAGCAGCTGGTAACGGATCTGGAGGCCAAAAGCGAGGGCGCGACGGTGCTTTCGCCCGTTGCCGGCGTCATCACGACGATTTTCTCCCAGGCGGGTGAAAAGGTCAGCGGTGGCGCGCAGCTGTTTGCCATCGAGCTTTCCGGCAAGGGATATTTGCTTAAAACCACGATGACCGCCGATCAGGCGCGTCAGATCAAAGTCGGCGACAAGGCCACGGTGCAGGATTGGTGGTATGGGGAAATTGACGTCACGGTATCGGCGATCAAAAACGACCCCAGCAACCCCGGCCGCAGCAATATTGTGGAATTCGTTGTCACCGGCGATGTCAGCGCCGGCCAGACGCTCAAGCTTTCGGTTGGTTCCCGCAGCGCAAGCTATGACGTTTTGGTCCCCAACAGCGCCGTCCGGGAGGACTCCAACGGCAAGTTCGTGCTGATCGTCAACTCCAAATCCAGCCCCCTGGGCAACCGGTATTTCGCCAAGCGCGTGGACGTGACCGTTTTGGCCAGCGACGATAAGTATACGGCGGTTTCCGGCGAACTTTTCGGTTCGGAATATGTCATTACAACCTCTACCAGCCCGATTGAATCCGGCACGCAGGTGCGTCTGGCAGAATGACGATGAAAAAGCATTTGAAGCTCAAAAAAAGCGCGCTGCTTCAGCTGATCCTGTGTGTCATGCTGACCAGCCTTTCCGGTCTTTGCTATTTGTTTCTGGCGCTGCTGAGCCGGTCGCTGCCGGATCAGCGCGCTGCGCTGGCCTGGGACGCCTCGGGCGGTTCGCGCCAGGTCAGCGCGTTTATTTCCCAGGACGAGCAGATGATTCCCGACCAATTGATCGCGCAGCGAAAAAGCGTGGATAACGCGCTTTCCGAAGCTGGTCTGACGCCGCCCAGTGAAAACGCACGGCTTTGGGTCGACGCCTACAGCACGCGCGGCAAGCTGACGCTGACAACCCCGCGCACCGCACAGGAAATGCAGGTGATCGGCGTCGGCGGCGATTTTTTCCTGTTTCATCCCTACAAGCTGGTGTCCGGCGCCTATTTCGGCGCCTCGGATTTGATGCGCAACCGCATCGTATTGGACGAGACCGCCGCATGGCAGCTTTTTGGCGCGACGCAGGTGGAATCCATGTCGCTGACAATCGACGGAATCGATTATACCGTTGCCGGCGTCATCCAGAATGAAACAGACGACGCGGTCGTCGGCGCGCTCAACGGCAGCCCGATTGTCATCGTGCCCTTCGAGGCGCTTGGCGACGCCGCCATTACCTGCTATGAGGCCATTCTGCCCGAGGCTGTCAAAGGATTGGCGCTGACGACTTTTCAAAATTCTTTGACCGCAGCGCCTGAAAATATGCAACTTCGGGAGAACTCTACGCGTTATACTCTTTGGAAGCTGCTTGAAGCGCTGCCAAATTTTGCGGCGCGCGGCGTGCAGGTCAAGCCGCTGATCTATCCCTATTGGGAAAATGCGGCGCTGACCGTGGAAAATTACGCCATGCTGGCCGCCGCAGGCGTCGTCCTGTTTGCAATTTATCCAATCGCCGCTCTGATCGTCTGGCTGTGCATCCGATGGAAAAAGCGCACCTGGCACGTCAGACGCATCCGAGATTGGATTGTCAGCCGGATTGACGCCCGCAATGACCGCGCATATTACCGCAAAAAGAAGGCGGAGGACGCTCAAGCCGCCGCCCAGAGCGAATCTGAGAAGGAAATGTGAGGAAACAAGCATGAGAATGAAAAGATCCCGGAAATTCCGTGTGGCAGTGATCCTGACGCTGGCCCTGTCGCTGGTGCTCAGCGCATGCGGCAACAGCGGTTCTGCCAGCACAAGCGGCGGCACCGCAAAGCCCAACGGCGGGAATCAAGGCAATTCCCAGGCAATTAAATTGACCAATGTCTATAATTATCAGCAATTTCCCATGCCCGAGGGCGTTCGCTGGCTGGATCGTACGTTCCCCTACAGCGAAGATCAGGTGCTGGCTTCCGCTTACATGGAGCCGTCCGGCACGTCGCTGATGATTTTGGACGTCAATACCGGAAAAGTTGTCCAGTCGTTGGAAACGCCCAAACGGATGAAGGACGGCAACGGCTATCTGACGGCGATGACGATGTCGCCGGATGGTAGTATCTGGATCTGCGTCAATGGCTATGGGCCGGCGGAAGATTCCAACGCCTCGGCGGATCCCGAAGCATCCACGGATCCCGAAGCCTCCGCCGATCCCGATACCTCCGCGGATCCCGATACCTCCGCGGATCCCGAAGCATCAGCGGATCCCAATACCTCCGCTGATCCCGAAGCATCAGCTGCCCCCGACGCCTCAGCCGACCCCGAAGAATCTGCAGCGGCCGACGCCTCGGCGAATCCTGATGCCTCAGCCACTCCCGAAGGATCGGCTGATCCCGATGTCTCAGCTGATCCTGACGCTTCAGCCGATCCTGACGCTTCGGCTGATCCGGAAACCACGCAGGATCCGGACGAATCGGTCGTACCGGATAAAGAAATTGACTATTCTACCTATGTGGAATGGAACTACCTTTATAAGATCGATCCCAAGGGCGCCATTCTGGCCGAAATCGACATCAGCCAACATGTCGATACAGAAGCGGGCGAATATTTCTATGCCAATCAGATGGTCGCCTCCGGTGAGGATGAAATCATCGTCCTGGTGAATAACAACTTCTGGATTTTTAATGAAAAGGGCTTAAAGACAAAACTGACCGATCTGGCGGGCGAAAATTATTTCAGCGACATGTATCATCTGGACGACGGCCGTATCCTTGTCGGATCTTACATGGAAAAGGGTTATCAGCTCTTCGAGCTGGATGTAAAGGCCGGGAAGCTCTCCTCCGAGCCCATTTCTCTGCCCGGCGGCAGATATCAGTACAATGTCTTGTGCGCGGGCGAAGGGTCGCAGCTTTATTTGAACGACGAAAACGGTCTTTCCGTATTCGATCTGGAAAGCGGCGAGGTATCCGAGCTGATCAACTGGATCAATTCCGACATTGACACCAGCTCCGTTTATAATTTTGTACCGCTCAAGGACGGACGGATTTTCGGCACGGGCTATGACCCGGACACCAGCAAGGAAATGTTTGTGCTGCTGACCAAAAAGCCGGAGGATCAAATCAAGCCTCAGGTTGTGCTGACGCTGGGCTGCGAGTATATCGATTACGACCTGCGCCGCGCCATCATCGCCTACAACCGCCAGGGTGGCGATTACCGCATCAGCATCAAAACATACTCTCAATACAATACCGAAGCCGATCCGCAGGGCGGCATGACGCGCTTTAATAACGACCTGGTTTCCGGCAGCATTCCGGATCTGATTGTGATCAACGAGTCGATGCCCTATGACAGCTATGCAGCAAAGGGCCTGTTTGCCGATCTGTACCAGCTGATGGATCAGGACGAATCGTTTGTCCGTGACAATTATCTGACCAACGTCATGGAGGCCCTGAGCACCAACGGTAAACTTTACCGGATGTGTACTTCATTCTATGTGACAACGCTGGCAGGCGCTGCGTCCCGTGTTGGCAATGAGCCGGGCTGGACCATGCAGGAAATGATGCAGGCGCTCAACGCCGCTGAGGGTGCGACGCTGTTTGCCAACCAAACCCGGGAAACGCTGCAATATCAGATTTTGTCGCCGATGATCAGCCAGTTTATCGACAGCGATACCGGCAGATGCAGCTTTGATTCCCAGGAATTTATCGATTTGATTACCTATATCGCCAGCGCACCGGAGGACAGTTCAAACGGATCCGCTGGAAACAGACCAGTTGTTGGTTACTATGCCGGCGAAGACGTAGCGGTTTCCGCAGGCGCTATTGGGTATTATAACGGTGAAACGGAATACGTCAGCGAAGAAACGCTGCTGCGTACCGGCAAGGCGCTCTTGACCAATCTGTATCTGAGCGAATCGCGCGACCTGGTTTATCTGAAATGGCGCCTGAACGATACGCCCACACTGATTGGCTATCCCACCACGGAAGGCAACGGCGGCTATATCGTCCCCAACACGCAGCTGGCCATTTCCGCCAGCAGCGCCAATCTGAACGCCTGCTGGGATTTCATGAAATTCATGTTGAGCGAAGAGCGGCAGACGCGCGACGACAACTATAATTTCCCCATGCTGCGCAGCGCATTTGAGGCTTATCTGGACGAGGGCATGCATGGATATACCTGGACCGACGTAGACGGTGTTGAGCACGTAGAGCCGATTACCTTTTGGGATGAAAGCACCGGTGAACCCAAGGAGGTCGATCCCTTAACCCGGCAGGAAGTGGATGCATTAAACGCCTATATCTGCAGCATTACCCGTATCCAGTCTTACGACAACAGCCTCTATGAGATCATCACCGAAGAGCTGACCAATTTCTTTGCCGGCAAAAAGGACGCAAAAACGACAGTTGACGTCATCCAGAACCGCGCGCAGACTTATATCAACGAAACCCGTTAACCAAATATGACTCAAAAAAGCGCCCCGCCGGGGCGCTTTTTCATGCGCAGATCTTTGTCGCCATACGATTCACCCGTTATTTACTGACAGGACGCAATAAGTTTTGCACCAGCAAGTGAGATAACCGCCGTGCGTCAAAAGGCCGTCCCAAACGTGCAGACCTTTGCGTTCCCTCTGCCCGACCACCCTTACTTCATACGGCATTGGAAGCGGGGATTCGTTTAAAATCAATCTTAGAAAAAATTTCAAAATTTCCGAATCAGTATCTTGCATTGTTTTGTACTTTGTGTTATTATGATTTTGGAGGTGATAAGAACCATGAACCCACAGTTTAAAAAGGGTATTTTGGAATTATGTGTTCTTTGCGGTCTTTTGGACGGCGACAAATACGGATTTGAATTGGTCAATTATGTATCCCAGGGTGTGGATATGTCCGATGGCACGGTATATCCCCTGCTCAAACGCCTGCGCGACAACGGCCATGTCACAACGTATCTGGTTGAGTCCAGCGAAGGCCCGGCGCGCAAGTACTATCATCTGACGCAGACCGGCGCCGAGTATGCGCAGGAGCTGCGCCGCGATTGGTTTGCTTTTATCAAAAACATTGAAAAAATCATTGGCACCGAGGAGGTATCCGCATGACGCGTCAGGAATATATCGATATTTTGCACAGCTATTTGACGGAATGCTCTGTGCAGGAAGCGCAGGAGCTGATCGACGACGTCAACCAGCATTTCGATGAGGCGGCAGAGTTTGGTCTGAGCGAAGAACAAACCTGCGAACGGCTGGGCGATCCGCATGAGCTGGCCAAGGAATATGTCCATGAAATTCCCGTCCACGCGCAGGCCACGGCAACGCTGGGCACGCAGCGCGGCGAATACAGCGGCGTGCGCCAATTGACGATGGAGCTGGCACACTGCGACATTGAAATTTTCCGCAGTGAAAACGAAAATACCATCATCGATATTCTCGACACCGCAGCCAACGAGGAAAATCGGATCGAAGTGCTGTTTGACATGGGACATTTGAAAATCCGTCAGCGCCGCTCCTATACCCGGATTCTGGCTTTCCTTGGCCTGGGCGATAAAAAATGCACCGCACGCGTCTGGCTGGGAACAGACTTCGTGGGCGATCTGAAAGCGGCTACCGGCAGCGGCAGCGTTTATATCACCGGGATCAGCGCCAACAATCTTTCGCTTGCCACCGGCAGCGGCCATCTGCAGGCAGTGAGCATCGGCGCAAACAAGGTTGCAGTCAAATCCGCCTCCGGCGGCATTACCCTAAGCACGATTCAAACGGAAAAGCTTTCCATCAACGGCGCAAGCGGTACGATCCGTACAGACCATATCAGCGCGCCGGAACTCTCCTGCAACGTTGCCAGCGGCGCAATCAAGATGGAGCAGACTTCCTGCCAGCAGGCGTCCCTTGTCACCGCCAGCGGCTCGATCACCTTTGACTGCGCCGATATCTGCAACGTCAATGCCACGACCGCCAGCGGCGCCATCCGGATTTCCCTGCCCGCCTGGGAGGAAATGACGATCAATACGATTTTGGCCAGCGGGCATGTCAACGTGGGATATCCCGCCAGCTCAAGCGGATCGGCCAACAAACGCCAGTTTGTTGTGGGCAGCGGCGTCAATACCGTCAACTGCAAGAGCGCAAGCGGATCCATTTCCATCACCCCGCGCGAACCGTAACGCCAACCCGCCTTCTCACAGGAAATTCTTCTTTGCGGCGGATTTTGTCCAATCGGGCGAAATCCGCCGTCCTTTCTTCCTGGGATACCGTGCGCCCGATCACGAAACCGCTTCGGCAAAAAACAAGCGTCCTGAGCCAGCTCTTGGCTCAGGACGCTGTTTATCGGATGCTCCATTTGATTTTGGCCGAAAAAGCAGACTACCGTCTGCGGCAAACATTTTTCCAACCGAACCCGTATGCGGAAAATTTACACATTTACCATTTTGTCTTGAGCATCTGCGCATAGGCCATGATAAACGGCCCGACGCCCTTGCCCTCGTCGGTCAAATAGTCCGCAGGCACCTCATAGTTGTTTTGACCATTAGCGCTGGCTTTAAAATAGGTGTCGATCAAGCGTCCGTCGATCAGCTTTTGATCCACAACGCCCGCAAACGCTTTTCTGCATGCCGCGCGGTAATGGCCGTCCGTATCATCCAACCATCCTTTTTCAATGGCCTTAAGCGTTGAATAGACCATCATGGACGTCCCGCTGGTTTCCAAACGGTTGGTAGGCGTCACCGGCTGATCCAGCAGATTGGCCCACAGACCGCTCTGATCCTGATAGACCAGCATACAGTCGACAAAGTCCTTGAACCCCGCCTTCATATCTTCCAGGTGCGCGCCCTTCATATAGTCCATGACGTTGACCTGCGCCATCGCATACCAGCCGATTGCGCGCGTCCAGAAAAACGCACAGACGCCCTGATCGTCACCCGCATGATAAAAGATCCCGTTTTGAGGGCAGCGCAGGTGCGCGCGTACCCAGGCAAAGCGCGCGGCGATTTTATCCAGCTGTTCCTGATCGCCGATACGCGCGGCAAATTCTGCCAGGAAGGGCTGACCCATATACAAACCGTCCAGCCAAACCTTATATTTGGGCGCCTTCCCTTTCGCCCAGGAATGCCAGTAGTTGCCGCCAATACCCGGTTCGGTATAGCAGGCGTTGACCTGCGTCAAATCGTCATAGAGCTTTTTTGCCGTCAAATAGCAGTCGCTCTGTTCGCCGTCAGAAAAGCTCAGCAGCAGCGC
Source organism: Christensenella sp. UBA1428 (assembly GCA_002329335.1). Lineage (GTDB taxonomy): Bacteria > Bacillota > Clostridia > Christensenellales > UBA1750 > UBA1428. Next base: position 37,419 of record DCTY01000003.1, read on the forward strand.
TGCGGTTTTATAGCAGTCCAGTCCATGATACGGCACATATCCCGCCGTTTCAACCGGCGCGCCGCCTTTGGTCAGCGCCTGCATATAGGCGTTGCCATAATCCCAATACCGCTTTTCTCCCGTAGCTTCCCAAACGTATTTTAAACCTTCAAACACAACGCCGTTATAATAGCTCCATTGATACAGATACGGCTGGCCGTTGTTTTTGGACCGTTTTTCATTGTCCCAGGTAAAAAAGCCGTCGGGATCCGGCACAATTTTCTCCGGAATGTTAACGGGTGAATCCACCGTCAAAGCGTCAATATACGCCTTTGCCTTTTTCAATTGCTCCATGAGCGTACTCCTTTCCAATTTGGACGATTCTATGACAGTATAGCACAGGAACTGCGTTTTGACCACCAAAGCGCAGTCCCCGCTTTCGGCGCTGCCCTATTTCTCCGGCTCTTCCAGGAAATGCGCCGCTTCCATATAGTTCAGGCTCCACTGCGACACCGCGTTGGTTGTCACGCCGGGCAGCTCGCGCAGCGTACGCGGCGCATCCTTTTGCGGCACCTTAACATACTGCAGATTGCCCTGCGGATCACACAACGCATCCATACCGCGCTGCGTCGGGGGTATCTGTTCCATCGCAAGCTTCCGATATGGCTCGCAGTGCTCCAGCTGGGCCGCGTAAGCGATCATACGGTTGGCAAAATAAGGATGCCGCCACGCTTCGTCATTTTCAGGATTAAACCGACCGCCCGACGCGGCTTCGCGCTGCTTGGGCGTCATGGCATAAAACGCGCCAAACTGCGCAATCTGTTTGCCAAGCTCCGAATCCTCCAAAAGCTCCGCCAGTTCAAACCAGACCTCGGCGCCACCAAAAGCGATCACCATATGCTGCTGATAGTTGCCGTCTCCCAGATGGGTATGCCCCGCCGGATTGGGCGCACCCATGTAATACATTTTCCCGGAATTCGGCTCATAATGGAACGTGGAGCCGGAGCTGAGGCCCAGCGGCGCATCCATCACGGACTTGAGGCTGGTCAGCAGCTTATCCCGATAACGCGTATCCTCATAGCGCTCCCAGCGCGTCATCCAGTTGCTCAAAAATGCGGTCCAGTCCGGGCCGGTACGCACATGCGCAAAGCCCTCATGCACATCAAAATAGCTGCGCATCGGGTCGCGCTTCAAGACGGCGAAATCAGCGTCCCTGACCTCGTCCAAAATATCGCCGACGCGCTCATCTGCGGTAAGATAGTAATAGAACCGATGATGCCCCGCCATCGAAATACGCACTTCTTTTGCCCCGCAGCCCCAATGGCGCACATTGTGCCGGCTGCCAAAGGATGCGAACGGACCGGCGTGATAAATATCCACTTCGCTGCAATGCCGGGTCATTGCGCGGGCAAAGCGATATATTGCCGGGTCGCCGGTACGCAAAAATGTGAGCCAGTTGACATAGGTATTGCAAAGTTCGGTATTTTGCCAGGCAAATCCGCCGACGTCATAGCGCCAGCAATGACGTACATCGTCATAGGTATGCATGACGTCCCCATAATCCCAAAAACCATACCAGCGCCGCTGCTCCACCTCGTCCATATAAAACTGCATCCATTGCCCAAGCGCCTTTTCCCAAGCCGGATTTGCGTCCCCTGCGCGCTTCCAGTAAGTGCCAAACACCGCCGTATTTTCATAAACCTCCGGCTGCGCGACCAGCAGCGCTTCCTGCTGCGCATCCGAAGCAAAATCCATCAGCGCCTGCTTGCCGGGCATGGCGTCAAAAAGCTTCAGCGTCATTTCGCTGGTATTGGCAATTCCGGACGGTTCGTTTAAAACGCCGCCGTAGGAATATTTATGGCTATGCGTATCGTACGCTCTGAAGTCCATGTGCTGCGCATAGGGACTGTACAGCCAGGCGGTTGCAATCGGATGATTTTCCTGCGCACCGGTAATTTCCAGCGCAGCCGGCGATTTTTGCCAGAAATCGCGCATGGCAACCGCAAAAATCGACGCACTGCTGCCGAAAAACATCATGCCGCCGCTGCGGCCGCCCTGCGCAGCATCGATATAGGCGCATCCGGGCACCGTCCGCTTGGTCACCAGATAGTGATCGCAGGAATCCTGACTGAGCCGGAACGATCCCCAAAACGCGTTATCGTCGATAATTCTTGCAAATTCTTCATGTGCCTGAGCATCAATTTGGACAAACTGACCGTCCAGCTGCTGCCGTTCGTATTGCGCCTGCCTGAAATCAAGATCGGAATCATCCTTTTTCGTTCCGCGGCGATAGCTGCCTTTGCCTGCATACAGCCCCTGAACGCCCTCGTAAAACATCCCCTGCTCTCCGGCAAAGCCCACATGCCGGTTATACAGCGCGCCATCGGCCGCCAAGTGGAACTGAACCGCCATGCCGCGCAGGAAATCCTGCTGCTCGTCTGCATCAAATACAAACGTATGCACGATCTTCACCTGATCGCTGCCGCGGTAAAAATACAAACGAACCGTGAAGGGAAACAGTGTCCGCCCACAGCCAACATGTACCCCGTTGGCGCGGATAACCGCCCGGACGGGGCCGTCCTCTTCCACCGTCAGCGCATCTACACGTCCGTGCAGCGTCTGGACCGTAACCGTTTTTTGCTCCTCGTCCTCCCGTTCCTGCTCCACCTGCGCAACCAGCATGGCGCGCATTGGTTCAAACCCATCGCGGCGCAGCTGGGAAATCAACGCTGCGCCCGGCTGCATTTGGCAGGACAGCAAACCGTTTTCAATGTAAACTGCGCCGTCCGGCTGTACCTGCACGGATACAGGCTGATCGATCTGCGCCGGAGTTCCCTTTTTGACACAGTAATCGCCAGCGGTAGGCAGCACTGCGGAAACCGCCGTCCATTTCACAGATCCGTCCGGCCAATAAGCCAACGGCTTTGCCTGCATCGGCGCCGCTGCGCCTTTTGGATCGACCAGCGTTACCGAGTCTTTTTTAGACAGTGCGCCGCGCGCCCAGGGCACGCCAAATGTCACTGCCGCCTGCTTTTGCAAAAGCGGCATGAGCCAATGAAATTGCGTCATGACAGCCTCCTGAAACTTCTTTTCTTTATCCATCCAGTAAAAAAGGCGCCGGAAAACGGCGCCTTTTCAAACTACCGGGTCATTTCCTCCAAATGCGCGACGCTGGTAAACCCTACGCTGGGCTTTCCATGCACCGTTGTGCAAAACGCCACATATTGGTCGTTAAACACAAAGCGCGGATGCGCGTCAATATGGTAAACACAGGGATCGTCCTGCGTATACAGTGCCGGATTGCGGGTGATGATATCGATTGGCCGATGGGTTTCGCTATTATAAAAGTTCACCGACGTTGCGCAGCCGCGATACCATTTCCATTGATCGTTGTATTCAAAAATATCGCCGACAAAGAACCGGTCGTCCCGCGTGGAATAACCATGCCGGTATCCGGTCGGATGCACGATTTTGCGTTCCTGCGTATCCAGGTCGATGCAGCCGATGCCATAGCGCCAGTCACAGTAATAGATCTTGCGCCCGTCGCCGCTCCACCATTCATGGCTGGCCTCTTTATAAACGGGCAAATGATTGACTGGCTCCTCGCCGCGGCGGATCGTCCACATGCGCGTGAGGCGCCCCTCTTCGTTTGCACCGATGCGGTGGCGTTCACCAGTCTGAAGATCCTGCCAAAACTCCATGGCAAAAAGCGCAAGATCCTTGTCCACAGGATTGAACTGTGCATGATTCCAGCCGCCATGGAGCGTATACCAATGCTCAAATTCACCGGTTTGAATATTCAGACTGGTCAGATAGGTTTCGTTTCCGCTGCTGATATCGCAGAAAAGCTCTTTTTTATCCGCCGAGAACGTCAAATGCGTCGCCACACGTCCCGGGAAAAGGCGATACTTTTCCGGCACCCTGCCAATGCGCGTCACAGGGCTGTCCGGCTGCGGACCCTTTTTCAGGACAAGATTCTGGGTGCAGTAATAAAGCTCGCCCGTATCCGGATCAATCGCCGGCGCGCCGGCGGGCACATCCGGATGATAGTAGATTTCATCCGTTTCAAGGTCCAAACACGCCATGGTCTGTGCGCTGCCTTCCCAAAGGCCATTGGGCGGGAACGCGCAGACAAACCAGAAATACCGGCAGTCCTTCGAGGTGGACTGACTGGCAAAATACACCGGCTTTTGCAGCGGCGCCGCATCGTTGTTGAGGATGTAGCTTTCCACACCGCTGCAGAAATCCACGTATTTCGTAAAATGTTTTGACGTTTCTACGGTATGCATCGTTTATATCCCTTTCTGAGTTAATAATCGCTTTTTTAGCAAACGAGAGCCCTGAAAAGGGCTCCCATTTGCTTAAAAGGATCCATTGGTATAATTTTATTGCCCAAGCAGACGATCCAGGCCATCCTGGTAGATCTTCAGCGTTTCCTCAACGCCCATGGCCTTGAGCTCTTCCACAAAGCTGTCCCACTTATCCATCGACTCGATGCCCATGATAAACTTATCGAGCATCTCGCCGCGATAGGTGTCAAGCTCCGCCTTGGTTGCCTGCATCTCGCTTTGCTCTGCATCCGTAAAGGAGATGGAGGACACCCATTCGGTGCGGATAAAGTCGTTTGCTTCATACAGGTCGCGGGCCTTGAGAATATTCTGATGATAATCATAAATATTATAATTGTAGATCAACTCATCAGCCTGGTTCTTCGGCATGTCGCGCGTACCAACTTTCTTAATCTGACGATCTTTGGACTTGGTTGTATATTCTTCAATTGCAACCGGCATGCCATCGACCATCTCATAGGAGTAACCTTCAACGCCCCAGTTGGCAATGTAGAAGCCTTCATCCGAGAAAATGTAATCGAAATAGTCCAAAATACGCTCAGCATTTTTGCTGGAAGCAGCAATGGCAGCACATTTATCACGGCAGCGCGGATAGTGGATCGTGGTATTGCGGGTACCGGTAACGGGGCTTTCCATCGGGCCAACACCCATCATGCGGTATTCGACGTTCTGATTGACCTGGAAATCCTGGTTGGCAGAGCCAATACGCGTGATATTGTCATGCGTCGCAAAAACATTGCCGGCCAAAACCTGTTCCCACCAAATCGTCGCATCGGTCGTCGGATATTCCGGATCGATCAAGCCTTCCGAATACCACTGACGAGCGACTTCAACAACTTCCTTAAAACGCGGTTCCAGACAGCCGTATTTGACCACGCCGCCGTCCTCATAATAATCTTCCTTCATGCAATCGCTGTAACCGCCAAGCAGACGGTACAGGATCGCAGCTCTCTTATAGCGGGACATGAAAGGCATATAACCATTGTCTTTGGCCATGGTCAGCACATTATGCCAATCATCCAAAGTGACCAAATCCTCTTCCGTCAGATTCCACTGCGCCAACAGGTCCTCGCGAACCAGCAACATGTCGCCAATGGTGCGGGTGGCCAAGCACGGAATGATGCGGTTCTGACCGTCATCATTGGGCAGATAATTCATCAGATACTCATCGCCGTAAATATACTGATCCAGATTGGCGTACCGCGTGCTGCCTTTTACCAGCGTATCAAGGGGCAGCCAGGCATCCGGATACTTTTTAAGCAGCGTAACGTTTCTGGTCACCATGTCCGGCAGATCGCCGGAAGCCATCAGCAGATTGTAGCGTTCATCGACATTGGTCGCAGGAACAAGTTCCCATTCGATGGAAACGCCGGTTTTTTCTGCCAGCAGCACATCCATCGGCGCATTGTCGTAGTCCTCTTCGATGTCATCCACATGCATCGGATACCACCATTTCACCGTAACCGGATCACGGTTTTCGGCGACCACATCCCCTGCCGGAGCCGCAGTACCGGATGTAGCAGAACCGGCGGAATCGCCAGCGCCCGAACCGGAATTGTCAGATGCGGGAGTCGACGGCGTGCCAGCACAAGCGGCCAATGACAACGCCATGACGACGATCAGCGCAAATGCAATCCATTTACGAGTTTTCATCACAGAAAGTCCTCCTCAAATGTTGATTATTTAAACGGAAATCCCCGTCTAAAGCGATTAACCCTTTACGGATCCGACCATAACGCCCTTTACAAAATACTTCTGAACAAACGGATAGACGCACAGGATCGGCAGAACAGCAACAACGATAACCGCAAACTTGATCGTATCCGCTACGGTATTTTCTGCCTCCAGCGCGACAGCGCCGGCTTCTGTAATATCCTTCACCTGATTTTGCAGCACGATCATGCGGAGCCACAACTGAAGCGGATAGCGGCTGGAATCGCGCAGATAAATCACCGCGTTGAACCACGCGTTCCAATGCCCGACAGCATAGAACATGCCGATCGTCATCAAAGACGCCGTGGACAAAGGAATAATAATCTTGAGCAGTACGCCGATATCATTGCAGCCGTCGATGATTGCCGCTTCCTCAAGTTCCGTAGGTATTCCCTGGAAGAAGGTGCGCATGATGATCATATTCCACGTGCTGATCGCTCCGGGAATCACCATAACCCAGAACGTATCGATCATCTTATAGGAATTGATGATCAAATAAGTCGGCACCAGCCCGCCGCCAAAGAACATCGTCAGCGATACAAAAAACGTAAAAACACCGCGGCCATAAAACTGTTTTCTGGAAAGCGGGTAAGCGCCGCATACCGTCAGCACCAGGTTGATGGCCGTACCGACCGCAGTATACAGGATTGTGTTTTTATATCCGTTCCAAATATGCTTATAGCGCAGAACAACCTTATACGCCTCTGTGTTAAATCCGATCGGATAGCAGGAAACCAAACCGCGCGCAACAGAGGAGTTGTCCGAAAATGAGGCGGCAATAACATGCAGGAAGGGATAAAGCATGATCACGCACAGCGCAATCATAAACACAAAGTTAAAAACCTCAAAGCCAATACGAGAAGCACTTTTCTTCATCTTTTTCCCCTCCTTTTACCACAGACTGGTTTCCGAAAAACGCTTGGCCAGCTGGTTGGTCGACGCCACCAGGACCAAACCAATCAGTGAATTGAACAGGCCGACGGCTGCACCAAAGCTGTATTCGGCATTGATCATACCACGGCGATAAACATAGGTGGAAATCACGTCTGCGGTTTCATAGATCGCTTCATTATACATCAGCAGGATGGTTTCCGAGCCGACCGAAAGCAATTCCCCAACCCGGAAAATCAGCATGATGATGATGGTATTGGAGATACCAGGCAGCGTGATGTGCCAAGTTTGGCGCAGACGGCCGCCGCCGTCGATCAAACAGGCTTCGTAAAGTTCCGGGCTGATGCCGGTCAGCGCCGCCAGGTAAATGATCGAACCCCAGCCGACGCCGCGCCAAATCCCCATCGCAGTATAAAGCGTTCTGAAGTACTTTGGATCGCCCAGGAAGTATGTCCTGGTACCGCCCAGAAGTTCCACAATATTATTGATCAAGCCGTTATTGACCGACAAGAACTGCACATACATCGAAACCAGAACAACCGTGGAGATAAAATGGGGCAGATAGCTGATCGTCTGAACCGCCCGCTTAAACAGGCCGTCTTTTAATTCGTTGATCAGCAGCGCTAAAAGGATCGGCGCAGGGAACCCGAAAATCAGCCCGTAAAAGCTAATGAGAAAGGTATTGCGGATCAACCTGAAAAAGAACTTGGATTCAAAAAACTGAATAAAATACTTAAACCCGACCCACGGGCTTGCGGCAACGCCCTTAAAAACATTATAGTCTTTAAACGCAATTACCAGACCGAACATCGGTGCGTAAGCAAACATCAGGTAATAAACCACGACCGGGAAAAACAGCAAATAAAGATACTTGCACTTTTTAATGCGCAACCATGCGGTATTGCGCGGACGAGCCGGCGCCGCGCTGGTAGGTACAGAGCTCATAAACGTATTCCTCCTGCAATTCCTGTATATAATCCAAAATCCGCCGTCGGCCAGTGCAAAAGGCACAAATGCCGCCAAACACCTCGGACAACGGCGCACCCAGATTTCTCACGCACACAATACACAATCATCAAACACCGGATAGTCAGTTAAAAAAACATACTGCTACGCACAGCAAATCAGCGTTTCAAGCTTCTGACTAACACAAAACGCTTCACTGCCAGCCGCCAATTCCCTTTGGATAATCAGCTCCCATGTCCTTTCCAACACATCCGAAATACTTCCAGCAACATAAAAGCTACGGAACAAGCTTTCTGTACACCCATCAGCTTTTGCGGCCAATCGACAAAATTATAAACACAGCCGCAACGAACCTGTCTTTTTGATAACAGTGATTAGAACTTAATGAACTTAACAACCTAACTATACACTGACAATCCATTTATTGTCAAGTGATAAAAGAAAATTCATTATGCATTTTCAGATTGCTTTTGTATAAACGTCCCTGTATTCCACAGTAAAAACGTATAGATTCAACAACATCGTTCATGCTTTGGGCGTCACAGCTTATGAAAACGGCTCGGATTATTTCGCAAAAAACGCCAATTTGGCTTTCACGGCACAGCCTCAGCAAACCGCAAAAATTATACAATTATAAAAAAAGCCGTTAGAGCAGCCATCCTTTTTTATAACATCCCAATTACAATAACCTCCATTTTCCGATCTGCATGAAAAACCCCTGCGCACGATTTTGCGCAGGGGCATAACAGCCGCATACGGCCAAACTGCATTTTTACTGTACCAGAAAATATCCCAGCACCAATACGCCAAGCACAATGCGGTACCAACCAAAGGCGGTAAAATCGTGCCGCTTGATATAGCGCATCAAAAAGCGAATTACCAAAACGGAAACGATAAACGCAACAGCCATGCCTACCAGCAAAAACGAAAGCTCCTGGCCGGTAAAATGCATGCCAAAGCGCGCCAGTTTAATCAGGCTTGCGCCAAACATCGTGGGCACCGCCAGGAAAAAGGTAAACTCCGCCGCGGCGGTACGCGAAATGCCCAGCAGCAGCGCGCCGACAATCGTCGCCCCGGAGCGGGAGGTTCCCGGAAAGACAGCCGCGATCAGCTGAAACACGCCGATCCAAAGCGCATCGCCATAGCCGATCTGATCGATTGACGTGATCCGCGGCTGTCTTGTGCGGTTGTATTTTTCAATGACGATAAAAAGCACGCCAAAGACCACCAGGGCGATGGCCACACAGACATAATTTGAAAACCATGCGTTTAGCACATCGTCCCACAAGATGCCCACGACGCCGGCCGGAACGCACGCTACGGCAATTTTCAGCCACATGCGCAGGACATCCGGCCGCCAGCGCACCCGGGGCGCGAACGACAGGGGCATCATCCGATCAAAATACAGCACGACAACCGCCAGGATCGCGCCCAGCTGGATCACCACCAGAAACATCTGCATAAACGCTTCGGAAGCGTTCAGATGAATCAGTTCATCCAGCAGGATCATATGCCCTGTGCTGCTGATGGGCAGCCATTCGGTCACGCCCTCGACAATGCCCAGCAGAACTACTTTTAAGTATTCAAAAACCGTCACTTTATCACATCCTTATGCGCATTGATACGAGGTACAAAAACGCGTGCGCGCCGGTTTTCCAACCATTATCGCACCATGGCAGGGCGCTTGGGGTCAAACCGCCAGCCTGGAATCAAATACTGCATGGCCGCGGCGTCATCACGCGCGCCCAGGCAATGTTTTTGATAAAGCGCATGAGCCTGTTCGATACGTTCCAGATCCGGCTGGATGCCCAGTCCAGGCGCACTGGGGACGCGGATCTGGCCGTTGGCAATTTTCAGCGGCTGCCTGGTCAGCCGTTCATTGCCCTCCTGCCAGATCCAGTGGGTATCCACCGCCGTTACCCTGCCGGGCACCGCGGCCGCCGTATGGGTAAACATCGCCAGGGAAATATCAAAATGATTGTTGGAATGACTGCCCCATGTCAGCCCGAACGCCTGACAAAGCTGGCCCACGCGCACAGAGCCCTCCATCGTCCAGAAATGCGGATCTGCCAGCGGGATATCCACGCTTTGGAGCGTCAGGCAATGGCACATCTGCCGCCAGTCGGTAGCGATCATGTTGGTCGCAGTGGGCAGACCGGTAGCGCGGCGGAATTCCGCCATAACCTCCCTGCCCGAATAACCGTCCTGCGCGCCGCAGGGATCCTCGCAATAGGTCAAAATTCCGTGCATATCGCGGCAAAGCGACACCGCCTCATCCAGCAGCCACCCGCCGTTGGGATCCAGCGTAATACGCGCCTGTGGGAACGCCGATTTGAGCGCCTTTACCGCCTCGATTTCCTCATGACCGTCAAACACGCCGCCCTTGAGCTTAAAATCCCTAAAGCCGTATTTTTTCTGCGCTGCCTGCGCCAGGCGCACCACCTGCTGCGGTGTACCGGCTGCCTCGCTGCGCAGCCGGTACCAGTCGCAGTCCGCCTGCGGCGTACGCAGGTAGGGCAAGTCGGTTTTATCCGGATCGGCCACATAGAACAGATACCCCAATACGTCAACCGCATCGCGCTGGCGGCCCGGGCCGAGCAGGTCGCAAACCGGCATACCCAGGAATTGGCCGAAAAGATCCAGCATCGCCGCTTCCACCGCCGTATTGGCATGAATCGCGGTACGCAGATCGTATGTTTGAAGTCCCCTGCCGCCCTGGTCCCGGCCGGCAAAGGCCTGCGTCATTTTTTCCAGCACCGTGCGGTACGCGCCGACTGGGCTGCCGACGACCAGCGCACGGGCTTCCTCCAGCGTCCGGGTAATCTTTTGCCCGCCGGGCACCTCGCTGACGCCGGTACGGCCGTCGCTGTCGGTTAAAAGCACCACATTCCGGGTAAAAAAAGGGCCATGCGCGCCGCTGAGGTTCAGCAGCATGCTGTCGTGACCCGCAACGGGAATCACGCGCATATCGGTTACTTTGGGAACCATAGGCTACCTCCTATAAAATATGATGACTGGGATCATTTTAGCACAATCCGGCCCAATTTGCACGAAAAAAAGCAGGAGAGAACGAACCTCCGTTCCCTCCTGCGTCGGGCGGCGCCTGCCGGCAAACAGTCACACAAGCGCTGCAATTTTCGCATCGCCCGCATAAAACGCCTTAAACCTTGATCGTTTTCCATTTTCCGGTAGCATACCGGTAAAGCGTAAACGAGGAACGCAGCGTCTGATCGCCCACCACAGACAGCCAAACGCCGACCAGTCCCAGATTCAGCCCGTAAACCAGCGAATACGCCAGCAATGGACGCAGCACGACGATGCCAAGGAAAATGACGATTGCAACGGCTTTTGTATCGCCTGCACCGCGCAGCGCGCCGGAGACCACCTGCTGGCTGGACTGCAGCGGCTGAAGGATCATGACCAGAATCATCAGCTGCGCGCCCATGGCGATGACATCGGCGCTGTCCGTATACAAATGCATCAGGGGTTTGCCAAATACCATCAGGCACCCGCCCAGCGCAACGGAAATCCAAAACGCATAGCGCCTGCAAAGGCTCACTGCCGCCTTGCCCTGATCCGGACGTTTTCTGCCCAGGGACTGCCCCAGCAGAGAGGTGGCGGAAATGCCAAAGGACTGACCGTTGGTCATGGTCATCTGCCAAATGTTGTTGACAATCTGATGGCAGGCATAGGCGTCGGTTCCCAGCGAGGCGACGACTTTATTGAAAATAATCTGACCAAAGCGCATGAAAAATTGTTCAAACATGGACGGAAACCCGATGCGCACAACGCTCTTCAAAATCGCCAGATCAAACTGGAACAGGCCGCCAAGGCGCAGGCGCAGCATATCCGCGCCGTGTACAACGCTGCCCACAGCGACAATCGCCGCAACGATATAGCCGATGGACGTTCCCAGCGCCGCGCCGCGGATCCCCATCGCCGGAGCGCCAAGATTGCCCTGAATCAGCAGATAATTTCCAATAATATTGACAACATTGGCCAATACGTTATACACCATCGATACGCGCGTACGCCCAACGCCACGCAGGCTGGCCGTAATGGCAAGAGACAGCGCGTTTGCAGGGAACCCGATCATCAAAAAGCGCATATACTGCGTAGCGCCTTCCACCGTATCGGCGCTGGCGCCCATAAAAGTTACCATCGGCGTGGCAAAAACATACCCCACCATGGCCAGCGCAATGGACGCGACAATGGAAAGCGCAATGCTCAGATGCATCACACGGTTGGCGCGCTGCGGGTCCCCCGCGCCCTTGGCACGGGCAATCAGCGCCGTAGCGCCGACATTGAACGCCTGAAAAATAGCCAGCAGTAGCAATCGCGGCTGGTTGCAAAAACCAACGGAAGCAATTCCCACCGTCCCCAGCACGCCGACCATCATCGTATCGACCATGCTGGCCAAATGCAGCAGAAAAGATTCCACCATCGCCGGGCCGGCGATGGAAAAAACCAGCTTGCGCACAGCCGCTTTGTCCATGTCCTCCGGCACAGGAGCGCTCAGGCCGGTTTTAAGCGTTTGAATCAAACCCATTTTTTTCTGCGCCGATTCCTGCGATTGAGGCGCAATGGGTGTCTGTATGGGATCGGACACACGAAGACCTTCTTTCCAAAGAAACTCAATGCTGTACTCAGTTTACACCGAAAATGCTCTCGTGTCAATTTCTACATAAATTCACCGGATAATTTGACAGCTGGGTATCGACAAGAAGACATAAATGCGCTATGATCAATGCATCCGGAAATGCGCATTGATTTTAAAGAACAGGAGGGATTTTCCGATCATGAAACACACCATCGTATTTGCGCGCGACGGCGCCTTTGCCGGCTGGCCAGCCAACGGCGGCGGATGGCAATGGGGGCAGGAGCTGCTGGTTTCCTATCAGATCGGCACCTATCGCGCGCACCCAACCTCGCACTGCATTGACCGGGAAAAACCGATTTACGCCGGTTTTTCCAGAAGTCTGGACGGCGGGCTGACCTGGAAGGATGAGCCTGCGCTTTATGATATTTTCCTAAGACCGGTGCTGCCGGTTCCAAAGGGCGGCTTTGACTTTTCCGCCGAGGGCTTTATTGTGCGCATGGGCGTCCCAAGCGTTACCATCCGTTCGGACCGTTTTATCGTTTCCCATGACAAAGGTCATACCTGGGAAGGGCCCTATCAGCTGCGCGGATTTGACGCGCATCCGCTGACCATGCGCACCAGCTACCGGGTAATCGACGCCAAAACAATGCTCGTCTTTTTAAGCTGGCAGCTGCCCAACGCGCTTGGAACCGCCTACAGCGACCGTGCATTTGCCGCCATTACCCAGGACGGCGGGCAGAGTTTTCACATGCTGGGGGAAATGACCTGCGATATCGCCCGCTCCGTCATGCCCAGCGTTGCGGTCTTAAAAGACGGCACGCTGGTGGCCGCGCTGCGCCGCCGGCTTGAACGGGGCAAATTCACCGCGCAGCAGCTCGACCTTTATGCAGCGCAAACGCCGCTGTCCCCCTATTGGGACGATAACTGGATTGAAGTGCGCCAAAGCCGCGACGGCGGCAGGACCTGGGTCAATGCCGTGCGCGCCGCAGAAACAGCGCTGGACAACGGACACAACGGCAATCCGCCCGCCCTTGCCGCGCGCTCAGACGGCACGCTGGTGCTGGTTTACGGCCAGCGCAGCAAAAATCCCGCCATGATGGTTTCGGTATCGCGCGATGGAGGTAAGACGTTCCCGCAAACCGCGCGCCTGCGCCAGGATATGGCGACGACCGACTTTGGCTATCCCCGGCTGTTTGTCCTTCCGGATGACCGTCTGTGCGCCGTTTATTATTACAACACCCCGGACCGCCCCCAGCAGTTTATTGCATCGACCGTTTTTTCGCTGGAAGAGCTGCTCGATTTGAATCAGCGCTAGGCGCTCTTTTCCTCGCAAACCGGTGCCGGCAACTGCCCGACGGCAGAAAGCCGCATGTCTCCACCGTCAATAAAAAATCCCTCCGCGTATCCGTTTTGCCCTGCGACGCTTTGGCAGGCTCCAAACCCGCCAAAATATCGCCGGCGCATGAACCGGACTCCGAAGGGATTTTTTCGTTTAATATTCCAAAAACGGGCGTCAAACCCGGAAGCGGTTTCCAAATTCCACCAGCACCGGTTTGTCAAACGCTTCCGTTTTCCTTTTCCCGACGGCTGTTTTCAAGCGCAAGCGCCATTTCCAGACGTTTTTGAAGCATATTGGACCAAACCTGTCGATTCACAAAACGCGAAATATCCCGGGATGCCGGCCAGTCAAACAGTGCCGGCGCAGTATGATTGGGATGCGACGGCAGGGTAATATCCACCGTGCGATTTTGGCAGGATCGGATGGAGCGGATAAAATCGCCCAAAAGCGATTTTGGCCAATCGGGATACTGCCACAGGAAATCCTCCTGCTGGGTATTTAAACCTATGCCGCCATAAAGGCCCATACGATATTTTTCCCCATGCGCGTCCTGATCCGTCCAGAAAAAGCTGCAGGTGCCCGGGGTATGGCCAGGCGTATGGACCACCTCCAAAACCAGATTGCCCATGCAAAACGGCCGATCGTAGTCATAGAAATAATCCGGCTGAAAATCGATCCAATTCTCATTGCCCAGATGCACCAGACGCACGTCCTGCTGGTACATCGCCATATCTTCACGGCTGATCCACACCGGCGCACCGGTATATTCCTTTAGCAGCCGCGTACCGCCGCAATGATCCACATGCGCATGGCTGACCAGAAGCGCGCGAATATCGCGCGGATCAAAGCCCAGACGGCGGATCGACTCCAGCAGATGATAGAGCGTTTCGGCATATCCCTGATCGATCAGCACCAGCCCTGCCCCGGTATCGATCAGATAGCTGCCCACATCCCGGTTGCCAACATAATATACATGCGGCGCCATCTGAAACGGCTCGCAGGCATAACGCCACGGCTGCTGCAAAAACAGATTGCTGCTCATCATTTTTTCATTCCTTCCACATGCGCTTTGCGCTTTTTCTATTTGAAAGAACCCTCCCCGGGCTAAAAACAGACGCGCCGCAGATTCGGCGCGTCAACAATCCGGCACAAGTTTTTAATAGCGCGTTAAAATCAGGGAAGTCGACGTCCCAATCGTCAGGTACATGGTATTGCCCTTGATCTCATAAGTCCCGTCCATCATAAAGGAGCTGTCGGTTCCAAACATGTCCGTGGTAAAAAGGATTTGAATCACGCCGTCCTTTGCCTGGTACTGGTATTCGTCGCTGCCGTCGATGGTCATCGTACCGCCGCCAAAGCTGTACACCTGGCCATCCTCCGTCACCCAGTCGCCATAAACATCGCTGGCGCAGCCGGTCAAACACAGCAAAAGCAGCAGCGCACAGATCGCCGCGGCAAATCTTTTCACTTTCATGGTATCCCTCCAACAAATTTACAGCTTATTTCAAATCTATTATACCAACAATTTATTAATTTTTCCACTATAATTTATGAACAAGCATTCACAGATGCGCTGCGCGCTGCAAAACGGCCCAGCGCATACCGCTCAATCGCGTGCGCCGGGCCGACAGGCAAGGTTTTGTTGCGCTGTTTAAATTTTCTGAACCTTGGGGCCCTGGGGCGTATCCATCACCACATATCCCAGCGCCTTTAATTCATCACGCATGGCGTCTGCGGTTGCCCAATCCTTGTTTTTGCGCGCCTGCTGGCGTTTTTCAACAAGCTCGGCAATTTTGGCGTCCGTCTCGTCTTTTTTGTACAGCAGCCCCAGCACGCCGGCAAGCTTTGTCAGCATATCCAGCGCGCCCTGTGCCACAGCGGCGTTGGCGTCCGCAGGCACGGCGATATTGGCCGCGCTGACCAGTTCAAAAAGAACACCCAGCGCCCCTGCGGTATTTAAATCATCGTCCATTTTTTCATCAAAACGGGTTTCAAACTCCGGCAGCTTGTCCAAAAACGCCTGCTGTTCGGGCGTAATGGGCGTATTCAGCGCGGATTTGACAACAAACTCGTATTGGTTTTTCGCGTGATACAGCCGCTCGAGCGCGGACTTGGCCTGATCGACCAGCTCGTTTGAAAAATTAATCGGGCTGCGGTAGTGTGCGCTGAGCAGGAAAAGGCGCACGACCTCCAGATCATACTGTTTGGCAATATCGCGTACCGTAAAGAAATTGCCGGCAGACTTGGCCATTTTTTCATTGTTGACGTTGATAAACCCGTTATGCATCCAGTAATTGACAAAGGGTTTGCCCGTTGCGCCCTCGGACTGCGCCGTTTCATTTTCATGGTGCGGGAACAAAAGATCCGCGCCGCCGCAGTGGATGTCAAAGGTTTCGCCCAGATATTTCATGCTCATGGCCGAGCATTCGATATGCCAGCCGGGCCGGCCTTTCCCCCAGGGGCTGTCCCAGCAGGGCTCGCCGGGCTTATACGCCTTCCAAAGGGCAAAGTCCGCAGGATGGCGCTTGTTTTCATCCACATCAATGCGCGCGCCAGCCTCCAGGTCGTCCAGATTCTGCCCGGACAGCACGCCGTAGCGGGTATAAGCGTGGGTGTCAAAATACACGCCGTCCTGTGTGGCGTACGCATAGCCCTTATCCACCAGGCGCTGGATGATATCGATGATCTCGGGAATATGACGCGTTGCACGGGGGTGTACGTCCGCGCGCTCGATATTGAGCTTGTCGGCGTCTTCAAAATATGCGTCGATAAAACGATCCGCCAGCTGTTCCACCGTGATGCCTTCCGCGTTGGCGCGCTTGATCATCTTGTCGTCAATATCGGTCAGGTTCTGAACATAGGTGACTTTAAACCCGCGATGGCGCAGATAGCGCCGAAGCGTGTCAAACAGGATGAAGGGACGTGCGTTGCCGATATGAAAATAATCGTAAACGGTCGGCCCGCAGGTATAGATGCGCACCTCGCCCTCATGAACGGGCTTGAGTTCTTCCTTGCGTCTGGTTTTGGAATTATAAATCCACATATTGCTCCGCCTTTCCTTGGTTGATTTGCTGCTGCGTACATTGCGCGGTGTCATGCTGTTCACAGGACGCACAGCCCTTTTCAAGCGCCAGCGCAGCGACGCATTTTTCCAGCTGCGCCAGTTTGTCGCTCATTTCTCTGAACCGCTGGGCCACAGGGTCAGGCAGATGCACCTGATCCAGGTCGATCTGCCTTTGCTCGGGTTCATCATGCCGGCGCACAATCCGCCCGGGAATGCCCACCACCGTGCTGTTGGGCGGCACCTCCTTGAGCACGACAGATCCCGCGCCGATTTTGGAGTTCGCCCCAACGCGAAACGGGCCCAGCACCCGCGCGCCCGCACCGATCACAACATTGTCCTCAATTGTCGGGTGGCGTTTGCCGGTTTCCTTACCGGTGCCGCCAAGCGTAACCGCCTGATAGATGGTCACATTATCGCCGATGATCGTGGTTTCACCGATCACCACACCCATGCCATGGTCGATGAAAAGATTTTTCCCAATGGTTGCGCCCGGATGGATTTCAATACCGGTAAAAAAACGCGCCAGCTGGGAGATCACACGCGCCAGAAGCTTTAAGCGCGCCCGCCAAAGCCCATGGGCAACCCGATGCCAAAACACTGCATGGACGCTGGGGTAGCACAACAGCACCTCCAGCGCATTGCGCGCCGCAGGATCGCGTTCCAATACCGCACGGATTGCTGACATCGCCCTACTCCCTTTCTTAAACAATTGCCAGATTCAAATAAAAACCGCGGCCAACGCCATCAAGGCGTGAGCCGCGGTTCCACTTGATTTGATACTCATAAAGGCTCTAACGCTGCCAAAGCGCTGCGCATTACCACAGAAACAAGCCGGACGCACTTGGGCAACGCATCTGCAGGCAGGCTCTCAGCCGTTTCCGTCCCGCCCTCTCTTTGCAGGCCATTGCTTACTCTTTCCGCTTATCGTTTACAAAAAGATGCAATTCCTCCGGCAAACCGGATCAATTTCATTATATGCACCGGCGCTCAATTTGTCAACCTCAGCGCGAGGATTTCTGGTCCAGCTCATCCTTTGCGCTATAATATGCCTCCAGCAAAAGGTTTTGAAGCGGATGCTTGATATCGATTCCGGAGATAATCTCCAGCGCCGCAACAATCCCCCGCTGCCCCAGCAGCTGCTGACAGCGCATCGTGCCGCTGTCTCTGGAAATAGAAAACAAGTAGCCATAGGCAATTGCGTTGGCCAGATGTACCGGCGATACGCCAGCCCGCATTGCCAGAACCGCCGGACCGACCAAACGGTCCGCCAGACTGAGCTTTCGGGAAGTATCCGCGCCAAGGGCGATCAGCCCGTCGTCCAACAGCGGATTGCGCATCATCTCCAAAATTTCGCCGTTCCATTGGTGCAGCTCGTAGGCATCAAAGCCAAACGCGCTGCAAAGCCCGGCCGCGCTTTCCTCCAGCGCGCCGACGATCTCACGGCGCACCTGTTCGTCTTCCATGGCGCGGTTGAGCGTCAGATACCCCTTTCCCACGCCGATATAGGCCGCAGTGGCATGCGCCATATTGAGCGTATAGATCCGCCGGATATCTTCTGCGCGGATATTATCGCTCAAACGTACCATTTTAGAGCGCAGCGGCAGGCCGCAAAACGCCGCCGCATCCACAGAAATAGAAGGATATCCGTTGTCCAGCACCATCAGCGGATGCTCCAGCAGCATCTGCTTGGGCGGAAAGGGCGCAACACGCAAAAGCACGGTATTGATCAAGCCCACCCGGTTTCTCAAGTATGACAGCGCCGCACCGCCCAGCATCGAATCGAGCATGGACCGCAGCCGCGCCGCAGGGCTCATCGTATTGACGCACACCAGAATATCCAGCGGGATCTGCGGATGCTCCATCGTGCGCCGCGCCAGCGCAATGGCCAGCACCTCGGCAATCTGCCCCAATGCATCTGCCGGCACCGCAACGGCGGCAATGGCGTTTTCCCGGCAAAGCGCGTCAAGCATATCGCTGTCGTTATCCGCATAGATCGCGCGATAGCCGGAAATTTCCACGGTCTCATCCGTCTTGCCGCTGGTTTTCATCAAGCGATAGGAACCGGCGCGGTTGAGCGCATCGATCAGCGAATGATCCGTATCAGCAAAGGTAATATTGCATCCGGCGTCCAAAAACATTTCGGCCAAAAAACCACGGCCGATTCTGCCGGCGCCGATGATGACGGCGTCGCGTTTGAGCAGCATCTCTTCCTGTTGCACGCTGTGCCTCCCCGCCTAGAATTTACCGCACTCCGCCGCGGCAGTACCCGTTTTTGCCCGCGCCAACCGGCAAAAGCCATTGTCGGCGCGTCGGTTCAGGCGCAAAACACTGCGCATTTTGCAGCGTGCCGCCCAGGCAGCGCTGCTGGCCGCGCACCGGAACCGATACCTATCATTATACCATCTTAACGCGGCGTTTCAAGCTTTTTTCAACAGAAATCAGCAGAAAGTGCAAACCAAGGCCTGTTATAATGCCTCTATCGGCTGATATTCAAACCAGTCAAACAGCGCTTCGTTTTGACTGTGCTGTCCGCCGGAAGAAGCAAACAGCCCAAGATAGGTCCCTGTATATCCGCCGGCTGTTTCTTTGCAAAGCAGCGTGCCGTCCACATCCCGGCAAAGGCATTGCCACTTTTCCGGCACGGACGCATAATAAAACGCAATACGCTGATAGCGGATGACCGCCATCAATTCTACCGCAAACGCATCCAGCGGAACCTGCGCCAAGACCTGCTCTTCGCCGGCAAAGCGCCGCACAACGCGCAGCACAGGGCTTTGCCCCTGCAAAACGCACTCCATGCGCAAATGGTAGCTGCTGTTCATCAAAAGGGTCAGACCGGCGCTTTCCTGGTTTTGGGGGATAAAAGTCATTTTTGTGCGCACACAGCAGCAAAAATGCTGCTGACGCCGGCCGATAAAGGCGGGGTTTGCATTTTGCCCAAGCGTTTCCGGTTTTAAGCGCAGCGCCAAACCCGGATGGCGCATCCGGACATAATCCCCCTCGGGGGTACGCAAATGGTTCCAGCATAGTTCCAGCGCATCGCCCTGGAAATGATCGCACGCGGCCTGCGGCAAAAAATCCTCCTGCGGCAGCTGCGGCGCAGGATAGGAAAATTCCAGTCTGCCGCTGTCGGGCGAAATAACCGGCCACTGATCCTCCCAGATCACCGGCGCGGCAAATGTTTCCCTGCCAAGATTGCGGTAATCTCCTCCATCCGGACGGGATGCAAGCATTACGCACCACCACTGTCCGTCCGGCAGTGCAAACAGATCGCAGTGCCCGGTACTGTTGATGGGCGCCGGCGTCCGCATATTGCGATGCGTCAAAATGGGATTTCGCGGATTGCCTTCATACGGACCAAACAACGACGCGCTGCGAAACACCGAAACCGCATGATGATGCGACGTACCGCCCTCGGCAATGAGCAGATAGTAGTATGCGCCGACACGGTACAAATGCGGTCCTTCCGGGGTGCCTGCCCCGGAAACCGCGCCGTCCGTGCGCAGGATGTGGCGCTGTCCCAGCAGTTCGCCCGTTTTCAGGTCCACCCGCTGCAGCCAGATATGGCGCAGCTTTGCCCCCTTTGGATCCGGCCTGAGGTTGCCCAGATAGTACGGCGTACCGTCCGTATCAAAAAACAGCGTCGGATCAATGCCCTGCGCGCCGCGCACCACGACGGGTTCCGACCAGGGGCCGGCGGGATCCTTCGCCGTAACAAAAAAATTGACATTGCCAAAATACGGCGGATCCGCAACCAGCGTCGTAATCATATAAAACAGGCCGTCATGATACCGGATGGTCGGCGCGTAAATACCTTGAGACGGGCGCACGCCGTCCAGATTCAGCTGAGACGGCCGGGTCAGACAGTGACCAATCTGCCGCCAATGCACCAGATCACGCGAATGAAAAACCGGCACCCCCGGAAAATATTCAAAGGTCGACGTCACCAGATAAAAGTCGCCGCCGACCGCGCAGACGGATGGATCGGGATAAAAGCCCGGCAGAATCGGATTTTTTAAAACAGTCATCCTGCAATCCTCCTGAATTTCAACCATGTCAAACCGCAATATGTGTCTTTGATCCAATACGAAAAAGAGACCGAAAAAGCCGACGGCTTTGCCGATCTCTCAACAGCTGAGCATATTAGTTTTCAGAAACTTCCATCACTTTTTTACCATCGTAATAACCGCACTTTTTGCAGACGCGATGGCTCAGTTTCATGGAATGGCACTGGGGGCATTCAACGATGCCGGGCACAGTGAGCTTCCAATGGGCGGAGCGACGGGTATGTTTGCGCTGTTTGGATATTTTCCCCTTGGGTACTGCCATGGTGGATACACCTCCTACTATTCGTCCTTTGAATACAGAGCTGCGAGCGCCGAAAAGGGCGAATCCATGGTTGGCGCACAGCCGCAGGTCTCGTGGTTTAAATCTGCACCGCAGACGGGGCAAAGCCCCTTGCAGCTTTCGCTGCAGACAAAGCGCATCGGCAGCTGCAGGTTGACCGCCTCAGCCACAGCCCAGGTCAGGTCGCAGGCGCTGCCCTGAAAGACGATGGCGTCTTCCTCGGCCGCTTGTTCTTCGGCGTCAATCTGCTCGTTTTCATACCCTTCGCGGATCATCATGGCGTCAAACGCACAGTCAATCCGCGTCGTCACCGGGCAAAGACAAAGCGCACAGCTGGCGCGCACCGTCGTTTGGATATTGCCCACCAGCGCAACGCGATGGCCGATGGCCGTGATCGTTCCCGACACCAGCACCGGCGCGCAAAGCGCAATGCCCTCGGGCAGCGCATCCTGAGGAAGCGTACCTTCCAACGAAAACGAACAGCTGTCGCCCTGGTATTTCAGAGGTTCTGTCAAATCGAGCAGCATAAAACCACCTCATACGAAAGTTTATTATACGGGAACCGGCACGAAATGTCAATCCATTTTTGCGCCGGACAGGCATTTTTCTTCAAAAAAATCCGAAAAATACGAACATAAATACGCCGCGCACCCGTAAAGCGCGCCGCCCGTGTCGCCCTGTGCCTTGCGCGCAGGGTACAGCCGTTCCAAAAACGCCAGCGCACGATGCGCGCCCTGCGGCCGATCGGCGTCCATGCACAGGCGAATCAGCATACGCAGCGAATCGTCCATGGATTCCTGCCTGGCGCGCGTTTGATCAAGCAAATGCGCATAGGTCTGACTGCGCAGAAAGTCATCCCCGGGATTTTCCGGCCAGGCGACTGTTTTTTGACAATAAGCCCGCGCCGTTTGCAAAAGGAATGAATCGTCAAACCACAAAAAGCGTTCGCAGCCCGCGCCGTCGCGCACGCGCAGATGCCCGCGCGCATAGGGATACGGCAATATAAACACGCGTACCGCCCCTTGCTGCTCAAGCGCTTTTACATAACGCTCCGCCGCCCGGTGCATCAGGAAACCTGCACGTCAATGCTCAGCGTATTTTCCGTACTGGGGCCGTTTTCTACGCTGATCACATATCCCAGCCGGATTTTCCCGCCGCGGTCATCCACCCGATACAGCACGCGGTTGGTAAAGACCGACACGGCCAGCGCGCCGTGCTGCGTCTGATACTGGGAAAGGAACTGCTTTCCCTTTTCAAAATGCATCGCCACTGCGCAGTCGCCCTCGCGGCACATATCCACACAACCATCCCGCAAAACCAGGCGCGTCAGGCTGTCCTGCATCCCGGAGGATTCATCCTCGTCATAGATCAGGGTCACACGGTTTTCCGACTCGTCCAGAATCATCCGTCCCTGGGTATGCAATTCCACCGTATCGCAGCGCATCTGTGCATCGCGCATAACCCCGCGCAGATGCAGCCGCACGCTGTAATGCTTATTGCCCATTGCGCTCAGCCCCGAAGCAGCGCCATCGCCGCGGCCGGATCCTGCGCCGCGAACAGATAACTGCCCGAAACCAGCACATTGGCACCCGCGCGGGTCAAAAGCGGGCCGGTCTGCCCGTTGACGCCGCCGTCAACCTCCAGCTCGATCTCCCGCCCGGAATCCTCGATCATCTTTCTTGCGCAGGCAACCTTGTCGATCGTCTGTTTGATGAGCTTTTGCCCGCCGTACCCCGGATTGACCGTCATAATCAGCATCAGGTCGATATCCTCCAGCACCCAGCGAACCTGTTCCAGCGGCGTTGCCGGATTGAGCGCCACGCCCGCTTTGAGCCCCATCTCTTTGATCGCGCATACCGTGCGCTGCAAATGCCGGCATGCTTCCGCATGGACGGTAATGAGGTTTGCGCCGGCGCCGGCAAACTCCTGCAGATGCTTATCCGGCTCGACAATCATCAGATGCACGTCAAAGGGCAGCTCGGTCTGGCCGCGCAGCGCGCGGATAATATCCGAACCAAAGGAAATTTTCGGCACAAAGGAACCGTCCATCACATCCAGATGCAGATAATCCGCGCCGGCCATTTCCATCCTTTTGGCGTCCGCGCCCATCGCTGCATAGTTGCTGGAAAGCATGGAAGGGGATAATTTAATCATAACGTCTGCTCCATTTCTCTTTCAATTCGTCAAACAGCAGGCCGTAGCGTTCCAGCCGCTGCGGTGCAATCAAGCCTGCCCGCGCCGCCTCTTTTACGCCGCAAACCGGCTCGCCGATATGGTTGCAGGACAAAAAGCGGCAGTCTTTTTCATATGGGCGCATCTCCGGATAAAATTCCTTTAACCGCTGCGGGTCCATCGGCTGCGCGTCCAAAAGGCTGAAGCCGGGCGTATCGGCCACCCATGTGTCCCCGGAAAGCGCCAGCAGCTCCACATGCCGGGTCGTATGCCTTCCGCGCTCAATCCGACTGACCGCTCCGGTTTCAAGATTCAATCCTGCAACGGCGTTGAGCAGGGACGATTTTCCAACTGCGGACTGGCCGGCATACGCGACGATTTTTCCCGCAAGGCGCGCCCTGAGCGCGTCCAATCCCTGTCCGGTATGCGCGCTGACGCAAAGCGCGTCGTAGCCGGATTTACGGTACTGATCCGCCAGCGCTTCCCCATCGCTCAAATCGCACTTATTCACCACAACCATCGCCGGAATCTGCGCCAAGCGCGCCGACAAAAGCAACTTGTCGATCAAAAGCAAGTCCGGCTGGGGTGAAGCGGCGGCAAAAACCGTCATCAAAAGGTCGATATTGGCCACGGCCGGCCGGATCAGCTGATTTTTGCGCGGCGCAATCTCGGTAATCGCACCAAAATCCTCCCCGCCCTGCGCGGGAAAAAACGTCACCCGATCGCCGATGACGGGTTTCTGGCTGTCCTTTCTGAACTTTCCGCGCGCCTTTACCAGATAGCGCTGTCCCTGACAATATACCGTATACAGTCCGCCGACGCCCTTGATCAAAAGCCCGTTCATGCGCCCGCCTCATCAAAAGCAACGTCAATGGTGTTGAACTTGACTCCGCCGATGTAAATCACCAGCTGTGCCGGCTCGCCCGTACGCGACTCCAGGTTAAACGTATAGGATTTTGCCCCCTGCGCGCACTGTTCCCGCACAAGCTCCTGGGAAACGTCGCCATAGTTGTGATAAATCACAACCTCTGCCCCACCGCTTGGAATTTCCAGCACAAAGCTGACGGTTTTGGTATAGACATGATCCGGCTTTGCCGCAACGATCAGATCCACCGCAGTACCATAATCCACCTTTGCGCCTTCCTCAAGCGACTGTTCGACAACCGCACCCTCGACAATATCGTCGGCGATGATCTGGGAAACGCTGCCCACCGTCAGATGGTTCTGTTCCAGCAGTTCCTTCGCAGCCTCCAGCTGCATCCCCAGCACCGACGGCATCTGCGCCTGCGGATCAGGAGAAACCAGCTTGATCGTGACGCGCTGGCCGTTTTTGACCGTTTCCTGCGGCGCGACCGACTGTTCAAAAATGCGGTCGGCATCCAGCGGCTCATCGCTTTGCTCATAGGACGCCTCGCCGATTTCAATACCCAGAGGATAAAGCGCCTGCTGCGCCTGCTCCAGGGTCATACCATACAGATTGGGCATCTGGCTCGTCTCCGGACCGCTGCTGGAGGAAAGCACGATCTGTATTTTCTGATCGTGGTTCTGAACCTGGTAGCTGATGATCGTATCGCGCGCAGCCGTATCGGAATATGCGGGCGAGACCACCACGCCATAGCCCGTACTGGTCAAAGCCGCCAGCGCCTGCGAGGTTTCCATGCCGACCATATAGCTCAGCTCCCGCTCAAGCTGCGCCCTTGCGCTTTTGCGCGCCAGCGCCGAACCGCCTACTGCCAACACGACGATCAGCAGTATCGCGCCTGCTGCGCCCAAAACCCAGCGCAGCGGATGAGCAATGCGGGAAGAGTCGACTTTCTCCGTCGGCGCCAAGGACCTTCCGGATCCGGAAAGCTCCAGCGGCGGCTCCGGTTCCACCGGCTGGCTGTCGTCAAAATCCACATAGGCACCGTCGGGATGCTCCACCACCATTGCCAGGTCTTCCTCCATCTCAATGGCGGAGGCATACCGCTGCTGTTTTTGCTTGCTCAGCGCCTTGCGCACGATTTTATCCAGCGCCGCCGGCAGCGTCGCGTCATAGTCGGTAATGGGCGCCGGCGCTTCCTGAATATGCTTTAGCGCAATGGTCACGGGCTGCTCCCCGTCAAAGGGCAGATGACCCGTCGCCATTTCATAGATCACAACGCCAAGAGAATAGATATCGCTTTGCTCGTCGGCCACTTCACCCCTGGCCTGCTCCGGGGAAAAATAATGCACCGACCCCAGCACGCCCGAATCATTGGCCGTCACCGTCGCCGCGTTGGTCGCCCTGGCAATGCCAAAATCCGCAACTTTCACAATGCCGCGGCCGTCCACCATAATATTTTGGGACTTGATATCCCGATGGATAATATGTCCCCGATGCGCATGTTCAATCGCCCGGGCAATCTGCACCGCATAATCCAGCGTATGGCGCAGATCCAGCGCGCCGTTTTGACGGATCATATCCTTGATGGTCATGCCGTCGACATATTCCATCACGATAAATTTGCACCCGTGCTCCTCGCCCACGCCGATAACCTTGATGATATTGGGGTGGAGCATCGACTGGGCCGCCATCGCCTCACGCTGAAAACGCCGGACAAACTCGGTGTCGGAATTAAACTCAGGCTTTAGAATCTTGATGGCAACATTGGAGCCGTCCTTTAAATCCACCGCGCGGTAAACCCGCGCCATGCCGCCGGTGCCGATCAGCTCCTCCACACGGTAGCGCCTGGCAAACACATAGCCAATCATGCGCTCTCCCCTTCCTGAGCTTTGAGCAGCACAACGCTGATATTATCGCTTCCGCCGCCCTCAATCGCCATGTCGATCAGCCGGTCGGCCTTTGCTGCAAGCGTGCCTTCTGACAGCAGCACCTGGCGCATCTGCTCGTCCCCGACGTGGTTGGTCAGCCCGTCGGAACACAGCAGGAACATATCCTGCGCCCGAATCTGCACCGTTTCAATATCGGCGCGCACGCTGGACTCCGAGCCCAGCGCGCGGATGATGATGTTGCGCTGCGGATGCGTGCGTGCCTCCTGCGCCGTCAGCTGCCCCATGCGCACCAGCTCAGCCACATAGGAATGATCCTGCGTCAGCTGAACAAAAACGCCCTTGCGCAGCATATAAGCGCGACTGTCGCCCACATGAGCAATGGTCAGTATGCCGCCGCGCAAAAACGCGCAGGTCAGCGTTGTGCCCATGCCGTAAAGGCCCGGCTCCCGGCTGGCCTGCTGATAAATGTTACGGTTGGTCTCCCCCACCGCGCGGCGCAGCAAAAGCCCGTCGTCGCGCATTTGCGGGGCATATTCCCCAACGAGGTTGGAAAGCCCGTCTATCGCCATTTTGCTGGCCGTTTCGCCGCCCTGATGGCCGCCCATGCCATCGGCCACCGCATAAAGCTCATACGCGGCCTCCCTTGCGGCATAAACGCTGTCCTCATTGTGCGTGCGCACCTTGCCCACGTCTGTTTTGGCGGTATAAAGCACGATTCAACCTCCCCGGGTTCAAATTCATCAGTCCAAAACGTCCGCCGAAGCGATCACATCCGCGCCGGTATGGCAGACGTCTTGAATCAGCACGTCATACTGACGCGCGCTGCGGGGCGCGCAGGCGCCCGCAATGGCTTTAAGCACGCCTGCAATCGCCCCCTTGGGCACCGGCTGGCTGAGCCGGACGGGCAGTGGCCGACGCTGGCCATCCACACGCATCATGCTTGTGACCATCCGCACCGGGTTGGTATATTCGCTCACGCCGTAGGCCTGCCCCCGTTTGCAGGTATTGCCTGTAACCATAATTTTACCACTTTCTTCATAAACCTGCAAGGTGCATCCCATCGGGCAGGAGATGCAGATCATCTCTTTGACATTTTCCATGGATCCGCTCATGCTCCTTTCACGTCCAAAGTCAGATCGCCCGTGATTTTCTCGGCGTCCACCTCAATTTTTTCCATTTCGCCCGGCGTCATAATCGCCTTTTTTCGCTGGGCAATCACCGCTCCGGCGCATTTGACCGTCAGCTGCGCGCCGTGCACCGCTGCGCAAACCCGGAAATATATGGTCTGTTTGCCTGTCCCGCCGCTGTGAATCTGCTGAGGAACGGCATAGCGCACCAAAGAACCGGGCAGTACGCAGACCGTCTTTTCATTTTTCGCACCCGCGCCGCCGACATATGCAGCAGCCGCCGCGCCGGCAATCTGCGCCTCCTGGCTGACATTATCCACCAGATCATGCACATGCAGCACATTACCGCAGGCAAAAATCCCTGGCACCGAACATTGACGCGTTTCATCCACCTGCGCGCCGCCGGTAACCGGATCCATCCGGATGCCCGCGCCCAGAGTCAATTCGTTTTCCGGAATCAGTCCCACGGATAAAAGCAGCGTATCGCACGGTACAAAGCGCGCCGTGTGCGCCAAAACCTGCCGGTGCTCGTCCACCTGCGCAACCGTCACGCCCTCGACCCGTTCCCGGCCGTGAATCCGGGTAACCGTGGTATTGAAATACAGCGGGATGTCGTTATCCTTCAGGCACTGAACAATATTGCGGTTCAGACCGGAGGAATACGGCATCAGCTCGCATACCATTTCCACCTTCGCCCCTTCCCAGGTCATACGGCGCGCCATGATCAGCCCGATATCGCCGGAACCCAAAATCACCACACGGGAACCGGGCATATAGCCTTCCATATTGACCAGCCGCTGCGCACAGCCGGCGGTGTAAACGCCTGCCGGACGCGTACCCGGAATATTGAGCGCGCCGCGGGTGCGTTCGCGGCAGCCCATGGCCAGAATAACTGCGCCGGAGCGCACCTGCACCATGCCGTTTTGAGCGCTGCACGCCGTGACCGTACGATCCGGTGAAACGGACAGCACCATGGTATCGGTCATAAGTTCGATATCGGTTTTTTTCACCTCGGCGATAAAGCGTCCGGCATATTCCGGGCCGGTCAGCTCCTGGCCGAAATAGTGAAGACCAAAGCCGTTATGGATGCACTGCTGTAAAATACCGCCCAGATGCCGGTCGCGTTCCAGGATCAAAACGCGCTTTGCGCCGTGCTGCTTTGCCGCAAGCGCCGCCGCAAGACCGGCAGGGCCGCCGCCGATGACGGTAATATCCGCCTGAAGATTCATTTGAGTTCCTCCTTGATCCCGCCGGCCAGCAGCCTGGAGCCGCCGCCGAATTTGGTCAGTTCCGTCATGGGGATGCCCGTTTCGCGGCTGATGATTTCCATTACGCGCGGCGCACAAAAGCCGCCCTGGCACCGGCCCATCCCGGCCCGGCAGCGGCGCTTGACGCCGTCGAGCGTGCGTGCGCCGCGAGCAATGGCCTGCACGATTTCCGCCTCGGTAATCGTTTCGCACCGGCAGATCACCCGGCCATAGCGCGGATCCTGAGCGATCGCCGCTTCCCGCTGCGCGGGCGTCATCCGGGCAAAACGCGCGATATGGGCGCGCGTAGGATTATAATCGTCCTTTTCAACCAGCTCAAGCCCTGCCTGGCGGCAAAGCGCCGGCAGATTTTCTGCAATTGCCGGAGCGCTGGTCAGCCCCGGAGAGCAGATGCCCGCGCATTGGATCAGGCGCGGCTGAAGCTTTGAAACGCCGATGATAAAATCATGCGGATGCGGCGTTGCGCGGATGCCGGTAAAAGCGGTAATAACGCGGTTCAGCGGAATATCCGGCACCGATTTTCGTGCAAAACGCTGAATTTCCGCCATCCCCTGCGCGGTTGTGCTCGTATCGGTTTTATCGTCCGTATCCCGCGCGGTCGGCCCGGCAAAAAGGTTGCCGTCCACCGTCGGACTGACCAGGATGCCCTTGCCCATTTTGGAGGGCGTTTGGAAAATCACCGTATGAACAACCTGCCCCGCAGTCTTATCCATCAGCATATATTCACCCTGACGGGGCGTGATCGTAAACGGTTCGCCGCCGGCCATCCCGGAAATCTCGTCGGCATACAGCCCCGCAGCGTTCACAAGATACCGCGCGGCGATGCTTTGTCCCTTTGCGCTTTTGAGGGTAAATGTCTCGCCGGAATCGATCTGAACCACTTTAAAATCGGTTAAAATCGTCACGCCGTTTGCCGCTGCGTTTTCCGCGCATGCCTGCGTCATCTCGTAAGGGCAGGTAATGCCGCCGGTTTTGGCCCACAGCACGCTTCGCACCTGCGGGTTCAGGTTCGGCTCCATCTCCAGGGCCTGGCTGCCGGGAATAATCGACAGCTCCGGCACGCCGTTTTGACGCCCGTAATCCAGCAGTTTTTCCAGCTGCTTTTCGTCCTGCTCGTCAAACGCCAGCACAAACGACCCGCAGCGCACCAGCGGCACATCCAGCTGACTGCACCACTGGTCGTAAAGCGCATTGCCCGCAACATTAAACCGGGCCATCAGCGTCCCCGGCTCACAATCGTACCCCGCATGGACAATCGCGCTGTTGGCGCGTGAAGCGCCCATTGCAATGTCCGCAGCCGCCTCCACCAAAGCGACGGAAAGCCGGTAGCGCGACAGCACACGCGCGCAGGCGCTGCCCACAACGCCCGCGCCGATAATCGCTACATCATACATGGTTTCATCCCCTATCCCCATATTTTGCTCCTGAATCGTTCTGCTTTGAGCCCCCATGCCGGCAGACGCCCAGCAGGGCAAGCGCAGCGTTTAACGCCAAAAGAATCATTGCCGCTGTGCCAAAAAGTTTCATCGCCGCAATCAGCCTGTCGGAAAATACGCCGGAAAGCCCCAAAACGCTGCAGATCACGACGATCAGCATCAGGGCTGCGGCTGCAAGCGCAATAAAAACGCGCGGCCGATACGGATTTTTTGCGTTCATGGTACCATCCATCCTGTTAAAAAACAGAGCCGCAAACAAGCCTGCCGTTTATCGGGCAGACCTGTCTGCGGCTCTCTCAATCTCTTGCCAAGATTATCAAAGCACAAAATGATTCATTTGTCAAGAAAAAACGCGCTCTTGCCGTCCAATAAGCGCAGTCGGGCGGCGCGGGTTACGCTTGTGGATCAACAAGACGCCAAAGCGCCTGGCTGCTGGTAGAAACGGCGACAGCGCCGGCCGTTAACGCGACGCGCACCTGCTCCGGCTGGGTAATCATTCCACCGGCAATCACCGGCTGGCGCAGCGTCGCACGCAGATGTGCAATCGCCAGCGGAACCAGGCCGGGCATCACCTCCACATAATCCGGGCTTGACGCCTGTACCAGACGCGCGCCGGTCTCCAGCGAAGAAGAATCCACCAGAAAAATCCGCTGCACGGTGGTAAGCCCTTCTTCCTGCGCAACGCGCAAAAGCGCCGCCTTGGTGGAAATCACGCCGTCGGGCGCAATGCAGCGCGCCACATAGCGTACGCCGGCAGCATCGCGCGCAATGCCGTCGACCAAATCGATGTGCATAAACGCCTGCTTGCCGCAGGCGCGGATGCGGCGAATTTCCTGACCAACCGACAGGATATCGCCGCCAAGCAAAAAAACCGTATCCACGCCGCTTTGACAGGCGCGCAGAACCGCGCCGCTGTCCTTGGCCGCCGCAATAATCCGGCCGCGCGCAAACGTTTCCATAGCAGCCCTCCCGTCCGTTGTTTTTTCTTAAATTATACTGCACAGGAGGGCAAAGGTCAAATCGTCAGGGTGCTGTCAGGGTTTTGCACCTGTTTTAAAGCCGTCAGCACGGAGGCGTCCATGGCGTCCAGATAGACATAATACGTTTCCCCGTCCCGCTGTCCGGTCAGTTCGTAGCAAAAATACTCCTTTTCGTTAAGCGGGATCACGCAAAGCCGCAGGCTGCTGACCGTCAGCTCCGGAACCGCCTCAAGCGCCTGCGCCGTTTCAATTTGCGCCGCACCCAGCGCGCGCTGGCGATGGTTGTTCAGATAGGCCGACGCATCATAGCCGATCACCCGGCCATCCTCAAGCGAAATCTGCGCCTTGATCATGTCCGGATAGCACAGCACGCCGTCCTGGCTCTGAGCCAGACAAACGGTCAGCACCGCGCCGTTTTTTTCAGTGCCGGTAACGGTCATATCCTCAAACCCGGCGTATTTGAGAAAGTTCTGCGCCGCCAGCTGCGCCTGCTGGTCGCTGATGGTCTGCGTCTGCGGCTTTTGCTCGCTGAGCATCCAAAGCACATGGCCGCCCGCCTGGGTAACCGATACGTGCAGAACATCGCCGGTATCCACGGTAACATCCACGCCCCAGGCCGGCGTCTGCCCGGCGTTGTCGCTGCCGTGCGCCGCATCCACCACGCGCGCCGCGCCGACAAAATCCACAGCGATCTGCTGTGCCTGTTCATAGGAAACCGGCTCTCCGGAGACGGGATTGTGCGCCGTTTCGGCGTCGGCAAACGGCCCGTCATACTGAAGAGTCGGATAGTCCACGCCCTGGGCCGCCAGCCCATCCATCGGAAGGCCGCCAAGCGCGTCCAGGGATGTGCTCCAATACTGTGCGTCCAGCGCAGCGCCGCTTTGCAGCGCCGACAAATTGTCGCATAATTCGCCGCAGACGTCGCCAAGGGCGGCAAGATCCGTGCGGTTTTGCTCGGTAATTGTCTCCTGGCGGGCAATGGCCATGCAGTAAGCGCCAAGCTGATTGGCGTAACGCATCAGCACCGTGGCATATTCCGGCGAAATGGGCAGCGTCGTCAGATTCAGCGACACCGCATAGCTTTGCCGCCACACATCCGCCGCCAGCTCCGAGGAAGCGCCGCCGTTTGGCAGAAGCCTCAGCTTATCCAGCTTTACCTGGATATCTTCAAGACCGGTGTACAGATCATAATAGGCCCGGTCATACAGCGCGGCAAGCGTACGCTCCGTGCGCTGATTGCCCGCGGCCTGCGCGCAGGCGGTGATTACCGCCAAAACTGCAACTGCGCACGCAATCGCCGTTAGGGTCGATCCTTTTCGAAGTTTCATTTTACATTCTCCTGTTTCAAAATAACGGGGCGCAGCCCATCACAGGGCAAAGGTGTGCCTGCCGATGATCATAATGGTCGGACGCGAGTAGATCCAGGCGGAAACAGCGGTAGACGCGTTGTAATAGTACAGGCATCCGCCGGTGGGGTCCCATCCGTTGAGCGCGTCCTGCGCGGCGCTGTAGGCGGTGGCGTCCGGCGTCAGATTGATCTGGCCGTCGTTGACGCAGGTAAACGCGTCTTTTTGATAAACCACGCCCGCAATGGTATTGGGAAACAGCGCGCTTTTCACGCGGTTTAAAACCACCGCGCCCACCGCGACCTGACCGGTATAGCTCTCCCCCCGCGCTTCGGCATAGATGACCCGCGCCAAAAGCGTCAGATCTGCGCTGGTATAATTCCCGTTTGCGCTGTCCAGCGCAATCCCCAGCGCCGCGGCCGTTTCAGCGCCCACCTTGCCGTCGGCTGTCAAACCGTTGGCCCGCTGAAAATGGATCACCGCGTTATAGGTCTGCTGGCCATAGACGCCGTCCACCTGGCCGTCATAATAACCCCACTGCCGCAAAAGCTGCTGTACACGGCGCACATCGGTGCCCGTGCTGCCCCAGCCAAGCGTGGTGGCTGCCTGCGCAACCGCTGCAAACAGCAGCGCCGCCACCGTGAGCGTCACCAGGATTTTGATTCTGCGCTTACGTTTTTCCATAATAATCCCTCCTGCGTTTGTTCCGTCATTGCGCGCAGCCATTGAAGCAGCGCAGATTGAAGTTTCACCGGGCCTGCGTCCGTGGGGCTTCCAAAGCAAAGCGGCGGATAGAGCACACACCACCAATTTTGCCCTGCACCCTGCCCCAGAATGATCTTGAGCGCCTGATAGGTGCCGGCGGGAACCAGCGTGCCGTTATAGGTCCGGTCCGGAAAAACATCCGGCCCGATCTGGATGCGCACCTGGCCAGTCCACCCTGCGCGCACCGCCGCCTCCAGAATCTGCTGTTGGTGCGCTGCGACATACGCCTGCGCTTCCTGCGCGCTTTGGCAGGATTTGAGCGCTTCGTCAAATGTTTTGAGCACCTCGTCGCGCACGCGCAGCTTCGCCTGCTGATCCGACTGCGTATCGGAATTGGCCACCACATGCAGCCGAAGCAGATCGCCGGTCTCAAGCGCCGTTTCAAGCGCGTCCGGCCGGCGCCGGCCCATCGCATACGCCGCAGCGCCAAGGAGCATCAAAATGGAAAACATTGCAAAAAAATACCGATACCGCATAGCAGCCTCCTAAGGACTTCTGCATACAGTATCGGTTGGATTTTCTGGAATTATACGTCAAATTTCCCGGGAAACGATCTGAACGCCTCTGTTTGAAAAACCGCACGGCAGACAGACCGGCATGCGCCCGCAAAGAGCGGCCAACGCCGCATCGGCCGCTGCCCGGCTTTCAAACCAGCCAAAAACCGCAGGACCGCTGCCCGACATGGCCGCATAGCATGCGCCCAAATCATACAGATGCCGGATTGCGCCGCCAATGAGCGGCCGCCGGATCATGGCCGCCTGCGCCAAAGCATTGCCGGCGCATTTTTTCAGCGCCTGCCAATCCCCGCGCGCCAGCGCTTCCAGCGCGCCGCAGGTATCCGGCCGGCTCGGATGATCCAGCGCGTCGTAGTCCGAAAAAATGGTTTTGGTGCTCAGCCCCTCGCAGGGCATGACAACCAAGCCAGCGCCGGCAAGACAGTTTTTGATCGGTTTAAGCGCCGTCCCGTCCCCCGTGGCCAGGCAGGCGCCGCCGACAAGACAAAAAGGAACATCCGCGCCCAGGACCGCGCCCAGGGCCGCCAGCTGCTGCGCGCCAAGTTCGAGATGATAAAGCGCGTCCAGCCCGCAAAGCGCAGCCGCCGCATCCGCGCTGCCGCCCGCCAGCCCGGCCGCCATCGGAATCCGCTTTTGAAGGACAAAACGGGTCGGCAGACTTTTGCCCGTCGTCTGCTGCAAAAGCGCGTGCGCGCGCAAAATCAGATTGTCCGGCCCGCAAAGCGCAGCCTGGCCGCAAACCAGCGTCGTTTCTTCCGCCTGTTCCAGACGCAGCGTATCGGCCAGATCCACGCTTTGCATGATCATCTCCATCCGATGATAACCGTTTGGCAGCAGTCCCAGAATATCCAGCGTCAGATTGATTTTTGCGCATGCGCGCACGGTAACCTGTTCCATATTACGGCTCCACTCTGTGCCAGTCGTCGATATTGGCAAACAAGCTGGTATAATGTACGCTGCCAATGCCCTTAATGGCCGAATCATACAGCAGCGTGCAGCAGCGCATCCCGACGCCGACCACCGGCAGATCCTCAAGCGCCAGCTGACAGATCTGCCGGTAGCACTGGGTCAGATCCCCGGCGTTTCCCGCCTGCCTGGCCTGCAAAAGCAGTTCGTCCATCTGAGCGCTTGCATACCCGCCAAAATTCAGCGCGCCGTCCGACCCGTACAAAAATGACAGATCCGGCAGCGCCCCCACATCGGCGCTGAGCACAGCGATATCAAAGCCGCCCTCGCGCAGGGTCTGCTCCAGTTTCTCGCTGCTTACAAAAACCGTTTGGCTCAAAATGCCAACGGATTCCAGCGTCTGGGTTACCTTCTGCGCCAGTTCGCTGTGAAGTGTTTCCGCGCTGTCGGAGGCAACCAGAATCCGCAGCGTCAAAGGCACATACGCCTGTCCCTGTTCATCCGGCACATCCAGAAAACCATCGTCGTTATGGTCCTGGTAGACGCTTTGCTTCAGCGCGCTGCGCGCCGCGTCCAGACTTGCCTCATGCACCGGCAGCGTACCGTCATAAAGCCAGTGCGAGGACGTTACCGGCGTTTCGGCGGCAACGGCATTGTTTTGATAAACGCTCTGTATCAGGCTTTTGGTATCCAGCGCAGAAAAAAGCGCGCTGCGCAGCGCATGATCCGCCATCGGCGCGCCCTCGCGCAGATTCAGCGCAAGGAAATCAAACACGCCCGTCTGCACGGAAAGCGCCGTAAAGCCGGCAGTGGATTTATAGGCGGAAACGCCCATATCCCGCGTATAAGCCAGATCCATCTGACCAAGGGCCAGGCTGCGCAGCTGGTCGTCGTCATCCTGATAGGCGTTTACCTGGATGACGGCAAACTGCGGCGCAATGCGCCACCAGGCGTCATAACGCGCAAGGGTCATCCCCTGCCCTGCGGTAAAACCGGTGATCCGGTAAGGGCCGGTGCCGCTGATCGTTTCCCCAAGATCCGCAATGGGCACCGTCAGCGCGCACAGCATGGGATACAATCCTCTGTGCGGCACCAGAATCAACCCCTGACCATCGGGCGACAAGCGCCAGGAACGCACATAGGACAGCACGCCGCCGCAGGCGCCCTGCGGCGCTGTGTCGCGGATATAGGTCAGCGCGTCGACCATGTGCTGGGCCGTAAGCGTTTCTCCGTTATGGAAGGTCACGTTTTTGCGCACGGAAAAAAGCACGGAACCGTCCTGCTGCACCTGCCAGCTTTCACAAAGACCGGGCTGTGGATTGCCCTGTGCATCCAGCGTCAGCATCGTTTCATACACAAGTCCCAGCACGCTTTGCGTTTTATAGGAAACGATCTGATAGGGGTTGACCGTCTGTTCTGATGCCGGCATCCCCAAAACCAGCTGCGCGTCATCGGCAGCGTCGGGCCGGGCAGACGCCGCCGGCTGAAGCGTCGCGCTGTCAGGCGCAGGCGCGCGCCCCGACGGAGCGCATCCGCCAAGCGTCAGCAGCACCAGCAGCGTCAGCGCGCCAAGGCGCAGGCTAAAACGCCTCGGGATACAGTTCACGGTAGATTTCATAAACCTTGAGCACCCATTTCAAATATTTATTGGTATCGTTTTCAGGCAGCGCAGCAAGCGTTTTGCCGTCGCTGCTGTAGGCCGGATCCTTAAGCCATCGATCCAGCTGCCCCTGTCCGCAGTGATATGCCGCAACCATGCAGCGCATATCGCCGTCATAGCGCTGATGCAAAAACGCCAGATACGCGCAGCCCATTTTGATGTTCGTTTCGGGATCAAACAGCTGATCGTAATTAAAATCCGCCAATTCCATCCGCCAGGCCAGCCAATCGGCCGTCTCCGGCATAATCTGCATCAGCCCTCTTGCCCCTACGCCGGAAACCGCGCCCGGGTAATAGGTGGACTCGCAGTAAATCATCGCCGCAACCAGATACGGGTCCAGCTGGTTTTCCGCGCATTGCTGCGCGATGGTCGTTTCATAGGCAAGCACATAGCGCTGGCGCATTTGCCAGGGTTTGATCACCCGCAGGTAGACCGCCAGGCTTGCACCGATCAGCAAAAGCGCCCCTGCAAGCGCCGCAAGGCGCACCGCCGCGCGGCTGTTCGTTTTACGTTTCATTGCAGCGCTCCCATAAACGGTCGGCGCGCTCAAGCAGCTGTGCAACCGTACCGTCGTTTTCAAGAACATAATCCGCCAGCGCACGTTTTTGCGCAAGCGGCATCTGCGCACGGATCCGCAAAAGCGCCTGCTGCGCGTTCATGCCGTCGCGCGCCATCAGGCGTTGAATCTGCACCCGCTCCGGCGCCGCCACCAGCCAGGTTTCATCTGTGAGCCGGTCAAACCCGGTTTCAAAAAGCAGCGGGACATCCCAAAGCACCGTGCCAATGCCTTCCTGCGTCGCCAGCCGGGTCTGTTCCTGCATGTTCCTTAGTATCAGCGGATGCATCAGTTCATTTAGACGCATGCGCGCATCCGGGTCTGAAAAAACCAGCTGAGCCAGCGCCGCCCGATTCAGCTTTTCTCCGTCAAAAATCTGCGCGCCAAAAGCATTGCCAATCTGCGGCAGCGCTTCCCCGCCGGGTGCGGTCAGCGCCCGCGAAATCGCATCCGCGTCGATCACCCGCGCCCCTCTTTGCCCAAGGTGCGCACTGACGGTTGATTTGCCGCTGGCGATCCCGCCTGTCAGTCCGATAATCTTCATCGTTTTCCCTTACTCAATCGGTTTATTTGGCGTCCTGCCAGTTGTTTGCATATTTAACGCTCACCAAAAGCGGCACGCAAAGCTGCGCCGCGCCCTGCATATGGGTTTTGAGCAGCTCGCCCGCCGCCTGCGCCTGATCCTGCGCAGCGTCCAAAATCAATTCGTCGTGTACCTGCAGAATCATCCGCGCATCCAGCGCCGCCGCTTCAAGCCCGCGGGACACCTGAACCATCGCCAGCTTGATGATATCGGCCGCCGTACCCTGGATCGGCGCGTTCATCGCCACGCGTTCGCCGAAAGCGCGCGTATTGTGATTGCCCGATTTCAGTTCCGGTATATAGCGCCGCCTGCCGAAAAGCGTCTGCACATAGCCCTCGGATTTGGCCATCGCAACATTGCGGTCCATATAGGCCCGCACCAGCGGGTAACGTTCAAAGAACCGTTCAATGTACCCCGCCGCTTCCTTTCTGGAAACGCCCAGGTTCCGGGCAAGCCCAAAATCGCTGATACCGTAGACAATGCCGAAGTTGACCGCCTTGGCCGCCGAACGCATCTGCGCGGTGACCTGATCGGGCGCGACGTCAAACACCTCCGCCGCAGTGCGGGCATGGATATCCTCGCCGTTTAAAAACGCATGGATAAAGGTTTCGTCCCCGGACATATGGGCCAAAAGCCGCAGCTCAATCTGGGAATAATCCGCGCTGACCAAAAGCCTTTGCGCGTCTCTGGGCACAAACGCGCGCCGGATAATCCGCCCCTGTTCGGTACGCACCGGTATATTCTGAAGATTGGGATCGGCGCTGGAGATCCGGCCCGTCGCCGTGCCGGTTTGATAAAAGGTCGTATGGATCCGCCCGGATGCATCCGCCTTATCGATCAGCCCGTCGATGTATGTACCGTACAATTTTGAAATCATACGGTATTCCAAAATGGAATCGATGATTTCATGCTTGCCCTGCAGCGTTTCAAGCACCTGCGCGTCGGTGGAATACCCCGTTTTGGTCTTTTTCCCCGCGGGCAGCCCCAGTTCCTCAAAGAGCACCTTCCCCAGCTGTTTGGGCGACAAAATGTTAAACGGATGCCCTGCCTGCAAATAGATCACCTGCTCCAGCGCGCGCATCTGACCGTGCAGATCGTCGCCGATGGCGCGCAGGTCCGCTTTATCGATCGTAAAGCCTTCCTGCTCCATCTGCGCCAGCACATCGCACAGGGGACGCTCCATCTGGGTATACAGCGGCGTCATATTTTCCTGCGCCAGCTTTTTCAGGCAGCGCTCCGGCGCGTCGTACAGCTGCGCAGCGTCGGTATAAAACTTTTTTTCCTGCTGGCCGTCCAGCAGATATTCCAGCAGCATCACATCGTCAAACGCGCCTGCAATCCCGATGCCCAGCGGACGAAGCTTTTCAAGCAGCGCTTTTTTATCCCAAAACACCTTATCATTGGGCGCGGCAAGCAGCGGCGCAAGCCCCCGAAGCAAATCCTGTTCATCCAGCCCTTCGTCAATCAGCGACCGGCGCACCGCGGCGGTAATCACCTGATTGTCAAAGGCGACGCTGAAACAGTCGCCGGTTAAAACAGCCGCTTTGGCGCTTGCCGCCGCCTGAACGCAGAACGCTTCAAACGCCTGCGCGTCATCGGCCTGCAGGCGCGTCCACACATGCTCCGGCGCATCCTGCTGCGCCTCCTGCGGCGCCTGCGCGCTGGTCAGGCGCCCCAGCAGCGACTTGAAATTCAGCCGCTGAAACAGCTCCGCCGCCTGCGGATCGGTAAATGGGCGCAGCTGGCACTGCGCGGGATCAAAGTCCAGCGGAATGTCCGTATCGATTGTGGCCAGCATCTTGCTCATACGCGCCGACTGCGCGCCCTGACGTATGCGTTCGCCCAGTTTTCCCGGAATGACGCCGGCATGGTCCAAAACGCCCTCCACCGTATCATACTGCCCCAGCAGCTTCAGCGCCGTTTTTTCTCCCACGCCGGCAATGCCCGGAATATTATCCGATGCGTCGCCCATCAGCGCTTTAAGATCGGGCACGCGCTCGGGATAAACGCCGAACTGCTCAAAGAGCGTCTGCCGGTCCAGCAGCTCCACCTGCGTAATACCCCGGCGGGTAAACAGCACGCGCACGCCCGGGCCGATCAGCTGAAAGGAATCGCGATCGCCCGTAATCAAAAGCGCCTCGTCGCCCTGGGCCTGCACCCGCTTTGAGATGGTCCCCAAAATATCGTCCGCCTCATATCCGGGCAGCTCATAGTGCCGGATTCCAAGCGCATCCAATACCCTGCGCATCAGATCAAACTGATCCAAAAGCTCCTGCGGCGTTTCCTTCCGGCCGGCTTTGTAAGCGTCAAACGCCTTGTGACGGAACGTCGGCTCCCTGGTATCAAAGGCAACGGCCACATGGGTCGGCCGGTATTGATCGATCATTTTAAACAGCATGGACAAAAAGCCGTATACCGCGTTGGTATAAACGCCCTTTTCCGCTTCCAAAAGCGGCAGAGCGTAAAACGCGCGGAACAACAGGCTGTTGCCGTCGATGACGGCGAAGGTTTTCTTCATCGGCATTCAACTCCTGACGCCCTTATCATATCATACAACGCCGCGGCGAGGCAAACTGTTCGCGTCAAAAATCCACCGCTAAAAAAATAAAAAAATTCTCCCAAACCTCTTGACAGATCAATTCTCCGTGCTATACTAAGGTCAGATTTGATCAAAGTCAATCAAGGTCAAATTCAGGAAGGTGGAATGAACCGATGCCATTGTCGGATAATATAGAACAGTTCATCAAAGAGCTGATGAGCGAATCGCAAAGCGAGCTGGAGCTGAAACGCAACGAACTGGCCAACTATTTTGGCTGCGCGCCGTCCCAGATCAACTATGTGCTCGCCACCCGCTTTTCGCCCAGCCACGGGTATTTGATTCAAAGCCGCCGGGGCGGCTCCGGGTATGTGCGGATCATCCGGATTCTGGCCGACGACCCGCACAATGCGTTTATCCATCAGCTGACCGTTCAGGTTGGCAGCGCACTGCGCGCCGCCGATGCGTCCGCGATGATCCAGGCGCTGCGCGAGCGGGGCATCATCACAGAAAAAGAAGGCCGTCTGATGCGCGCCGCCATAAGCGACGAGGCGATCAACCTGCCCATCAGCGCCAAGGATATGCTGCGCGCAGGCGTCATGAAAAGCATGCTTACATCCCTGCTTGCAAGGAGGAAAGAATCATGAAATGTGAAAATTGCGGCAAAAATCCGGCGACCATTCACGCAAAGATCACCATCAATGGCGTAACGACGGAAAAAATGCTGT
The DNA here is from genome assembly GCA_002329335.1 of Christensenella sp. UBA1428. GTDB lineage: Bacteria > Bacillota > Clostridia > Christensenellales > UBA1750 > UBA1428. Next base: position 77,999 of record DCTY01000003.1, read on the forward strand.
GCGAGAGCTGCTGGGCGCAGGAAAACGGCATGCCCGCCATGGGGTTTACCGTCAACGATTTGCTCAAGGGCTTTATGCAAAGCGGCACGCCGGTTTCGCAAACATCCCCGCGCTGCGACGCGTGCGGCATGGATTTGAAAACCTTTACCCAAACGGGGCTTCTGGGCTGTGCGCATTGCTATGAAACCTTTCGGCCCTATCTGAATGCGACGCTGAAAAAGATTCACGGAACGCTGCGGCATCAGGGCAGCCGGCCCGGTCAGAAGCCCGCTGCGCCCGCGCCGGCGCAAACAACGCTTCAGGAATTGAAAGCGTCGTTGTCAAGCGCCATCGCCAGCGAGCGCTACGAGGAAGCCGCCGTGCTGCGCGACCGTATCCGCTTGCTGGAAGAATCGCATCCGCCCAGGGAGGAATCAAAATGAGTATGCAAGAAGATATTGTGCTGTCCACCCGCGTGCGTCTGGCGCGTAATTTTGCCGACACGCCGTTTCCCGGCATGCAGACGCCGCAGCAGGCGCAGCAGGTCATTGACCGGGTGGCGGGCGCCGTCTCAAAATCGCCGATGGCCTATGATTTTTCGTTGACGTATTTAAAGAACAATACAGAAGATGAAAACCGTTCCATGGTCGAGCAGCATATGATCAGCCCGGATCTGATCGCGCACAGCGACAGCGGCGCCGTACTGATCAGCCGCGACAAATCGCTTTCGATTATGATCGGCGAGGAGGATCATCTCCGGATCCAGGCCATCTTCAACGGGTTTGCCCTGCCCCAGGCGCTGGAGCGCGCATTTGAGGCGGAAAACGCCATCGCGGCGCAGGCGCCGTTTGCGTTTGACGAAACCTTTGGCTATCTGACCGCCTGCCCCACCAATACCGGTACCGGCATGCGCGCCTCGTGCATGCTGCACCTGCCGGCGCTGACCATGACCCATCAGATCGAAGCGGTTACCCGCGCGGTCGGCACGCTGGGCTTTGCGGTACGCGGTTTTTACGGCGAGGGCAGCAAGGCGCGCGGATGCCTGTATCAGCTGAGCAACCAGATTACCCTTGGCCGCAGCGAAGAGGAAATCGTGCGCGCGCTGAAGGACACGGCCAATCAGGTCATTGACCGGGAAGCGCAGGCCCGGCGCTATCTGGCCGAAAAAAGCGGCGCGGCGCTCAAAGACAGGCTTTTGCGCTCCTACGGCGTTTTAACCTGGGCCTGTCAGCTCAGCTCCGATGAGCTTTTGCAGATGTGGTCGGACCTGCGTCTGGCACTGTCGCTGGGCTATTTGACCTGCGTATCGGCCGCACAGGCGGACGCGCTTTTGCTCTTGCAGCCGGCAACGCTGACGCTGCGGGCAAAAACCGAAATGACGCCTGCACAGCGGGACATTTTCCGCGCGCAGTGTGTCAAGAACATTTTAAAGATTGAATCATAAGGAGGCATATCCCATGTCCTTTTCTCAGAGATTTACCCAAAGCGCACAGCGGGCGATGAAATACGCCGCGCTGGACGCCAAGGAAATGGGTTACAACTATATTGGCACAGAGCATCTGCTGCTGGGTCTTTTAAAGGAGATTGAAACCGGCGGCGAAGCTAAATTCGGCGGCACGCCGCTTTCCTACCAGGCCGTGCGCGACAAGGTTCTGGCGCTTACCGGAGAGGGCGATTTTGATTTTTCCGGTCCCATGGGCTATACGCCGCGCACCAAGCGCGTGTTGGAGCAGTCGATGCTGGAAGCGCGCCGGCTCGGGCATAATTTTATCGGCCCAGAGCATATTTTCCTGGCGATTCTGGGCGAACGCGACGGCGTTGCCTGCCGTGCGCTCACCGAACTTGGCGTCGATGTGGACAGAAGCCGTCAGGCCATGGCCAGCCAGATCGGCGGCAGCGGCGCAGGCGCAGAGCCCGGCCGGGAACCCGGCTCCGGCGCAGAAGCATCCGGCGGCAAATCGCTGGATCAGTTTGGCCGCGATCTGACGCAGGCGGCAAGAAACGGTGAACTGGATCCGGTAATCGGCCGGGACACCGAGGTTGAGCGTATCATCCAGATTCTCTCCCGGCGCACCAAAAACAATCCGATTCTCATCGGCGAGCCGGGCGTCGGCAAATCCGCCGTCGTAGAAGGGCTTGCTCAGCGCATCGTTTCGGGCGACGTGCCGGATCTGTTGAAGGACAAGCGCATTTTCACACTGGATCTGGCCGGTATGGTCGCCGGGACCAAATACCGCGGCGAATTTGAGGACCGGCTGAAAAACGTCATGAAGGAAGTTCGCGAGGACGGCAAAACCATCCTGTTTATCGATGAAATTCACACGATCATCGGCGCCGGCGGCGCGGAAGGCGCGATTGACGCAGCAAATATTTTAAAGCCTGCCCTGGCGCGCGGCGAGATCCAGTGCATCGGTGCCACAACGCTGGACGAATTCCGCAAGCATTTTGAAAAAGACGCCGCGCTGGAACGCCGGTTCCAGCCGGTAACCGTGGGAGAACCGTCCGAAGAGGAAGCCGTGGAAATTCTGCGCGGCCTGCGCGACAAATACGAAGCGCATCACAAAGTCAAAATCACCGACGAGGCTATCCAGGCCGCCGTATCGCTGTCTGTTCGCTACATCGCCGACCGGTACCTGCCGGATAAAGCCATTGACCTGATCGATGAAGCCGCTTCCCGCGTACGCATCAAGAGCCATATCGCCCCGCCGGATATGAAGGCGCTGGAGGGAAAGCTGGCGGCGCTGCGCAATGAAAAAGAGGCGGCCGTTGCCGGACAAAATTTTGAACAGGCGGCCAAGCTGCGTGACGAAGAGGCAAAGGTTCAAAAGGAAATGGACGAGGCGCGCAAACGCTGGGAAAGCGAAAAAGCTACCGCGCACGGCCAGGTTGGCGAGGAAGAAATCGCCGAAATCGTATCCGGTTGGACAAAAATCCCGGTAAAACGGCTGACGCAGGATGAAAGCGACCGTCTTTTGAATATGGAAGAAACGCTGCACAAACGCGTCATCGGCCAGGAAGAAGCCGTCGCCGCGGTCTCCCGCGCCATTCGCAGAGCGCGCGCAGGGCTCAAAGACCCCAAACGGCCGATCGGTTCGTTCCTGTTTTTAGGCCCGACGGGCGTTGGCAAAACCGAGCTTTGCAAGGCGCTGGGCGAAACGCTGTTCGGCGATGAAAACGCCGTTATCCGCATCGATATGAGCGAATATATGGAAAAATTCGCCGTCTCGCGCATGATCGGATCGCCTCCCGGCTATGTCGGCTATGACGAAGGCGGTCAGCTGACCGAGAAAGTCCGCCAGAAACCCTACAGCATCGTGCTGCTGGATGAGATTGAAAAAGCGCATCCCGATGTATTCAACATCCTGCTTCAGATTCTGGACGACGGCCGTCTGACCGATTCCAAAGGCCGCACGGTGGACTTTAGAAACACGGTGCTGGTCATGACCAGCAATGTCGGCGCGCGCAATATCAGCGGCCAGAGCCGCGCCATGGGCTTTGGCTCCGGCACGCCGGATGCACGCAACACCTACGAGGTCATGAAAGAAAACGTCACGCGGGAGCTGAAGCAGGTGTTCCGGCCCGAATTTATCAACCGAATCGACGAAATCATCGTTTTCCATGCGCTGGATCAGACCCATACGCGCAAGATCGTGGATCTGATGCTCGGCCAGGTTGCCAAGCGTCTGGCGGAGCGCGATGTACACATCAGCGCCACCGAAGCCGCCAAGGATTATCTGGCCAAGGCCGGCTTTGATCCCGAATACGGCGCGCGGCCGCTGCGCAGAGCCATTCAGCGTTTGGTCGAGGACAGCCTGTCGGAGGAATTGCTGGGCGGTAAAATCGCCATCGGCGATCATGTGCTGCTCGATGCAAAGGATGATAAGATCGTTTTTACCAAAATCACCCAGGAAACGCCTGAACCTGAAGAAAGCCCGCAGAAATAATCCATTTACACCAAAAAAGGACGTGCGCAAACACGTCCTTTTTTGTATCGCAAAACAGTCCTGCTCACCCGATGCCAGGGCACTCCCCCTGCTGCGCCGGTTTCGCTGCGCACGACGCACGCTGCGGGTTTTCTGGCCGCCGCGCCTCTTCGAATCGTCCAGCAAAGCGCCTTTTTAGGCCAAGCGGTCAAAAGCGCCTAAGAACGCCAAATGATCCATCGCCTTTTGTGCCTTCCACCAGTTTCGGGCAATTTGGAACTGCGGTTCGTACGCGCCGCCCCACGTCCATGGAATGTCCCAAACATCATCCTGCGGCAGGGTATCGATCAGATAATCCAGTTCCTGCATGACCGCCGTTTGGCACGGGGCAAACAGCGGGCTTTGCGCAGAAGCGATAAACGCGCTGGGCCGCGGCCGGTAAAAACGCCAATTTTGAGGATCCGTTTCGATATGTCCAATTGCCAGTTCATACACGCGCCGCCGGACCCGATCCGGATGATCCACTGCAAACGGCAGCTGCGCAAGCATCTGCGCCAACGCCAGATATGCGCCGACATCCATTTCGCCAAAATTCTCCCGCACAAAAAGCTCTTTGATGGCCGTCTTTAAAATCCGCTGCGCTTTTTGCGCAAGCGCCGGCATTCCCTGCGCGCCAAGAGCGGCAAACAGCGCAAGCGACAGCGACAGGCCAAAGCTTTCCGCCGCATTTGTTTTCTCATCATAGTGCCACCACGGCGCGTGAGGATAATGATCGTTGGATGCAATGGTAAACTGCCAGCCGTCATCCGTGGCCTCCTGGCAGGCGTCCAGATACCGCAGGCAGTCTCCTGCCGCAGGGTGATTGAGCTGACCGCAGGCCAGCAGCGTGCTTAGCGCGTACCAGGTCTGATAGGCGCTGGAATTTGGATTCCAGCTGTCCGGCTCCAGCCCATGGCCAAAACCGCCGTCCGGATTCTGATAGGATAAAAGACGCTGCACCACCGTCTGCGGATCCCCATTTTCAAACTGGCATTGCCACCGGGCAAATTCCAGCGGGCGCGCATTGCGGCCAACCCACCGCCGGATTTGTTCAAACTGTTCTTTTGTCAATCGCTTCATATCGTTCACCTCAAAGCCATTGTACCCGAACCGGAACAGGATGGATTGGAAAAATGCGACAAACTGCCGCCATGATATTTTTTAAAAAAATTCAGCAAATGCGCCTGATCATAAAACCCATATGCATCGATCGTTTTTTGCAGATCGAAATCCCTGCTGGACAGGCAGTCCTGCCAGATCAGCTGATATCGGATCAACATGGACAGCCGCTTGCAGGAAACGCCGAAGCAGCTTAAAAAATGCCGCTGCACCCAGCGCGGATGCACGCCGAAACGGCGGGCAAGCGTCTGCACGTCCATGGTTCCCCTTGTCCGGATGATCTCCCCTGCCATGTCAAGCAGCACCGGCGGCACAGGATCCTGCCTGAGCTGCGCCAGCAAAAAACGCTGCACCGCCGGCCAGGGCGATGTTTCAGACGCATGGGCAAACAACGGTTCCAGCGCCTGACGCCACCCGGGAAAATAATCGTCCATTTTATCTGTGCTGTTGCGCACCTGGCAAAGCGGCTGCGCTGCGAAACGGGCGACGGACCAGAAATGAAACCGGATGCCATAGAGCACCTTTCCCGGCTGCCCTGCATGGGCGCTGGGATAGGAAAAATCATTGATCCCGCAGAAAAACAGACGCATTGTTTTCCCATCAACCGCGGCAATGATATCCATACAGGTGTCCGGGATCACCAGTGCGGGACGTGCGGCGCTGTATACCCAGAAACAGCGGATATATGGCAAGAGCGGCCCGCAGGGCGCCAGTTCTGCATACCCGTCCGGATCATTGGCCGTCAGCGGCACATAGCGCTGATACAGGGGCAGCGGCTGCACGCAATCCGACCGATGCAATTCCAAGTCCGTCGTACTTTCCATTACCGGTTCTCCTCAATACCCACCAGCAAGCGCGCCTTTTCATCGCAGGCGCGCAGATGCGCCAGCGCCGTTTGCGCCTGCTTGGCAAAATCACCGGAAGGATGCCCCTCGATGCTGACGGTGCCGCAATAACCGCCGCGGTAAAGCGCCGCGAAAAACCCGGTATAGTCCTCCTCATCCCCCGGACAGGGCAGCGCACGGCCGAGCGTTCGGGCCAAATGGATATGGCGCAGCAGCATGCCGTTGCGTGCAAGCGTCTCAAAGCCCTCTCTGGCCAGGTGCATATGATAAAGATCCGCCAGAAGGCCGATCTGCGGATCATTCATCTTTGCCGCGACAATCGCCCCTTCATCTACCGTATGAATCAGATTGCTTTCCATCGCATTGAGCGGCTCCACGGCAATGGTCACATCATATTTTCGCGCCGCTGGCAGCATCGCTTCCAGGCTTTTGCAGTAATCCGCCGCCGCCTGTGCCGCGCTGACGCCGGGCGCAGCGTTTCGCGCCGCAGGCGATCCGTAAACCGCAACCTGCGCACCGCACGCCTGCATCCTGGCAAAAGCAGCGCAGGAATATTCCGCCACCGCCCCAAGATCCGCCTGCGGCCCGCAGGCGTGGATCAGCGGCGGGAAAAGATTGTTCATGCGCAAACAGGCAATGCCTGCATCCGCGAGCGTCCCCAATACCTGCGACTCAAATGCGTCCTGGGGCATCTGCATCAAGCGTCCCAGCGGCAGCTCCACATAATCATATCCCATTTCTGCCAGCAAACCGATACGGTCCGTGCCAACGCGGTAGGTATCCTGCGCGGCGCCTCCGGTGCAAAATCCAAACAGCATTAAAATCCCTCTCTTTTTTCGGATAACAAAAGCATACCCGCTTTTGCCCGCACTGTCAATCCCGGTCTTATACATCAAAGCCCGGAATGTTCACCTTTTGGGCAATAATTCGCGCAGATTTTTTTTATTGTTCGTGTTTTTATCCCTTTTCGGGCTTGATTTTTCGTTTTTTCTATAGTATTATACGGATATACACCCTTGCTTGGCGCAGCTTTAACGCGCCGGCATGCTCAGGAATCCGGACAATCAGCGCCGCGAAAAAAATAATCTTCATATTCGTCGGCGCGGCAACAGGAGGAAACATGAAAAAAGTCGGTGTCATCATGGGCAGCGCCAGCGATCTTCCGGTCGTTGAAAAAGCGCTCAATACTTTGAAAAGCTTTGACGTTCCCTTTGAAGTCCATGTATATTCCGCACATCGCACGCCAGCACAGGCGAAAGCTTTCGCCCAAAGCGCGTATGACAATGGATTTGGCGTTTTAATCGCAGCGGCCGGAAAGGCGGCGCATCTGGCCGGCGCAATCGCCGCAGCTACCTGCCTGCCCGTAATCGGGCTTCCCATCCGCGCCTCCAATCTTGACGGTATTGACGCGCTTTTGTCCACCGTGCAGATGCCTTCCGGCATTCCCGTCGCTACGGTTGCCATTGACGGCGCTGCCAATGCCGCTTTGCTTTCTATTCAGATTCTTGCCGCATCCGATCCTGCATTGTATCAGCGTTTGATCAGTCAGCGCGAACAGGCCGCACAGGCCGTTTTAGACGCCGACGCAAAAATCGCCGAACAGTATAACCGCCAATAACCCCGGAGGACAATCATCATGATGAAAACCGCCCAATTATACGAGGGAAAAGCCAAAAAGGTCTTTGCCACCGACAATCCCGAATACTGCATCGTTTCCTATAAGGACGACGCTACGGCGTTTAACGGATTGAAAAAGGGCACCATCGCCGGTAAGGGCGCGATCAACAACCGCGTAACCAACCACCTGATGCGCATGTTGGAAAAAAACGGTATTCCGACTCATTATGTGGATGAGTTAAACGATCGGGAAACCATCGTGCGGCGCGTATCCATTGTGCCGTTGGAAGTTGTCGTGCGCAACATCGCCGCAGGTTCTCTTGCAAAGCGGCTGGGGCTTGAAGAAGGCGTCCGGCTTGGCAGCACCGTGTTGGAATACTGCTATAAAAACGACTCCCTTGGCGACCCGATGGTCAATGAATACCATGTTCTGGCCATGGGGTGGGCGACAAAGGCAGAAATGGATCAGATCGCCCAGTATTCTTTGAAAATCAACGACATCTTAAGCGTTTATCTGAAAGCGGTAAATATTGAACTGATCGACTTTAAACTCGAATTTGGCAAAACCAGCGACGGCAAGATCATCCTGGCGGACGAAATCTCGCCCGATANNACTGGATAAGGATCGGTTCCGCCGCGATCTCGGCGGCGTCGAGGACGCCTACCAGGAGATTCTCAAACGGCTTCTGGGGGAATGAGCATGGCGCAGATCCATGAAGAATGCGGCGTTTTCGGGATTTTTTCGCCGCATACAATTCCGGATATCGCACATGAAGCGTATTATGGGCTTTTTGCCCTGCAGCATCGCGGTCAGGAAAGCTGCGGCATTGTGGTAAACGACCGCGGCGTCTTTACGTCCTATAAGGATACCGGGCTGGTCAACGATGTATTTTCGCAGCAGGAACTTGAAAATTTCGGTCCTGGGCAGATGGCCTGCGGGCATGTGCGCTACGGTACGACCGGGGGTAGTGATCGACTGAACGCTCAGCCGATTGTTGTCAATCACAGCAAGGGCCGGATGGCCCTGGCGCATAACGGCAATCTGGTCAACGCCTTCGAACTTCGCGCCAAGCTGGAATTGGAAGGATCCATTTTCCATACTACAAGCGACACGGAAGTCATTTCCTATATTATTACCAAAGAACGCATAACCGCCCCTTCCATTGAGGAGGCGGTTAACCGCGCGATGTACAAGCTTCAGGGCGCCTACTGTCTGGTCATTCTCTCCCCGACAAAATTGATCGCCGTACGGGACAGGCAGGGTTTCCGGCCGTTATGCTACGGCCAGCGCGAGGATGGGTCGTTTGTTGTGGCGTCGGAAAGCTGCGCGCTTGACGCGGTTGGCGCACAGCTGGTACGGGACCTGCTGCCCGGGGAAATTTTAATTTTTGACCGGGACGGCGTGCGCAGCATCCGCGATCACTGCGGCAAATGCACGCAATCGCTGTGCGTTTTTGAATACATCTATTTTGCAAGGCCGGACTCCGTGATCGAAGGGTGCAGCGTGCATACTTCCCGGCTGCGCGCCGGCGCCTATCTGGCGCTTGAGCATCCGGTTCAGGCGGACGTTGTCATCGGCGTTCCGGACAGCGGTATCGACGCGGCGATCGGCTATGCCAGGCAAAGCGGCATTCCCTATGGTATTGGCTTTATCAAAAACAAATACATTGGCCGCACGTTTATTTCCCCCGGGCAGAAATCCCGGGAGGATAAGGTAAAAATCAAGCTCAACCCCATTGCGGATACCGTGCGCGGCAAGCGCGTGATTCTCATCGATGATTCCATCGTGCGCGGTACCACCAGCGCGCGGATTACAAAATTGCTGCGCGATGCCGGCGCGGCGCAGGTGCATATGCGCGTATCGGCCCCGCCGTTTTTAAATCCATGCTATTATGGCACGGACATCGATTCGCGCGACCATCTGATCGCCTGTCAGCACAGCATTGCGCAAATCGCCCAAATCATCGGGGTGGATTCGTTGGGGTATTTAAGCGTGGACAGCGCCAAGCGCATCGCGGCCTGCGGCAGCTGCCAGGGATTTTGCACAGCGTGCTTTGACGGCCGATACCCCACCGCAATCCCTTTGCAGACTCAGAAAAACCGTTTCGAACAAAAGCTGCCGCCAGACGGCAAAAAAAAGAGCGCCAACGGCGAGAAAGAGGACAAAGCATGAAAAGCTACAGTGAAAGCTACAAGGCCTCCGGTGTGGATATCACCGCCGGATACAAAGCAGTGGAGCTGATGAAAAGTCATATCGCGCGTACGCTGACGCCGGGCGCGATGAGCGACATCGGCGGG
>DCTY01000003.1:87873-95049 GCA_002329335.1 Christensenella sp. UBA1428
GACTGCGTGGCCATGTGCGTCAACGACATCATCTGCTGCGGCGCAGCGCCGCTGTTCTTTTTGGATTATGTAGCGGTGGGCAAAAACGTCCCGGAGCGCGTGGCGCAGATTGTTTCCGGCGTAGCCGAGGGCTGCGTATCCGCAGGCTGCGCGTTAATCGGCGGCGAGACGGCGGAAATGCCGGGTTTTTATGACGAAAAGGAATATGACCTTGCCGGTTTTGCCGTTGGCGTTGTGGACAGGGAAAAGGTTTTGGACAACCAGCGCATGCAAAGCGGCGATGTGATCATCGCCCTGCCCTCCTCCGGCGTCCATTCCAATGGCTTTTCGCTGGTACGCAGGGTATTTGACGTTGAAAACGCCGATCTGAAAACGCCGCTTGAGAGCCTTGGCGGACAAAGTCTGGGGCAGGCGCTGCTGACGCCCACAAAAATCTATGTCAAGCCCATGCTGGCATTGTTTGAACAGGTAACCGTCAAGGGCGTTTCGCATATCACCGGCGGCGGTTTTTACGAGAATATTCCGCGCAGCCTGAAAAAGGGCCTGAGCGCCAAAATTGAAAAGTCCGCCGTGCGCACGCCGGAAATTTTCAAGCTCATTGAGAAAACCGGCAATATCCCCCAGCGCGATATGTTCAACACCTATAACATGGGCGTCGGCATGAGCGTTGTGGTGGCAAAGCAGGACGCGGACCGCGCGCTTGAAATTCTGCGCGGCGCAGGAGAAGACGCCTATCTGATCGGCGAACTGACCGACGGGGACGAGGGCGTATTGTTATGGTAGAAAAAACGCGCATCGCCGTACTGGTTTCCGGCGGCGGCACCAACTTGCAGGCAATTTTGGATGCTCAGCATGCCGGCGCGATTCCGGACGGACAGGTCGTATTGGTCGTGTCCAACAAGAAAGACGCCTATGCGCTGACAAGGGCGGAAAACGCCGGCGTCAAAACAGCCGTCGTGCTGCGCAAAAAGAATGACACCGCCGGATTTGAAGCGCGTCTGGAAAAGGTGCTGGCCGACCATGGCGTCGAACTGATCGTGCTTGCCGGGTTTATGACGATTTTAAGCGGCGCGTTTACCGCCAAATGGCCCGAAAGGATTTTAAACGTCCATCCGGCGCTGATTCCCGCTTTCTGCGGCAAGGGCTTTTATGGGCTGCGCGTGCACGAGGCGGCGCTGCGCTGCGGCGTAAAGGTCACCGGCGCAACGGTGCATTTTGTCAACGAAATTCCGGACGGAGGGCGGATCGTCGCCCAAAAGGCGGTCAGCGTACTGCCGCAGGATACGCCGGAAACGCTGCAAAAGCGTGTCATGGAACAGGCCGAGTGGCAGATTCTGCCGCAGGCTGTGGCGCAGGTCTGCCGGAATATCCGCACGGAAAAGGAGCGTAAAGAAAAAATGAACGTTTATCAAACCGCCTGTATCGGCGATCTGCTCAAATCCAACGCCTACCCCGGCCGCGGCATCATCGTCGGCAAAACGCCGGACGGGCTGCATGCCGCTACCGCCTATTTTATCATGGGCCGCAGCGAAAACAGCCGCAACCGCGTATTTCGCGCGCAGGGCGACGATGTGATGATCTATCCCTTTGACGCGTCCAAGGTAGAAGACCCTTCCCTGATTATTTACGCGCCGGTACGATCCTGCGGCGATCGTTTGATCGTCACCAACGGCGACCAGACCGATACCATCCGCGACTTTTTAAACCGCGGCGAAAGCTTTGAAGCGGCGCTTGAAACGCGCTGTTTTGAACCGGACGCGCCCAATTTCACTCCGCGCATCAGCGCAATGCTTTCCTTTGACGCGGCGGATTTTTCCTATAAGATGAGCATCTTAAAGAGCATCGACGAAGCCGGCTCCGCCTGTGCGCGCCACACTTACAGTTATCCTTCCGTAAATGGTCTGGGGCATTTTATTCACACCTACGCCTGCGACGGCAGCCCGATTCCGACGTTTCATACGGAACCGGAGCGCGTGAAGATGCTCGACGATATTGACGCGTTTACCGATCTGATCTGGCAGACGCTCAACGAAGCGAACAAGATTTCATTGTTTGTGCGCTTTGTTTCGCTCCGAGACGGCCAGGTGACGGACCGGCTGATCAATAAGCACATTTAACGGCAAGGGAGGGTCGGCATGCTTTCAGAAAAAGAAAAATATGTTTCTCCTCTTTCTACTCGTTATGCCAGCGAAGAGATGCAGTTTTTGTTTTCCGAGCAGTACAAATTTCAGACCTGGCGCCGGTTGTGGATTGCGCTGGCAAAAGCAGAGCAGGCCATGGGGCTTGCCATCACCGACGAACAGATTGCACAGATGCAGGCGCACGCGACGGATATCAATTTTGACACGGCGCAGGCGCGCGAACGGCTGGTACGCCATGATGTGATGGCGCATGTTTATGCGTTTGGCCAGCAGTGCCCGGACGCAGAGCCGATCATCCACCTGGGCGCAACTTCGTGCTATGTGGGCGACAACACCGACATCATCATTTTGCGCGAAGCGTCCAAAGTCATTTTGAAAAAGGCGGCGCAGGTCCTTAAAAATCTGCGGGATTTTGCGCTGCGTTATAAAGAACTGCCCTGTCTTGCCTATACGCATCTTCAGCCCGCGCAGCTGACAACGGTTGGCAAACGGGCGACGCTCTGGGCATATGAGCTGGCGCAGGATATGGAGGAACTGGAATACCGGCTTTCAAAGCTGAAGCTGCTCGGATCCAAAGGCACTACCGGCACGCAGGCCAGCTTCATGGAACTTTTTGAAAACGATGAGGCTAAAGTCAAGGCAGTCGAGGACAGGATCGCCCAAGAAATGGGTTTTGACAGCTGCGTCCCCGTATCGGGGCAGACGTATTCGCGCAAGGTTGACGCCTATTTTTTAAACACGCTGTCCGGCTTTGCGCAAAGCGCCTATAAATTTTCAAACGATATGCGTATTTTGCAGTCCTTTGAAGAAATGGAAGAACCCTTTGAAAAAAATCAGATCGGTTCCTCTGCTATGCCCTACAAGCGCAATCCCATGCGCAGCGAGCGCATCAGCGCGTTGGCCAGGTATGTATTGGTCGATGCGCTCAATCCCGCCATCACCGCCGGCACCCAATGGTTCGAGCGGACGCTGGACGATTCGGCCAACAGGCGCATCAGCGTCGCAGAAGCGTTTTTAGCCGTTGACGCTATTTTGAACATTTACATCAACATCACCTCCGGGCTGGTGGTCTACGACAAGGTCGTCACCCGCCGGGTGATGGAAAAATTGCCGTTTATGGCGACGGAAAACATCATGATGCAGTCGGTCAAAAAAGGCGGCGACCGTCAGGCGCTGCATGAACGGCTGCGCGTACATTCCCATGCCGCAGCCGCAAAGGTCAAGCTGGAAGGCGGCCAGAACGATCTGATTGCGCGTATTGCGCAGGATCCTGAGATTCCGCTTTCCCTTGCGGAAATCCAGTGCGCGCTGGATCCTGCGCTGTATACCGGCCGCTGCGCCGCTCAGGTGGATGAGTTTGTACACACCGTTGCAGACCCAATTCTTTTAAAATACTATCAGGGCGACGTATCCACAGAGCTGAACGTATAACGGATTTGAAAACGCCAACACTGTCCGCACCGAACAAAACCGTACAAAGGAGCGTATGCATGATGAAAGAGTTCGAACTGAAATACGGCTGCAATCCCAACCAGAAGCCGGCGAGGATCTATATGCAGGATGGCAGCGAGCTGCCCATTGAAATTCTCAGCGGCCGCCCGGGGTACATCAATTTTCTTGACGCCCTCAACAGCTGGCAGCTGGTCAAGGAAATCAAGCAGGCGCTGAACTGCTGCGCAGCCACATCGTTTAAGCATGTCAGCCCCACGTCGGCCGCCATCGGCCTGCCGATGAGCCGGGAACTGAAAAAGGCCTGCTTCGTCAGCGACGTGAAAGGACTTGACGATTCACCGCTGGCCACTGCCTACGCCCGTGCGCGCGGCACCGACCGCATGAGCTCCTTCGGCGACTGGATTGCGCTGAGCGACCCCTGCGACGCGGTGACGGCACGCCTGGTCAAACGCGAAGTTTCCGACGGCATCATCGCCCCCGGGTATACGCCCGAAGCCCTTGAGATCCTGCGCGGCAAAAAACAGGGCGCCTACAACGTCGTAAAAATCGACGCGGATTATGTGCCGCAGCTGCAGGAAACCAAACAGGTTTTCGGCATTACCTTTGAACAGGGACGCAATAATTTTAAGATTGACGAGTCGCTGCTGACCAATCTGGTAACGCAGAACAAAACCCTCCCCGATCAGGCGAAGCGCGACTTGATCATTGCGCTGATCACGCTGAAATATACGCAGTCCAACTCGGTATGCTATGCCAAGGACGGCCAGGCCATCGGCGTGGGCGCCGGGCAGCAGTCCCGTATCCACTGCACGCGCCTTGCGGGCAATAAAGCCGACATCTGGCATCTGCGCCAGCATGAAAAGGTGCTTTCGCTGCCCTTCCTCAAATCGCTGGGACGTCCGGAGCGCGATAATGTGATCGACGTATACATCTCCGATCAGGATCAGGACGTTCTGGGCGAAGGCGTTTGGCAGCAGTATTTCACGGTACGTCCGGAACCGTTCACCCGCCAGGAGCAGGAAGCGTATTTGAGCAAAATCACCGGCGTTTCGCTGGCAAGCGATGCGTTCTTCCCCTTTGGCGACAACATCGAGCGCGCACGGCGCAGCGGCGTTTCCTTTATCGCACAGCCCGGCGGTTCCATTCGGGACGACAACGTGATCGAAACGTGCGATCGATACCAGATTGCCATGGCCTTTACCGGCATGCGCCTGTTCCACCATTGATTTTTCCCGGCGCGGGACGATTTCCCGCGCCATCGTTTTGTTTTTTTAATCAATCAAACGGGGGTATTTTCATGAACGTATTGGTTGTGGGCGGCGGCGGCCGCGAACATGCCATCATCAAAAAGCTCAAGGAAAACCAGTCGATTGACCGGATCTACGCGCTGCCGGGCAACGGCGGTATCGCCATGGACGCCATCTGCGTGGACATCGGCGCAAAGCAGATTGACCAAATCGCCGCTTTCGCCAAAGAACACGCCATTGACTTTGCCGTCGTCGCGCCGGACGATCCGCTGGTATTGGGCGCAGTGGACGCTTTGGAGGCCCTGGGAATCGCCTGCTTCGGCCCAAGCAAAAACGCCGCTCAGATCGAAGGCAGCAAAATTTTCGCCAAAGAGCTGATGCGCAAATTCGGGATTCCAACGGCGCAATACCGCGTATTTCACGACCTGGCCCCGGCGCTTGCCTATCTTGAAACCGCGCCCATCCCCACGGTTGTCAAGGCCGACGGCCTGGCGCTTGGCAAGGGCGTTATCATCGCGCAGACCCGTGAGGAAGCCATGGACGCCGTACGGTCCATGATGGCCGATAAAATTTTCGGAGACAGCGGCGCAAGCGTCGTCATCGAAGAATTCCTGACCGGCCCGGAAGTTTCCGTACTCTCCTTTACAGACGGAAAAACGCTTGTGCCAATGGTCTCCTCCATGGATCACAAGCGCGCGCTGGACGGCGATTTGGGGCTCAATACCGGCGGCATGGGTACAATCGCACCCAACCCGTATTACACGGAAGAAATGGCGCAGCGCTGCATGCGGGAAATTTTCCTGCCGACCATCCGCGCCATGGCGAGTCTGGGCATGCCGTTTAAGGGCTGCCTGTATTTTGGGCTGATGCTCACGCCCGACGGCCCCAAGGTGATCGAATACAACTGCCGTTTCGGCGACCCGGAAACCCAGGTGGTTCTGCCGCTTTTAAAGACCGATCTGCTGACCATCATGCAGGCGGTTGCCCAGGAGCGGCTCGACCAGATCGAAATCCAGTGGCATGACGGCGCAGCGTGCTGCGTTGTCGCCGCCTCCGGCGGATATCCGCAAAAATATCAGACGGGATATGAAATGACGCTGCCGCAGGCGCAGGCGAATATCCATTTGTACATCGCAGGCGCAAAAGCGGACAACGGCAAGCTGCTCACTGCCGGCGGCCGGGTTTTGGGGCTGACCGCCGTGGATCAAACCCTGGAGCTGGCCATCCAAAAGGCCTATCAGGCTATGGCGGGCGTTCATTTTGAAGGTATGTTCTATCGAAAAGACATCGGGCAGCGCGCCCTGGCGGCAGACCGCAGCCGCGCATAAAGGAGAACAAACATGGTATATCGCATTTATGTGGAGAAAAAGCCCGGGCAGCGCATCGAGGCAGACGCGCTCACCGGCGATTTAAAGACTTTTTTACGCCTTGACGGGCTCAAGCAGGTACGCGTGCTGAACCGCTATGATGTGCAGCATATCGACAAGGCGCTGTTTGACGCCTGCAAGACGACCGTTTTTTCCGAACCGCAGCTGGACGACGTTTATGAAACGCCGGATATGGACGGCGCATATGCGTTTGCGGTGGAATATCTGCCCGGTCAGTTTGACCAGCGCGCCGACAGCGCATCCCAGTGCATCCAGATTTTGTCCCAGTCGGAACGCCCGACGGTACGCACCGCCAAGCTGTATTTGATTTATGGGACTTTAAGTCAGCAGGAGCTGGCCGCTGTCAAAAAATACCTGATCAACCCGGTTGAAAGCCGCGAAGCCTCTCTGGAACCCGTCAGCACGCTGGAAATCCCCTATCAGGTGCCGACGCAGGTTGATGTTCTGGACCAGTTCCTGGATCTGGATGAACACGGTCTTGAGGAAATGCTCGCCCACTATGGGCTGGCAATGGATCTGGACGATTTGAAATTCTGCCAGGCGTATTTTAAGCAGGAAAATCGCTGCCCGACCATTACCGAAATCCGCATGATCGACACCTATTGGTCGGATCACTGCCGGCATACGACGTTCTTGACCACCATTGACAGCGTACACTTTGAAGACGCGCTTTTGCAAAACGCCTATGAGGAATATCAAAAAACGCGCCAGGCAATCGGCCGCACCAAGCCGGTAACGCTGATGGACATCGGCACCATCGCCGCCAAATATCTGCGCCAGACGGGTCAGCTGGACAAGCTGGACGAATCCGAGGAAATCAACGCCTGCACCGTGCGCATTACCGTGCAGACCGAAAACGGTCCGGAACCCTGGCTGCTGCTGTTTAAAAACGAGACGCACAATCATCCCACCGAAATCGAGCCGTTCGGCGGCGCGGCCACCTGCATC
>DCTY01000024.1:0-69866 GCA_002329335.1 Christensenella sp. UBA1428
AACGGGGCATATACGCATTACTTACCAGTATAATATTTGGGCTTGTGAAAATAACATAGATGACGTTGCAATTGCATATCGAGATAACTTAGGGAAAAACAATATTGATTTCGCCAAAGATGCTTTTGATGCAATACGCAGTTTTCCTCAGTGCTTCGTTTTAGTAGGTGATTTTACTAATTTCTTCGACAATTTGGAACATCAATATCTCAAGAAAATGATGTGCGAAGTGCTTGGTGTTGAGCGTTTGCCTCAAGATTACTTTTCTATTTTCAAGAATATCACCCGTTTTTCAAGTTGGGATTGGAAGGATATTGTAAAGGCAGCTGGTGAAAACATTGAAGAAAGAGGTATTCGCAAAAAGATCAATAGTAAAGATACAGTACTTAATAAGGAACAATTTCAGAAAAGTAAAAAAGATATAAAAAAGAATGTTTCTGGGGTGGGCGTTCCTCAAGGTTCCCCAATTAGCGCTGTACTATCCAATATTTACATGATAGAGTTTGATAAAGACATTAAGCGTTATGTAGCCAGCAAAGGCGGGATCTATATGCGCTATTCAGATGATTTTATCATTGTTTTGCCATACGAGAGCGATACCGAAATCGCGGATTTTACAAGCTACATTTTTTCCTATGTAGAATCAATGAAAGGACTTGTTGATTTACAAAAGGAAAAGACTTCTTGTTATACTTACAAGAACGAAGTAGTCTACGAGGGTGATCGGCCATCTAGCATAAACTACTTAGGATTTCTATTTGATGGAAAAAGCATTAGAATAAGGCCACGTGCAATAACAAAATATTATTACAGGATGCGTCGAAAAGCTCATACCATTGGACGCAGTAATTGGACATCATCTAAAGGTAGGCATATATCATCAAAAGAACTATATAGTATTTATTCTCGTAATGACGAAAAGCAAACGTTTATTGACTATGCAAAAAAGGCAAAGGGAATATTGAAGCTCAACGATCAAGAAGCAGATGCCTTAATAAAGCATCATAAACGGAAAATTGCCATGGCTATAAAAGAAGGCCAGAAAAAATAAGAAGAACGCTCATGATTCTACAATTGAGAATCATGAGCGTTCTTTTAGTAGCACCTGTTTGTCAGCCGTTAAATTAGTATGTTTTTAATACTTCCTTATCGGCGTTCACCAAAAGCCGCGCCGCGTTCGAAATGGTACGTCCGTTTTCAGTTTTCCATGCCGCAAAAGCTGTCGTATCTTCCCACGCCTTTTTAAAACAGCCCGACGATGTTGCCCTCGTCGTCCACATCGATGCTCTCCGCCGCCGGTATGGGCGGCAGCCCGGGCATGGTCATGATATCGCCTGTCAGCGCCACGATAAAGCCCGCGCCTGCGGAAACCTTCAGGCTGCGCACCGTCACGGTAAAATCCTCCGGCGCGCCCAGAAGTTTGGGATTGTCCGAAAAGCTGTACTGCGTCTTGGCCATGCACACCGGCAGTTCGCCAAAGCCCAGTGCCGCCAGCTCGCGCGCCTGCTTTTTCGCCTGAGGCGCCAGCACCGCCGTCTTGCCGTGATAAATTTTACGCACAATCTGGCGGATTTTGGACTCGATCGTGTCCGCGCAGTCATAGCTGAACGTAAAATCCGACGGCTGCTGACACAGGCGCACAACCTCCTGCGCCAGCGCAAGCCCGCCTTCACCGCCCTTGCCCCAGACCTCGCTGAGTGCCACATTCACGCCCAGCTGCCGGCAGCGCTCCTGCACCAGATCCAGTTCCGCCTGCGTGTCGGTCGGGAACCGGTTGACCGCCACCACGCAGGGCAGATGATAGACCTGGGTAATATTGGCCACATGCGCAAGCAAATTGGGCAGTCCCTTTTCCAGCGCCTCCAGATTTTCCTCGCCGAGCTGCGTTTTTTTCAGCCCGCCGTGCATCTTCAGCGCCCGAACCGTCGCCACCATTACCACGGCCTGCGGCTTTAACCCCGCCACGCGGCATTTGATATCCAGAAATTTCTCCGCGCCCAGGTCTGCGCCGAACCCGGCCTCCGTCACCACATAATCGCCCAGCTTCAGCGCCGTGCGCGTCGCCGCCACCGAATTGCACCCGTGCGCAATGTTGGCAAACGGCCCGCCATGGACGATCGCCGGCGTATGCTCCAGCGTCTGCACCAGGTTGGGCTTCATGGCGTCCTTCAAAAGCGCCGTCATCGCGCCCTGCGCCTTGAGCTGCCCCGCCGTTACGGGCTGCTGATCATAGGTATATCCCACAATGATCCGCGCCAGACGCGCTTTGAGATCCTTCAAATCCGACGCCAGACACAATACCGCCATAATTTCCGAGGCCACGGTAATATCATACCCGTCCTCCCGCGGCGTTCCGTTGACGCGTCCGCCCAGGCCGTCCACCACAAAGCGCAGCTGACGGTCGTTCATATCCACGCACCGGCGCCAGGTAATGCGTCTGGGGTCGATACCAAGCGCGTTACCCTGATAGATATGGTTGTCGATCATCGCTGCCAGCAGGTTGTTTGCCGCCCCGATCGCATGAAAATCCCCGGTAAAATGCAGGTTAATGTCCTCCATCGGCACCACCTGTGCGTATCCGCCGCCGGCCGCGCCGCCCTTTACGCCGAAAACCGGCCCCAAGGACGGTTCACGCAGCGCGACCACCACCTTCTTGCCCATGCGGGCCATCGCGTCGGCAAGCCCGACGGTGGTCGTCGTTTTTCCTTCACCTGCCGGCGTAGGCGTAATGGCCGTCACCAAAATCAGCTTCCCGTCCGGCTTGTCCGTATTTTTCATAATGCCAAGATCCAGCTTGGCCTTATATCTGCCGTACAGCTCCAGGCAGGCCGGGTCGATGCCCGCCCCCACCGCGACCTGCTCAATCGGCTTCATCTGCACCGCCCGTGCAATTTCAATATCGGTTTTCATTCGGATCCAATCTCCTTGCAGATTTGATAAAAACGAATCGATAACAGGAGTATACCGCCTTTGTCCGCCGCCGTCAACCTGCCGCCATATACAGGTCTTTGCCCGCCGACGCGCAGGACTGGCGCTCACGCTGCCTCACCGAAAACGCCAAAAGCGTTTTCCGGTTTCAAAAGCGCAGGCAGCTGCCGTCATGCCCATAAAAGCTTCAGCACCCAATCCCGGTGCGCCCCGTCCGATTTTTCCGGCGGCTCAAACGTCTCCACGCCCTGTGCCCGAAGTGTCCCGATGGGGCTTTCAACGCCGCTTGCCGGGTCATACCAGGACGCCCGCACCGTATCGGCCGAAATTGCGCCAAGCGCCGCGTCAAATTTTTGTCCGCTGTAGGTATAGAAAAACGCAAACCCCGCCCCGGCAATCACGCTCACGCGCTCATAGCGCGATTTCTGCTGCTGCGCCAACAGCTGCGGCGCAGGCGCGCCGGAACAGAAATCCACCGACAGCATCAGATTTTTCAAAAACTGCATCTGTCCCGCGCCGGGATCGTGCATCGCCCTGCGCCAGGACGCCAGGCATCCGTAAGAGCCCTTTTCCTCCCAGGACGTATAAAACTGCATGATCGCGTTATGCCCGTAGGTATGCCCGCACGCGCCCTCAAAAACCGACCAGTACGCATAGCGCCGCACGTCGCAATCCTGCCAGAGCGGCTGCGACGGATCGTGCAGGCCGTGAGGGATTTTTTCATAGGACGGCTCGGCGTCCAGCGTCGGCCGCTTGTGCGCGGCGGCATAATCACGCCGGACATAGCGCCAGTTATCCTCGCCGAAATCGCCCTCCGCCGCCAGATTATCGTCCCAAGCCCCCATGCCCGCCGCGCTTTGCGCATAATCGCGGTGGCCGGACTGGAACATATTCAAATCCAGCCAGGGCGCATCGTCAAACCACAAACTCGACGCCGTCCGTCCAAAGGGATGATACGCCGTCAAATGCTCCGGGCACCGGTCCTTCAGCGCCTGCCCCAACTTCATGAACACCTCATAGCCGTCGCTGCCGCGCACATCGCCGCCGATAATCCAGATCACATTGGGGAAACCGCCCAGCTGCTCCGCCAGAAAATCCGCATATGCCAGGCAGTTGTCCGCATTGAGAGCGCCGTTTTTCACCATAGAGCCCCATGCCGGCAAATACCCCATAAACAGCCCCTTTTCCTGTGCGATCCGGGTAATCTGCCGCACCTTGCGCCAATAGCCGCTTTTCAGATCCGGCGCTTGAAAATCCCGGTTTTCAAGCGCCCGCAGCGGTTCCGGCCGATCCCATGCATCGCCGCTGCTTCGGTAATGCACCTGATCGAAAAACCGATGCACCAGCGTCGCTTGAATGACGTTAAAACCCTTTGCCGCCCGGTTTTCCAGATAATCCTCCGCCTGGCTTACGCTGAGTTTTTCCGTCAGCAGCCACGCCGTATCCCCCAGCCAGAAAAAAGGCTTCCCGCCGCAAACCAGATGTCGCCCGTCCGGCGATGCCTGAAGCGGCCCCGCCTGCCAGGGATACTCAACCAAACGCGCCATATTCAGCCCTCCCATGCCGCGATTCGCCCCCGCCTGTGCCGGCTCAAACGCCCCACATTCAAATACAGGAAACCAACCGCCGTCAATATCGATAATATTAAGGAAACTTACGTTCAGTTTACCTGCTTACGGTACGTTCGTCAACATTTTTATTCCTGTGCAAGCGCCTGCACCGACGCATCCCCGTACACCGAATGCCAATCCGCTTCAAACCCCGCCAGCGCCAAATCCGTCAGCGGATGGCAAAGCAGCTTTTCAAAAAACGCCGGCGGCAGCGTCACGGCATGCGCGCCGTCGCCCAGAATATCGTCTGCCTTATTGACATACGGCGCGACCCACCCCGCGCCCGCCTGCGCCGCCAAAAGCGCCTGCTGAGCGGTAAAAACTGCTGTAACCGCCGTATCGATGCCCATCTGTTTCAGCTGGCGCACCGCCGCAATGCCCTGCGCCGTTGCAAGCACCTTGACGCAAAACGGCTCGCCGACCAGCGCCCGCAGCGCCTGCGCGTCGCATACCATCCCGGACGCTTCCCGATGCATCGTCTGGGCAAATACCAGCGCCTGTTCGCCGGCAGCCTGACGCAGCTGGCGCATCATCCCGGCAAAATCGCGCCGGTTTTCCCGCGCGCAGATCGTCGGGTTGGTCGTCACCCCCGCAATGGGGTACAGCGCCGCAATCCGGCGCACCGCCTCGGCATTGGCGCTGTCGACAAAATAAAGCACAATCATTCCTCCTTCGCCGTCTTTTCGGCGTCTTCGTGAACTATTGTACCAAAATCCGCGTCCCGGGTAAACCGTGCTTGTAGAAAATAATCCGCAATGCTATAATAAAAAATGAACCGCTCATGATTCAAACCTTGCAGACGCCGCGCAAATCCGCTACAATGGAAGGAAGCGTCCAGAACGCGCGCAGAAAGGAGTCCCCCAATGCCCATCCACGAATCCGCCGAAAACTATCTGGAAACCATCCTCATGCTGAGCAAACGGCTGGACGTTGTTCGTTCTATCGACATCGCCGCCGATATGCGTTTTTCAAAGCCCAGCGTTTCCATCGCCATGAAAAACCTGCGCCAGGAGGGCTTCATCGAAGTACAAAGCGGCGGCAGCATCGTATTGACCCAAAGCGGCCTGAAAATTGCCGAGCGGATCTATGAGCGTCATTGTGTAATCGCCCGTTTTTTGATGCAGCTGGGCGTCGAGGAGCCTGTCGCCTTTGAAGACGCCTGCAAAATCGAACACGATATCAGCACCCAGAGTTTTCAGGCGCTGAAGGATTTTCTTGCCCGGGCAGAAAAAAAGCCGTCCGCCGCCGGAACTGCCGGCTGAAATTCCGATTGCCTGTTTCCCCATTGTTTTTTTGTTTCCCGCGCATGCTGCGCGGGTTTTTCTTTTCCGAAAAATCCTGTGAAACCGCCCCTTCGAATTGACGCGCCCATATAGTTTGTAGTATGATATCTACATATATTCTACAATTTGTTCCAGGCGCCGCCGCTGTCTGTGCGGCGCATCCGGCAAATCACACAACTGCGCCAACGCGCGGAAAGGATTTTCTTTATGCAACCTTCTTCTTTGCTGTTTTATGCCTCCGGCGCGGCGTTTGAAGCCGAACAGGCCGGCGGACAGGCGCGCCAGACATTCCTGCGGGACGTACAGGTTCAGCCCGGCGGCGTCACCGGCCACTATTTTTGCTGCGAGGATTCCCAGCTGCTGGCCTGGAAAGCCCCGGGCAACATCTATGCCCAGCGCGGCACGCTCAGCTTTTTCTGGCGCAGCCGCTATCCCATGGGGCCCACGGCGTTCCCAATCTTTCGCGTCGGCTATGCGGACCATTCCAGCTGGGACTGCGTTTTTCTGCGCGTAGACTGGAGCGGCAAGGGGTTTGAGGCGCTTGTGACCGATATCAACCTTTCCAGAGCCCGCGTTGCCGTTGCAATGGAAGCGCCCGCGCCCGATCAGTGGACGCACTTTGCCGTTGCCTGGGACGAGCTTTGGGGCCTTAAATTCTATCTCAACGGCAAGCTGGCCGCGCAGGAATACCGTCCCGGCGTGTACAGCGCCGGTCTGGATCAGTTTGGGCCGCATTCGCGCATTATTTCCAGCTGGCAGGTGCAAAGCGACTATAACTTTGTCCGCGGCGGCGATATCTGCGAAATTGCGATCCATGACCAGATGCTCCCGCCCGATCAAATCGCCAGCCTGGCCTCCGGCGTTCTGGTTCAGGGCGCCGCTTATGCGGAAAACCCGGTTTTGTCCCAGGAAAACTGGCTCCTGCGCAACGGTCTTACCCCGACGCCGCCCGCAGTTCCCGACTGCGCCAGCGTGCGCAAGGTTGAAATACACGACGCGTACGATTTAAAGCGCTGGTGGTGGAAAGGCTGCGACGGCATCCGCGAAACCACCTGGCCGGGCGTGTTCAACCGTTCCCGTTTAAAAGGCCGCAACGACTATTTTCAGCTGCCAGACTGGGACTGCTATTCCCTTTCCGGCAAATCCATTACCTTTACCGTGCCCGACGAACCGTTCAACCATGTTGAAATCTCCGGCAGCGCCTTTGGCCGTCTGGAACGGCTCGACGATCACGGCGCGGTCCTTCAAACGCTGATGACCCGCCCCGCCGGCATGGAGCGCACCGCCAACGCCCTTGAACAAATGCGCGCCGGCAAGCTGCGCTTCACCAACGAGCAGCAGGAGGAGCCAATCGGCGACTTTTCGCTCTATCAGGTCAGCGCCGGCTGCGCGCCCGAGGGGATCAAACGAACCGTTTACCGCCTTGGCGCCGCCGCAAAAAACGATCCCGCCCAACAGGAGCTCACCGCGTTCATTCGCGGCCGGTATCCCGACTATGAACGCAATCTCCTTTTTGCCGGCGAGACCGGCGGTCCCATCGCGCTTTGCGGCCGCCCCTTCGTCCACATCGTCGTCCCCTATCAGCCTGACGACGATCTGGGGCTTGACGGCGTTGAAATCGCTTTCGGCCGCGCTCCTTTGGGCGCCAGCGCCGCCGTGCAGATCAAAGACCCGCTTTGGTATTACCGCAATCTGGCGCATTTTGTGTTCAGCTGCGAGGGCGGCGCGAAAAAAACGATCTTCTTTGATACCCGCGACCGGATTTTGCCGCAGGGCAAATGCCTGTATCTGACAATTGCCGCCAACAGCTGCCCGGCGCTTGAAGCGCTGCTTGACGGGATGACCCTGACGATGGTCTATAAAAGCGCCGGGGAGGCCCGGGCCGAACATGTGCTGGACCGTTTCACCCAGGTGCGCGATCTGTACGGTCACCTGACCGAGGAGCACCCCAGCGTTCCGGAGCTGAACATGTTCAACCGGATTTACGCCGATGTGACGGATCTGATTAAAATCGCGCCCGAACACAAACCGGGGCAATATTACTATTACGACGTCATGGCAAAGTCGGGTCGGGGCCGTCCGGCGCTGATGCCCGGTTACCGGCCGGACTTTACCCCCACCCCCGTACCGCAGGGCGTTCCCGCCTGGGCGTTTGAACAGATTGAAAACCTGCGCTACTATAAACGCCTGATCAATTGGTACATCGACAACCGCCAGATTGAAAACGGCGAACTGGGCGGCGGGCTTTCCGACGACGGCGATTTTGTCGCCACCTGGGGCTGGCTGGCCATGATGGGCTCCGACCGTGAAAAAGTGCTCAGGGCCATGGCGGATAACCTGCAGGCGTTTTACGATCAGGGGCTGTTCACCAACGGTCTTTGCTCCATCCAGGCCGACGAGCTGCATTCCTCGGAAGAGGGGCTTGTCACGCTGGCGGCGCTTTTGATGGCCGACCCGTCCAATCCGAAATGGCTGGAGCGCGCCATGGAAAACGCCCGCAGCATCGACTGGATTTCCGGCATCAACCCCAGCGGTTACCGCTTTATCCGTTCCTGCTATTTCAACGGTTCGCATTATGCCGCCGACGCGCCGTGGGACCGCACCAAGCCCGCCGTCTATTCCATGCTCACGCCGTCCTGGATGCTTTCGCGCTTTAACGCCAACCGGCAGATCCGTCAATATTTAAAGGAAATGGCCGACGGCGTCCTGGCCCATTATGACGCCGAAAAAAACGAACTGCATACGACCATTCGCTTTGGCGACGATCACGATTTCGGCCCGACGACGCGCGCGGCCGGTCTGCGCAGCATGCTCCAGGCCGCCAGCAATCAGACTGGCAACCCGGCTTACGAATCCATGCTGCCGGAAAACCAGCCGGATACCGACGGACAGCGTCCGACGCAGCTTGGCAAAACGCCCAAAGACTTTATGCCCTTTGACGAAAACGGCGTTGTGGATAAAGCCGCCGTTGCCGCCCGGTATCACGAGCTGAATTTCCAATCCGGTATTCACGAATATTACAACACCCTCGGCTCCTGCTGGATCGACCGCGTGCAGTTCAGCCACGATACCGTTGCCTGCCACCGCGTCGGCGATCCCACCGGCCTGACCGCCCGCGCGGTTTATCCCATGGGCCGCTTCGGCTGGCGTTTCCAGGACGGCGACGATGAAAAAGTCGCCATCCTTGCGCCGTGCAGCCGCCGGGATGCGGTGCGCATTTTGGTCGCCAACATCTCCGGCGACACCGTCTGCGCGCAGCTTGTAATCGACGACATGATCACCGGCCGCTATCAGGTGGTTACCGGCATCGACACCACGGGCAGCGACCGTGCAGACGCGCAGATCGTCCGGTATGAAACGCATCTTGAAAACACCCGGCAGATCGCCCTGCAGTTTGCGCCCAACGCCACGACGGTCGTGGAGCTGACGTTGCTTAAGGCGCAGGCGCCCAGCGCTCAGCGCTATGACCTGGGCATCTGCCCGCAGGATGTGCGCCTGTACGCCCATGGCATGAACGTCACCGTCCACAGCCTGGGCTGCCTGCCCACGCCACCTGCCGATATCGTGCTCCGGGACGCGCAGGGCAACGAGCTTGGCCGGGAAACGCTGCCTTCCCTTCCGGCGCCAAACGATTTGTGGCCCCGGTACCGCGACGTGATCTTCAACCTGCACGGCATTGCGTCCCTCAAGGGCTGCACCGTCGAAATTGACCCGGAAAACAAATTGTGCGAGATCACCCGCGCCAACAACATCGTACGCCTGTAAACTTCACCGTCGTTTAAAAAAATACGCGCAGGACGCGCCCGCGCCGTTTTCCTGCGGCCGGGCGCGTCCTGCCGCACAAAAAATCCGCATTTTCCGGCAAATCAGAAAAAACGCCCAGATATCTTGATTTTTCCCTGGGCATGTGGTAATATAATTCGGATATCGTTTCAAGCCGAAAGGACGGAGCAGCAACATGAATGTCACCAAAGAAACGACGGCCCCGAACAAAGTGAAGCTGACAATCGAATTAAGCAGCGAGGAATTTGAAGCCGGCATGGCCGCCGCCTACAAAAAGATCGTCAAACAAATCAACATTCCCGGATTCCGCAAGGGCAAAGCCCCGCGTAAAGTGATTGAAAACTTTTACGGCGAGTCCGTTTTCTATGAAGAAGCGTTCAACTATGCGTTTCCCAAGGCCTACGACAAGGCGATCGACGAGCAGGATCTGTTCCCTGTGGAGCAGCCTCAAATCGATATCGTGAGCATCGGCACTCAGGAAAAAACCGTGTTTACCGCTGAGTTTTTTGTCAAGCCCGAGGTAACCCTGGGCCAGTACAAAGGCATCGAAGTGGAAAAGAAGGAATATCCTGTTACCGCCGAGCAGATCGACGCCGAAATTGAGCAGGCCCGCAGCCGCAATGCCAGCTGGGAAGACGTGGATCGCGCCTGCGCCATGGGCGACCGCGCAACCATCGATTATGCCGGCACCGTCGACGGCGTTGCCTTTGAGGGCGGCACCAGCGAAAATTTCCCGCTGGAGCTTGGTTCGGGCACCTTCATCCCCGGCTTTGAAGAACAGGTCGCCGGCATGGAAAAGGATCAGGAACGCGACGTCAAGGTCACCTTCCCCGAGGATTACCGCGCGGAAGACCTGGCGGGCAAAGAAGCCGTTTTCCATGTAAAATTAAACGGCGTGCAGGCCAAAAACCTCCCCGAGCTGGACGACGAATTTGCCAAGGACGTGTCCGAATTTGACACGCTTGCCGACTATCGTGCAGACGTTGAAAAGCGCCTGACGCAGCAGGCACAGACCCGCAGCGACAACGAGTTTACCAACGCCGTGGTCGAAGCGGTGTGCGCCAACTGTGAAGTGGAAATCCCCCAGCCGATGATCGAGCGCGAAATCGACGCCATGGTACGCGATATGAGCATGCGCTTTGCCTATCAGGGGCTGTCCATGGACGATTTCCTCAAATATACCAATCAGACGATGGAGCAGCTGCGCGCCCAGTATCAGGATCAGGCGCTGTCCCGCGTGAAGGGCGAGCTGGTGCTTGAAGCGGTGCGCAAGGCCGAAAACATCGAAGCGGCGCAGGAAGACATCGATGCGCTGATCGAAAAATATGCCCAGCAGTCCGGCACCGATGCGGAAAGCTTTACCAAGAGTTTTTCCGATCAGGATTGGGATTATATCCGCATGGACGCCGCGACCCAGAAGACCATTGAGTTCCTCAAAGGCGCGGTCAAGGCCGAATAATCGATTACCGTAAAACGGTTTCACACGCTCGATAATAGATTTTGCGCCCGCCATGCATAGCAAAAACGCAGGCTGCAAAATCTATTATCTATAATACGACCATTTTCTTCCCAAAAGGAGGTATGAAACATGTCCCTGGTACCCGTTGTCGTAGAACAAACCAACCGAGGCGAACGTTCCTACGATATCTACTCGCGTCTTTTAAAGGACCGCATCATCTTCCTGTCCGGCCAGATCGACGACTATACGGCCAATCTTGTGGTCGCGCAGATGCTCTTTCTGGAAATGGAAAACCCGGATCAGGATATCAACCTGTATATCAACAGCCCCGGCGGGTCCGTCACGGCGGGCATGGCCATTTATGACACGATGCAGTATTTAAAATGCCCCACGGCGACGCTGTGCATCGGAATGGCTGCCTCCATGGGCGCGTTTTTGCTGGCCGCAGGCGCCAAGGGCAAGCGCAAAGCGCTGCCCAACAGCGAAGTGATGATTCACCAGCCGTCTGCCGGCACGCAGGGTCAGGTAACGGATATGCAGATCCACGTCGAACAGTTTTTGCGCATCAAAAAGCGCATGAACGAGATTCTTGCCCAGCGCACGGGCAATGATGTGGAAACGGTCACCCGTGCCACCGAGCGCGACAATTTCATGTCCGCCCAGGAAGCGCTGGATTTCGGCATCATCGACGAAATCATCGAGCCCAAGCGTTAAGGGCAGTTCTCATTTCAGAAAGGGTTTTGCATGACGAAATACAACGACAAAAACAACCAGCTGATCTGCTCTTTCTGCGGCAAACCGCAGGAACAGGTCGGCAAGCTGGTTGCCGGCCCGAACAATGTCTACATCTGCGATGAATGCATCGAGCTGTGCCGCGATATCATCTCCGAGGACGACCAGACCGTTTCCGAGGGCGGCTTTGATACCCTGCCCAAACCGCGCGAGCTCAAAGCGCGGCTGGACGAATATGTCGTGGGCCAGGAAGATGCAAAGCGCGCGCTGTGCGTTGCGGTTTATAACCACTATAAGCGCATTTTTTCGCCCAAGGCAGATGACGGCGTTGAGGTCAGCAAGTCCAACATCCTGATGCTGGGCCCTACCGGATGCGGCAAAACGTATCTGGCGCAGACGCTGGCCAAAATTCTCAACGTGCCCTTTGCCATCGGCGACGCCACGGCGCTGACCGAAGCCGGCTATGTGGGCGAGGATGTGGAAAACATTCTTTTAAAGCTCATCCAGGCTGCCGATTATGATATTGACCGTGCGCAGCGCGGCATCATTTTCATCGACGAAGTGGATAAGATTACCCGCAAGGGCGAAAACATGTCTATCACGCGGGATGTTTCGGGTGAAGGCGTGCAGCAGGCGCTTTTGAAGATTCTGGAAGGTACGGTTGCCGCTGTGCCGCCGCAGGGCGGCCGCAAGCATCCGCAGCAGGAATTCATCCATATTGATACCACCAACATCCTTTTCATCTGCTCCGGCGCTTTTGCCGCCATCGACGGCATCATCGAAAGCCGGATCGGCCACAAGTCCATGGGCTTTGGCGCGGATATCCGCAAGCGCGAGGAAAAGGACGTGGGCGAGCTTCTGCGGCATATCGAGCCGGAGGATCTGCTCAAATTCGGCCTGATTCCCGAGTTTGTCGGCCGTCTGCCGATTATCGTAACGCTGGATCAGCTCACGCCGGATGCCTTGGTCAACATCCTGACCAAGCCGAAAAATGCGCTGTGCAAGCAGTACGCCAAGCTCTTTGAAATGGACGGCGTAACGCTGGAATTCGCGCCGGAGGCGCTTTCCTACATCGCGCAGACCGCCATTGAACGCAAAAGCGGCGCGCGCGGCCTGCGTTCGGTCATCGAAAAGATCCTGCTGGGCGTGATGTACGACACCCCGTCGCGCCAGGATGTGGCCAAGGTCATCATCACCGAAGCCGCCGCCAAGGGCCTCGCCTCGCCTACCGTGGAGTATAAGGCCATCGAACCGCCGGAGCCTATGGCCAATCTGACCGAAGGCGGCCCGCTTGTTTCCTGACCGTTTCCGGGAAATTGAGATAATCAATAAATTTTTTCTTATCGCAGCAGCTGTCTGATGGCAGCTGCTTTTTTTATGCCGGAAACCGGCCTGCGCGCAGCATTGGCCAACCGCAATATGCAAACTTTTCCCCGCCTCATTGACGCGCCAGGTCTAATGTGTTAGAATCAAATAGGTCGAATCGATTCGACCGAAAGGAGGCTTACAGGATGCCGGTTCCAAAAATCTTTGAAAGCGAATATCGGTTTTGTCTGGTGCTCTGGGAGCACGAGCCGATCAAAAGCACCGATTTGGCCAAACTTTGCAGGGAAAAGCTGGGATGGTCCAAAACCACCACCTATACGGTGATCAAACGCTTGAGCGCGCGTGGCGTCGTAAAAAATGAAAATACCATCGTCTCTTCCCTGATCACCAAAGAAGAAGCGCAGCGCAGCGAGCTGGACGAATTGATGGAAAAAAAGTTCGAAGGTTCCCTGCCCGCGTTTATTGCCGCTTTTGCCAAGCGCCAGGCGCTTTCGGACACGCAAATTGAGCAAATCCGGCAAATCATCAACCAATAGGGGGGCGCGCCATGGAAGCCCTGTTTTTAAAGCTGGTAAATCTGAGCCTGACCGCCGGTTATCTGGTACTGGCAGTGATGCTGGCGCGGCTTGTTTTTCGCCGGATGCCCAAATGGACCGCCTGTGTTTTATGGGGTCTTGTCGCGCTGCGGCTGATCTGTCCGGTATCCCCTGAAAGCACGCTGAGCCTGATCCCCAGCAGCGAGCCGATCCCCCGGGAATTTATCGATACGCCGACGCCGCAAATTCAAACCGGCATTGCCGCCGTCAACCATGCAGTCAACCCGATACTGTCCGCCGCCATGACCCCTGCGCCCGGCGACAGCGCCAATCCGGCGCAGGTTCTGAGCTTCATATTATCCCGGGTTTGGTTTGCCGGCATGATGCTGATGCTCCTGTACGCCGGCATCAGCTGGCTGCTGCTCCGCCGCCGCGTTGCCGCCGCTACGCTGCTGCAAAAAAACATCAAGCGCAGCGAGCAGATATCCGCGCCCTTTGTCCTTGGCCTGTTCCGGCCGGTCATTTACCTGCCCGATTCAATCCTCAAAGAAGATATGCCCTACGTCCTTGCGCACGAGCAGGCGCACATCCGGCGCAGGGATCATTGGTGGAAGCCTATGGGGTTTTTGCTGCTTGCCATCTACTGGTTTCATCCCCTGCTCTGGGCCGCGTATGCGCTGCTGTGCCGCGATATCGAAGCCGCCTGCGATGAAAAAGTCGTCCGCGGCATGCAGCGGGACGATGTGCGTGGCTATTGCACCGCGCTTTTAAACTGCGCCGTTCGCCGGCGTTCAATGGCCGCCTGTCCGCTTGCCTTTGGCGAAACCGGCGTCAAAAACCGGATTCTCTCCGTGATGCGGTATCGAAAGCCGGCGTTTTGGGTCGTTGTCCTGGCCGTTGCCGCATGCATTTTTCTGGCCGTCTGTTTTCTGACCAATCCCATGCAGCCCGCCAGGCCCACGTCCTGGTCGAGTCTTGAGGAAGCTTCTCAAAACTATTCCCAGCAGCAGGCAGCCATGGACGGCTGCGTCGTGATCGATGGCAGCACGCTGATTGCCGGCCAGCGGCTCTGGGCGGACTTTGTCAATCAGACGAGCGCAGGCCGCCCTGCATCCGTACGGATTTATCAGGCGTATTCCGACCCCACCCCCTGCTATTTTGTCAAAGATCTTTCCTATGACGGGCAAAGCTATCTGCTGCGCTTTTACGACCGGACCGGCGATACCGGGGAGGCGTTTCTGTCCGAAGAAAAATACCGCTGTTTAAACCGGAGCATCGATACGCGCAATCCCCAGGAATTCATCGGCGAATATTATCTGCTGGCAGACAGCCCGGACGCATCCGCCCGCGGATATTTTAACGCGCTTGCTTCCTCCGCAATGCTGCCAGAATCCACCCTCTACCGCCATTGCGCCCCCATTTACTGCTGCGCGGTCGATCCGGAATATGCCCGGCAGGCGCAATATGGCATCGCCTTTGCCGATATCGACGGCGACGGTGCTGACGAAAAATGCCTGCTGGGGCGCGGACAAACATCCGGCGTGTTTACGTTTACCCTGACGGTCTACGAAAATAACCGGTTGGAATACGCCCCTGTGTACCGCACCGCATTTTATGCGCTGAGCTTTGTGCAAAACGCGGACGGCGCCCTTCAAATCAAGGGCGTTTCGCAGGGCGACGCTCCAAAAACACATCTGTTTGATCTGTCGGTGCAGGACGGCGCCGTGGTGCTTTTGGAAGATGGCGCCGAAATTTGGCCGATCAACCGGATTTCAAATTAAAAAACTCAGCGCAAAAAGCCTCCCCCCTGCGCGCAAAATCAAAAGAGCAGCCGGTTCCATTTTTGAAACGGCTGCTCTTTTCCTGTTCAAAAGCAACGATAATCCCATTTGCAGGCAAAAGCCGCAAATTCTCTGCCGGGCTGCGGCTCGCTCCCCGCCGGCGCTTTACTGCACCGTAAACGACCAGATCTGCTGACCGCGCGTGCCAACCACCAGCGTATTGCCAAACGCCGCCGGGCTGCCCTCAATGTTCGCGCCCAGTGAAATCTGATCCAGAATCTCACCGTCCGTACCGCGGATCAGATAAACGCGGCCCGCCGCATCGCAAACGATCAGGTATCCCTTCCCCTCCGGCGTATACAGCGGCACGGGCGAACTCCAGCCAAACGTCCGCATCTGCTTTTCCCACACGATTGCCCCGCTTTGCTTATCCACCGCCAGCAGCGTGCCCGCGCCGCCGGAGACCTGTGTGCGCGCAATCCAGAAAAAGACCATCTGCTCCAGCTCATTTTTCCCCGATACCGGCGTAGCCAGCAGCCCGCCGTTGACGTCCTCGTTAAAATAGCACGCATAGCGGTGTTCCCAAAGCACCGTTCCGTTCATCGCGTCATAACGGCGCAGCACGCTTTGCCCAAGATTGCCCTGTTTGTCCACCTCGCACCCGGTATACAGCGACACCGACCCATCCGGCATCACATCCAGCACAACGCTTGCATCGCTGTCATCCTGGTTGACGTCCACCCATACCGGAGACATCGTGTTTAAATCGACGCACTGCACCGTACCGGAATTATCGGCAAAATATGCATAATGATGATACACCGCCGGCGAATTTTCAATTCCCAGCTGCACCGTATGATTGGCCTGATACCGGTACCGGACAATCTCGGGATCAATCGATACCGTCCCCGCCTGCGGATCAAAAACGCTGTTGAGCACAACGGTATATAAAATACCGTTTTCGCCGCATAATATCAGCGTATCAGACGCGCCGTCCACCAGCGGAACCGAATCAAACGCGCGCCAATACCGCAAATTAAAGCTGTCCGCGCCGTTGATAAACAACAGCACGCTCGAATCGATCAGGCTGAACACCCGATAGCCCATGTCCCCGGTCACGCCGCCGTTTTCGCCGATCCCCTGCCCGCAGTACAAAAGCGGATATCCGCGCGGGTCCACGCAAACGCTGCCCTTGATGGGAAACCCAATGTCGATCGGATCGCGGGTAAAGGATCCGTCCTGCAAATCCAGGAAATAGATTTTCCCATCCATCGCCGCATAGATGACCTCGACCAGATCGTCCTTTTGCTTTTTTTCCTCATAAATGTTCATCACCTGAATCGTCTCGCGCGGCCATTTGACAATCGCCGGCTGTCCATTCCAGCCAACGCCCGTCCATTTATCGATTCCGCCGATCCCCAGCGACCAACCCTTTTTCAGCGTCTCCGACGCAATCTGCGCAGTGCCGTACGCCGGCGCATCGCGAAAATGATTGCCCCGGAAGGTCAATACCCCGGCAATCTGCGTATATTGCTCGGGCAAACCCATCGCAATCGGCGCCGCGCGCAGGTAATCGCTGACCATTTGCCCCTGTGCCTGCACCTGATACGAATACCCCAGCGTCGCCCGCCCGGGGTCGCTTTGCTGCGTACAGGACGCCTCCAGCATCGGCGTCGGCGTGGGCTCGGGCGTCGGCTCCGCCGTTGCCTCCGGCGCGGCGGTAAAGGTCGGCTGCACCGTGGGCGCGGGCGTCGGCGGCAATGTCGCGGCCCATGGCCGCGCTGCAATCGGCGCAGCCGTCTTTTCGTTTTTCGTTCCCGGCATATCCGCCGCCAAAAGCAGCACCATCCCTGCCAATACCGCAAGACATAAGCCCAGAAGGAAAAGATACCGATCGTTCCTGCCCCGTTTTGCCATGAAGCCGCTCCTTTTGCGCTGCGCGCGTCAAAACTTTCAAATATAATATCTATAGCCCGATTCCCCCCATTTGTCAAGCTTTTGTCGTTTTTTTGCAGGACGACTCTTCGTTTTTGCTTTGCGCCGCATATTCGTCCCCACGCCGGGGAAAATATCAAAGCGAATCAAAGGGGGGATTTTCGATGTTTTCCACCATTGTGGTATTGCTGCAGCTGACCATTTCCGCTATCATCGCCTATTGCCTGGTCGCACAGATGCGTGCAGGCAGCGCGCAGGGAACCACGCACCACAAGCGCAGCTATACCCGCGAAATGGAGCAGCTGCGCGCCATGCGCGCCGTACGGCTGAACCTGCCGCTCAACGAGGCCATCCGGCCTGCGGCCTTTGACCAGATCGTCGGGCAGGAACGCGGCCTGCGCGCGCTCTCGGCAATTTTGTCCAGCCCCAATCCGCAGCATATCATCATCTATGGCCCGCCCGGCGTAGGCAAAACCTGTGCGGCGCGCGTCGCGCTGGAAGAAGCAAAGAAAAGCGGCGCTTCGCCGTTTCGCAGGGACGCGCCGTTTATCGAAGTAGACGCCACCACCATGCGCTTTGACGAGCGCGCCATCGCCGACCCGCTCATCGGTTCGGTACACGACCCGATCTATCAGGGCGCAGGCGCGCTGGGCGTCGCCGGCGTGCCTCAGCCCAAACCCGGAGCGGTCAGCAAAGCGCACGGCGGCATCCTTTTCATCGACGAAATCGGCGAACTGCATCCGGCACAGATGAACAAGCTGCTCAAAGTACTGGAAGACCGGCGCGTGCTGTTTGAAAGCGCATATTACGACCCGGAGGATCCCGCAACGCCGGCCTACATCCATGATATTTTCAAAAACGGCCTGCCTGCGGACTTCCGCCTCATCGGCGCAACAACCCGTTCGCCCGACAGCCTGCCGCCAGCGCTGCGCTCACGCTGCATGGAACTGTACTTTAATCCGCTGCTGCCCCAGCATCTGATGACCATCGCCAAAAACGCCGCACAGCGCGCAGGCTTTGACGCGCAGGAGGGCGTTGCGGAAATGATCTGCGCGCACAGCCAGGGCGGACGGGACGCCGCCAATCTCACACAGATCGCCATCGGATTTGCCCAGGCGCAGGGCCGAAAGCAGCTGCTGCTGGACGATGTGCGCGAAGTAATCCGATGCGGCAACTACCTGCCCCGCCAAATGCGCAAAATTCTGCCGGAACCGCGGGTGGGCTGCGTCAATGCACTGGCTGTCGCGGGGCCCGGAATGGGCATGGTGCTTTGGGTGCAGGCCAGCGCGCAGAAGGGCACGGGAAAATTTACCGTCACCGGCATCATCGACGAGGAAACCATGGACGGCGGCGGCAAATCCGCGCACCGGATTTCGCAGGCCGGCTGTTCGGTGCGCAACGTGCAAACCGCGCTGCGCCACCTGGGCGCGGATCTGTCCGGTGTGGATATCCATGTCGATTTTCCCGGCGGTATTCCCGTGGACGGCCCCTCTGCCGGCGTCGCCATGGCCATTGCCGTACTAAGCGCTCTGTGCGGCCGCGCGCCCGATAATACATTGGCCATCACCGGAGAACTGAGCATCGGCGGGCAGGCCATGCCGGTTGGCGGCATATTTGACAAGGCGGAAGCCGCAGCCAGAGCGGGCGCCGCAGCGGTGCTGGTTCCCGCTGAAAACATCGCCGAAGCCGAAGGCGCCGCCATCCCCGCCATCGCCTATGAGACGCTGGAACAAGCCGCCGGGCATCTGCTGCCGGGCGAACCGTTCCTCTTTTCCGGCGCCGGCCTGCCGCAGCCTGTCCCTGAATCCCCTGCCGCCGTCGCCTGCGCCAGCGCGCAGGAAGCCCCGCTGCCTGCCAATACGCCGGTTTCGCAGGCGCAGCCGCTTTAACCGCGCAAACCGGTAGGCATTGCGAAAAAAATATGGTATAATACCCCCTGTTAGATGATCGATTGCACAACAGGGGGTATTTTCTCTTTATCGGCGTTTCTGCCCCTTCTGATGCAATTTCCGTCGAAAAACTGCCCGGCAAGCGGTCGGTTTTTTATCCGGTCAATCCAATTTGTCAAGATTCGAGGAATATCATGAAGCAGGTTCCCTTCATCCCCATGACCCGTCAGGAGCTCGGCGGCAAGCAGCCGGATTTTATCCTGGTCTGCGGCGACGCCTATGTCGACCATCCCTCCTTTGGCCATGCCATTGCCGGGCGCTATCTGCAGTCCCTGGGCTATACGGTGGGCATGATTGCCCAGCCGGACTGGCACAGCTGCGCCGATTTTATGCGCCTTGGCCGTCCGCGGCTGGCCTTTATCGCCGCGGCGGGCAACATCGACAGCATGGTGAACCATTATACTGCCGCCAAAAAAAGGCGCAGCGAGGATTATTACAGCCCCGGCAAAAAGGCCGGCCTGCGCCCGGACCGCGCCACCATTGTCTATTGCAACCGTATCCGGGAAGCATATGACCATGCGCCGATCATCATCGCCGGGATCGAGGCCAGCCTGCGCCGTTTTGCCCATTATGATTACTGGGACGACGCCGTACGCCGTTCGATTCTGGTGGACTCCGGCGCAGATTTGCTGATCTACGGCATGGCCGAGCACGCCATGGAGGCGGTAAGCAAACGGCTGGCTCAGGGCGAACGCCTGGGCCGGATTCACGGCGTTGCCGGTACCTGCTATCTGTCGGATGAAAAGCCTGCCGATGCAATTGAAATCGAGTCCTTTGAACAGGTCAAAGCGGACAAGCGCGCCTATGCCAAATGCTTTGGTACCCAATACGTTCAGCAGGATCCCATCCGCGGCAAAACGCTCGTTCAAAAGCATGGCGCGCAATACCTGGTGGCCGAAAAGCCCGCGATGCCGCTGACCACCGCCGAGCTGGACGCGCTTTCCCGATTGCCGTATAACCGCACCTGGCACCCCAGCTATGACGCCGACGGCGGCGTGCCCGCCATCGAGGAGGTTAAATTTTCCATCACCGCCAACCGCGGCTGCTACGGCGAATGTGCGTTTTGTGCGCTGACGTTTCATCAGGGGCGCATCGTTCAGGCGCGCTCCACCGAATCCATCGTCGAAGAAGCCAAATTGTTGACGCAGCTGCCCGACTTTAAGGGCTACATCCATGACATCGGCGGCCCAACCGCCAATTTTTCCGGCCCCGCCTGCGACAAACAGCTTCAGCACGGCGCCTGTGCAAACCGCCGCTGCCTGTCGCCCAAGCCCTGTCCCAATCTGAAGGTGGATCATACCCCGTATCTGCGCACGCTCGCCGCCGTACGCAGCCTGCCCGGTGTAAAAAAGGTCTTCGTCCGTTCCGGCGTACGTTTTGACTACGCCATGCTGGATCGATCCGACCGCTTTTTGCGCGAACTGGTGGAATATCATGTCAGCGGCCAGCTCAAGGTTGCGCCGGAGCATGTTTCGCCCAACGTCCTAAACCTCATGGGCAAACCCAATTGCGAGGTTTTTACCGCCTTTTGCGCCAAATATGACCAAATCAATCAAAAGCTCGGCAAAAAGCAGTTCATGGTGCCCTATTTCATGTCCAGCCATCCCGGCAGCACCTTAAACGACGCCGTTACGCTGGCGCTGTATATGCGCGATCACCATATCCGCCCAGAACAGGTCCAGGACTTTTATCCCACGCCCGGCACGCGCGCAACCTGCATGTATCACACCGGGCTGGATCCGCTGACCCTCAAACCCGTCTATGTCCCGAAAACCTATGAGGAAAAACGCATGCAGCGGGCGCTTTTGCAATACACCCGGCCTGAAAATCAGGCGCTTGTCCGAAAAGCGCTGACCTTGTGCGGCAGAGAAGACCTGATCGGCTATGGCAGGCAATGCCTCGTGCCGCCGCCGCACCGTCCCGGCAGGGACGCAAAATTCCCCGAACGCGTTGGCGGTTCGGATGCATTGGGCAAATCCGCAAAATCCCGTTCCGGCGCCCGTTCGGATAAGGCGCAAAGCGCCCGGACGCATGCGGCCAGAACGCCGGCCGATGCAAAAGCCGCCGGACAGGGGACGAAAAAAGTGCAAAGCATACCGGCAAAACCGCAAAAACGCGCCGGGAAAGCCACCGGTCACGACGGTCTGAATCGTCCAGCAAACCGCCCGGAGAAGAACATCGCGGATGCCAAAAATCGCCGGCATCCGTCAGGCGCCGTAAAAAGCGGCGCGAAATCCGTCGTTTCCGAAAAAGACTTTGGGTCGGTTTCATCCAGGAAACCCGCGCCGAATTCATCCAAAGGCAGGCGATAAATCATGCTGGTCTTTAAAAATCCGACGGATCGTGGACAGCGCATCCCCGATCAGCCCGGACAATCCGTGCTGGCCGCCCTGGCCTGCGCTGGAATTGCCATCGCCGCCCCATGCGGCGGCGGCGGACGCTGCGGCAAATGCAAGCTGCACATTCAAACGCAGTATCCCTTTACCGCTCAGGAACTTTCCCTGCTGACGCCCCAGGAGCGCAGCGCCGGCATCCGCCTGGCGTGCTGCGTCCCCGCCGCACAGGCGGATCGCGTCGAGCTGCCCCACCGCGAACAGGCGCAAATTGTTACCGAAGGACAGCCGCAGCGCGAAATGGAAGCCCCCGCATTTTCTCTTATCGAGATTCCTGTGCCGCCCGCCAGTATAACCGACCAACGGTCTGATGAGTTGCGGGTTTGCGCGGCTGCCCACCTGGCGCTGTCCCCAGCCGCGCTTTTGGCGTTGCCGGACGCGCTGGCACAATCGCCGCAGCGGCTTTGGGCGCTTTGTCAGGATCAATCCATCGTGCAGGTATTTGCCCATCCGGTACGCCCGCTTGCGCTGAGCTTTGATATCGGCACCACGACGATCGCCGGTTATTTAACCGACGCCCAAACCGGCGCCGTACTGCGCCAGCAGGGGCAGCTTAATGCACAGCATAGCTTCGGTGCAGATGTCATCAGCCGTGCCCAGCATGCGCAGACGCCGCAGGGCCTTGCTGCGCTGCGCACCTGCATCCGCCGTCAGCTTTCGGACATGGCTGCTTCGCTGCTCCAGCATGACGACCCGACCGCCGTGGCCGGCGTCAGCATCGCCGGCAATCCAGTCATGCTGCATCTGCTGCTTGGCGTTTCGCCCGCCGGGATCACCCGCGCGCCCTTCGCTCCGGTTTTTTCCGACGCCAAATATCTGCCTGCGCCGCTGCTGGACCTGCCCTTTACACAGGCGCAGGTCCGCCTGCTGCCCGGTATTTCCGGCTATGTCGGCGCCGATACGGTTGCCGCGGTGCTCAGCAGCGGCCTGCATAAAACCGACCAGTTGTCGCTTTTGTTGGATATCGGCACAAACGGCGAAATTGTGCTGGGCGACCGTACCGGTCTGCGCGCCTGCTCGGCTGCGGCCGGTCCCGCCTTTGAGGGCGCGCACATCGCCTGCGGCATGGCGGGCGTCGCGGGCGCAATCTGCCGCGTATGGCTTTTGGACGGCGCGCTGCGCTTTGATACTATCGGCGGCATCGCCCCCGCAGGGATCTGCGGTTCCGGTCTGATCGACGCCGTCTGCGCGCTGCTTGCCCTGGGCATAATCGACGAATCCGGCGCCATGCTGGAAGAAGCTCCGGGCGTAGCCTGGGAGGAGGACGAGCTGCGCTATTATCTCGCCCCCGGCGTTTATCTGACGCAAAGCGATATCCGTCAGGTACAATTGGCCAAAGCGGCCATTGCAGCGGGCGTCTTTGTGCTGCTCAAAGAGGCGGGCAAAACGCCTGCGCAGCTTCAGCGTGTCTATCTTGCTGGCGGCTTTGGCAGCCATCTAACCCCCCAAAGCGCCATGCGGCTGGGCCTTTTGCCGTCGGTGCCGTCCGAACGAATTGTTTTGCTCGGCAACGCCGCCGGCGCCGGCGCGCGTCAGGCGCTTTTAGACCGCAGCGCCTGGGCACAATGCGCTGAAATTGCAAAAATGACCGATTATATTGAGCTTTCCCTCAGGCGCGATTTTTCGGATCTTTTTATCGAGCAAATGATGTTTTAACGTCAAAGGAGACCATCAGGATGAAAGACCAGTTTTACGGCCGGCTTTACCGGTTCGGCCGCGCAGTTTTCCGGATTTTCGGCGGTCGGCGCTACCGCCTTAAAGACACGCCCCCTCAGGGCCCCGTGGTATATGTGGGGCATCACCAAAACCTGCGTGGGCCGTTTCATACCATGCAGTGGTTTGAACCGCCGATCCATCTGTGGGTTCTGCACGTTTTTTTCGACCGGCAGGCCTGTTTTGATCAATATTATGGCTATACCCTCACCCAGCGCATGCATTGGCCCAAACCGCTGGCCTACGCTGCGGCGCAGCTGTTCTCGCGCGTTGTCAGCGCCCTGATGGCCTCGATACGCGCTATTCCCGTTTACAGAGGCACCGTTCACATGCGCAAAACGCTTCAAATGAGCATGGATGCGCTGCTTGCCGGGGAAAGTCTGGCGATTTTCCCGGATATTGACTACAGCAGCAACGAAGAAACCATGGGCGAAATCTATAGCGGCTTTATGGGTCTTGAGCGGTTTTATTTCAAAAAAACGGGCAAGCATCTGTCCTTTGTTCCGCTGGGCGTAGATATCCGTCAGCACCGGTTCGCCCTCGGCGAGCCCGTGCGTTTTGCAGACGATATCCCCTATCAGCAGCAAAAAGACGCGCTGGCGCTGCTTTTGCGCGACCGGATCAATCAGCTTGCCCAAGCTTCCGACCCAAAAACAGAAAATTTCTCCGCATCGCTGTAAACGTCTTGACTGTAAAGCCGCTTGACAGTGTACAATGCGTCCATACCGACAGGAGGCATGCGCATGAATATCAAGCAAATCGAACAGGAAACCGGTTTAAACCGCGCCAATATCCGTTATTATGAAAAAGAGGGGCTGCTGGCTCCGCCGCGCATGGAAAACGGCTATCGCGATTATTCCCAGCAGGATGTGCTGACGCTTTCGCGCATCAAGCTGCTGCGCCGTCTGGACATCCCGGTAGAAACCATCCGCCAGCTGCAAACC
Source organism: Christensenella sp. UBA1428 (assembly GCA_002329335.1). GTDB lineage: Bacteria > Bacillota > Clostridia > Christensenellales > UBA1750 > UBA1428. The sequence continues at coordinate 24,373 of DCTY01000024.1, forward strand.
GGCCAAACGAAGATGCAGCCGGTGCTGAACCAACAGCTGGCGCAAACCCAGCGCCGTCAGGAACAGCTGACCCGCGCCGCAGCGGTTTTGCAGACAATGGCGCGCGATGGCGTCACCTATGCTTCGCTTCAGGCGGAAAAATATCTATCCGAGTTGGACGCCCCCATACCCGCGCCGCAGCAGCCTTCGCGCGATGGCCGGCCAGATGCCGCGTCCGCTTTGGCGCGCGACATCGTCGCGCCGTATCCCTGGCGGCGTTTTTTTGCCCGCGGATTGGATTTCAGTCTGTACCAGCTGCTATTTGAGGCCATTTTATATCTGCTGCTGGGGCTGCATCCGCTGCGCGCACCAGCAAAGACCTTCGTCCCGCTCTTTGGCGCTCTGGCGCTGATGGCGCTTTTGGAACCGCTGCTGCTGCATTTTTTCGGTACAACGCCGGGCAAGGCGCTCTTTGGCCTGCGCGTCGAGGCAGACGACAGCGGACGGCTTTCCCTGCCGGCCGCGCGTGCGCGCACCCGCGGCGTGCTGTTTTCCGGCGAGGGACTATTCCTGCCCGTCGTTTCGCTTTGGCGCAACTGGCGCTGCTATCGCGCCTATACGCAGGGCGAGCCGCTCAGCTGGGAATATGACAGCCAACAAACGCTCAAAGACGCTGCGCCCTGGCGTGGCTGGGTCTATGCCGGCGCGGTTCTGATGATCGGCTTTTCCAGCCTGCTCGTTTCCCTTGCCGCGCTGCTGCCCCCGCACGCGGGACCGCTTACCACCGCCGCATTTGCCCAGAACTTTAACGATCTGGCCGCTTATTACGATTTATACCCCGACAAAATGCTCGATCCGGCGGCCGCTTGGACAGACCGGCCGCAATACGGCGGGGTTACGGTCTATGTCGGCGGCGACCCGGTGCTGCCTCAGATCACTGTCACGGAAACCGACGGCGTTGTCACTGGCGTCCAGCTGTCGGTTTGCATGGACAACTGCGAAACCTGGATTAACAGTTACCAAAACCCGGCGATGATCGCCTATCTGTCGTTTGCCGGCGCGCACAGACCGATAAACCTGCTTTCGTTTTTTTATGGTAAAAACATTCAGCGCTTCAACGACGCCTTTGACAGTTTTTCATTTGAACAAAACGGTTTTCAGGTTGACTCCACCTGTACCTATACCGGCTTTGACGCCGCTGCCTATGGAGATTCCGGCATCCTGATCCCCCGAAATCTGCCCAATCATTTTCAGTGGTCCTTCTCGATACAGCGCCAGTAAATCCTCCGGGCCGCTCCATGGCCGCACGGCGTTTTTCCCAACCAGAAAATACCGGCAAAAGCCGCATCCAAATCGGGGGATACCCGCAAAACAGGCATATCCTTGCTTGCCGTCTGTCTGCATATACGCCGCCGCATGGCGGTATATATGCGCGCCCCTACATGACCGCTTTTATGTAATATAATATCGGTCAAAAAGGTAACAGCTTCCAATTTTCAGGAGGGATCCTATGAACCGGATAAATTTTTATGGTCTTGCATTTATGCTTGTCATAATGATTCCAAATATTATTTTTGCAATCACAAATAAAGCCGGGTTTCAGAATCTCTGGGAAAATAAACCGATTGGAGCCTTGGAGCAGATCGGCAGAATAGGCTGTTTTGTGCTCATGGTATTGATATTCCCGGGATGCGGGTTTGGTTTTTTGTCAGATGAGCGTTTTGCCTTCTATTTAATCGTTAATGTTGTGTTATCAGCAGCATACTGTTTAATCTGGATTATTTGCTTTAAGAGAAACAGCATTTTCAGAGCACTGGCATTATCGATCATTCCGTCAGTGATATTTTTGTCGAGCGGAATCTTGAGTCGTTACATTCCGCTTATCGTGGCCGGCGCGATCTTTGCTCCATGTCATATCGCAATCAGTTATAAAAATGCTAAGCTGGAAATACCGCAATAAATCCCAGTTTTCCGCACAACAAAAAACATCCTGCGCGGCTTAACGGACAGGATGTTTTTTGCTGTTTTATGGCTCTGGCTCCTCTGCCAAGCGCATTTTTACATTCCAAATTAAAAAATTTTCATCCCTTGGCGCATCTGCCGTTAAAGCTCCCGCTTGCTTTCCAGGTGCTTTTCCAGCTTGCGCTTGATCCGCTGGAGCGCATTGTCGATGCTTTTGATATGCCGCCCCAATTCCTGGGCAATTTCCTGATAGCTTTTCCCCTGCAAATACAGGCCAAGCACCTCTTTTTCAAGATCGGACAGCATCTCAACCAAATGCGTTTCAATCTGAATATAATCCTCCCGATTGATCAGCAGATCCTCCGGGCTGGCCACCCGCCCCTCCGACAATACGTCCATCAGCGTCCGGTCGGATTCTTCGTCATAAATCGGCCGGTTGAGCGACACATAGGAATTCAGCGGGATGTGCTTTTGTCTGGTAGCGGATTTAATCGCCGTAATCATCTGGCGCATCACGCAAAGCTCCGCAAACGCACGGAAAGAAGACTGTTTATCGCTGCGGTAATCCCGCACCGCCTTAAACAGGCCGATCATCCCCTCCTGCACAATATCTTCCCGGTCGGCGCCGATCAGGAAATACGCATGCGCTTTGGCTTTGACAAAGTTTTTATATTTGTCCAAAATAAACTCGCTGGCGGCCACGCTGCCATTTTGGGCCAGCTCGACCACCTGCTCGTCGCTCATATCCGCAAACTGCTGATACTCCGCCACTTCCTTCAAACGCTTGACCATCCGGGCTCTCCTCACATTTTTCTGCGCAGCTTTTCCAGCTTTCCCAGCACATCCTGCGGCAAAACGCCGTGCAGCGCCGTCTTGGGCTGCGCCGGCTGCCTGCGCCGGCCGGTTTCCCGCGTCTGCATCACCATCTGGCGCAGTTCGGGGGAACTGATGCGCGCCGCGCCCCGCCCCATGACAATGCTCTGCTCGATTGCGTCCGAGGTCGCTACGCGCACCTCGATCTGCCGGGTCAGATTGCGGCAGATATCATTGACCAGCCGCTCAATATAATGGTCCGCCGTTTCGCCGATCTTCGTATAAACAATTTCAATCCCCGCCACCTTCTCAATGGCGCGGCGCGGGTTATCCCCCGCATATGCGTCGAAAACCAGAATCACCGTATCGCCTGAGTATCCGGCGTAATCGCACAGGATTTCAATGAGCCGCTCGCGGCTCTCCTGCAAATTCAGGCTGCTTTGAAACTCCGGCCATGCGCCGATGACATTGTAGCCGTCGATAATCAGCGTCATGCCTGCCCCCGGGCGCGCACCACTTCATAGAGCAACACCGCCGCCGCGCAGGAAGCGTTGAGCGAATCAAGCGGGCCAAAAAGCGGAATGGATACGATATGATCGCATTTTTCCAGCACCAGCCTTGAAATGCCCTCTCCCTCCGCGCCAATCACCAGCGCAGCAGGGCCGGTAAAATCCGTTTTGGTATAATCCTGCCCGGACATCGCCGCGCCGAAAACCCACAACCCCTGATTTTTCAGCTCGTCAAGCGTTCTGGCGATATTGGTCACCTTGGCTGTTTTGAGATATTCGAACGCGCCTGCCGAGGTTTTCACTGCCGCCGGGGTCAGACCGGAAGCGCGCCGGGCCGCAACGATCATCCCGTGCGCCCCTGCGCAAAGCGCCGTTCTGGCAATCGCGCCGACGTTCTGAGGATCGGTAATCCCATCGAGCACCACAATGAAAGGCGGCTCGTCTTTTTCCCTGGCGTATGCCAAAATTTCCTCTACCGTGCTGTAGGACGCGGCGGACACATAGGCCGCCACCCCCTGATGATGATCCACAATCTGATCCAGCCGGCTGCGGTCAATCTGCTGCACAACGATTTTACGATCGCGCGCACGCGCCATGATTTCCTTGAGCGACCCGGCAATCTCGCCGCGCGCCATGAGGATTTTTTCAATATCCCTGCCGGATTTGAGCGCCTCCAGAACAGGGTTTCTGCCGTAAATCAGGTTTTCTGGCAATTCCCGCTGCCCACCCGGCACAGGCGGCTGACGGTCCTGCATGCGCCCTTCCCGCGCATTGGTATCAAACGGCGTCATTTAAATGCTCCGATCTTTCTTTCATTTCCTGCTGCCTGCCGCAGCTCTTTTTTCCCTCCGGGCATGCTCCGTACAGGCACGGCGGCCCGCTGCGGGCAAAGAGCACCGGCGCAGTCTCCCGAACCAGGCGCAGCATCTCCCAGGCCAGCTCGCGGATTTCCCATTGCGCCCTGCCGCAGCAGCGCAGCGCAAAAAAATGCATCAGCTCCCGCGCGTTCATCGTCACCAAAAACCGCGTTTCCGCCGCGTTTGGCAAAACAAACCGCGCGTCCTCATTGGCCTTTTCCCCGCCGTCTTTTGAAAGCCGCTCCTGCCAGGTATTATACCATGCCTGCATGGTGCGCATCTGCTGGTCAAATTCCGCCGCCGCCTGCGGCCCCAAAGCCTCGATGGCCGGCGGCAGAATATAATCAAAAACCTGCCCCGGCTCGTGAACCTGGGACACATACCGCTGGCTCTGCACCGAAAAGCTGGCAATCCGATGGCGCGTTATCTGCGCCAGAAGCGCCCGGGAAACGCCCTCAACCGCAAAAGTAAAGGAAACATGCTCGATGGTGGACAAATGCCCCACGCGCAGCAGCATCTGAATAAAACGCGTTTGATCCGCCTGGTCGATTTTTTCCGACAGCTCGTCCACCGTGGACGCGCTGTAACACGTCTTTGCCGCCCGTGCAATGGTCTTTTCCGGGTCGGGCGTACAGCTAATGAGCGCAACGTGCAGCTGTTTTCGCGCCATCGAATTATTCCTCCTTTAAAATGACCGCCATCAGCGCCTCCATCCGCGCATCCTGGCCGGTCAGGTACAAAAAACCGAAAAGCGCCTCCAACGCAGTCGCCTTGGCATAATCCGCCGGATCGGCATTTTTATGGGTCGTATGGGTGCGCACCTTGCGGCTTCGGCGCACAATGTCCTCCTCCTGGCTGGTCAGCAGCGCGCCGATGCGCTCCAGCACCTGCGCCTGCGCCCGGCAGCTGACATGCGCCACGCACAGCTTGTGCATTTTGGGCAGCGTGTAATCCGTATGCGTCATCACATAGGTGCGCAAAAAAAGATCGTATACCGTATCGCCGACGAACGCCCACTGCTTTGGATTCAGCCGCATCGCCTGGGCCTGCGTCATACGCTGATCCGCACCAAAAACCAAATCCGCATCCTCCCATCCGCCGCGCCGCGCGCATCGTTTTTGTCAAGCGCCGGATCGGCCTGTTATCGCATTAAAGCCGTCCGCAAACGCCCCGCAGCGTCCACGCATAAAAAGCACGCTTCGCCGCAGTTTGTAATGATTATACCACATCCAACCCGGCTTGCCAACACAACGCCCCCACCAGAGCGTCGGATTTATGCGTCAAAACACCCTTTTTATGGGACTATGCCAGCGTCACGCGCAGCGTGCCGATCTGCTCGATGGTCACGTCGACCGTATCGCCGGCCTTCAGCCAGACCTGATCCTGCGGCGCATAGCCGCCGATCACGCCGTCCGGCGTTCCGGTAAAAATCATATCGCCCGGGCGCAGGGTGACATATTTGGAAATTTCGCTGATCAGATAATCCGGCTTGAATATCATGTTTTCGGTGTTGGAGTGCTGGCGCTGCTCCCCGTTGACATAGCTGGCGATGCGCAGATGGCCCGCATCGATACTCTGCGCCGTGACGACGTACGGGCCGGTTGGGCCGCATCCGTCCATCGTCTTGCCCAGCAGCCACTGGGAAGTGCGTTTTTGAATATCCCGCGCCGACAAATCGTTGCCGCAGGTATAGCCAAAAATGGCGTCGCGCGCCTGCTGCACCGTTACATCCCGGCAGGTCTTGCCCAGAATCACCACCAGCTCCGCCTCATAATCGTACTGATACGCATGCCTGCTGAGCTTGACCGTGCCAAGGTGCGCATTGTGCGCATTTTCGAATTTTGAAAACACCACCGGCGCAGGCGGCAGCGCATGTCCGGTTTCCGCCGCATGCGCCGCATAGTTTACGCCGATGCACAGGATTTTTTCCCCGCCCGTCAGCGCCGGCGCAAAGCAGAGCGTTTCTTCCTTTAATACAACCGGCTTTGCCTGCGCCAGAATCTGCTCAATCGCCCCGGTTCCCTGGCGCGCCGCTTCCAGCATGGTCGCCGGCGCCGCTATGGCGCAGGACTGCGCCATAGCGCCGACATCATACAATCCCTGCGGCGTCCAAACGCCCAGCGCAGGCGCGCCGTCTTTTAAAAACTGAAATAATTTCATCGTGCTTTTGCTCCTTTTACAAGATTCCGATGGCTTTATTTTACCATTCTTCGGCAATTTTGTATACATTTTCCATTCACCGGCGCGCATGTTTGTCCCTGATGCGCAGACAATAATCCTGAAATTGCATGAAAAGGAGCTTTTCCAATGGCCCGATACAAGCGCGTCTCCGTTTCCCTTTTTGATACCTATCCCACACTGCGCACCAAAAAACACGACCGGCGCGGCGTATGCCTGCCCGACAAGCAGGCGCAGGACGCTCTGCGCCAATGGTGTCAGGAAAACCAGCTTTAGCCCAATGAAACGCCGAAAGGATACCTGCGTCCCCGCTGCGCAGCGCGCAGCCGGCGCATCAAATCAAAGCCCGCCGCCCAGCTAAATTCGCCGCAGCCGTCAAAACGCAATCGGCGCAACCGTCGTTTTGCTGCCCACGCGCGTAACGCGGTAAAACCCGATCAGCGCGCCATGTCCCCCCGCCCGATATTCCTGCATGGCCGCCGCCACAGCGTTTGGCTCAAAGCGTACAGAAAGCCCGCAGCCGATCGCAACCTCCCGCGGCGTTGAAATCAGCCGGCAGGCAACATTGCGGCGGCGCAGCGCAGCGGCAAATTTCTGCACCGCAGAGCGTGAACGAAACGAGGCGATGGCAAAGTTTTCCGAATAATTCATAAAAACCCTCCCGCGGCCGTCATGTTTTGCCCGACCGCCGCAATATAGTGTATGGAAAAACGCGCCATAAAGTGAGGGCTTATGATTTATCTTGACAACGCCGCCACCACCTTTCCCAAACCAAAACAGGTCGGCGCCGCCATGCGCGGGTATGTGGACAAACTCGGTGCGAATCCCGGCCGCGCCGGCCACGACCCATCCGTGCGCGCCGGCGCGCTGGTTGAAGCGACGCGATCGCTCGCCGCCTCGTTTTTCAATCTGGATGACAGCCGCGGCGTCATCTTTTGCCAAAACTGCACCGATGCGCTGAACCTGGCCATCAAAGGCAGCGTGCAGCCGGGCATGCATGTCGTCACCACCATGCTGGAACACAATTCTGTCCTGCGCGTGGTAAAGACGCTGGAGCGGCGCGGCGTCATCACCCTGTCCATTGTCGCCCCTTCCAGCGACGGCACCGTACGCCCCGAACACCTGGTCAAAGCGGTCACCGCCCGCACAGGACTTGTGATTTTAACCCATGCCTCCAATGTCCTGGGCCGATTTAACGACGTGGAAACCGTCGGGGCCTACTGCCGCCGGCGCGGCATCCGTTTTTTGGTGGACGCTGCCCAAAGCGCGGGCGCAGCCGCCATCGACCTTGCCGCCCAAAAAATCGACCTTCTGGCCTGCGCCGGGCATAAAGGGCTTTACGGCCCGCAGGGCACCGGACTTTTGTGCATCCGCTCCGGGCTTGCCTTAACGCCGCTGCGCGAAGGCGGCACCGGTACGGAAAGCGCTCGAATGACGCAGCCGGACGAATGGCCCGAGCGGTTTGAAAGCGGCACGCTCAACGCCCCCGGCATTGCGGGGCTCTTTGCCGGTCTGCGCTATGTAACCAAAAACCGCGCGCAGATTCTCAGCCACGAGCAAAATCTGGCCATGCTGCTGACCCGGGAATTGTCGCATATGAACGGCGTCACCGTCTACCCGCCCACGCAGGGCGCGCCGCAGGCCGGCGTCGTTTCTTTCAACGTCGGGGATCTGCCCTCCGGCCAGGTCGCCGATCTTTTGAGCGATCGCGGCTTCGCCGTGCGCGCCGGGCTGCACTGTGCGCCGCTGGTGCATGCCTATCTGGGCACAACCCAGCGCGGCGCCGTGCGCGCCAGCTTCGGCGCGTTCAACACCCCCTCGGAACTGGACGCATTTTGCGCCGCCGTGTCGGAAATTTCGCGCTGCTGTCAATAATGTTCAAAAAAATTTAAAAATATGTTGACAATTTTATCGTTTTAGTGCTATACTAAATGCAACAAATCGATGGTAAACATCGTTACAATCGTCTTATCGTCCGCAGCTTTTCCCTCCTGCGGCACCATATAAGCCCGGCCAGCACGGCCGGGCTTTTCTCATTTTTCAAAGGCGTCTCTTAGTTCCGTTGTTTTATGTCTGCTCCTGACAAAATCCATTTTCACGGATGATACGAACCGCTCTCCCGATCAGCGTTTCTGCCCGTCTTCGGGCAGCGTACCAGCATTCCCCATTTTAACGCGGCTGCGCCTTTCCCCATCCAGGATACCCGATGATGCTCCCAACCGTACAGGCTTTCAACGGCAGCTGTCTTTAACCGCGCATCCCGGATCCGCGCGCAAAAAGCACGCGTTGTTTCGCGCCTGCATCCTGTTGGCGTTTTCTTATGTGCGCCTTGTTTTCTTTTGAAATCATCAGACGCCCGGGCGCAATTTCCTCCCCTTGCTGCGCCCGGGCGCCTTGTGCTGCACGACCCTCTATCTTTAGCGCATTTTCGTTTCAACAATCCGTTGGCACCGGGTCTTGCTGTTTGATGAACCTGGCGTCAATGCGCGCCATGAGCGCCTGCTCCGTCGCAATTTCACCGGCAACCGGATAGGAGCGCACAGTTTTTTCAAATCGCTGCAAATGCTGCCGGGCCTGCTGCGCATCACCCCGGGCCATCGCTCTGGTGTATGCAAGCCGATGCCGGGCAGGCATGGTAGAGCCGGCGCGGATATATTTTTCCAGCTCCGGCGTTTCCAGCGCACGCTGCTTTTGCGTATCGCCCGCCATCACCGCCAAATACAGCCTTTCGCACCGGGCCTCCAGGCTGAGCAAACCCAAAAGCCCGGGGCAGGCCAGCATCTGATCCGCCAACGCCGCCGCCTCCTGTTCCTGACCCAAATCGATCAGGCGGCTTACCCGCATCCCGGCGACTGCGGCAACCATGCTGTTGGTATAATCGGGGTTTTCCGGCAAGTCAAACCACTGCGCCTGCATTTGACCCAGCCGCATCCCCTGCGTCGCAAGCGCATTGACCTGAAGCTGAATCCAGAAAAGCCGCCTGCTGTACGGATCTTTGCCCAAGGTCCTGGCGTTTTCGCCGTCATTGGCCAGCCCGCCGGCGCGCATGGGAATCAGATTGCTCAGCCCCACCACCGCGCCGCAGAGCGCAAAAACCATCAGAAACAGCGCTGCATACGGCGCAGCCCTCCGGCACGCCCACACCGGCGCCATCGCCAAAAGCGCAAAGATCAGATTGAACGCCCCGCCGCCCAGATTATACCAGAAATACGGCGTCTGCTCCGGCGCGGTCTGCGGCGGAGCCATCAGGCATTGTCCGCCCGTCCCCGCCAGGGAAAAACGCTTGACCGACAAGCGTCCGTTTTGGTTGACCAGCGTCAGGCTGCCCACGCGGAAGGAAACCAGCGTATAGCCGGTTAGCCGGCCAAAGAACCAGTGTCCGCCCTCATGCAGGATAAAATGGATCAAAATCCCTGCCGCCATAAAGCCGATCAGCGCCAGCATGACCAGCGGCCCCGCCTGCCCGCCCATGCACCACTCACACAAAAGCACCGAAACAAAGCCAAAAACTGCGCCAACCATCAGCCCAGCCGCCATACCGCCCCATTTTTTCATCCGCGCCGGCCATCGGGAAGTTTTATTTTTCATCCTGTCCTCCTATGGATTGGCCCATGCCTGGCTGCGGCCAACCGCCTTATGCCAGCCGTCCAGCAGCGCGCCGGCCTGTTCGCGCGGCATCGTCGGGGTAAAGGAATCCCCCGCCTGCCAAAACGCGCTCAAATCCGCCCACTGCCAAAGCCCAACGCCCAGCCCGGCCAAAAACGCCGCGCCCTGCGCCGTAACCTCAAAATTGCGCATCCGTACCACTGAAACGCCCAGAAGATCGCTCTGAAACTGCATCAGAAAATCGTTCTGGCTTGCGCCGCCGTCCACGCGCAAAAGCGGCAGCAGCGCCCGGCTGTCCTTTTCCATGGCGCGAATGACATCGCAGGACTGATACGCGATGCTCTCCAGCGCTGCGCGCACCAGATGCGCCCTGCCCGTGCCGCGCGTCAGACCGACGATCGTCCCTCTGGCATACATATCCCAATACGGCGCGCCAAGGCCCGTAAACGCCGGCACGACGTAGACGCCGCCGGTGTCCGCAACGCTCCTGGCCACCGCCTCGCTCTCCTGCGCCGACTGGATCAGCCCCAATTCGTCGCGCAGCCACTGCACCACGGCGCCTGCGACAAACACGCTGCCCTCCAGCGCATACGCGGTTTTTCCGCCGATGGTCCAGGCGACGGTCGTCAGCAGACGGTTTTGCGACCAAACCGGCGTCTCTCCGGTCTGCATCAGCACAAAGCAGCCCGTCCCATAGGTATTTTTAACCATGCCGCGCTCGATGCAGCCCTGCCCGAACAACGCCGCCTGCTGATCGCCCGCCAGGGCGGCAATGGGAATTTCCCGGCCCAAAATTGCGGCGTCCATCTGGCCGACCACGCCGGAGGTATCCACAATCCGGGGCAGATATTCCCGCTTGATGCCCAAAAGCGCCAGAAGCTCATCGTCCCAGCTGCATGTATTGAGATTCATCAGCATCGTGCGCGATGCATTGGACGGATCGGTCACATATGTTTTCCCGCCGGTCAGATGCCAGATCAAAAACGAATCCACCGTGCCAAACCGCAGCGTTCCCGCCTGCGCAGCCTGTTTAACGCCCGGCTCATTGGCCAGCATCCAGGCAAACTTCGTCCCGGAAAAATAAGCGTCCGGCAAAAGGCCGGTCTTTTCCCGAATCCGTTCGCCATGGCCGGCCCGCGTCAACGCCAGACAAAGCGGCGCAGTACGGCGGCACTGCCAGACAATGGCGTCGCAAAGCGGCTCGCCCGTGCGCGCATCCCACGCCAGCGCCGTCTCCCGCTGGTTGGAAATCCCGACCGCACAGATATCCGCCGCGTCCACCCCGCCGCGGCGTATCGCGCCGCGCATCGCCTCCAGCTGGGAATTTAAAATATCCTGCGGCCGGTGCGAAACCCATCCGGGCTTCGGATAGTGCTGGTCAAACGCAACCGCGCAGGACGCCTTAACCGCCGCATGCTGGTCAAAGAGCACCGCGCGGGAGCTGGTCGTCCCCTGATCAAGCGCTAGAACATATTTCATGGCGCGCGCCTCCTTTTGTTTTCTGGTTCTGATTTTATTATACGCGTTTTCACACCCGCGCACAAGCGCGCATACAATCTACCGGGAGGGATGAAGATGAACCAGCAGGAAGGCTACCAGAGAATCGACGCTTGGCACCGGGCGCGTAAAGCGACGGAAACAACCGCCCGCCAAAGCGACAAATGGGCCGCGCTGCACGCGGGCGCGCTGACCCATCACGAGGATGCGCGCATCGACCCGCCGCAGCCCTATACCCCCGCGCGCAGTGTGTACATAAAGCAGATCAACAACCGCATCGACCGTGCCATCGCCCGCACGGATCACCCGGGCAAACCGTAAAAAATCGCGTGCATCCGGCGCCGGAACATGGTATAATGAGGTCAAAAGAAAGCTCCCCCATTTTAACTCCATCCATTTCCGGCGCGCCGGCTTGAGCGTTCCGCCCGAAAAACATCAGGCGGGCTGCACGCCGGCAATACAAAAGTCCAGGAGGATTCCACCATGAAACTAAGCGTACTGACCGGATTGCTCTATGACATGCCGTTTGAAAAAGCCGCGGCGTACTTAAGCCGCAACGGCGTCCAGGCCGTTGAGCTGGGCGTGGGCGGTTTTCCCGGAAACACCCATTGCAATCCCGAAATTCTGCTGCACGACAAGGCCAAACTGCGCGATTTCAAACAGATCCTTGCCGACAACGGCCTTGAAATCGCCGCGCTTTCCTGCCACGGCAACCCGGTGCATCCCCAAAAGCAAATCGCCCAAAGCGCGCACGATCAATTTATCCGCGGCGCGCAGCTGGCCGGCGAACTGGGCGTAACGCGCATGGTCGGCTTTAGCGGCTGCCCGGGCGACTGCGACCAAAGCCAATACCCCAACTGGGTCACCTGCCCCTGGCCGGAGGACTTTCTCAAGGTGCTGACCTACCAATGGGAGGAAAAGCTCATCCCCTACTGGCAAAAGGCGCAGGCGCAGATCGGCGCATACGGCGTGGAGCAGATCGCCCTGGAAATGCACCCGGGGTTTTGCGTCTACAATCCCGAAACGCTTTTAAAGCTCCGCCGCGCCGTTGGCAGCCGCATCGGCGCAAACTTCGACCCTTCCCACCTGTTCTGGCAGGGCATCGACCCGGTGGCGGCGATCCGCGCGCTGTCCGGCGCCATCTATTTTTTCCATGCCAAGGACACCGGGATCGACCGGATCAACACCGACCGTTTCGGCGTTTTGGACACCAAGCACTATAGCGATGAATTAAACCGCTCCTGGATTTTCCGAACCGTCGGCTATGGCCACAGTGAACCCGTCTGGCGCGATATGTTTACCGCGCTGCGCATGACCGGCTACGACGGTTATATCTCAATCGAGCACGAGGACAGCCTGATGACGCCGGACGAAGGGCTGAAAAAAGCCATTGAAGTGCTCAAGCGCACGATGATGTTCCAGGACAAGGGCGCTATGTGGTGGGCATAATCCCGCGCCATTACGCCCCCAAGCTTCCCGCCGCCGCGCCTTATAAACAAATTGCGCCGGCTTTGCCGCTTGCGCATCCAGCGAGCGCCAAATTCATATTTTCAATAAAGCCTGCCCCGTTATCGGGCAGACGCAGTTGTCAAAAAAAGCTTTTCTGGCAGCCTGTAACCACCCGGAAGGGTGGTTTTCTTATGCCAAAACGCGCTTACGGCATGAAACTGCGCACAGGTCCACCGGACGTTAAACGAGCAAACAAAGCCGCCGGGCTGTCATCATCAAGATATACCCACATGTAGGATAAAAGGAAACTGTCCTTAACTTTTCTGCTGGTTGCAGCGCCAAAGCCGCCGGCAGGTGTTTTTTGGCGCAATTCGAATCGCTGTTTTTCACGATGAATTCAAATAATTTCCCCAAAATAATGAAAAATGATTGCATTTTATGAAAAAATGTGTATGCTAATGCTTTGGCACTATGCCGATTTCTTACAGGAACGGAGCAGAACGCATGCAGCAGTTCATTCCCATGTTTTTCACAACGCTCAAAGGGTATCGGGTCAAACAGTTTGTCCGTGACCTGACCGCGGGCGTCATTGTCGCCATCATCGCGCTGCCGCTGTCCATTGCGCTGGCGCTGGCCTCCGGCGTCAGCCCGGAAAAGGGGTTGTACACGGCCATCATCGCCGGATTTGTTATCTCCTTTTTAGGGGGCAGCACCGTACAAATCGCCGGTCCTACCGCTGCCTTTGCCACTATTGTGGCGGGCATTGTGGCAAAAAACGGCGTCGGCGGTTTGGCCATGGCTACCATTCTTGCCGGGGTTTTGCTGCTGCTGATGGGTCTTTTCCGCTTTGGCAGCCTGATTAAATTCATCCCCTATCCCATTACCACCGGATTTACCGCCGGCATTGCCGTTACCATACTGATCGGCCAGTTCAAGGATTTTTTCGGTCTGACCTACAGCGCGGGCATGGCGCCGGTTGAAACCATGGAAAAGCTCTCCGCTTTTTTCGCCTGCATCGGCACTATCAACTGGGCCAGCGTGCTGGTCGGCGTGGTATGCCTCTTGATTTTGATTTTCTGGCCAAGGGTCAGCCAAAAAATCCCCGGCTCGCTCATCGCCGTGCTTGCCGGCATCGCCATGGTCAAATTTCTGCGCCTGCCGGTGCATACCATCGGGGATCTGTATACCATCAGCAGCCAGCTGCCGGCCTTCGAGGCGCCTGTGTGGGATTTTGCGCTGATGCGCGCCATGCTGCCCGATGCGATCACGATCGCTGTTTTGGCAGCGATTGAATCGCTTTTGTCCTGCGTGGTTGCCGACGGCATGACCGGCACGCGCCACCGCTCCAACATGGAGCTGATCGCGCAGGGCGCCGGCAACATCGCCTCGGCGCTTTTCGGCGGAATTCCTGCCACCGGCGCGATCGCCCGTACGGCGGCCAACATCAAAAACGGCGGCGCCACCCCGGTTGCCGGCATGGTACACGCGCTGGTGCTTGCGCTGATCCTTGTCGTGCTGATGCCCTATGCCGCGCTGATTCCGATGCCCGCCATCGCCGCCATTCTTTTCATGGTCGCCTACAATATGTGCCAGTGGCGGCCGTTTGTCCGTCTGATCAAAACGGCGCCCAAAAGCGATATTCTGGTATTGCTCGTGACGTTCGTTCTGACCGTGGTGTTCGATCTTGTCGTCGCCATCGAGGTCGGCATGCTTCTGGCCTGTCTGCTGTTTTTAAAGCGGATGAGCGACCAAAGCGGGATTCAGGGCTGGAAATATGAACAGCCCGCATGCGAAGATCCTGCCGATCATCTGGAACTGACCGAAGTGCCGCGCCATGTTCGCGTTTATGAGATCACCGGCCCGATGTTCTTTGGCGTAGCCGACCGCATTGCCGATATCCGCACCAAGGATTTCACCCGCTGCCTGATCCTGCGCATGCGCGGCGTACCGGCGCTGGACGCCACAGCGCTCAATGCGCTGGAGGACCTGGCCGCAAGATGTGAAAAGAAGGGCGTCACGCTGATCTTTTCCCATGTAAATCAGCAGCCGATGCAGGTCATGCGCAAGGCCGGCTTTATCCGCAAAATCGGTCAGGAAAATTTCTGCCCGCATATCGGCGACGCATTGCGCCGCGCCGCCAGCCTGCTGCCTCCATCCGAAAAAATCTGATTCCCTTTATTTTTCAGCGTCCTGCCGCTTTGTCGATACAGGGCGTTTTTTTGCACACTTTTTTCCCGACGCAATACAATAATATTAACCGCGGCTTGTTCGCGGCAAAAACCGAAAGGAGTTGGCACTGTGGAACGATGCAACAAAGCCTGCGTTTACAGCGACGAGCATTTTGAGCCCAAGGGCTGCGCGACGGAATCGCGCGCTGTAGACGCCAAAGACATCCGCAGCCAGGCCGCACTGCCCACCTATGACAGCTGCGCGCTGGGCAGCAAATGTCTTGACGCGTATGACGATTACCTTGAAGACAATTGCACCGCCGATACCACGCTGGCAATGGCGCAGGTAAACGATCATGGGTTTGAGGCGCTGTACTGTCCCTCGGACGCTTTGATCCGCGGCACGATTTTTTCACGTCTGGATCTGCCGTTTCATGGAAGGGGGGTCGCACGCGCATGAGCAAAAAGATGATTCAAGACGCCACCCGCGAGGAACTGGCCCAAAAAATTGCTGAAATCAGCTTTTATCTGGACGACATCGCGCTTTATCTGACCATCCATCCCTGCGACGAGGACGCCCTGGAAGCCAAAGCGCGCCATCAGGCGATCGAAACCCGCCTCGAAAACGAATTCGAGCGCCGCTTTGGCCCCATCCGCATGACGGGCGCCAACGAATGTTCTCATTTTTCCTGGATTGATGATCCATGGCCCTGGCAGTACGAAGCAAACGAGGTGTAGCTGATGTGGATTTATGAAAAGAAACTGCAATATCCCGTAAAAATCGCCCAGCCCAACGCCCAGGCTGCCCGCGTGATCTTAAGTCAGCTCGGCGGCCCGGACGGTGAATTGGCCGCTTCCCAGCGGTATCTGTCGCAGCGCTACAGCATGCCCTACAAACAGGTTGCCGGCCTGCTGACAGACATTGGCACCGAAGAGCTGGCGCATATGGAAATTATCAGCGCGATCATCCATCAACTCACGCGCGATCTGTGCCTGGATGAAATCCGTGACAGCGGCATGGACGCCTATTTTGTGGATCACACCGTCGGCGTCTGGCCGCAGGCCGCTTCCGGCGCGCCGTTCACCTCGGCTTATTTCCAAAGCAAAGGCGACCCGGTCACGGATCTGCACGAGGACATGGCCGCCGAACAGAAAGCGCGCAGCACGTACGACAACCTGATTCGTCTGATCGACGACCCGGACGTCCTGGATCCGCTCAAATTCCTGCGCGCACGGGAAATCGTCCACTATCAGCGTTTCGGCGAAGCGTTGGGAATCGTCAGCGACAAGCTGGACTGCACCAATTTCTACGCCGTTAACCCTGCGTTCGACTTAAAGAAAGTTGCCGACAAGCCGGAGTATCCCTGCAAGGACCGCAACGCTGCTGCAATGCGCTAAAGCGCGCCGCCGCCGGGAGCAACGCCCGGCGGATACATAGGCCAATGTGAAAGAACGCTTATCCGGCGTTTTTTTATTGCCCAAAATGTCTGTTTCCGCTTTACACAGCCGTCGTTTTCTGTCCACAGAAACATGATTGTCAAAAAACAGTGGACATGCTACAATAATATTGATTTTTCACAGCGCGCAAACAGGGAAAGGCTTTTTAACGCATCCATGATATAACGGGCCAAATTCATCCAGCCCTCGTTCAAACCTGTTTTTGCGTACATACATGCGCATATTGCCAAAAGGCTTTTGGAAAATGACTCAACGATCAAAAAGGAGCGTCGCACCATGTCTGTTGTTTTTCCCACGGGCGTCTGGCCCGTCATGCTCACGCCGTTTGCTGAAAACGGCGAGGTGGACTATCTTTCCCTGGAACGGCTTGTCCATTTTTATGAACAAAACGGCGTTTCCGGTCTGTTTGCCGTGTGTCAGTCCAGCGAGATGTTCTATTTAAGCCTGCGCGAACGGGTAGAGATTGTTTCATTCCTCAAAAAAGTCGCCCATGTGCCCGTGATCGCCTCCGGGCATACGGCCTGGGCGCTTTCAGACCAGATCGATGAAGGGAAAGCCGTGCTGGACGCCGGCGCCGACGCGCTGATTTTAATCACCAACCGTCTGGCGCAGCCGACTCAGAGCGACGCCGTCTGGCAGCGCAATCTGGACACGCTGCTAAACGCGCTGCCTGAGGATGCGCCTTTGGGCTTTTATGAATGTCCCTATCCCTACAAGCGCCTGCTGACACCGGCGCAGATCGATTTTTGCGCGCAGTCCGGCCGGTTTTATTTTCTCAAGGATACCTGCTGCGACGCCGCGCGGATGCGTCAGCGTATCGATCAGATCCGCGGCACCTCGCTTCAGCTTTATAACGCCAACATCGCCACTTTGCTTGACACGCTGCGCATGGGCTGTGCAGGGTTCAGCGGCGTTATGGCCAACTTCCATCCGGATCTGTTTGCCTGGCTTTGCGCCAATTATCAGCGCGAACCGGAAAAGGCGCAGCTTTTGCAGGCCGGGCTGACCATGTGCTCGCAAATCGAAAAGCAGCTCTATCCGGTCAACGCCAAAACCTATCTGATGCAGCTGGGCGTTTTTTCGTCCAATTTCACCCGCACCCGCGATGCCGGCGAACTAACGCCGCTGTTCGAGGATGAAATCCGCCAGATGGCCGTTCTTGCCGATCACCTGCGCGGCATCATCGCCCGATAATCCTGCCATGCGTCCCCGGCGCTTCAAACTCCGGAGCCGTATTTGAATATAAACACAATATCTTTTGAATATATATTGCTCTCTCTGCGCATTATAAGATAGTAACAGAGGTGAGCAAATGACCAAAAACACCATCCGGATCTCCCGGCGCGGCGACGACGGGTTCCGCATCATTTCTGTGCGCATTCGGGAAAGCACCCTGAGCAAAATTGACGACGCCGCAGAAAAGAGCAACCGTTCCCGCAACGAAATCATCAACATTTTGCTGGTACACGGAATTGAAGCGCTTGAAATCGAAGAGTAGCGGCAACAAAAAATGGCACGGCATCCGGGCGTCTTTGCGCCAACATGCCGTGCCATTTGCAATGATTTTTCATTTTCTCAGCATTTGCTGAGCATCACATCCAGAATCGCCGAATCCAGCCCGGGCAGGCCGTCCAGGATCAGCTTGCCGACGCTTCGAATTGTATCCTCCGCATCGGCGCAGACAATACCGTCCTTCGGCGCAGGGGCAATGCCGTTCATCGCCAGCGTCGCGCACAGCACCGCCGCATTGACCCCCGTAGCAATTTTCAGCGCGCAGGTTGTTTTTGCGCCGTCGCAGATCATCCCCATATGATCCGCCAGCATGGAATTGATCGCCAGACGGATCTGCTCCAGACCACCGCCCATCAGATACACCATCGCACAGCAGGCGCCCGTACCGCCGGCAATTGCCGCGCCGCAAAGCGGCGAAAGCCGCCCCATATAGCTTTTGACATGAATGGTCATCAGATTGCTCAGCGCCAGCGCGCGCGCAAGCGCCTCCTGACTGCTGCCAAGCCTGGAGGCCAGCTCCACCGCCGGCAGCATGCAGGCAATCCCCTGATTGCCGCTGCCCGCCGTGGTCATCACCGGCTGGGCGCAGCCGTCCATTCGCGCGTCCGACGCCGCGGCGGCGCTTGAAATCAATTCGTTGGCCAGCGAGGTTTCCAGCAGCCCCTTCTCCATCTGACCGCGCAGCGTTTTGCCGATGCGCAGCCCATAATCGCCGCGCAGTCCCTCCTGGGACACCGCCTTGTTCATGCGCGCGCCCTCGAGCAGAAACGCCAGCGACGACACCGGCGCATGCGTGGCAAAATCATAAATTTCCTCCACCGTCAGCGCCGCATTCTCACATCCATCCTGCGCCGGATCCTCTTTTTGCAGGATCGGCCTGCCGTCGCGCTGCAGGCACACGATATTGGTATGCTCACGCGCCACAACGCACCGGCCGCTGCCCTGATCCGTTTGTACAGTGGCGTCGATATAGAGTTTTTCTTCCTGATCCGAAAGCGCGATTTTCAGCACGCCGCGCTGTTTAAGCTGCTGGGCAAGCGCCAGCTGATCGGCAGTCAAGCCGCTTAAGATTTCAAGTTTCTTTTCCGGCGCGCGCACCACTGCGCCCAAAAGCGCCGCAATATCCACACCCGTCTGACCCGTCCCCGGGATGCCGACGCCCATTGCATTTTTCAAAATATTGCCGCTGAGGCACAGCTCGATGCGCTGAATCTCCCCCTGCGTCTGCTGCGCCGCCGCGGCAACCGCGTACGCCACAGCAATCGGCTCGGTACAGCCCTGCGCCGATGTGACCTCTTTGTGCAGAATTTCAAGCAGCCGCTGCATGGTATCCTCCTGTCCTATGCGTAAAAGTCCTGCCGTTTTTTCCGGGAGCCCGCTTTTTCAGGATCCACACGGCGCTTTATGGGTTGCGCTTGCCGGTCAGGGTATCGCAGCGCAGGGCAAATACCGCCGTACGCGCTGGGGAACCGAAGTCCTCCGTCAATTGCCCGCCATAGTGCCGCAAAATCAAATCCAGCGCCTCGCGCTTTTCCGTTTCCTCCTCCACAATCCAAACCGGGCCGCTGGCGCATACGCTTTCATAAAGCACGGTCGCATACGTCCGGCGCAGCACCGTTTCCATGACGCGGTAAGCGCAGAACATCCCCTGTCCGCCTTGGGCAATACGCCGAAGCTTTTCCCCTTCCAGCGCGCCGTGAAAATACAGCGTCACCACGCCGCCGCGCAGGGCAAAGCCATAGGAAAGCGGCACCGCATAGGGCGTCTGGCCGCCAAAGGCAAGCGTCCCCGCCTGACAGCGCGCCAAAACCTCTGTCAGCTGGTGCAGATCGGTAATTTCACGATCTTTTCTGCGCATAATCAAATTCCTCTCTTCATTTTTTCACCCAACGGCAGGGATCCCACAGCGCCTAAAAATGCTCGTCGTCCGCCTGCACCGGTACATTTTGATCCGATTGATCGGCCGTATGCGCCGCCTGAGGCACCAGATCATCCGGGAAATGAATCATCACATGCGCCTGCTCCAGCCGCTGCTGGAGCGTCCTGATCGGCACGCGATCGATCTGCGTTTCTGTTTCTATTGCCAGCGCGCAGGCCTCGCCCGCCGCCTGCCCGGTCAAAATCGCCGGCGGAATCACCCGGAGAATGTCCCAACCGTAACCGGAAGCGCTTGCGCTGCGGCCGGCAGTAATCAAATTGGGATATCCCGCCTTTACCAAGCAGCGAAGCGGCACCTCATACAGATAATCCCGATGATCAAAGTCGTTGATCGCGCAGACCGAGTCCTCGAAATGCCGGTAGGCATCCTCCTGCACCAGCGTATAATCGCCGTCAATATGACAGGTGGTACGCAATTGCGGCATCATCGGCAGCATGGCAATATCCCGTGAAAAACGCGGCTGACTTTTGATTTTCTCCAACAGCACCTGCTGATTTCTCACCAGATAATCCGTCACATCCTGCGCGCTCAGCCCGGAAAACAGCGGGATATCCGCTGGCTGATGCTGGCCATAAAGGTTGATATTGCCGCCGCTGATCCGTTCATACGCCTGACGGATATCGCCGGTTTGAACCGCCGCCTCACAGCTGGCCAGACTAATCCCCTTGCCCATATAGGTAAAATAATTTTGGCCTGCTACCGTAGGCACGCCCGCGCTGCGAAGCACGTCCCCATCGCCGGTTGCATCCACAATCATTTTCGCCCGATAAAACGCCGCGCCTTCTTTTCCCTGCACGACAACGCCGCGGCAAGTCGTCCCTTCCATCACCGCCCGGGTAACAACGCTGTCATAACGCAGCTCGACCCCGGCGTCCAGCACCATCTGCGTAAGCACCAGCGCAAAAATATACGGAGAATAGCGGCAGACATACCGCTGCTGCACGTCCGCTCCCTCCGGCTCGCCTTTACGCCACGCCTCCGGGATCGTATCATAGCCAAATTCCGCGCTGGCGCGCAGCAGTTCTTCGCCCATGCCAAAAATGATCTGCTTTCCGCGTCCGTTGCACATCGGTACAAAATAATTGATCAGGCCCAGCGTCGCCAACCCGCCCAGTATTACGCTTTTTTCCAGCAGGAGCACGCTTTTCCCGCGCCTGACGCCGGACAGCGCCGCCGCAACGCCTGCAACGCCGCCGCCGGCGACAATGATGTCATACGACCCGAGTACCGGTATCTTTTGATCGACACAAATCTGTTCCATTGGATTATCCGCCCCTTTCCTCCAAACCTGCCGCTGGATTTTCCCCGCACAATGGATCATCCGGTAAAAACCAGGGCGCTGTCCGCCCGGGAATCTGTGCTCTGACAAAAGGCATGTCATAAACCTGCCGCAGATTTTCCGGCGTCAATACCTGCCATACCGGACCAAACGCCAGAACGCGTCCCGCCTTCATCAGAATCAAATCCGTGCAGTGCTGCGCCGCCAGATTGATGTCGTGCATCACCGCGACGATCGTCGTCCCCTTCTCCCGGTTCTGCACCCCAAGCGCATGCATCAGCCGGGTCTGATGCAGCACGTCCAGGCTGGCTACCGGCTCGTCGATCACCATCCACGGCGTTTGCTGCGCAATGGTGCGGGCCATAATCGCCCGCTGCCGTTCGCCGCCGCTGACCGTCAGGATGCTCTGCTGGGCAAACGCCTCGCACCCGGTCAGCGCCAGCGCCGCCTCGACTGCCCGGCGATCCGCCGCGCCAAGCGGCTCAAACGGACGCAGATAGGGCGTACGCCCCATCGCAACAACATCATAAACGGTAAAATCGGCCTGTATCTGGCTGGCCTGCGGCATATATGCCACCGTTTTAGCCAGCTGGGTTTGGCTAAGCTGCCCCAGCGGCGTTGTGTCAAACGCAATCCCGCCCTCCCGTACGGGCAGCAGCCTTAAAATATGGCGCGCAAGAGACGTTTTTCCCGATCCGTTCTGGCCCAAAACGCCATAAAAATGTCCTTTTTCAAGGCAGAGCGTCACCTGATCCAGCACCGGGCGCGCTGCGGACGCCGGATGCCAGCCAAGGGCGCGAATCATCAATTTTTCCATCGCGCACCTACCTTTGATCGTGCCTGCGCAGCGTTACCAGCGCAATAAAATACGGCGCGCCCAGCACAGCGGTAACCACGCCCACCGGGATTTCCGTCGGCGCGGCGACCGTTCTGGCCAGCGTATCGCATAAAACCAGAAAAATACCGCCCAACACAAACGCGCACGGCAGCAGCCTGCGGTTGTCCGGCCCCATCAAAAGCCGGATGCAGTGCGGCACGATCAGCCCGACAAAGCCCACAATCCCGCTGACCGAAACCGCCGTTGCCACCATCAGCGACGAAAACAAAATCACCCATCCGCGCGTGCTTCCGGTGTTGACCCCCAGCGTTCTGGCCTCGTCCTCGCCTGCCAAAAGCACGTTGAGCCGGCTGGCAAACACCATCAGCACCGCCATCCCCACCGCGCACACAGCGCCCACCATCGCGACCTTGGGCCAGGTTGCCGCGGAAAAGCTGCCCATGGTCCACATGTAAACCGCGTTAAGCTCGTCCTGATGAAATGTCATCAGTAATGAAATAATCCCCGACAGCAGCGTGCTGACCGCCGTCCCGGTTAGAAGCATATTCACCCCGGACAACGCGCCGCCCGCATGCGCAATCACCCATACAAAAAACACCGCGGCCAGCGCGCCGAAAAACGCAAAGGCGGACACTGCGCCCAGTCCGCCGAAGGCCGCCGGCGCCTCCAGCACCATCGCCAGCGTCGCGCCCAGCGCCGCGCCCGCCGAGACGCCCAGAATATGCGGATCGGCCAGGGGGTTTCTGAAAATACTCTGGAACGCGCCGCCAACGCTGGCCAGCGCGCCGCCGACAAGGCACGCCAAAAGCACCCGCGGCAGGCGCACCTGCCAGATAATGCGCTCATACACCGATCCTGCCAGCTGCGCCGACAGCGCCTCCAGCCCCGGCACGCGTCCGGCAATGAGCCTCAGGCTATCCAAAACCGACAGATCGGCCGACCCCACGGTGACCGCAAAAACGATCACCATGGGCCATGCCGCCGCCAGCAGTACCGTCAAAACGGTACGAAAAGCGGTTTTCCTTTTCATTTTACTGCGCCGTTTCCGGATGGAAAATCTTTGCCAGTTCCTCAACCGCATCGGCAATCCGCGGGCCCTGACGGCCAATGATGTCGTCGTTGATCTCATAGACGCTGCCCTGCGCAACCGCCGTCAAGCCCGCATAAAGCGGATCGGCCATAAACAGCTCCTTCATCCCGGTGCCGACCAGAATGATCTGGGGATCGGCCTCAAAAATCGCTTCGTTGGTGATCACCCAACCGGACACATCCTTGGCAATGTTGTCGCCGCCCGCCAGCGTGATCAGCTGATGGATAAAGGTATCCCCACCGGCCGTATAATCGCCGTATTCGCCAAAACCGGTTGCATAGTATACCGTCGGCGCCTCCTTGCCGGCAACAGCCGCCGTCACTGCGTCGATGCGCGCTTGCATCTGCGCCACGCACGCCTCGGCCGCCTCCTGCGCATCGGTAATCTGACCAACCGTTTCAATCATCGCATAAACATCCTGGACGGTCACGCCGTCGGTAAACGCCGCCACCGTGATGCCCAAATCGGTCATCCGCTTGGCCGTATCCTCCTGAAACAGCGTGCCGCCGATCACCAGATCCGGCTCAAGGGTCAGGATTTTCTCCACGTCGATGTTAAACAGGTCGCCCACCGACGCCGCCTGCTGCGCCTCCTGCGGATAGTTGCAGTAATCCGTCCTGCCGATCACCCGGTCGCCCACGCCCAGCGCAAAAAGGATTTCCGTCATATTGGGGCTGACCGAAACGATCGACTGCGGCGCCGCGTCAAAGGTCAGCTGCGTGCCCAAACTGTCCGAAACCGTCAGCGGGTAAACCGTGCTTGCCTGCGCGGGCGCCTGCGTCTGCGCAGCATCAGGCGTTTGCGCGGATGCAGCGGTCGTCTGAACCGGCGCAGCGGTCGTCTGGGCCGGTTCAGCAGATGCAGAGACGGCTGCATCGGGATTCTCAGGCGCGGCGGGCGCGCATGCGCCCAGGCACAGCGTCAGCATCAGCGCGCAAAGAAGCGCCGCAATGCTCTTGTTCCATTTGTTCATGGAAAGCTCCATTCCTGTCCTACCGCCTTGACGGCACGGCAAAATGTATAAATTTGTGGCAGGTCTCCCGGCTTGCAGGCAGGCTTTCGCCCTGCCGCGCCGTCTTCTCGGGCCAGGGGCCCAATGACGCCGCCAAACGGCGGTCTGCGCGGCTTTTCCTCCTCACGGTAGTCAAGGCTGCTGCGGATCCGCACCGCATTCCCTTTTCACCCCAGCTTCCTGGGACACCACGCCCTCAGTATAGCAAAGCGCGGCGTTTTTCGCAAGCATGCGCGCCGTTTATACCCCCGCCCCCAACACGCTTCATGCGCCTGCCCGCTGTAACAAAACCCGGCCCAACAGCACGCCGCAAAAGAGCCGCTTTTCGGCGCACATACGCACGTTTTCCGGCAGTGTTTTGCCCCTTTAAGCCAAAACGCACCGTCATCAAAACAGGCCCGCGGCGTGCGAAAAACGCCGGCGGGCCTGCTGCGGATCTTTTGGTTTTACGGACGGATCACCGATTGACCGCCCATATAGGGACGCAGCGCCTGCGGGATATTGACGCTGCCGTCGGCGTTGAGGTTGTTTTCCAAAAATGCAATGAGCATTCTGGGCGGCGCAACCACCGTGTTGTTGAGCGTATGGGCAAAATATTTGCCGTCCTTGCCGTCCACGCGGATGCGCAGCCGGCGCGCCTGGGCGTCGCCCAAATTGGAACAGCTGCCCACTTCAAAATATTTCTGCTGACGCGGCGACCATGCTTCCACGTCCACGCTTTTGACCTTCAGATCGGCCAGATCGCCCGAACAGCATTCCAGCGTACGCACCGGAATATCCATCGACCGGAACAGATCAACCGTATTTTGCCAAAGCTTGTCAAACCACATCGGGCTGTCCTCAGGCTTGCAGACAACGATCATTTCCTGCTTTTCAAACTGATGGATGCGGTATACGCCGCGCTCTTCGATCCCATGGGCGCCCTTTTCCTTGCGGAAGCAGGGCGAATAGCTGGTCAGCGTCTGCGGCAGCGCCGTTTCCGGCAAAATCTGATCGATAAATTTGCCGATCATCGAGTGCTCGCTCGTGCCGATCAGGTACAGATCCTCGCCCTCGATTTTATACATCATGGCGTCCATTTCCGCAAAGCTCATCACGCCCGTGACCACATCGGCGCGAATCATAAACGGCGGCACGCAATAGGTAAACCCGCGCCCGATCATAAAGTCGCGCGCATAAGCCAGAACCGCCGAATGCAGACGGGCGATATCACCCATCAGATAATAAAACCCGTTGCCCGCCACGCGTCTGGCGCTGTCCAGATCGATGCCGTGCAGGCTTTCCATAATCTGGGTATGATACGGAATCTCAAAATCCGGCGTTACCGGCTCGCCATAACGGCAAACCTCCACATTTTCGCTGTCGTCCCGACCGATGGGTACGGAAGGATCGATGATGTTGGGAATGGTCATCATGATCTTTCTGATCCTTTCCTCCAGCTCGGCCTCGATCGTTTCCAGCTGTGCCAGCCGCTGCGCGTTGCGGGTAACCTGCGCCTTGACCTGCTCCGCTTCCTCGCGCTTGCCCTGTCCCATCAAGGCGCCGATCTGCTTGGACAGCTTGTTGCGGCTGGCGCGCAGGCCGTCGGCCTCCACCTTGGCGGCGCGGTTTTGTTTGTCCAGCTCGATCACTTCGTCTACCAGCGGCAGCTTACTGTCCTGGAACTTGTTTTTGATGTTTTGTTTGACGATTTCCGGGTTTTCCCGCACAAATCTCAGATCCAGCATGATATAAAACCTCCTGATACCGTTTGGCGTCTGATAAAAAAGTCCTCCGCCCGCAATGGGACGAAGGACTCCGTGTTGCCACCCAAATTGCCGCAAACTGCGGCCGCTTTGAAAGCAGGATAAAGGCTGCCACCCTTTGGGCTCGTCGCCCAAGGCTCGGAAAGCGGAAAGGAACGCCTGCCGCCGGCTTGCACCCAACGCCGGCTCTCTGATCAGGGCAAAAGCGCGCCGCTTCTTTCCTCAAACGCCTGATATACGCTTATTATAGCTGCATACACCGTTTTTGACAAGCCCCGCGGCAAAAATTTCCCGCAGCGCGCTGCCCGCCCACGCCGCAAAAGCGCTGCGCGCCCCTTTCCTTCGCCCAAGGCGGCGCGAGGTTTGACCGCCGGCATACAATTTGCCAAAAAAGGTTGACAAATCGTCTTTTCCCGTCTAAGATACTAGTATTGTCAACTGCGTGGAAAAGGACGAGTACTTCGGCTTTCCCCGCCAAGAGAGCCGCCCGTTTTGCTGCAAGGGCGGACGGGGCGCCGGACGAATATCCCCTTTGAGCAGGCAGCCCAACGGCGTTGCCCAGTAGGCTTGTCCGGAAGTGACCGTTATCTCACAGCACCAAGCGGCCGGGAAACCGGCAAAAAGAGTGGTACCGCAAGGACGTGCGTCTTTGTCTCTTTATTCGGGACGAAGGCGTTTTTCTATTACGCACCCCAGTCACACAGGAGGAATCGAAAATGGATTATAACAAGACCATCCGCCTGCCTCAAACCGATTTTCCCATGCGCGCCGGCCTTCCGGCCCGGGAGCCCGACATGCTCAAGCGCTGGGAGCAGATGGATCTTTACCACGAAATGCTCAAAAAGAACGAAGGACACCCGCGTTTTTCCCTGCATGACGGCCCGCCCTTCTCCAACGGCGATATTCATATGGGCCATGCGCTCAACAAATCCGTCAAGGATTTTATCGTGCGCAGCTACGCCATGCGCGGTTACTACACCCCCTATATCCCCGGCTGGGACAATCACGGCATGCCCATCGAGTCGGCCATCATCAAGGCCAACAAGCTCAACCGCAAGGCCATGGGCGTCCCGGAATTCCGCAGCGCCTGTCATGATTTTGCCCAGCGGTTCATCGACCGCCAGATGGCCGGCTTCAAGCGGCTGGGCGTTCTGGGCGACTGGGAGCATCCTTACAAAACCATGAACCCCGGCTTTGAGGCCGAGGAAGTCAAGGTTTTTGGCGCAATGTACAAAAAGGGCTACATCTACAAAGGCCTTAAGCCCGTCTACTGGTGCCCCAGCGACGAAACGGCGCTGGCCGAGGCCGAAATCGAATATCAGGACGACCCCTGCACCACCGTATATGTAAAATTCAAAATGCACGACGATCTGGGCAAGCTGCCCGGCGTTGACCAAAGCCGCCTGTATTTTATCATCTGGACGACGACGATCTGGACGCTGCCGGGCAACCTGGCCATCGCGCTGCATCCGCGCGAAAGCTATGCCCTGATCAGGGCCGCCGGCGGCGAAACCTATATCGTCGCCGAAGCGCTTGCTGAAAAAGTCATGAAAGTCGGCGGCGTGGATCAGTATGAAATTCTGGCGACCTACCCCGGCGCATTTTTTGAAAACATGCTGGCTGATCATCCGTTTTTGGACAAGACCTCCCGTCTGGTCAACGCCGAATACGTCACGATGGATTCCGGCACCGGCTGCGTGCATACCGCCCCCGGCTTTGGCGCGGACGACTATCAGACCTGCCTGCGCTACGGTATGGAAATGGTGGTGCCCGTGGACGATCGCGGCCGTCATACCGACTATGCCGGCAAATACGCCGGTCTTTCCACCGAAGCGTCCAACCCCGTCATTTTGGAGGACATGCGCCAAAGCGGCGCGCTGTTTGCCAGCGAACAGATTGTTCACAGCTATCCGCACTGCTGGCGCTGCAAAAAGCCGATCATCTTCCGCGCCACGCCGCAGTGGTTCTGCTCGGTGGATGCGTTCAAGGATGAAGCGGTGTCCGCCTGCGACGGCGTACGCTGGCTGCCCGCCTGGGGCAAAGAGCGCATGATCGCCATGATCCGCGAGCGCGCAGACTGGTGTATTTCCCGCCAGCGCCGCTGGGGATTGCCGATTCCCGTTTTTTACTGCGAAGCATGCAAAAAGCCGGTATGCGACGATACGACGATTGACGCCGTCAGCCGGTTGTTCGGCCAGCACGGTTCCAACGCCTGGTACGAACGCAGCGCGGCGGAAATCCTGCCGGAGGGCTATCGCTGCCCGCATTGCGGCGGCACGCATTTTTACAAGGAAGAGGATACGCTCGACGGCTGGTTTGACTCCGGCTCGACGCATTTTGCCTCGATGAAAAAGGATCAGGGCTTCTGGCCGGCCGATCTGTACATTGAAGGCGCGGATCAGTACCGCGGCTGGTTCCAGTCCTCGCTTTTGACCGCCATCGGCTCTACCGGCGCGGCGCAGGCGCCGTTTAAGCAGTGTCTGACCCACGGCTGGACGGTGGACGGCGAGGGACGTGCCATGCACAAGAGCCTGGGCAACGGCGTTGATCCCGCTGAGATCATCAAAAAATATGGTTCGGATCTGGTGCGCCTGTGGGCAGGTTCGTCGGATTACCGCGTCGACGTGCGCTGCTCTGACGCCATTTTCAAGCAGCTGTGCCAGAATTACCTGAAATTCCGCAATACCGCCCGCTATTGTCTGGGCAATCTGGCCGGTTTCGACGCCGATCATCTGGTTGCCCCCGAACAGATGCTGCCGCTGGACCGTTGGGCGATGACGCGCTTAAACGCGTTGATTGAGCGCTGCATGAGCGCCTATGACGACTATGAATTCCACGTCGTTTCCCACGCCATCAGCGATTGCTGCGTCATCGAGCTTTCCAGCTTCTATCTGGACGTCATCAAGGATCGTCTGTACTGCGACGAAGCAGACGGTCTGCCCCGCCGCAGCGCGCAGACGGCCCTGTATCTGATTCTGGATACCATGACCAAGCTGTTTGCGCCGATTCTTGCCTTTACCTGCGACGAAATCTGGCAGGCAATGCCCCATCGGGCCGGCGACGATCCACGCAATGTTGTGCTCAACCAGATGAACGCGCCCTTTACCGACTACGCGCTGGACGATGCGCAGATGGATCAGTTTGCACAGCTGCTCACCGTACGCGCCCAGGTCAACGGCGCGCTGGAGCAGGCCCGTGCTGATAAGAAAATCGGCAAGAGTCTGGAAGCCCGGGTTGTTTTGACTGTTCCGCAGGAATATGCCTTCCTGGCTCAGATGGATGCCGCTGCCTTGGCCGATCTGCTGATCGTTTCCCAGGTCGACGCGACCGTGGGCGATGCGCTCAATATCGTCGTTGAACCTGCGCAGGGTGAAAAATGCGCCCGCTGCTGGAAAGTGCTGCCCGCCCTGAGCGGCAGTGCGGTTCATCCCACGCTGTGCCGCCGCTGTGCGCAGGCGGTTGCCAACCTGATTCCCGAAGCGTAAGCTTGACCCCATACACACAAAAGGGACATGCCCTGCATGTCCCTTTTTCATATTTACGCTGCGCAGCTTCCACATTTTTTGTTAGGCGGCAATCGGTTTGCGCAGGTTCCGTCCTGGACACGGCTTTCAGACGCCGCGCCTGCGCCGGAGTGCCCCGCTCAAAAAACGTCCGGTCTGGCGCCGAGCTTTACCGCGAAGCGCTCCGTTTGTTTTCACAGTCTCTGCGAGCCGCTTCCATCAACAAAAAGAATGCCTGTCCCTCCGCCGCAGTACCCGGCGCGTCAAAGCGCGGCGCACCGCAGACGTCCTGCACCAGGCCAAATCGGTCGACCTTTTTCAAGGCGGCGTCATACAGCCGCTGCGCCGTCTGAAGCATTTTCTCAGGAAAATAGCCGCGCGCTACACCCCGAAAAATGCAGTAGGCGCATTGCTGCGAAAAATTGACCTCCAAAAATGTGTCCGGATCATCCAGCACATCATGAAACAAACCCGCCTGTTCCCAATCAAGCGCGCTTTCCAGCAGCGTCATCATCCGCTGGGCCAGCCACTGCCGCTGCTGTATCCGCTCCGGCGGCAAATGCGCCCATACGCGCGTCATCCCCGCCAGCGCCCAGCCAACGCCAACACCCCAGCACGCTTTTTTCACAAAGCGCTGCGCGCCGTCGTCCCAGCGATGCGCAAGCAGGCGTTTTTCCGGTAAATACAAGGCGTCCCAGTAACCGCATATTTGCCGCATCGCCTCATCGTATGCGCCGTACGCTGCCAAAAACGGCGGCAGCATATAAAAGGAATCCACCCAAAATTCCTTTTTATCCGTAAAATGATAAACGATCCCCTTGTCGTTTCGCGGCGCCGCAACAAGCGCCCAATGCGCCAGGCGCCCGCACGCCTGCTCCAAAACCGGGTCCCCGGTTGCCCGCCAGGCTTCCAGCATGGCCTCGCCCGCCGCGCACGGATCCGTCGCCGCCGTCCCGCCGCCGATCACCGCCGCACGACCGTCCTGCGTTTGCCGGTGCGCCGCCTCCATCGCCAGCGACCGGGCAATCTCCCATTGCCCCAATTCCAGAAAAGCCTGCGCCGCCACGCCCTGCTCCCAGCTATAGCGCTGCATGGCCAGAAGCGCCGTCGCGACGCGCTGTACGATCTGTTTCTGTTCCATCATTTCGCCTCCTCCCGGCTCTACCCACTCAAAAAACAGACTGAGGTCTCTTTTGTTTTCTGTATCAAGACGATTATAAAAAAGCCGCCGTTTTATGTCAATCCCCGCCCCTGCAGGCTTGCTCTCTTTTTCTCCCTGCGCGACCTGCGTTTCATATCCGTTCCTGCGGATGCATACATTGGAGCAACAAACCCGCATGGGAGGCAAAACATGAAACCGTATATCGAGCAGCGCGTGCGCGACATCGCAGCCTATATTCTGGAAACCGGCGCAACCGTGCGCCTGGCGGCGGATAAATTCAAGTACAGCAAATCTACGGTACATAAAGACATGACCGAGCGGCTTTGGCAGCTGGAT
Source organism: Christensenella sp. UBA1428 (assembly GCA_002329335.1). Taxonomy (GTDB): domain Bacteria; phylum Bacillota; class Clostridia; order Christensenellales; family UBA1750; genus UBA1428. Next base: position 55,265 of record DCTY01000024.1, read on the forward strand.
CGCCCGCTGGCAGGACAGGTACAGGCGGTTTTGGCGAAAAATAAGGCGGAACGCCATCTGCGCGGCGGTGCGGCAACGCTGAAAAAATACCGTCTTCTGCGCGCGCGCAAAAAGGAATCCGCCGGCGGATAAACTGCGTCATCGCTCCACAAGATGCAAAACAGATGGCAAAAAATGGTATAGTTTCCCAAATTTTTATCAGAATTTTGTGCAAAAAATCGGATATGTCCCAAAAACTTCCCAAAAAAGCAGGATTTATCAACGGCGCGCCGAAAATAATAATCTGGTGTGATATGACACACGGCTTTCGGCCGCCGTTTATAATTTGGGACAGGCAATGCGCCTCCTTTGGCCGTTTATATAGATACCGATTTTTCCGAAAACCAAAGGATGTGTCAAACATTGTTCTTAAGCCAAACCATTGGCATAGATTTGGGAACCGCTTCGGTTATTATCTATGTAAAGGGCAAAGGCATCGTACTGCGGGAACCCTCCGTTGTCGCGCTGGATCGCAGCAGCGGCGAGGTGCTCGCCGTAGGAGAAGACGCCTATCAGATGCTCGGCCGAACGCCACATGCCATTGAAGTTATCCGCCCGCTGCGCGACGGCGTCATCACCAATTTTGAAGTAACGGAAAAAATGCTGCGCGCATTTTTACGCAAGGTTGCAGGCCGCCGGTTTTTTTTCCGCCCGCGCGTCGTTGTATGCGTCCCCTCCGGTGTTTCCGAAATGGAAAAGCGTTCCGTCATTGAGGTCTGCACCGACGCCGGCGCCGGGTATGCCAGGCTGATTGAAGAGCCGCTTGCCGCCGCAATCGGCGCAGGCATGCCGGTAAACCAGGCCCGCGGCTGTATGGTCGTGGACATTGGCGGCGGCACGACCGACGTTGCGGCAGTCTGCATGGGGAAAATCGTTGCTTCCCGTTCGGTCAAGGTTTCCGGCGATGCCTTTGACGCTGCCGTCCTGGATTTTTTCCAGCAGGCGCACCGGCTGGATATCGGCCCGGTCACAGCGGAACAGCTCAAGATGCATATCGGCTGCGCGCTGCCGCGCCCGGAGCCGTTGGCGCGCGATATCATCGGCAGATGTATGGATACCGGCCTGCCCCGCGCGGTCACCGTAACCAGCGACGATCTCTATCAGGCGATCGCTCCGTGTTTGGAGCCGATTTTCACCGCTGTGCGCGACGTATTTGAACAAATTTCCCCAGAGCTGACCGCGGACATTCTCGACAGCGGAATTATGATGACAGGCGGGGGCGCTTTGTTGTATAATATGGACAAGGCGTTTTCAGCGCGCATCGGCGTGACCTGCATGGTGGCGCAGGATCCCATCGCCTGCGTGGCCGTCGGTACCGGCAGGGCGCTGGAAAATCCCGCCGCGCTCAGCGATGTCATTTACGACTATCACGGCAGCGATACCGGCAATTATTTCAACGTGTGAGGAAATACGGATGCATAGTTGCGCCCATAAGATCAATCTGCGGCACAGCGGCCGCCTGCGCAGGCTGGCGGCGCTTTTTGCCGCATTTTTCTTGCTTTTTTTGCCGCTGACAGGGCGCGCAACCGTCCTGACGCAGGAAACGATCTATGTCAAAAACGTACAAACCGTGCTGCTGATCTGCACAGACGCGTCCGGGCAGAACATGCGCTCGGCTTATCTGGTTTCCATGGGCAGCCCGCTGGGAATTTTGCCGCTGCCCGGCGCCACGCGCGTACAGCAGACGCAAACGGACGCACAGGGCCGTCGTGTTCAGCTTTACGCGCCGCTGTCCGAGGCATACCGTCTGGGCGGCGAGGATCCGGCGCAGGCATTTACCGAAAGCGTCCGTTTTTTGCTCTCCGGAACGCCGATTGACCGCACGGTCGCCTTTACCGTTGACGACGTATCGCGTCTTGCCGCCGCGCTGGGCGGCGTGCAGATCAGCATTGTCGATCTGCCCGAAATCGCTGTGCATGCCGTAGGCGGCCAAAGCATTTACCCCTTTGATACCAGCAACGACCCCATGGCGATTTTAATCCGCCAGCAGATCGATTTGGGCGGCTTAACCGCCGATTATGATCTGGATACCGCGCGCGCGCTGCGCCGCGCTGGCGCTGCTGTACCCGAAACGCTGACGCTTTCCGGCGAAGCGGCGGGAGAAGTGTTTGATTATTACACCGACGAGGACGCCGTCAACGTCAATTTGCCCATGCTGCACCGTCAGCAGCAGATTCTGCTGGCGCTGCTGCGCGCGGTGATCGACACGCCGGATAGCGGATCGATTCTGGCGCAGGATGACAGCGCGCTGGCGGAATTTCTCTCAGCGTTCTGCACCCGTACGCACGACAGCCTGCCGTCCGGCGGGATTCTGCCTGACGGCTACCTGCTGCCCTCAGGCGAGGAAAATCACTGGGTCTTTGATTCCTCCTGGCTGCGCAGCTGGATTTTTGACAATATCTATACCAAGTAGGCAAGGAGGCCGACAGGATGAAAAAAGTACTCGGCTGCATCCGCCGCGCCGATCGGGATTATCAGCTGATTGAGCCGGGGGATCATGTGCTGGTCGGCGTTTCCGGCGGCAAGGACAGCCTGCTGCTTTTGCGCGCACTGCGCCTGTATCAGTATTTTTCGCCCCATCCCTTTACGCTAAGCGCGGCAACGCTCACCCTTGGGCTGACGCCGGTCGATTTGTCTCCCATCCGGGCGCTCTGTCAGGAGCTTGGCGTTGCTTATCATGTGCGTGAAACGGAAATCGGTAAAATTGTCTTTGAGGAGCGCAGGGAGAAAAATCCCTGTGCGCTTTGCGCCAACATGCGCCGCGGTGCGCTCAACGATCTGGCCAATGAGATCGGCGCCAACAAGGTCGCCCTGGGTCATCATCGGGACGATGTGATCGAAACCTTTTTGCTCAGCCTGCTTTTTGAAGGAAGGCTGCATACCTTTTCGGCCAAAACATATCTGTGCCGCAGCGGCGTGACGGTGATCCGTCCGATGGTCTATCTGCCGGAGTCCCACGCCATCCATGTGGCCAAACAATTGGCGCTGCCGGTTGTCAAAAGCCCCTGCCCTGCCAACAAGCTGACCCGCAGAGAGGATATGAAAGCGCTTTCCCGCCATCTGTGTACCCTCATGCCCCAGGCAAAGGAACGGATTCTGTCCGCAATTGCTGGCGGCGGGCTGCTGGACCCCAGCGGATTTGAGGATCTGAAAAAAACGACGGAGGAAACAAATTGTTCAACGCCCAGATAATCAAAGCCATTTTGTATACCGCCGGAACTTCCATGGTCCCCGTGCTGGAGGTCAAGGCGGCGATTCCCATCGGCACTGCCATGGGGCTGACGCTCTGGCAAAGCTTTTTTGTTGCCGTCGCCGCGTCCTCGCTGCCCGCGCCGCTGATTATTCTTTTTGTCCGGCCCATTTTGCGCTGGCTCAGCCGGCTTGCCTTTTTAAAGCCTGCCGTCACCTGGATCGAGCGTCACGCCGACAAAAAGGGCGATCAGGTACGCAAATATTCGCTGCTCGGGCTGTTCATTCTTGTGGCAATTCCGCTGCCCGGCACCGGGGTATGGACCGGCTCTCTGGTCGCCGCCGTGCTGGATCTTCGGATCAAGCACGCGCTGCCGGTCATCTTTTTAGGCAACATCGTCGCAAGTTTCTGTATTCTTCTGCTCACCGGGCTTTTCGTCTGGTAACCGGCAAAAAACACAAGCGCCCGGCGCAATCCTGTCTCGCAGCAAAAAAGGCGCTATAAAAGTTTGCGCGGCGTGACTGCGACCCATATTGCGGCGTTCGTCTCCCTCTGCCAATCAAGAAAAAAGCAAACCCTTTCCGCGCAAGTTCCACGCGCCGGAAAGGGTTTTTAACATTGTGGTAATTGCTTTTATCGGCGTTTTTCAGGTACTCCCGGCATCCGTTTTGCCATTTCCAACCGCCGGCGCCGCGCCAAAGCTCCGATCCGCTCAAGAACGCTGATCATACGCCAGCGCAAAATAGATTCCCCGCTGCCGGCAGCGCCTGCAGTTTACGACAGGAGATCGATGCTCTTTTGATTCGCGTCCCAGGCTCATTGAATCCTGTAGCAAACTGCAATCCTGCCGCCGGCATAATCGGAAAAGATCACCCGATATGTATCCTGAGGCAAACGCAGTTTCACATCCTTAAGCTGCTCGTTTTTCCCCCGCGTCTCAAATACCACAGCACCCTTGCTGTCCACAATGGAAAAGGTCACATCAGACTGCGCCGCAAGCTCCAGATCCAGATAATAGTTGTCCGCATACCGGATTTCCACGGTATTGTGATGCATCGCACGGTCCAGCTGCGCGGCAATGGGGCGAATTTCCTCGGCGCTCATGTGCATTTCCCCTGCGGGTCTCATCGCATAGAGCGTACCATTGGACACAAACCCCACGATCAGCACCAGAAACACCAGCAGCAGCCGGATGCTGTCGTACCGGTCATTCTTGCTTCTTTCCGGGCTGCGCATCACAAAATATCCATGGGCAATCATCACGGTTTCAGCGGCAAGCGCCGCCGTCACAACCATACCGGGCAGGTTGGGATGCACGATGCATCCAAACGCTTCCATCGCCAGAAAAACCCCCAACACAATCAGCAAGCCCCGCCCCAGGTTCGCCCAGCGGCGATTCATTTCCATAAGCGACTCCCGGTCGGTAAAAATTTCATATTCCGCCGGGGGCAGCGCAGGATCATACGCCTTCCGGAAATAATACCAGCCGTTCCAGGTACGGCTGACAAATTCCCAGCCCTGCTCATAATAGGTTTCCAGATATCTGCCGATATGCGCCACGCCGGGCTGATAGTCCAGCTGGTACCGATAGCGCAGACGCTCGTTTCTCTCAAATCGGTACAGGAACAATCCGCCGCGGGTAAGCTGCCAGCCCGCGTCAGAATACCGGTTGAGATCCTCTGTTTCTTTTTCGTAATTCCATGCAGAATACATACGCACAACCGTCTTTTTACTGCGCCCCATATGACACACCCTCCGCAAGATCAAGCATTCTTTGAAGCCGTCGAATTTCCGCGTCCAGCGCACTGCGCCCCGCCTGCGTCAGGCTGTACAGCCTGCGCCGCTCCTCGCCCGGCGTATCGCTCATGATTTGAGTAATCCAGCCCTTTTTGATCATATTGCTGGTGGCCCCGTACATGGTGCCCGAACCAATCGTCACAGTTCCTTCGGACAGCTCTTTGGCCATGCGCATAATGCCATAGCCATGATTGGGCCCCTTTGCAAGGCAGACCAGGATATAGTAATAGCTCTCCGACAACGGTTCCGGTTTTTGCATGCTTTCACCCTCCTTTCTATGACGTCCATCGTTATATCGTCCATCGATATATATCATATCACGATATATGTCGCATGTCAACACACTTCATGCATGCACCGAAAAAAAACGCCCCGATGAAACTGCATCACGCAGCTCATACGGGGCCATATGCGCTGATTTTTCAGCCGCGGCCGGCGCTACAGCCGCAGCCGCATTTGATACCACTGCGCGCCGCCATGGCTGGATTGGGACACGCCTTCATTTTCAAAGCCAAACTGTGCATAAAAGCCCGTCAGCGCTTCCTTGCAGGTCAGCACAACGCCGGCATGGCCGCGAGCCTTGACGTCCTGAATCATCCGGCGCATCAGCATGCCCGCATAGCCGCGCCCGCGGCACTCCGGCGCCGTCACAACCGAAAAAATCATCTGCCATCGGCCCTGCGCGCGGTGCAGCGACGGCTGATCATACATTTCATCCTTCAAATCCGGCTGATCGCAGGCCATGCCGTTTATAAACGCCAAAATTTTGCCCTTGTCCTGCAAAACCCAAAAGCATTCCGGAAACGCCGCCAGCCGCGCTTGCAGCGTTTCTTTGGACGCGCCCTCCCTGAGCGGATAGGATTTTGCTTCAAGCTGGGCGATTTCCGCCAAATCCTGCATCGACGCGCTTCGGATTTCCATAATCGTTTCCTCCCCTGTGAAAAGACATATTTCCACCTTTCCGGCCGCGCCCGCCGTATGGGCCGCGGCGGGACTAACGGCGCATCGCCGTAAAAAACAACCTTCGGAAAAAGAAAAGGATATCGCCGTTTGGCCTTCTGGGGTAGTCCTTTTGAATCTGCTCCAGCAGCGCCTGTTCAAACTCGGCCGCCTGCTCGGGCGATAAACAATCCAGATACGGCCGGAGACGCGCGCCGCGTACCCATTCCAAAATCTGCCGGTGCTCCGTCATACGGTGACAGTAGGTCGTCGTCCAGACGGCAAACCGATCCGTCATCGCGCTGAGCATATCGTAATATGCCTCCAGCGGCAGCGGCCTGCTGCTTTGATACACCACGGATTCAAACCGCTGCGGTGTTCGCGCTGCCAGCGCGCCGATGGCGGCAATGGCCGGTTCCGGCTCGTTGATGGGCATCTGAACCGCCAAAACGCCGCCCGGGCGCAGCTGCGTCATCCAGTTTGACAATACCTGTGCATGATTTTCCAGCCATTGCAGCACGGCGTTTGAAAAAACGATATCATAGCCGTCCCCCAGCGCGCTCAAATCCCCCGACACATCGCACTGGACGAACTGCGCCTGCGGCAATGCCGCCCTTGCCCTGCGGAGCATGTCCGGCGAAAGATCCGCGCCGACCAGATGCGCCTGCGGAAACTGATCGTATAATACGCGCGTGCTGTTGGCCGGCCCGCAGCCGAGATCCAAAATTTTTTCAGGCGCAAGCGCAGACAGCCGCCGCGCCAGATCCTGCGCCGGCGCAGTGCGTTCGTTTTCAAAAAGCAAATACTGAGCGGAATTCCAGTCCGACATCATGGGTCCCCCCTGCTGATTTCTACAAGAAAGATCATAGCACATCCGTCGCCTCATCGGCAACCCCCGGCCACCCTTTCGGAGCAAAACGCAACCATCTGTGGACCTTCGCTTCAATCGGGCTTCCCGTTATCGCTGCAAAGGACGCCTTATGAATTTGCACATCCATCCAAAATATCCAAAACAAACAGGCGGCATCCGGCCGATTTTGCCGAGCGCCGCCTGTTTTTCCGTACAGACGCTGCCGTCTGTCGTTTTATTGCACACCGCCTGGGGACAGCGGCAAAGCCGCCTGCGCCCAGGATCACTTCAACACGCTGATGGCGTCCGAGATCGTCTTTTCATACGCTTCCCGCCCGTATTTATCCACCTCAGCCTTATTCTTATCGTCATGAGTCAGGCATCCGGCGCCGCCGATGCAGCCGCCCAGGCACGCCATGCCCTCGATGAAATTGCCGTCGAGCATCCGCTTGGACGCCTTGAGCAGCGCCATCCGGCAGGCTTCGATCCCATCGCAGGGCACCGCCTTCAGGTCAAAATCATCCAGTCCCTGTTCTTTCAGCGCCTGCTTTACCGCGTCGGAAAGACCGCCGCTGCGGGCAAAGATACGGCCATAGTAAGAAGCGTTGTCCAGCACGTCCTCCGGCAGATTGGTAATTTCCAAATCGCGGCTGTCAAACAGCGCCTGCAATTCCTCAAAGGTCAGCACGCTGTCGATATACGGGCGCACCTCTTCCTTCTGATATTCCATCTTTTTCGCCGTGCACGGGCCAATGAAAACCACCTTGGCCTGCGGATCCAGCTTTTTGATATATCGGGAGATCGCCGCCACCGGCGACAGGTTGTGCGAAATATACTGCGCCAGATCGGGGAACTGCTTTTTTACATAATCGACGAACGCCGGACAGCAGGAACTGGTCAGAAAACCTTTTTCCGCCAGCTCGCGCGCCTCGTCAAAGGCGACCATGTCCGCGCCCAGCGCAGCCTCGATCACGGTAAAGAACCCCAGCTGCTTGATCCCGCTGATCACCTGGCCAAGCTTGGCGTAGGTAAACTGGCTGGAAATCGACGGCGCGACGACCGCGTACACCTTATAGGCCTGATTGTTCTGACTTTTCACAATCAAATCAATCGCATCGAGAATATAGGATTTGTCCATGATCGCGCCAAAGGGGCACTGATAGACGCATGCGCCGCACGAAATGCATTTATTGTTATCGATCTTTGCCGTTTTGTCCTCGCTCATTGAAATGGCCTTGATCTTGCAGGAACGCTCGCAGGGCCGCTTATGGTCGACAATGGCGCTGTAGGGGCAAACCTTGGCGCAGGCGCCGCAGTCGACGCATTTGCTCTTGTCAATATGCGCCACATGGTTGGCGTCAAAGCTGATCGCACCCCGGCGGCATACATCCTCGCAGCGGTGCGCCAGACAGCCGCGGCATGCGGCGGTAACTTCGTAGCCGCCCACCGGGCATTCGTCACAGGCGATATCGATGACTTCAATGACGTTGGGGTTGTCCCGGTCGCCGCCCATCGCCAGCTTCACGCGTTCGGCGGCAATTGCCCGCTCCTTGTAGACGCAGCAGCGCATGGTCGGCGTCTTGCCCGGCACGATGATCTGCGGAATATCCATCACCTTTTCCAGCAGTTTGCCCGCCCATGCCTGGCGGGCCACCTCGCGCAGGACTTTATACTTGAGATGCTGCACCTTGGTATCAAATTTGCGAACCGGTCTGTTCATGGACAAACCCCTCCTTTGACGATTATTGTCTTAGAAATAGCTGACCTTGATGCGCTTGCCCATTTTGCGCAGACACTCGGACAGCTCCGTCACCAGCTGCATCTTGATGCTGAAATTGATCGGCAGATCCGGGTTCTGATGCGCCGGATTGATGGCGCGGCCAACATAAAAATTGATATCCGTCGCTTCCTCAAACAAAAGCCGGCAGATCATCGACGCGCCGTCGCGGCTGACGCTCCAGGTGTCGTAAAGCTTGTTGTCGCCCAGGAAATCCCGCGCATATTCCAACACTTTATTGACGGTAATGACGCCTTCCGTCACCAGATCCACCCCGTCGAGCTTGGCAATGGGCGGTACCTCCGGATCCACAAACTCCATGCTTGGAACCAGCTGCCGCCCAAGATACCGCGCCGCAATGGACGACGTCGTCCCGCCGCAGATGATATGCTTGCCCTCCTTGGAAAAGAAAAGGCCCATCATCTTGTCGTTGTCGTCCCGATTGGACGGCGGACCGAACATCAGGTTCATCGGTTCGCGCCGGCGGATGCGCACCACGCAGGCCGTGGTATCATCCCCGGGTTTCTGCCCGTAAAGCTCGCAGCATTTATCCAGCAAAAGAGACGCCAGCGTTTTGGCAGTAAAGCCCACCTGGCTGTAGGTTTCCATATATTCCACAATATTGGGCCGTTCCCAGCCAAAATTCAAAAGCATCCCCACGCCCGCATGCACGCAGCCGTCGCTCATTGCGATAAAGATGTCGTCCTCCTTGAGCCGTATCCGCGACTTGAGGATTTTCTTACCGCCGATGTTCAGTTCCTGCGTGGGATAGTCGACGTTTTTGCCGTCGCGCAGAAAGATCAGTTCCGGATTATCATACTGAATGATCTCTGCCTCTTCGTTTTGTACCAGACGGATGATCGTAAAGGTCGAATAAGCCACGCCCCGCGTCTGGCACACCGGCAGCGTCGCCGCGATCGTCCCCACGCAGTCCTCCAAAGAAAGGCCCTGCGCCATCATCGTGGAAATGATCTTTGAGGTCAGCGTGGAAAGAATGCTCGCCTTGACGCCGCTGCCCAGCCCGTCCGCCAGCACGATGACCTGCGAATTTTCGTCCTGTTCGACGATGTCCACATGGTCGCCGCACAGCTGTTCGCCAAATTTATTGACGCTTCTGGTTCCGATATCCGCGCACAGATTATTCATCGGCGATCGACTCCTTGAGTTTGGTCAGGGCGATTTTGGTTTCAGCGGCGGTTTCGCCCAGAAGCGAAGCGATCTCCTGCACGATGCGCATCTGCTTGTCGACAACCTTATCGGCAATTTCGATGGTCTGGCTGGAGATGGACTCCTTCTTGCGCCGTTCGGTTTCTTCCTCGGTCACGTCGCGCATGATGCAAAGCAGCACATGATATTCGCGATCATACAGCACCGATTGCTCCACATACCGGCCGTATTCCGCCAGGTACACATGCTGGTCCCGGATGCTGCGCTGAGAATCGCGTACATCCATAAAAATTTTCGGATCCAGAATACGGATGACCTGTTCGCCCATCACATCGCTTTCACGGGGAATATTCATGATTTTCAGCGCCGCTTTGTTGATCTGCTGCACCTCAAGATCCTCGTTGAGCACCAAAATGGCGTTGGGCGTATTGTTGATGATGTTGTCGGAAAAATTCTCCGCCCGGTTTTTCAAAAACGGCAGGCACATCGAAACGTCCGCCTTGCCCTGGCAGATGGCAATCGCCTTTTCCCGGCAGGTGTTATAGCCGCAGGAGCCGCAGTTGAGCTCATCCTCCGGCCGCGTTTTGCCCATCTGACGCAGGGCAGCCTGAATCTCCTCCTGAGAGGGCATCCGCATGCCGCGGTCCAGATAGGGCATCCGCTTGCGCAGCGACAGATCGTCCGGCTGCGCCACATCAAAATCCTCTTTTCCCGCATACGCATTGACCGCCATATAATCGCGCACGGGGGATTTATGGTATTTTTCCATCACCGGGCCGCCGATACAGCTGCCGACGCAGGCCGACATTTCGATAAAGCAGCGATGCAGCCGCCCTTCCTCGATGTCGCGCAGCGCAGCGATGCAGTTTTCAACGCCGTCCAGCGCCATATAGGTGTAATCGCTGCGCTGTTCGGTGAGCGTTTTTAAAATCCCGCCCGTTGTGGGGAAAAAGCGCGCCCGGCTTTCCTCGATGTGGTCAACGCCCGCTTCCAGGGCAATATTTTCAGCCTTGAGCCACTGGGTCAGCTCTTCAAAGGTCATCACCGCGTCCACCAGGCCGTCGGACTGCTCCGCCTCGTCCTTTTTGGCCACGCACGGGCCGATAAAGACGGTCTTTGCCTGCGGGAAGCGGCGCTTGATATCCGCGCAGTGCGCCTGCATGGGCGAAAGCACGTCGGCCAGGTAAACCAGCTCTCTGGGGAAATATTTCTGGATCAGCAAATTGACGCTGTGGCAGCAGGAAGTGATCAGAATATCCCGCTGTTCCTCCCGCAAAAGCCGTTCGTATTCCCGTTTGACAATGGTTGCGCCGATCGCCGTCTCCTCCACGCCGGCAAAGCCCAGCGCCATGAGCGCCCGGCGCATCCCCTCGATGCCCACGCCGTCATAATTGGCGATGAACGAAGGGGCGATACTGGCATAAACCGGCGCGCCGGACTGCAAAAGCACCTTGACCTGCTCGGTTGCATCGGCAATCTGCTTGGCGTTTTGCGGGCAGACAACAAAGCAGTGACCGCACAAAATGCACTCGCTGCCCACAATGTTCGCCTGGTTGCCCGAAAAGCGGATTGATTTGACCGGACAGTGGCGAATGCACTTATAGCAGTTTTTGCAGTTGGATTTTTTTAGCTTTAAACATTCCGCCATAATACGATAAACCCCTTTTTACTTGCCGAGTTTGGATAAAATCTGTTCGCGGAAAAAGGCGTCGAAGCCCTCGGGCGTCACGCCGGTAATGATTTGATCGTCCACCGTCACAGTCACCCCGACGCGGTTGCACTTGCCGGTGCAAAAGCTGCCGGCAAGTGCGACTTCGTCTGAAAGGTGATACTGTTCGATGGCCTGTTTCATCTTCTCAATCACTTGCCGCGATCCTTTGATGTGGCATGAGCTGCCGATGCAAACCTGCACAATCATGGTTTTCACACCTTTGCCAAAACTTCTTTTTCAAAAAACGCCTTGGTCGTTTCGGGCGACACGGAGAAAAATTCGTCGTCGCGCGTCACGCACACGCCCTTCTGGCATTTTCCCATGCAGAAGGTGCCTGCCAGCTCCACCTTGTCCTTCAGATTGTTCTGAGCGATCAGATACTGGAGCTCCTCCACAACCTGCCGCGCGCCCTTCAGATGGCAGGAACTGCCGATACAAACGGTAACTTTCATTGCAATGCCCTCCAAAATGCCTTTATTTGATTATTGATATTCCACCACACCGGTCCAGCTGAGCAGGAATTCGCGCTCCTGCGGCCGGCACACGACCGACTGCGCCGCCGCCACGATGGGCAGCCATTTTTGCACATACGGCTTGGCGGTGCCGCTGATGTCGCAGAACAGATCCAGGTACAGCTGCGCGCCCTGAATATCGCCCGCAAGCCAGAACAGCAGATAGGTTCTGGCCACATCGGCCGACGCGTTGCCCTGGCTGGCATGGGACCAGTCCAGCACATACGGTTCGCCCTCGGGCGTCAGGATGATGTTGGACGGATTAAAATCGCCGTGGCAAAGCTTGTTGTGACGCGGCATGGACTCCAGCCGGGTATGCAGATCGTACCGGGTGGTATCGCCCACATCCGCCAGATCGATGCGCTCGGAAAGCTTGTCGCGCAGCTTGCCCAGCTTGGGATTGCGTTTCTCATGCACCTGCATCTGAAGCTGCACGAATTGTTCCATATACTGCGCCTGCTTTTCCGGCTCCTGCGCCATCAGCTGGGCAAGGGTTTTGCCCTTGATATATTCCGAAACAATGGCCCACTTGCCCTCCAGCGTCGTAACCTCCAGAATTTTGGGGATCCGCAGCCCGGTCTGCTCCACCCGCGCCTGATTGAGCGCCTCGTTGAGCACGTCGGCCTTGGAATAGTCCGCATCGAAAACCTTCACCGCCCGGTCGCCGTCGCGATAGACGGTTTTGCTGGTACGAACAGCAATGACTCTGTCTAAATTCATCGTCGAATCCTCCTTACACCCTGGTCTGCGTGCCATAATAGGCGTTTAAGTACATCTGCTTGATTTCGCTCATCAGCGGGTAGCGCGGGTTGGCGCCGGTGCACTGGTCGTCGAAGGCCTGCTCGGTCATTTCGTCCAGCCGTGCCAGGAAGTCCGCCTCGTCAACGCCGTAATCCCGGATGGTCTTTTTAATGCCGACATGCGCTTTGAGCTCGTCGATCATCGCGATCAGGTTTTCCAGCTTCTGCGCGTCGTTTTTGCCCTTGGCGCCCAGATAATCGGCCACCTGCGCGTATCGTTCCAGGGTATGAGGATGGTCGTACTGAGAGAAGGTCCCCATCTTCGTGGGCGTCTCGCTGGCGTTGAAGCGCAGCACCTCGTCAATCAGCAGCGCATTGGCAACGCCGTGCGGCAGATGATGGAAAGCGCCCAGCTTATGCGCCATGGAATGGCACACGCCCAAAAACGCATTGGCAAACGCCATACCGGCCATTGTCGCCGCATTGGCCATTTTTTCGCGCGCCTGCGGCTCATTGGGACCGTTGTCATAGGCCTTGGGCAGATTTTCAAATACCATCTTCAGGCTGCGCAGCGCCAGTCCGTCAGTAAAATCGGTCGCCAGCATCGATGCGTACGCTTCCAGCGCATGGGTCACCGCATCAATACCGGAGGCGGCGGTCAGCCCGCGCGGCGCGTTCATGTGCAGGTCGGCGTCCACAATCGCCATATTGGGCATCAGCTCATAATCCGCCAGCGGATATTTCACCCCGGTGTCCTGATCGGTAATGACCGCAAACGGCGTCACCTCAGAACCGGTGCCGGCGGAGGTGGGCACTGCGATAAAATACGCTTTCTCGCCCATTTTCGGGAACGTGTACACGCGCTTGCGGATATCGACAAAGCGCATGGCCATATCCATAAAGTCCGCTTCGGGATGTTCGTAGAGCACCCACATGATCTTGGCCGCGTCCATCGCGGAACCGCCGCCCACGGCGATAATCACATCCGGCTTGAAGGCCGCCATCTGCCTGGCGCCTTCTTTGGCGCAGGCCAGCGTGGGATCCGGCGCCACGTCGGAGAAGGTCATATGCAAAATGCCCATCTCGTCGAGTTTATCGGATACCGGCTTGGTATAGCCGTTGTTGTACAGGAAACTGTCGGTCACGATGAAAGCGCGCTTTTTGTGCATCACGCTTCCAAGCTCGGCCAGCGCCACGGGCAGGCAGCCTTTTTTGATGTAAACCTTTTCCGGCGCGCGGAACCACAGCATATTCTCTCTCCTCTCGGCAACGGTTTTGATGTTGAGCAGGTGCTTGACCCCTACGTTTTCCGAAACCGAGTTGCCGCCCCAGGAGCCGCAGCCCAGCGTCAGCGACGGCGCAAGCTTGAAATTGTACAAATCGCCGATGCCGCCGTGAGAAGAGGGCGTATTGACCAGAATCCGGCAGGTCTTCATGCGCGCGGCAAACTCGTCCAGCTTCGCCTTTTCCGTTACCGCGTTTAAATAAATCGAGGAAGTGTGGCCATAACCGCCGTCGGCGACAAGCTGCTCCGCCTTATCAAACGCATCGTGAATATCCCGCGCTTTATACATCGCCAAAACGGGCGAAAGCTTTTCGTGGGCAAATTCTTCGGCGATATCCACGCTTTCCACCTCGCCGATGAGGATCTTGGTTTTCTCGGGCACCTTGACGCCCGCCAGCTGCGCGATGGTCGCCGCTTTCTGACCGACGATTTTGGCGTTGAGCGCGCCGTTGATCAAAATGGTCTTGCGCACTTTTTCGGTTTCCTCGGAGTTTAAGAAATAGCAGCCTCTGTCGGCAAATTCTTTTTTTACCGTATCATAAACGTCCTCAAGCACGATCACGCTCTGCTCCGAAGCGCAGATCATGCCGTTGTC
>DCTY01000024.1:69893-82476 GCA_002329335.1 Christensenella sp. UBA1428
GCCCAGCGCCGGCTTGCCGCTGGAATACGCCGCCTTGACCATGCCCGGGCCGCCGGTAGCCAGGATGATATCCGCCTCGCGCATGGCCAGATTGGTCATTTCAAGGGACGGCACATCCACCCACGCAATGATGTCCTCCGGCGCGCCGGCTTTCACCGCCGCCTCCAAAACCACCTTCGCCGCCGCGATGGTGCATCCCTTTGCGCGCGGATGGGGGCTGATCACAATCCCGTTGCGGGTTTTCAGCGCGATGAGCGTTTTAAAAATCGCCGTCGAGGTGGGGTTGGTCGTGGGAATGACCGCCGCAATCACGCCGATAGGCTCGGCAACCTTTTTGACGCCGTATGCGTCGTCCTGCTCGATCACGCCGCAGGTCCTGGTATCTTTATAGGCATTATAAATATATTCAGCCGCGTAGTGGTTTTTGATGACCTTATCCTCCACCACGCCCATGCCGGTTTCCGCAACCGCCATTTTGGCCAGCCCAATGCGCATCTGGTTTGCCGCAATGGCCGCCGCACGGAAAATTTCATCCACCTGCTGCTGGCTGAACGTCGCATAACGCTTCTGCGCCGCACGCACGCGTGCCAGAGCCGCTTCCAGTTTTTCCACGCTGTCTACGATTTCATAGGCTTTGTTTTCCATTTCGTTCGCTCCTTTTTTCAATTCCCGCAGGCGCTTATCCTGCCAGGTGGCTGGACAGCACCGCCAGGGACGCTGCCATGTTCTCATACTGGACCAGCACGCCTTCAGGAACGTGCAGCCGTCGGGGGGCAAAGCTCCATATGGCGCGGATGCCGCAATCGCACATGCGGCTGCATACCTGCTGCGCCTGGTCGGCCGGCACGGTGAGAATACCGATGCGGATGGGATGGGTCTGCACAAACGCTTCCAGCGCCGCCATCGGCAGGATCCGCTTGCCGGCGTCAGTCACGCCCACAGCATCGGGACTTTGGTCAAACGCCGCTTCGATGGACAGTCCATAGGTTTCAAACCCCTGGTAATCCAAAAGCGCCCGCCCAAGCTTGCCCGCGCCAACGATCACCGCCTGACGCTTTTCGCCGCAGCCCAGGCAATCTTCCAGCGTTTGGATCAGCCCTGCGGTATCATAGCCGGTTCTGGGCTTGCCCGCGCCGCTGACGCTGGCCAAATCCTTGCGCACCTGCACGTCGCCCAATTCCAGCGCCGACGCAATGGCCGTGGCCGAAATGCGCGCCGTATCCCTGGGCAGCTGTTTGAGATAGTCCAGATAAACCGGCAGCCGCCGCATCGTCTGGGAAGAGATACTCACCCGTGTCGCCCCCTTTCTTTGTGATTATTTTAACAAAGAAAGAGCCGGAGCGGAAATGTGAAAACAATATATCGATATATCTTTATCGATATGAAACGATTTGTTGCGGCCTATGCGGGCAGGTACACCCGCCTGGCCTGAGTCAGCGCGGTAATAAACCGTGCGTCCAGCGCCGAAAGGCTGTAGCCTTTGCGGCAGATCAGTACATCCTTGTACACCTTGTCGTTTTGCGCGCAGTGTTTCTCCACCAGCCGGTACCGTTCCAGCAATTCCTGGGGCACGGGCGACACCCACATATATGCGCCCGGCAGCTTTTCCAAAAGCGTAAACTGACTGGCGCGCTCATAAACGTACAGGTGCTTATCCGTCACGCCCAGCAATTCCGCCTTTTTCACGTCCGGCAAAGGCAGATTGGGCACATACGCATCAGCATGACAGATTTCGGGATATCCGCTCAAATCCGAAAGCGCAATTTCCCCGCGCGCCGCCAGCGGATGGGTCTGCGACACAAGCAGTACATAGCTAAACTCCGCGACCAGCTCGCCGGTTAGCCGCTTTTCTGCAAACAGGCTTTTGAAATATTTGTCAAACGCCGCCTGATAACGTACAATGCCCAGATTGCAGTCCTCGCCCAGGACGCTGTTGATCGCGTCCATGGAGTTGGTTTCCTTATAAAAGAACTCTGCCGGCGCATCCTGTTCCATCCCGGCGGCAAACTGGGCAAACGCCTGGGCAATATAGCTGGCTCTGGGCGCGCACAGAGAAAAGCGCTGCTTATGCGCCGCGCCGCCCTTATAAATCTGTTCGACCTGTTCCACCTGCGCAATAATACGGCGGGCATACTGTAAAAACTGCTCCCCTTCCGGGGTTACGGAAATTCCGCGGGAGGTGCGCTTAAAAATCGCAACGCCCAGATCCTCCTCCATCTCGCGCACCGCACGGCTCAGATTCGGCTGGCCCATATACAGATTTTCAGCTGCCTTGCTGATCGAATGCGTTTTGGCGATTTCAACCGCATACTTGAAATGCAGCAGGTTCATTGGGTCGCCTCCTTGTTCTGCTTGTATTTCTATTTTAACACATCCTGTGCCTCCATGCATCCCTTCCCGCATAAATTTCGACAAAAAAACATTTTTTCTTCTCTTTCTGCCCGTCTTTGCGCCGGGACAGCCGCGCTTTCGCGCACGTTTTGGACGCGCCGGAAAAAAAGAACGCGCATCCAACGGATGCGCGCTGAAACGATTGCCCGATCTGGTATCCGGCCTTTCAGTTTCTCCGGTATACCGCGCGAACCGGTTCCGGCATCTGATCCTCCGCCACCTGTTCCCACCGGACGACGCCGCGTACGGGCACGATCCACAGGCAAAGATAGGCATCCTGCTTCAATTCCCTGCTGGTTTTAAATGCGACGGTTTTCGCCGTGCCCTGCGCGTCATAGGCGGTAAGCCGATACTCATATTTCATATTATCCCCGCTGTTGTCCAGCGTTTTAACAAAAGCGTTGTCAATTTGGGTATAGTAATCCTGCGCGGCGCTTTCGCACCCGCAAAGGCCCGCCGTCAAACTTACCAGCAGCAGCACCGCGGCAAGCGCTTTTTTCAGTTTCATCGTTTCCCTCCTTGATCCATATCAATTCTTACTGACAATCCCGTAATACGCCCCCGACGTCCAGTGGTACATCACCAGGTAAAACACGGCAAACACGCCAAATGTGCCGAGAGAGCCCAGCGCAAACAGCCGCATATTGTGCAGGCTCAAAAGCGCCAGCAGCTTGCTGATCACCGGAAACGCAAAACAGATGTGAACGCCGGCGGTAATCAGCGGCAGGAAAAAGACCGTAACGGTTTGGGAATGGATCGTTTTTTTGATCTCATGGCGCGTCATGCCCACCTTGCGCATAATCTCAAACCGGGACTGATCCTCATATCCTTCGGTCACCTGCTTGTAATACAGGATCAGCACGGTTGCAAACAGGAACAGCGCGCCCAGAAACAGCCCCAGAAAAAACAGCCCGCCGTAAAGGCTGTAAAATGTGGCGCGTCCTTCCTGATCGGAGCGCACCGTAATCTGCGCCTCCCCGACCGCGTCGCACAGCGCCTGAAATACCTGCTGCTGCGCCGCCGCGTCCGTTACGTCAAACCCACGCAGATATTGACGGGCAGAGCGGTGCGCGCCAAAAATCTGAGACTGGTACGCGTCCAGCGCCGCCATCTGCTCGTCGCATACGATCAGATAATAGGTCGACACGCCCATGTACGGGTTAAGCTGCGCCCCGTCCAACCGATCCAGCGTTTGAACAATTTTAAACGCGCCAAAACCCGGCAAATTCAAACGATCCTGACCATATCCGCCGTCGGGCGCAAACAGGATCGCCTCGTCCTGGGCCAGCGACAGGCTTTGGCCGCTGAGCCGGCAATAATCGGAAAGCGGCATCCAGGTCAGCTGGCGCACGTCGCCCGTGACCGTCAAATCGTCCATTTGGACAATCGCCTGCAAATCCATGGTGTCTGCCCGCTGCCGGGCGGCAAAGGCAAGCAGATGCATCGAAAGTTCGTTGCTCGGCTCAATCTTTTGCGCCTCCAGCGTCTGCGTCACAGCCTGATCCAGCTGCTGTTCCAGCGCTGGCGACGCGTCGTAGCAGGAAGCGGTGATATTGCGCGGGTAATGTTCGCGCAGCGCGTCTTCGCTGCCCAGATACAGCGATACGGTGGATGAAATCATCACCAGCACCGCCGTGGATAAAATACAGATGCTGGCAAGCCCCGCGCCGTTTCTGCGCATGCGGGCGATCATGCCGGAAACCGAAACAAAATGCGCCGTTTTATAATAGTACGCTTTATTCTTCTGCAAAAGCCGCAAGAGCGCCACGCTGCCTGCGGTAAAGCAGCAGAACGTCCCGATGATCACCAGAATCACCGCAACAAAAAACAACAGCAGCGCCGCCATCGGGTTTTGCACCGTTACGGCGATATAATAGCCCGCGCCCAGCGTCAATACGCCCAGCAAGGCCATGGGCCAGTTGGCTTTCGGCGGCTTTTCGCCGGCCTGCGCGCCGCGCAGCAGCGCCACCGGGTTTGCCAGGTGAATCTGGCGCACGCCGCACAAAAACAAAACCAGATGAATCGCAAAAAAGAGCACGGCCGTCACCCGGCAGGATTCGGGCATCCATTGAAAGGAAAGCGGCACCTGAAAATGCAAAATGCGCAGCAAAAGCGCCTGCACCAGCTTTGAAAAAAGCATCCCGAACGCGATGCCAGCCCCCAGGCTTACAGCGCCCACCAGCAGGTTTTCCCAGAAAAGCACGCGGGCAATATGCCCTTTTTGCATCCCAAGCACATTGAACATGCCAAATTCCCGTTTGCGGCGCTTGATTAAAAAGCTGTTGGTGTAAAAAAGGAATATTGCGGAAAAAAAGCCCACCACGCCCACCGCCATATTCAAAAGGATCCTGATCTGCGCGCCGCCTTCCATCTGCTCCAGCATCGGATGAATCGCCAGCGAATGGATGATATAAAACATCATCACCATCGACGTGCAGGAAAGCAGATACGGCAGATAGGTGCGCTTGTTGTTGCGCAGGTTGATCGCCGCCAGGCGGCAGTAAAATCCCAGCTTCACGCCGCATCACCGCCCGTTGCCAGCATGGTCAGCGTATCGGCAATTTTCTGATACAGCTCCTGATTGCTCATCGACCCGCGATAAAGCTGATGGAACACCGCGCCGTCCTTGATAAACAGCACGCGCCCGGCATGGCTGGCCGCCTTGACCGAATGGGTCACCATCACAACGGTCTGCCCGCCTGCATTGATCTGCGCAAACAGGCGCAAAAGCTCGTCGCTGGCACGCGAATCCAGCGCGCCGGTGGGTTCGTCCGCCAAAACCAGCCGTGGGTTGGTAATCAACGCCCGCGCCACCGCGGCGCGCTGTTTCTGGCCGCCGGAAACCTCATAGGGGTATTTGTCCAGAAGCGTCTCAATTTCAAGCTGGCGCGCAAGCGGTTCGATGCGCCGGGCCATCTCCCGGTGCGGCCTGCCCGCCAGCACCAGCGGCAAATAAATATTATCGCGCAGCGTGAACGTATCGAGCAAATTAAATTCCTGAAAAACAAACCCCATATTGTCCCGCCGAAACGCGCACATCTGCGACTGATTCATCTGGGAAAGATTTTTCCCGTCCAGCAGCACCTCGCCGCTGGTGGGCGAATCGAGCATCGCCAAAAGGTTCAAAAGCGTCGTCTTGCCGGATCCGGACTCGCCCATGATCGCGACATATTCGCCTTCCTGCACCGAAAAAGTCACGCCGCGCAGGGCCTGCACCCGGTTTTCCCCGTTTCTGGCGGTATATACCTTTTTCAGGCTGTTGACCTGCAGCATCTGCATAAAAACACCTCCAAGCGTTCGTTGGCCCCATTGTAGCATGCGGTGCAGCCGCGCAGCCATCGTTTTGCCTTACAGTCCGGCCGCTTTATCTTACAATTCTGAAAGCTTCGCGCGCTGCATGCGTCCTAAACCGCCGCAGTGCTGCCAAAAAGCGCCTGCGCCCCGCCTTTTCCGGAATTGCAGGCGTACCGGCCGCCTATAAAATCGATTTTGAACAAGCCCTGCGCGCCGGCTGATTCATGCCGGCATCCAACGCAGCGCATAAAAAATAAAGCGGCGCGCCATGGCCGCTTTCAGACCGTCAAAAAACATCCTTGAAAAAGGCCGGTCCGGAAAACGCAGCCGCCCTGACTTTCAATCCCGGCATCGCCGGTTTTCCGGTCCATGGAGAAAATCGCAGATTTTCACACTTTGCTCCCGACGCCCCGCTTATTCCACTTCAAGCTGCCTGGATTTTAAACCGATTCTCACGCGCGTGCCCCGTCCGGGTTCGGATTCGATTTTTAAACTGTGCCCCAGCATATCGGCCACACGCTTTGACAGATACAGCCCGATTCCGGTGGATTTCAAATGCTCACGGCCGTTATAGCCGGTAAACCCTTTTTCAAACACCCGCGGCAGGTCCTCCGGCGCAATTCCAATTCCAGTATCCTCAATCACCAGCGTCTGATCGTCCAGATACAGGCGCACCTGTCCGGACGGCGTGTATTTGATGGCGTTTGACAAAACCTGTTCAATGAGAAACAGCAGCCATTTCTCATCCGTCAGTACGCTTTGCGTCGTACCGTCATAGCGCACAGTCAATTTTTTCCGAATAAACATCGGCGCATATTTGCGCAGCACCCTGCGGATGATCGGGTCAAGCGCGCAGCGCAAAATGACAAAATCATTGCCCGCCGTTTCGCTGCGCAGATACCCCAATACCATCTGCACATATTCTTCAACCTTGAAAAGCTCGGCGCGCAGCGCACGGGCTTCCTGACCGTCCATTCCCTGCAGGATCAGGTCCATTGCCGCAATGGGCGTTTTGATCTGGTGGGCCCAAAGGGTATAGTATTGCTGCGTTTCGCGCCGTTCACGGTCCGAATTTGAAACCAGCGCGGTTTTCTGCGCAAAAACCGTGCGCAGCAGCGCCTGATAATCCGCCTCGATCAAACCGTCCGGCATCGGCAGGCCGTCCATCCCGTCGCCAATCTGCACGATCAGCGCATGCAGCTGCCGGTGCCTGGCGCAAAACGCACGAAAATCCGCCGCGCCCATAAACAGGCTCACCACCGCGCAGATCGCCGCACCATAAAGCGCCGCCTGTACCGGCAAGCGAAACGCCCAGAACACCACCGCGAAAATGCCGCCAAAAACGCACAGCAGCGCAGGCGTCCGCCGGTGTACGCTGACATAGCAAAGCAGCAGCCGCCAGGTGCTCATAAAAGCGCCTCCTTCTCCTTGAGCGCATACCCCAGTCCCTTGCGCGTCTGAATCAGTTCGGGCATTCCCGCCTGATCCAGCTTCCGGCGCAGGCGCGCAATATTGACCGAAAGCGTGTTTTCATCCACATAGCTGTCGGTCTGCCACAGCTGCTCCATCAGCCGGTCGCGGCTGACCACGCCGCCCTGCGCCTGAAAAAGCGACTGTAAAATACGCAGTTCGTTTTTGGTCAAATCCAGGCGCGTCTCCTTCCAGCTCAGCACCGCTTTTCCAAGATCCAGCGACAGCATCCCCCACGCCATTGCGTCGCGCTCCGTCCCGACGCAGCGGCGCAGCACCGCCTGCACCTTGGCCGTCAAAACGTTCAAATCAAACGGTTTGGCGATAAAATCGTCCCCGCCCATGTTCATCGCCATGACGATATTCATATTGTCCGATGCAGAAGACACAAATATCACCGGCACCCTGGATTTGCGTCTCAAAAGCGTACACCAATGGTACCCGTTATAAAACGGCAGCACAATATCCAAAAGCACCAGATCCGGTTCAAACGCCTCCAGCGGCCCCAGCACATCGTCAAAGCGCTGCGCGCAGCCCACCTGGTAGCCCCACGCGCTCAAATGCGCCCGCAGCGCCGACGCAATGGTCGGATCGTCCTCGACAATATAGATTTTTTCCGCCATTCTCCGCTTCTCCCCCTTTGCTCCCCCGCCTTGCTAGGAAAGATCCCCGTCCAAAAAATGAATCTGCTGCGCCGCAGGCGGCGCGCCCCGATCATGCACCCGATCCTCCGGCAAAAGCGCGCCGGTAAGCAGCGGCGAATCCGGGTCATGCGCCAAAACGCGCCGGCGCAGCAGCGCTGCGCTGTGATTGGCGTAACAGTAACGGCACCCCAGCCGGCAGGTATCATACGCGCCGATATCCACGCTGGCCGCGCACCCGCAGGCAGGCCGCTGCGCAGGATCCTTTTTGATTTTTTCCGACGCCGCGCCCAGATGCCGCAGCAAAGCCGCATCCACGCACCTGCCGTGTGCGATGCCAAGACCACTCAAATCCATCGTTTCCGCACAGGTCTCCAGCGTCATCCCGGCGCATTTTGCGCTTTTGGCAAAAGATTCGGCCAAAAAGCGCATCTGCCCCGCATCCGGCGCAGCAAAAACCCCGCCGCGCATCGGCGTGCGCAAATGCGCATAACCGTCCACAAAGCTGAACACGGCCCGGCTTGTCGCGCCGCTTAAGGCGCGTGCCAGCGCGTCAAAGGCCTCGGCATGACGTGAAACCGGCCACGCTTTGCCAATCAGCACAGGATCATAACGCCAGATGACCCGATCCGAACCGATTTTTTCCGAAAGGCGCAAAAAAGTCTCGACAATCCGGCGCTTATCCGGCAGCCCCGGCTCCAGTTCGCGGCCATAGGGCGTGAGCGTAAACTGAAAATAAAACGGATAGGGCTTCAGCCGCGCCAGATTTTCCAGCATCGGCTGCGGATTTTTGCTCCAAAAGACAAACCCCGTCACCGCCTGCGGCGTTAAAAAGACCCGGCTGACCTGTTTGGGATTGACCGGATTGCGCACAAGCGCAAACCCCTGCTCCAGCCGCTTGAAAAACCACGGCGCATACAGCGCCGGGATATCGCTGCGTCTGCTGACGCTGACAATCATGGCGCCACCCTCCCCTGCTGTTGATCGCGCACGCAGCGCCGGACAGCGTTTCCGCCGTCGATACGCCAAGCGTCAAAAGGAGGGCGCAATGATCCCCTGCCTTTGTGCGCATGGCGCGCAGCCCCGCGCCGCGTGCAGAACTTTGCCGCCAAACACCGCTTCCGGCCCATCAGCCATCCTTTGACAATGCGTCGATCCGGCGTTCCAGCACGCGGCGCAGAGCGTTGAGTTCGCCCAGCTGGCGCTCCAGCACCGCGCAGTTTTCCCGGATCTTTTCCCTTACCATCAATCCGGAAATCAGATCGTCAAACACAATGTCCCAGGCACGCAGCCCGCCGCTGATTTCCCCCAGCGACCGAAAGTACACCCGTTCGGCCTCCGGCAGGTTGTCAAGCGCTTTTTTTGCCCGGACCAGACTGCTTTGCGCCGATGCGGCGGCCTGCTGCGCATCCTCCACGCGATTGTACTTGATCAAATCGCCGATCAGTCCCGTGTCCAAAAATACATCCAGCGTGCCAAGCGTCCGAGCGCTCTGACTGTTTGAAAGCGCCTGCGCCGTATATTGGGACGCCTGACGCACCGCCCTGACGGCGTCTTTTAACCGGCCAAGGTGTTCCTGACGCTGGACGGGCGAAAGCGCCGGCAGCTGGGGCGCTTCCTGTACGCTTTTGAGCGCGTCGCTGGCCCGGGCAATCTCGTTTTCAAGCCGCTGTCTGGCCAAACGGTTTTCTGCCGAAGCGCTTTCAAAGCGTTCCCGCTGCAAACGCGCCGTTTCAAGCCTTTGCTGCGCCGCGCCCAGCTGTGCCAGCCGCTCGCGCTTTCTGGCCGGCAGCCAATCCAGCACGCCGCGCTTTAAATAAAAATCCACGTCCTGCTGCGCGGCATAAAGCGCTTTTTTTGCCGCGGATAACTGATCCGAAAGCTTTTTCGCTTCCTGCTGCCGGTTAAAAAGCAGCACTCGATTCTGGCTCAACTGACGGCTCAGCGCCTCGCAGTCCAATGATTGTGTCATGGCAAAACCTCCGGAAAATTCCGCCGGGCATTGACAAAACCCCGCCGGTTCTCTATGATAAAAACGAGAAAATCCTATCCTGTATTACAAAGGAGTATAGCAAAATGTACGGTAAAACGCAATGGATGATCCCCGATATGTACTGGCCGGAAATTACCACGCCCGGGCATTATGTCAGCCACGAGGCCATCTGCGTGCTCAACGCAGGGCCGCGCGACGCGCATCTGACCGTGACGTTCTATTTTGAAGACCGGGAGCCCATCGTATGCGGCGGCCTGCTGTGCGCTGCGCAGCGCACCAATCATATGCGCATGGATAAGCTGGCCGCAGTGCCCATGGGCGTGCCGTATGCGGCGCTGGTGTGCTCCGACGAGCCGGTCGTTGTGCAGTACAGCCGTTTGGATACGACGCAGGCGGAAAACGGTCTGGTCACGACGATCGCCTATCCGGTGGAGTAATCCAAAATGGTCAAAATCGAAATGCACTGCCACAGCGCGCCCGCCAGCCGCTGTGCAAAGGTTCCCTGCGAGCAGGCCGCTCAGATCTTATGCGATCACGGCTACGACGCACTGGTGCTGACCAACCATTACACCTATTACGACAATCAGCCTCACCCGTGCGACGAGCTGTTTGACCGCATCCTGCGCGATTATGAGACCATGCGCCAATGCGCCGGCAGGCTGGGGTTAAAGGTGTTTTTC
Organism: Christensenella sp. UBA1428; assembly: GCA_002329335.1. Classification (GTDB taxonomy): domain Bacteria; phylum Bacillota; class Clostridia; order Christensenellales; family UBA1750; genus UBA1428. Next base: position 80,363 of record DCTY01000024.1, read on the forward strand.
GGTGCAGAGCTTCGTTTTTATCACGCCAGCGAGGATTACCTGCTCTATGGCCTCACCGCGCAGGAACTGTACGACCTGGGCCCCTGTTATCAGCTGGATCTGGCGTCGTTTTATGCGCGCAAGCCTGCGCACGCGCTTCTGGTGCAGGCGCACCCCTTCCGGCCGCCGCTAAAGCCGGCAGATCCGCGCTTTCTGGACGGCGTTGAAATTCACAACGGCTGCATGCGTCACATGAATAACAACGACAAAGCGCTGGCGTTCGCCAAAACCAACGGGCTTTTGATGACCTCCGGTTCGGATTTTCATCAATGCTACGACGGCGGCCTGGGCGGCATGGCGTTTGAATCCATGCCGGAAGACGAGCGCGCCCTGGCGCAGATGCTGCGCGACGGCAAAGGCGTCTGTTTGGGCGGCCCGCGGTGCGCAGACCCCTACCATCCCTTATAAAATCATCAAAATAAAAATTTGAAAACCACAATTTTATAAGTGGTTATTGAAGCTTCCAGAGTTTTAATAAAAGCCTCCAAAATCCTTGAAAACAAAGGATTTATCGTAATGTGTTCGCCTTATCCCTTTATATGATTTCACACTGTTTTGCCCTTTCTTTTCCCTCATAAGGGAAAAGAAAGGGCAAGAAAATCTGATAACAAGATATAACAAAGTGTGACAATCGGAGAACTGTGATGTATGTGCGAATATATTATAAAGTCAAGAACAAACATGAATTTGGCGGGGTGTTATTATAATGGAGAACAAAGATTTATTTTCACAAAAAGGCGATATTTATTCTATTAGCAGGCCGACATATGCATTGCAGCTTATCGAATATCTTTTCAAAAAAGTTGGTTTAAATAAAAATAGCATTATTGCTGATATTGGTTCCGGCACAGGAATTTTTGCAAAACAGTTAGCGGATTTTTGCGGTACGGTTATTTGTGTTGAGCCGAATGAAGATATGAGGCGTGTTGCTCATCAGAATTTATCGTCTTATTTTAATCTTCAAATTATTGACGGTGATGCGGAAAATACAAAATTAGATGATAACTCTGTAGATTTTATAACAGCAGCACAATCATTTCATTGGTTTGATACCGATAAATTTATAGCTGAAAGTAAAAGAATACTTAAACCGAACGGAAAGGCAATTTTAGTGTGGAATATGCGCGATACCGAATGTGACTTATGCAGGGAAAATTACAGAATATTTGCAAGTTATTGCCCTCGGTTCAAAGGGTTTTCAGGTGGAACAATAAAAGATGATAAACGAATTGTCCGATATTTTTCTGGTAAATATGAAACAGTTGAGTTTGACAATCCAATTTTATTCGATGAGGAAAAATTCATCCGTCGAAGCCTGTCAAGTTCTTACTCATTAAAAAAAGACGACGATAGATATGATGAATATATTGAAGCGTTAACTGACTTATTTAATAGATTTTCTTATAATGGATTGCTGACAATGCCGAACAAAACGATAGCTTATATTGGAAAGATTTGATACAAACAATTACAGGTTGTCAAGATGAAATAATTTCGCCATTTACAAACAACAGTAGAAAAACTGTTTATACCGGAAGATTCAATATGTACTCCGCCGTATATGGGTAAAACCATAGCGGCGGTTTTTCTTGCCAAAATTAGCTGTCTCCGTCAAAGGACTGATAAGGTACAATAAGTTGCGCAAATTGAAAACAGCATAAAAAACAGACACGGCTTGCGGTCTTTGGTAGAATGAAATTGCTACACAACATTCTGAAAGGAGACTGCAAACCATATCCAACAACATTGTACCTTATCCGGAAATCGGCTGCACCATTTCTTTTTATGCTGCAAAGCAGCCGTCCCATGCCGGAAGCTGGCCTTACAAACCGATGTTCAGGATCATTTGATGCATCCTATGTTTGTTTCCGTATCATTTGGACAACAAAAAACCGGCGGCAGCGATTTTCTCGCATACCCCCGGCTATGTTTTAATCGCATACCGATATCCCTAATAAAAGGCTCGGTATATCCCATCGGCTTCAACGATTGTTTTTTCAGTCCTCTATCCAAATCGTAATATATTATATATGAAACAGCCACATCGCCCGGTGGACTGCTTAAAGGAAAATAGA
>DCTY01000059.1 GCA_002329335.1 Christensenella sp. UBA1428
TCTATTTTCCTTTAAGCAGTCCATATAATAATAATGTTAAATTTTCGCTGTTGGAGGCTGAGTACACCATGTTGTTCAAGATGAGAGTCCTGTTCTTTTCCAAAGCTGGCAATGCCGAGCATATCGCGCAAGCGATCGGCCGTAAATATAAAGCGACCAGCGACCAGATTCCGCCCGCTTATCCCAGTGAGAGCGAAAAGCTGCTGATCATCGGCATCGAAGCTGGCAGCAAGCCGGACAAGCAGGTGCTGGATTTCTGTGCCAATCTGACCCCGGCACGCGCCAAGAATGTTGCGTTCTTTGTCGTGACCAAGGGCGGCGGCGAAGCGGCTGTGGAAACTCTGGCCAATGCGGCCAAGGCACGCGGCGTCGGCGTTGTGGGCAGCACGCATGTGATCAAGGTCGGCGGCCTGTTTAAGCAGAGCGCGGTCAAGCAGGCGGATATCGACGGCACGATTGCATGGGCCGATCAGATCATCAACGATCTGGCTGAAAAATAAGAACGAATCGAATTTTTTCAAACAGGGCTTGGATGGCATGAAATGCTGTCCAAGCTTTTCCTATTTGCCTGCTTTGGGGTCGTAAGGCAAAAAAGCTGTCTGTGAAGGCCGAATTTATCCTTTGCGTGCCGCACGCTGGCATGTGCTTGGCGCTGAGCATAAAAGCGCACGATCATTTTTTCTGAAAAGGGGCGGGGTATATGCAGCAGTCTTATCCGGGCAAATTGATCTACAGCAATCCGCTGTGCGAACCAAAGGATATTGAATCGTTTATTTTGGAAGGACAGGCGCAGATTGGCTTTCGGGACGGCGCGATGGCGCTTGAAAATGCGCTGAGCGGTTCGCTGGGACAAAAAGCAAATTATGTCCTGTGGTGTCCGCAGCAGTTCCCGTCGGATCTGCGCGTGCAGTGGGAATTCAAACCGCTTTCCAGCGTGGGGCTGTGCATGCTGTTTTTTGCCGCCCGGGGCAGAGGGGGCAAGGATTTGTTTGACCCTTCCCTGCCGATGCGCACGGGCGAATATCCCCAGTATCACAGCGGACAGATCGATGCGTTCCATGTTTCCTATTACCGGCGCAAGGAGCCGGATGAACGGGCGTTTCATACCTGTAATCTGCGCAAAAGCCATGGGTTTCATCTGGTCGCGCAGGGGGCGGATCCGCTGCCGGATGCGGCGGATGCTGACGGGTTTTATCGGATTTGCGTAACAAAATGCGGTTCGCATATTGACTTTGCGATCAATGATTTGACGGTTTTTGACTATCAGGATGACGGCGTGACCTTTGGTCCGCTTCTGGATGCGGGCAGAATCGGCTTTCGGCAGCTTGCGCCGCTGACGGCGCTGTATCGGGAGCTGAAGGTGTACGATTTATCCAGATAAAAAAAGCGATGTCCGGATTTGGACATCGCTTTTTTAACCGCGCATCAGCAACGGCGTTCTTTGGCAAGCGCCTCGGCCTGCTCTTTTTGCGTTTTGGGATCATAGGACAGTATGGGCGCCAGATCCTTGCCGCGCAGATACCGGTCAACATAGTTGTCCGTGATCTTTTTGACGACGCCGCACAGGGCCACAACGCCGATCAGGTTGGGAATCATCATCAAACCGTTGAAGGTATCGGAAATATCCCAGGCCAGGGAGGAGGTCATCATGGCGCCCGCGGCAATCATCAGGGTAAAGACAACCTTGTAGATGATGGTGGATTTTGTGCCGAACAGGTATTCCCAGGATTTTGTGCCGTAATAGGACCAGCCCAGCACCGTGGAAAAGGCAAAAAGCAGTACGGCGATGGCGACAAATCCGCTGCCGATTGCGCCAAACCGCAGCCCAAAGGCTTCCGCGACGAGCGTGACCTGATTGGATCCGGAAATCATGGCGCCGGTGTTCAAATCCACCAGACCGGAGGTGAGCACGACCAGCGCGGTGAGGGTGCAGATGACGATGGTGTCGGCAAATACTTCGAAAATGCCCCACATGCCCTGACGCACAGGCTCTTTGACATTGGAGGCCGAATGCACCATGACCGAAGAGCCAAGGCCGGCTTCGTTTGAAAATACGCCGCGCTTAAAGCCCCAGGTGACAACGTCCTTGATGACAATACCGGCAACGCCGCCGGCGACGGCCTGCGTGCCGAAGGCGAATTTAAAGATCGACGCAAACGCGGGGACGATGTTTGACGCGTTTGTAATGACGATGGCAATGGCGCCGATCAGATAGAGCACCACCATGAAGGGGACAATTTTTTCCGTGACCAGCGCGATGCGCTTGATGCCGCCGATGATGACCAGCGCGGCCAAACCCATCAGGACAAGACCGATCAAAAGCATATAAAGATTGCTTGAGCCGATTGAAATACCAGCCAGCGCATCGATGGAAAACGCACTGGAAATATTGGTGGCGATGGTGTTGATCTGGCTCAAATTGCCGATGCCAAAGGAGGCCAGCACCGCAAATGCCGAAAACAGGCAGGCCAGAAAGCGGCCAAGCCCTTTGCATCCCCTGCGGCTTCCAAGACCGTCCTGAAGATAATACATGGCCCCGCCGGTCCATTCGCCGTGCGCGTTTTTACGCCGGTAATAGATCCCCAGAACATTTTCAGAATAGTTGGTCATCATGCCAAAAAAAGCCGCCAGCCACATCCAGAAAATCGCGCCGGGACCACCGGCGACGATCGCTGTGGCGACGCCGGCAATATTGCCCACGCCAACCGTGGCGGCCAAAGCGGTGCACAGCGCCTGGAATTGGGAGATCGACGCTTTTTCATTGGTATGGCCGGAAACATGCTTGTGAAAAATGCTGCCGATGGTGTGTTTGATCCAGTAACCAAAATGCGTTACCTGGAAAAAGCGCGTTAGAACCGTCGTCAGTAGCCCGGTGCCCAGTAAAATCCAAAGCCCCAGCGTTACCCAGACAAAGCCGTTGATCTTGTCGTTGATCAGAGCAACCTGCGTGAAAAAGTTTTCCATTTGCAGTCCTTCTTTCGGGGGAGATTCGTCATATTTGCCGCCGCATTGAAAAAAGAAAAGCGCCCACAGGGGCGCTTTCAAGCAAATAGAAACAGAACCATCACTACACAATCCGCCAAATCGCGCTGCGCCAGCCGTTCTGTCCTTTTGCCTGAGAGATTCACAAAATCGTGTTGCCCCTTCGGCACCTGCGCAAGGCAGGCTTCTCCAGAATGCCGTCCATTTACAGTCTCTTCCCCGGAGGGAACCTGAGTGTTTTACACCTTCGGCCGGCGGATCCGCCGCTCTCCTGCAAACTTCCCTTAGCAAAAAATTAACAAATTTATTATAGTGGATTCATTGAAAAAATCAAGCCCTTTAGAAGGAATTTCGGGATGAAAATTGGAATCGAATCCCGAAAATACGCTTAATCCCGGCGATTGCCACGATTTGCGAGCGTAAAAAGCCGCAAAAGCTGCAAAAGAGCGGTGAACGCTGCGGCGACATAAGTCATTGCTGCGGCGCGCAGCACCTTTTTTGCCTGCTCCAATTCTTCCGGCTGCAGGATGTTCATCTGATCCAACAGCGTGATGGCGCGCGCGGAGGCATTGAATTCCACCGGCAGGGTAACCAGCTGGAAAAGCAATACGGCGCTGAAAAGATAAACGCCGAGCATGGCCAATGTGGAGGAACCAAAGATCAGGCCGATCAAAAGCAGCGGCCAGGAGGCCATCTGGCCAAAGTTGGCGACGGGCAAAATCGCGGCGCGTACGCTCATCGGCGCATAGCCCTCATGCTTTTGAATCGCGTGGCCGGCCTCGTGTGCGGCAACGCCCAGCGCAGCGATGGAGGCTGAGGAAAAATTCAGCGCGGACAGGCGCAAAACGTCTGCGCGCGGATCGTAGTGGTCGGAAAGGCCCTGCCCTGGGGCGGGCTCGATCTGAACCTGGTACAGGCCGGCGCCGTCGAGAATCTGGCGCGCAACCTGTGCGGCGGTCGCGCCGCAGGAAGCGGCCAGCTGGCTGGCCTGATGATAGACGCTTTGGATACGCATTTGCGCCCATGCGCTGATGATCAGTGCGGGCAGCAAAATAAGATACGTCGGATCCCAGTAAAGCATAACGGACGCTCCTTGCTTTCGGATATTCTTACTATTATAGTACCCCGTTTTTGATGAAGATTCAAGAAAGGAATGATTAAAATCGATTCAGACCGAAAATCCATGCTGCGGCAGCATCGGATAAAGGATTTTCAAGGTGTTGCGGCGAATCTCTTGAACAGCATGCCCAACGCGGTGGCGGTTCCTGGCAGGGGCGCTGCATTTTTATGGCTGTCGCCAGGGCGTTTTGGCGCCGTGCGAAGTTGCCCGATGCGGACCGCTGGGAAACTGAAAAAAGTTTTGACGGCGGCGCTTGCCTGCGCCGGTTTGGCTTTTGCGGTCTCCCGCTTTTGTAAATGGCGGCATTGCGTTTTTGGACCGTCTTTTACCGCCTGTTTGAATTTGCCGGTGCATTCGGGCGCAAGGGGGTGCGGCTTTATGGATGGCGGCCATAAAAAATAGTATTTGATTTTTTTATTGAAAAGTTTTGAATTGTGAAACCATTTGCAAATACAGGCTTCGTCGCCCATTAGGACACTTATAAAAGCAATAATTTCTGACACTTTAGTGCCCAAATGGTGCCCATATTTCCTATGGCGATATAAAACGATACAGGCAGATACAAGGAAAACCATACTATGTCAGGGCAAAAGCACTCATTGCTTTCGCACTCTTGATTGACATAAAAGCAGAGACAGACGTATTTGTTAACGGCGGGCGAAGCCCGTTCATCTCGACAGTTGAGGAGGGCAACTGGCTTTGCTACTTTGTACAAATGCAAGGAAATGATAGAAAATTTATATATGAGCGCTATAATATTTGTATACAAAGCAACAACGTTGAATTTTCTTGATTGCATGGAGGTTTTTTATGAATACGTTGGAACAGATTAGTCATGAGACCATGATGTTTATGCGCGGCAAATATCACCTTGATGAAATTGGCGACGGAAAAAATGAATTAAAGTTTAAGCAAGGTCAAAAAACTATTTTGACTATCTATATACATGAGGATAGATTTACATTTTTAATTATTTTTGGAAAGAAAGAACGGGAGACTTTTGAATCACAAAAGGATATGTTTTCATCATTTATCTGTGATTATTACAATGATTCAAAAACATATCATGATGGAAAATGGATGCTTATTGATGTTACAACAAAGGAACAGTTGGATGAAATTAAAAAACTGATACAAATTAAAAAGAAACCCAATAGAAAACCATTTCCAAAAGATAATGCAGTATATGCACAATGCGGTCAGCGATGTGATTTGTGCATTCATTACACGGGTACTTCTGATGAACAGCGATTATTAATGGAACCATATTTAGTTAAAATGTGGGGAACAACAGATTGGAAAATGCGATGCGAGGGTTGTTATAGCGAGAGCTGTTATTGTAAAGATGACCCTTGTAATGCAAAAAGATGTGCTTTTGCAAAAGGTCTGGCAGAATGTAAAGAATGTGCAGACTTTCCGTGTATTAAGGCAACGGCTGCGGATCCTCGTTCGATGATACATACAGAAGTCCATTACGCTGACGAGATTACATGGGCAATATTACCATATGTTCCATACCAATACGAAAAGTCAGAGTAATGTGAAACTTACAGTTTGGTGTGGGTTTGGGAATTTCCCAACAAGCAAAAATTACTCTTTCTCGCATGCGATGGCAAGAGCGATTTTTACGGAAGGGGCACTCCTTTCCTATGCTTGCTCTGATTTTTCAAAAAGGAACGGAAATGAAATGATAATCTAAAGGCAAGCACTTTTCTTTGAAATGTTACGCAGTTAAATGGCGTTTTCGGGAGAAAAGCCATAAACACCTTGCCCTATCAGTTTGGGTGTCTGTAAAGCCTTTGTTTGCAAGATGTTTTGAACCTGTAATGCGTAACAAGAGCGTGTGAAATAAGGTTGTCTTTGAAAGGCTTTATGGGCATTATAACATCGCCATATGTTTCTATGTATTACCTTGCTTGTGGTGCTAAAATGGTGCCCAACTTTACAAAACCAACTTATGCGGCGATATGAAAAGATACAAGCAAGAACGGGAAAACCCTTGCAAAATCAAGGCTTTTCTCATACTTCTATAAACATTTGGGAGAAGTTATAAGACGATTTTGTCTATAAAATCAATAAAAAATCGCTGAAGGAGGCATTTCATGCGGCTGGATAAATATTTGGCCGACGCAGGCGCGTATACGCGCAAGCAGGCGCAGGCGCTGGTTCGCGCGGGGCGCGTGCTGGTGGCAGGGGCTGTGGTGAAAAACCCTGCGCAGATGGTTTCTGACGGCCATCAGGTTCTTGTGGATGGCCAGATCATTTTGCGGGACGCGCAGCTGTACCTGATGATGCACAAGCCAGCCGGCGTTCTGACCGCGGCGCGGGATCGCAATGCGCCGACGGTATCGGCATATTTGCCGCCGTTGTATTTAAAACGCGGCGCTTCCCCGGTGGGACGTCTGGATAAGGACGTGACGGGGCTTTTGATTTTTACGACGGACGGCGAACTGAACCATCGGCTTACTTCGCCAAAGCGCGGCGTGGACAAGACCTATCTGGCAAGCGTTGACGGCGTGCTGGCGGAATCAGACGTTCTGGCATTTGAAAAGGGGCTGGATCTGGGCGATTTTACAGCCAGACCGGCGACGCTGGAAATTTTACAGCTGAGCCAGGCGCGCGTGACGGTTTGCGAAGGAAAATATCATCAGGTCAAGCGCATGTTTGAGGCGATCGGCAAGCCGGTTATTACCCTCAAGCGCCTGTCGATGGGCGGGGTTTTGCTGGATGAAACGCTTTTGCCGGGACAAACGCGTCCTTTGACCGCGGATGAAATTGCGACGCTGCGGCAAAGCGCGCAGATGGAGGAACCATGAGCCATTATTTTGTGAACGATCCCAATCTGCGCCATGCGCAATCTCGGGTGCAGCTGACAATGGACGGCGAAGTTTATGAATTTGAGACGGATGCCGGCGTTTTTTCAAAACAGCACCTGGACAGCGGCAGCGCGCTGCTGATTCGTTCCGCGCCTCCGCTTGCGGGCCATGCGGTGGATCTGGGATGCGGCTGGGGGCCGGTGGGGATTATTCTGGCGCGGAAAAACCCCGGAAGCAGGCTGTCGCTGGTGGACGTCAACGAGCGTGCGGTGGCGCTTGCGGCGCGCAATATTCTTCAAAACGGCGCAGATAACGCGCAGGCGCTGGTCAGCGACGGCCTGTCTGCGCTGTCCGGGCCGCTTGACGCGGTAATATCCAATCCGCCGGTGCGCATCGGCAAACAGGCGATGTATCATCTTTTTGAACAGGCGCATGAAAAACTTAGACCGGGCGGCTTTTTGTGCATTGTGATCCGCAAGGCGCAGGGCGCGCCCTCCTGTAAGCAATTTTTGAGCGAGTTGTTTGGCAATTGCCAAACGATTGCCCGGGAAAGCGGTTTTCATATTCTTTTGAGCGTTAAATCATCGCCTGGAGAAGAAGCTGTTTGAAAGAACCACGCAATCGGTTAAAAGCCTTATCAAACGGCAATCAACGCATAGACAAAGCAGGCGTACGGTTGGCTGGGCGTCAGGCGGGGCATTTTGGAAAGCATGGATTGCCTGCACAGACATAAACGAAGCTGCCGCCGAAAACGCAGAGCATACGCTCAATGAAATCGTGATTGAATTTGATAAGACGGATGTGGAGGAAAACACTATGAATACACCGACGCTTGAAACGAAGCGGCTGATCTTGAGAAAATTTACGCAAGATGATCTGGAAGCGCTGTTTCTTATTCTTAAAGATGAGGAAGTGAATCGATTCCTTCCGTGGTATCCGATGAAAGACCTTGAAGAAACCAGGAAGTTCTATGAGGAAAGATATGCTGCAAAATATGCCGAGCCGCAGGCTTATGCGTATGCGATCTGCCTTAAAGAAGACAACTGCCCGATCGGTTATATTCAGGTCAGTATGGAAGCGTCTCATGATTTCGGCTATGGACTCCGTAAAGAATTTTGGCACAAAGGGATCGCCTCTGAAGCGGGAAAAGCGCTTGTTGAGCAGGTAAAAAAGGACGGATTGGCGTATATCACGGCGACACATGACAGAAATAATCCGAGAAGCGGTGCTGTTATGAAAGCCTGCGGTATGAAATACTGCTATACTTATGAGGAACAGTGGCAGCCGAAAGATTTTCCTGTGTTTTTCAGAATGTACCAGCTTAATTTTGACGGCAATGAAGATTTTGTATACAGGAAATATTGGAATATGTACGAAAATCATTTTGTCGAGGAAGAATTGGTTGAATCAATATGATAAGCTGTTATTTGAAAACATACAAACGTGCGGATGCGTACAAAACCGGTTTTGCCGGCATGTATCGTGGGCGTACAGGGAGTGCGGCGTCAATAGCCGGCGCTGGCATGGGACCGTGACACAGGATAAAAGAGTCCATAAATCAATCTGTTGGAAGGGAACGACATGAGAATTGTTTTGGTAGAGCCGGAGATACCGCAGAATACCGGCAATATTGCAAGAACGTGCGCCGCGACCGGCGCGCAGCTGCATCTGATCGAACCGATGGGCTTTTCCATCGATGAAAAGCATGTGCGCCGCGCAGGGCTGGATTATTGGCCCTATGTGCAGGTGTTTACCCATCCGTCTCTGGAGGCGTATTTTGAGCGATACGGCTGCGAAAACACCTTTTACGCTTCCACCAAAGCGGCGCGCAATTATGCGCAGGTGCGCTATCCCAGGGATTTTGCGCTGGTTTTCGGCAAGGAAACGCGCGGACTGCCGGAGCCGCTGCTCAAAGAAAACTATGACGTCTGCATCCGGATTCCGATGATGGCGCACGCGCGTTCGCTGAATTTGGGCAACTCCGTGGCCATCGTTCTGTACGAGGCGCTGCGCCAGCAGGGGTTTGAGGGGCTGCTGGATCAGGGCGCGCTCACCGGAAGGCCGGATTAGAAGCCCTGCGCGCAGTTTCGTTTTTGACAATTCGTGTGTGATTGGTGAAAATCAGATGCCAAATCGTCAAAAATCTGGTATAATGCGGTTATCATCACGAAAATGGAAAAGAGGGTATCCGATGCGCAAAGGCTTTTTGGATCCGTATGTGCGGATGATGGATGAAAAACAGATCAACATGTTTGGCATCGCGGTGGAGCAGCATGGCGTTTTGGTGGATGAATACCGGTGGAAGCCGGATCAGGCGCATCCGCTGCACTCCATGAGCAAAAGCTATACCAGCATAGCCGTCGGCATGGCCATTGACGAGGGCCGTCTGAGGCTTGAAGATCGCGTGATCGATTTTTTTCCGACGCTTTTGCCGGAAAAGGTCAGCGATTATACCGCGGCCATGACGGTGCGGGATTTGCTGATCATGGCCAGCGGTCACAGCCAGCCAATCTTGATGAGCGGCAGGCGGGAGCAGCTGACGCAGGACTGGGCAGAGGCCTTTTTGGCTGCGGCGCCGGAGCGCGCGCCGGGGCAGGTTTTCGTCTATGATTCGGGATGCACCTATATGCTTTCTCGAATCATCCACAGGACGACCGGGCTGGATCTGCTGGAATATCTGCGTCCGCGTTTGTTTGATCCGCTTGGCATTGACAATCCGGTATGGGATCGATGCCCGATGGGGTTTTCGCTGGGCGGGGCCGGGTTGTGGCTCAGAACGAAACAAAGCTTGCCCTTTGGCCGGATGCTGCTGCAAAAAGGCTGGTATAACGGCAAACAGCTGGTAAGCGAAACCTGGGTGGAGCAGGCGACCTCCTTCCAGATTGCAACGGACAATTGTGGATTTTTCTATGATAAATCGTTGGGCTACGGCTATCAGTTCTGGATGGCCCGCCAGGGGGCGTACCGTGCCAGCGGCGCCCATGGGCAGGGCTGTTTTGTGATCCCCAATCGGGACGCCGTTATTACCTACAACGCCAATACGCCGGATATGCAGGGCATTTTGGAAGGCTTGTGGGACCTGGTGATCCCACAGCTCTAAGACGAGAAACGCACAAGGGAAATATCCGTGAAAAAAGCAAGTGAACGGCATTGTTCACTTGCTTTTTTATTTACCGGACGGCTGCGCGGGCAGCGTCCCGTGCAAAACGGTTTTTAAGCGGTCTGAGTTTTGAGAAGGTTATCCCTTGACCGAGCCGACCATCACGCCCTTGGCGAAATATTTTTGCAAAAAAGGATAGACAACCAGGATCGGCAGGACGGAAACCACGACCGTCGCCATGCGCACGTTTTGCTGGGGAATGACGAAATCCTCCGCCATGGCGGCAGAGTCGCCAACGCCGGCGTTGGCGGCCAGGATGATCATCTGCCGCAGCAGGATCTGGATCGGCCATTTGGTGCTGTCGTTGAGATACAGCAGCGGCTGCTGGAAGGAGTTCCAGTGCGCAACGGCATAAAACAGCGTCAGCGTTGCCAGAGAGGCCAGGGAAAGCGGCACCATAATCTGCAGCAGAATTCGAAATTCGCTGGCCCCGTCGATGCGGGCGGATTCTTCGAGCGAAGCTGGAATTTGGGCAAAGAAGTTGCGCAAAATGACCAGGTTAAACGCGTTGATAGCGCCGGGAATCAGCACGGACCAATAAGTGTCGATCATATGCAGCGATTTGACGACCATATAGGTGGGAATGGTGCCCCCGGAGAACATCATCGTAAATACGACCAGAAAATTGAAATATTTTTTTCCCGGCATATCGTTGTGCGCCAGGGGATAGGCCATCAGCGTTGTCATAATCATGTTGATGATGGTGCCGGCGACGGTGATGAATACGGAATTGAAAAGCCCCTGCGAAACGGTTCGGGTGGAAAAAATATAGCGATAAGTGTCCAGATTCGGCTCAATGGGCCAAAGAACAAAGCCGGCCGCGGCAAGTTTGTTGGAGTTGCTCAGCGAAGCGGCGATGACATGGACGAAGGGCAGAATGCAAAACAGCGCAAGGACTGTAAGCACCAGCGTAATGATCACCATTGAAAGGCGATGGCCGAAGGATTTGTTTTCTACCATGGGGAAGCGCCTCCTTAAAATACGCCTTCTTCACCGAGCCGCTTGGCCAGCGCGTCGGTAATGCAGACCAGCGTCAGTGAAATGACCGATTTGAACATGCCAACGGCGGTGGAGTAGCTGTATTGGCCGTTGACCATGCCCTGCGTATAAATATAGGTGTCAAATACCTCGCCGGCCTCACGGTTCAGCGCATTGAGCATGTTATAAATCTGGTCAAAACCGGTATCCATGAACTTGCCCAGCCGCAGGATAAACATGGTGACGATCGTTGAGGTGATGGAGGGCAGTGTGATATGCAAAAGACGCTGCCAGTTGTTGGCGCCGTCGATATAGGCCGCTTCATAAAGCTGTACGTCTACGCCGGAGAGCGCCGCCAGAAAGATGATGGTTCCCCAGCCGGACTCCTTCCAGATCATCTGGATGACGATCATGGGCCGAAGCGCTGTTGGGCTAAGCAGGATATTGAGCTGTTTTCCGGTGAGCTGCGCATAGAGCCCGGTGAGAGAACCATTCTGGTTGTTGAACATCAAATAGCAGATCCCCACGACCACGACCCAGGAAATGAAGTGGGGAATATAAATCAGGCTCTGAATGATGCGTTTATACCACTGGACGTTCATTTCATTGAGCATCAGCGCGATGATGATGGGAATCGGGAAATAAAACACCAGATTATACACCGCCAGAAGGAGCGTGTTGCGAAACAGCAGCGGAAACTGCGAGGAGGTGACAAACCGTTTGAAATACTTCAAACCGACCCAGGGACTGTCCATGATGCCGACAAAGGGATTGTAATCTTTAAACGCCATCGTCAGCCCCCACATGGGGCCATATTTGAAAATGATGAAAAAAATCAGCCCCGGAATCAGCATCAGATACATCTGGCGGTATTTGTATACGCTGCGCCAGAAATGCACATACCGTGACGGCTTTGAGGCGGAAATCTGCGTGCTCAAGTGCAAAAGCCTCCTGTCTTGGATATAATTGCGGAAAAGCGGGTTTTGCCCCGCTTTTCCAAAAATTCGTTCTGTCGGATCGTTTAGTTGCCGGCCGCCGCGGCAGCGGCGCGGTGCTGCTGGGAATATTCGGCGATAATCTGCTGGCCGCCATCCTGATACCAGTTGTCAACCGCCGTCTGGAACTCCTCCAGCCCGATGGCGCCGACGATGTATTTGTCGCGGGCGTCAAATACGGCCTGATCCAGAGAAGCGCCGATTTCAGTGTAGGTATCGGACAGATAGGGATTGTTGCCGCAGATCACTGCATAGGGCTCGGCGTCGGCGATCATTTTGATGACCTTTTCGCGAATTTCACTGTAATGCGCCGGACGCTTATTGTCCACATAGTTTAAGTTAAAGCTGATGTCGGCAAACAGATTACTCTTGCCCTCTTCGTCCAGCAGCTCTGCATAGCCGTCGGCGCCGAGCTGCCAATGCTCGCCTTCAAAGCCATAGGTGGTGAATTCCTGCATCTCCTGGCTCATCATGGTGTCATAGAAGGTCAAAATCTTTTCAAGATCTTCGTTGGCCGCCACGGCGTTTTTCGGGAACATAACCATGGCTTTCCAGCCGGCCGTGGGATAGTTGCGGTAAGAACCGTCCACGGATTGGATCAGATTGAACACGTCGTTGGTCGCGCCGGGGATCGCGTCATAGATTGCGGTGACGTTTTTGCCGAACGCATCGTTGAGAGACATATAGAACAGACCGCCCTGGCCCGCCTGCCAGTATTGATAAATCGTGCTCTTTGCGGCAGAGGGATAATCCTGGTTCATGTAGCCGTTTTCATAGCACTTGCGGAAAAAGTCCATGGCGTCGATGTAAGGCTGGGTCATGAACGTGGGAATCAGGTCGCCGTTTTCATCTTCAACCCATTCGTTGCCGCCGCCATAGTTGATGACCATCTGATGGAACTCAAGACGGACGGCTTTGTCTGCCGCCATGATCAGGCCGAAGGTATCGTTTTTGCCGTTTTGATCCGGGTCGTCTTCGGTGAACGCTCTGGCCCATTCATAGATATCGTCAATCGTCTCCGGAATGGTCAGGTTCAGATTCTCTGCCCAATCCTTGCGGTAATGCCAGCCGGAACGGGAAAGATCCGCAGCATTGTACAGACTGTAAAGACGGCCGTCATAACGCACCTGCGCCGCAACGTCGCGGTTATAGCTGCTCAGGTTCGGGAAGTTTTCAGTATCGTCCAGATAATCGGTTATATCCCAGAAAAAGCCAGATTTTACCGCCTGCACGATTACGGAATCCTTCTGATCGCGCACGGTCAACACCATGGGCACATCGCCGGATGCGACCAGCACGTCGATCATGGTATCATAATCATTGGAAACCTTCCAGGTGATATCCAGATCGGTGTTGGTGTATTCTTCAATATAGGAAAGGGCGCGGTTATCATCGCTGGCAGGTTCGGTTGCAAAGGTCTGCAGCAGCATGCTGATGTAGTAGGGCTGTGCATCGTCCTTGGCCGAGGCGGGCTTGACGTTTTCCGGCGCGGCGGTCTGAGAAGCGGCTGCATCTGCCGGAGCAGCGGACGGAGCGGTTGCGGAGGCGGATCCCTGGCTGGAAGCGGTCGCGTTGGAAGGTGCGGTACAGCCAACCAGACTTAAAATCATCAGGCCGACAACCAGCAGAGAAAACAAACGTTTTTTCATGTGTCTGACTCCTATTCATTTTATTTTTTGCGCATCTGCGCTTGGAACAATTTTATTGAAGCACAGACGCATCCTTTTTTCAATAATCCTTTCATCGACGCGCAAAAGCGTATTTACCTGGCCTCAAAAGCAATCATTTATTGCTTTTGAATGGAAAGAACAATCAATTGGTGACATTTTGGGACCTGGCGGCAATCTGTCCTTGAAACTCTCAATTTGGTGCGATAAAATAGAGGGGTCGTTTGAACAATATCATCAGCAAGGGAGGCGTAGCGATGCGGCGCGGTGCAGCGGTTTATCGGTTCAGAAGACGTTTCCTGCTGGCGGGTATTGCGATTCTGGTGCTGGCAATGCTGGTTGTTTTTGCGCTCGGATTTGCGCTGCTCAACCGACAGCTGACGGAGAAAAACGAGATGCTTCATCGCAACCTGCTGGAGCATGCGGTCCAGAATCTGGAGGATATTCTCAAATCCGCGGATCGGGAGCTGTATCGTGTCAGCACACAGCCCAAGCTTTTGCAGTCGCTGAAAAACTCCGTTTATACCTATAATTGGGAATCCTTTGAAAATATCAACCTGCTTAAAGCAGAGATCAGCGCGCTTAAACAGCTGGTGGACCGCAGCGGAGATCTGGGTGCGACGGTGGCGCTGATCCATTACGGCAGCGGCTGGACGCTGGACGACGCCTCGTTTAATGATGAGACGTTTCCTTCCAGTCAGCATTACAAGCGGATGGCGCAGCTTGCGCTGGCACAGGATCAATACGGCGCGACCATTTACGGCAGCAAGCTTTTATTTTGCGACGGCGCTTTGTATCTGGTGCGCAGCATCGGCGAATTTGGTACGGATCCCATGGGTGCGCTGATGATCTATTTTCCCATCGATACGCTGGAACAGGCGGTGTCCAACATTGCAGACCGCGAGTCGTTTTTGATTTTTGATCCGGATCGGACGCTGGTTTTTTCCTATTGCAGCGAACAGACCGTTTGGACCCGGCCGCAGCTGGATGCGCTTCTTGACGAACCGGCCGGCATACAGCGAATCGATGGGATGCGGTATGCCGTTTTAAAAATGGATTCGCTTTACGCGCCATGGCAATATGTCAGCTGTATTTCAGACAGTTTCATCTGGGAACAGGTAGCGCACAGCTTTGCGCGGATGCTGGGGATTACCCTGGCGCTGATGCTGTGCTTTGTCGCCTGTTATCTGATGATCTGCCGGAAGCTCTACCGACCGGCTGCGCAGCTTTTGGATCAGCTGATTGAACGGTCCGAGCTGACAGCGTATCCTCAGGACGACGAGGTCGCCATCCTGTCGCGGTATCTGGAATCCATGCAGGATTCCAGGCTGTTTTTGATGAAGGTCGCGCAGGAGAACCGTGCGGCGATGACCGATATGCTCTTTGACCGGCTTTTGGTGTCTTATGGTCCGGACAATGCCCTTTCGGAGATGGCGTCGCGGCTGAGCGTTGATTTTTCTGCCAGGGCGTGCGCAATGACAGTGCTGCGCGTGGAAGGCTATACGAAGTCAGAATTTTCCTCGGAAAATTCCGACTTAAGTCTGTTTGCGATAAAGAACATTGCCGATGAACTGTTTCCGGCGCCGTTTCGGTTTTTCAGTGGGATTCACGACCGAGCCGTGTATTTGATTTTGGATCTTTCTGATGCGCATGGTCAGCTGCCCCTGGCGCAGATTCGCCCCAAACTTTCCAATTTGCTGCGCGTCGCTTCCTTGTCCATGGGGATGCGCCTGGGGTGTGGCGTCAGCGGGCCGTTTGAGTTTCCCTGGCAGACAGCTGCTGCCAGGCGCCAGGCGCAGACTGCGATCCAGACCCGGAACGCTTCGGATGGTCCGATTTGCGTTTATGCGCCTGCGCAGCGGGAAACAAAGCAATTTGCCCTGCCGGAAAAGGCGCTTGAGCGGCTGATCATCGCGTGTGCGCCCGCGGCGGAACGCCAGCAGGCCGAAGCGCTGCTGGGCGAATATTTTTTGGCGCTGCTTCAGGAAGACGCGGGGGAGAACGCCTGGCAGTACGGCGTCTGCCAGCTGTTGTGTGAATTATCCAAGCGGCTTTTTGACGCCGGGCTGCCGCTGCCGGCCCAACCGTTGGCGCAACTGTTGGCGATGGATCCGCCGGCATGCAAAAAAGCGCTGATGGAAGAATACATTGTGCCGCTGATTGAAAATGAGCGCAGGGAAAAGCAGCCGCTTTTGTCCGATCAGGTGATCGCCATCATTCGGGAACAGTATGCGGCGCCGCTTTCGCTGGAATACTGCGCGGACCGGTTGGGGTATCATCCTTCCACGGTCAGCAGGGCGTTCCGGGAACAGGTCGGGTGCAGCTTTAAGGAATATCTGTATTTGTACCGCATCGAGCGGGCGCAGGAGCTTTTGGTAACCACAGATTTGAAGATCCAGGAAATCAGCGCGCATCTTTGCTACAGCAATACCCAGAATTTTACCCGCATTTTCAAACGCGTTGTCGGCATGACGCCGGGCGCGTACCGGATTGCGGCGCAGCAGCATGAGCGGCCCGATGCGCCGCCGCAGGGTTAAACGCCCTGCCGGCTGTTTTTCAAAACGGAAGCATGTTTTTTTACAGTGCGAATTGATACATGAATCAAGCGCGGCTTGATTCAAGCAATAAACACGACGATTCAGTGTCGATTTAATAAAACTGGCGGATGGTATTTGCATCGGGATCGGCTGAAATCTATCTATATTGTGAAAACTTTTACAGGATTTTGTTGTAAAAAAACAAAAAGGTGCCGCGCGTTGAAGCGTTTCTGTTCCATTGATTTGGCAGGAACGCTTTTTGTATTGATTTGATATGCAGCAAAAAATGCCGGAATTCAGGGAAAAATCATTTTTGCGCAAAATGGAAAAAAGAAGGTTGACAAAACCGGGGTTCGGTGCTAGTATAGACCTACAAGTTGTTAAGAAATTAAACATTTACGCTCGACGTTGTTTTTGTGTACTTTTGTGACGGTGATAGGTATTGTTTTTTTACCCAAATGGATGAGATCCGACGCACTGCGCCGGTTCAATAAGCGAAAAGACCGTTTCACGACGGAGGGAGGGCTTTTATTTGAGTACAAACGTTTCTGCGGTGCAAAAAGGTGGGCTATCCGCCTGGACGCGCATCAAACGGCAGCTGGCACGGGATTGGCAGCTTTATCTTTTTGTGCTGCCCGGCGTGATTTATTATGTGATTTTTCACTATCTGCCGCTGTACGGCATCCAGATTGCCTTTAAGGATTATAAAGCGGTGCAGGGCATTGCGGGCAGCGCATGGGTGGGGCTGAAGCATTTCAAAGCGTTTTTCTCCTCCTATCTGTGCGGCACCCTGATTCTCAACACGCTGCTGGTAAACATGTACAACCTGCTTTTTGGTTTCCCGATTCCGATCCTGCTGTCGCTGCTGCTCAACCGCGTGATGGCGCCGAAATTCAAGAAGTTTACCCAGACGGTCATTTATATTCCCCACTTTGTTTCAACGGTGGTTATGGCCGGTATGCTCTATATCTTCCTGGATCCGACCAACGGCGTGGTCAATACGCTCATCGCCGCCCTTGGCGGCACGCCGCAGTATTTCATGGCGGAGCCCGGCTGGTTCCGGACGGTATTTATCGCTTCCGGTCAGTGGCAGAACGCAGGCTGGGGCACGATCATTTACATTGCGGCGCTCACGGCGATCGATCCGGAACTGTATGAGGCGGCCAGAATTGACGGCGCGTCGATCCTGTCGCAGATTTTCTACATCGACCTGCCTTCAATTATTCCGATGGCCATGATGATGCTGATTCTCAACTCCGGCCAGATCATGGCGGGCAATATGACCAAGACGCTGCTTTTGCAGACGGCTGGCAACAAGGCCACGTCCAACACCATCGGCGTGTATGTGTATACGATGGGCCTGACCAGCGGACAGTTCTCCTATACGGCGGCAATCGGTCTGTTCCAGAATATCATCAGCTTTATTATGGTCATGTCGGTGAATATGATCTCCAAAAAAGCCAGTTCGATCAGCATGTTCTAAGAAGGGGGAAATACAGATGGCAAAAGCTGCTGAACAACATCGTACGCGTATTCGCCTGACGACGGGCGATCTGATCTTTACGATATGCAATTACATCTTTTGGGCGCTGATCCTGCTGATCGTGATTTATCCGCTGTATCTGATTGTGATCTCCTCGGTCTCTGATCCGTATGCGGTGATGAACGGCGAAGTGCTGCTCTATCCGGTGGACTTTTCCTGGATCGGCTATGAGAAGATCATGGAGTATACGACCCTGTGGCGCGGCTACGGATGGGCGATTGTGTATACCGTCTGCGGCACCGGCATCGGTATCGTCTTTACGATGCTCATGGCCTATGCGCTGTCCAATAAGTTTTTGGGAAAGGGCCTGGTAAACTTCCTTATCATCTTTACCATGTTTTTCTCCGGCGGCCTGATTCCGACGTTTTTGGTGATGAAGGATATCGGCCTGTATAACAAGCCGATTATTATGGTGCTGATGGGCGCGATGAGCGTCTGGAACACGATGATTGCCAGAACTTTTATCAGTACCAACATTCCAAAAGAACTGCACGAAGCGGCGTCCATTGACGGCGCGGATCATTTCCAGTATTTCTTCAAGGTGGTTCTGCCGCTTTCCGGTACGATCGTGGCGGTTCTGAGCGTATACTATGCGGTTGCAAAGTGGAACGATTACTTTACCGCGCTGGTTTATCTGCGCGACAGCACCTACTGGCCGCTTCAGACGGTGCTGCGCAAGATCCTGGCTGCGTTGACGGTGTCTGCGGGCGATGTGGCGGAGATGTTTGAAGGCGACTATACGGACGTTGCCGAAACGCTTCGCGTATCCAACGTCGTCAAATACTGCGCGATTATCGTTTCAACGGTGCCGGCGGTTATTCTTTACCTGTTTATGCAGGACTACTTTGTCAAGGGCGTTATGATCGGTTCGGTCAAGGGCTGATCTGATGCGGGTTTTTCGCTGCGGCGTCAGCCGCGCTGCGATAGACGAATCTTTTTTTCAAT
This sequence comes from Christensenella sp. UBA1428, assembly GCA_002329335.1. Taxonomy (GTDB): domain Bacteria; phylum Bacillota; class Clostridia; order Christensenellales; family UBA1750; genus UBA1428. The sequence goes on from DCTY01000059.1 coordinate 18,744, forward strand.
CCGAAAGGAGACGACCATGAGACGTAAACTGACAGGACTGTGCGCACTGTTTGTCATTCTGGCCATGCTGGCCGGCTGCAGTGCAGGCACGTCGACCACTGCGCCCGATACTTCCGGCGCGGCATCCTCTGGCGCGGCATCCTCCGGTGCTGCGACGGCAACCGCTGCACCGGCTGTTGAGGCGGAAAACTCCAACCTCAATGAAATCGGTACGCTGCCGATCGTGAAGGAGAAAATCACGTTGACCGCCTATCAGTTTGTTCGTGATACGGACGCAACGACGGTAGACGACAACCTGTGGTATGTTCAGAAAAACGAAGAGGATACCAATATTCACATCGATTATACGCAGGTCAACAAGTCCGACTGGAGCACGCAGATGAACCTGATGTTCGCCTCCGGCGAATACCCGGATCTGATCATCAACGGCGACGTTGTCGATGCGGAAATCTATGGCGTGGATCAGGGCATCCTGCTGCCGGTCAATGATTTGATCGACCAGTATATGCCGATTTACAAAGAACGTCTGGCGATGGATGATATCGTTTCCCAGTCTCTGATTAAGAGCGACGGCAAAATGTACGCCATCGGCCAGATCGCCGACAGCGGCAACGTGGTTGCCATGAACTATTTCATCAACCAGACCTGGCTGAAAAACCTCGGCCTTGAAACGCCGAAAAATCTGGATGAGCTGTACGAAGTGCTGGTCAAGTTCGTCAACGACGATCCCAACGGCAACGGCAAGAAGGACGAAATCGGCTACGAAGGAATCTTCGATGAAATCGTATACTTCTTCTTCCCCTTCGGGATTCCGGAAAACGCCCAGCATATCGCCATCAACGACGATAAGCAGGTTGTGTTCGTGCCCGAGATGGAAGGCTATCGCCAGGCCATTGAATACATGTCTAAGCTGTATGCCGAAGGCCTGATGGATCCTGCTGTGATTACTCAGGACCGCAACGCCAAAACCGCTACGGCAAACAACAACAACGTCGGCTTCCTGTGCGGCCTGCGCCTGAAGTCCTACGGCTGGGATATTCTGGAGCAGGATATGACCTGGATGGAACCGCCGGTTGCCGAGGGCTATGAAGTGCTGATGGACTCCAAGTTCTCCACCGCTCAGGAGCGCGTGTTCTTTACCTGCACCAACGAATATCTTGCCGAGAGCGCCTGCTGGGTCGACTATCACATGACCGACCAGGCTATGTTTGAAACCTACTACGGCCCTGAAGGCACGCTGTGGAACTGGAACGACGAGGGCAAGTGCGAACTGGGTCCTGACGGCGACCAGGGCGTGATGGAATACTCTCTGGGCGTTAACGGCATGTATTATATGCCTTCTGTGTACTACAACAACGTGTTCCAGCAGCCGGATTATCGTATTGAAGTGATCGAATACGACGAAAAATACAAGGCTCTGGGCGTTGTGGAACAGTACCCCAACGAGTATTTGACCAAGCTGGTGAAAATCGGCGCCGAAGAAAAGACGCAGATCAACCAGATCTTTGCCAACATTGAAGCGCTTTATGACCAGTATGTGGCTGAAATGATCATGCACGGTGTCACGGACGACAGCTGGAACAATTTGATGAACCAGTTGAAGGCTGCCGGCAGCGACCAGTATATTGCCTACTACCAGGCTGCATTGGACGAATATTTCGCTTCCCGGTAAATTTCATGCAGCGCAGTCAATGATTATTTGATGTGATCGACGTCGTCCCGAAGCCCGGTTGGGGCAGAGGGACGGCGTTGAAAAAAAGGACGACCAGGAACTTTCCGGACGGATGGTGATTCCGGCGAATGGATATTTCGCTGTATCATAGTAATTTTCCCAGAATTCCGAAAGGAGGAGCAACATGAAACGTAAACTGACCGCATTGTGTTCCCTTTTCCTGGTTCTTGCTCTGTTGGCAGGCTGCAGCGGGACGCCCGCAGCGACCGGCACTGCCACAGCAGGAACTTCCGCCACATCCGGTACAACAAACCAAACGACGGCTGCGACTGCCGCAACAGCAGCGCCGACAGACTCTGACGTTAACGCCAATCTCAATGAAATCGGTACGCTGCCGATTGTCAAAGAAAAAATCACGTTAACGGCCATGCAGTACATCCGTGATACGGATGCAATCACACTGTCTGATACCTTCTGGTATGTGCAGAAATGTGAAGAAGACACCAATATCCATATCGATTATACGCAGGTGAATGGATCGGATTGGGATACGCAGATCAACCTGATGTTTGCCTCCGGCGATTATCCGGACATCATCAGTACTGCAGGCAACAAGCTTGATGCAGAAGTGTATGGTGTGGACCAGGAAATTCTGGTTCCGATCGATGATTTGATTGAACAGTATATGCCTGTCTATAAGAGCCTTCTGGAGCAGGACGAAATGCCCTGGCAGAGCCTGGTTCGCACGGATGGGAAAATGTACGGCGTTGGCCGAATTGCGGACTATGGTTCCAATTGCGGCGGCGAATTCTTCATCAACCAGACCTGGCTGGACAATCTTGGTTTGGCGACGCCGACGAACACGGAAGAGCTGTATCAGGCGCTGACGGCGTTTGTCAATAACGATCCGAACGGCAACGGCAAGAAGGATGAGGTTGGCTATGAAGGTATTTTTGATGAGCTGACGACGTATTTCTTCTTCCTGTGGGGCATTCCGGAAACCTCCAAGCATTTCTTTATCAACGACGATGCGCAGGTGATCTTTGCGCCCGAGGCTCCCGGTTATCGCGAAGCCATCGAGTATATGGCAAAGCTGTATGCGGAAGGGCTGATGGATCCGGCAACGATTACGCAGGATTCCAACTCCAAGATCTCCATGTACAACCAGAACAATGTCGGTTTGACGACGATGCATCGCCTTAAGTCCATGGGCTGGGATATCCTGGAGCAGGATATGGTACACCTGATGCCGCCGGCAGCAGAAGGCTACAGCGTGAAATTTGCTTCTGACTTCTCTGTGGCGTCCGAAGCGGTGTTCTTTACTTGCACAAATGAGCATCTGGCTGAAAGCGCATTGTGGGTGGATTATCAGATGAATCCTCAGCAGATGTTTGAAACCTTCTACGGCCCGGAAGGAACCCTGTGGGACTGGAATGCAGATGGCAAGTGTGAACTTGGCCCGGCGGGCGACCAGGGTGTTATGGAATATTCTCTTGGTGTTAACGGATTTTATTATATGCCGTCCTGGCATTATAATGCAATCTTCCAGCAGCCTGATTATCGTCAGGAGCGTATTGGGTACAGCAATATGTACAAGGACGCTGGATATATCCTGAAATATCCGGATGAATATGTATTGAAGCTGGCGAAGATTTCTGCTGATGATCAGACGCAGATCAACCAGATCTTCGCCAATATTGAAACGCTGTATGATCAGGCTGTTTCCGAAATGATCATGCACGGCGTGGACGACGCCAAGTGGGATACGTTTATGAGCAACCTTAAGGCTTCCGGCAGCGAACAGTACATTGCCTACTATCAGACGGCGCTGGATGCATACCTTGCCCAATAACGATTCCCGTTGCGAATCCCGAAATTTGTCGGGATGCTTGAGACGGCAAAGCCGCCAGCGCGGCTGCGCCGATCTGTCCGCCATGGTTCCTACACAACGAGGAAACTGTGAGTTGGACAAAAATTGCCGGATCCTCTTGCGGATCCGGCAATTTTTGCTTCAGGCGTCAGCCTGATAAAAATATTCTGGTTAAAATCCATATTCAATCAGCCATTGACATGCAAGCGCCGCCCATTGTGCGGTATGGGGGACATTTTCCGTGCCGTTCTGACCGTCATAGAGCGCCTGACCGTGGCTGCCGTCTTTAAAAAGATGCACTTCAAGGGCGATGCCGCGTTCGGCAAGCGCCGAAGCAAGCTTCAGACAGTGACGCGGGTCGTCTTTGGCCGTTTGGAAAATAAAAAATGGGGGCGCGTCAAATGGCACATTCTGATCGGGGCTGAGCCTTGCCAGCTGATTCTGCGCTTCGCGGTCATACCCCAGCGGACCATAGCTTTGCGCCGGGCACATCGCACCATAGCAGATGACCGCGGCATCCGGACGGCAGCTGATCTGTTCGACAGGATCCGATGCCATAGGATCGCCCGGATCAAAAAGCGTTGCGGCCATGGCGCTGATCATCCCGCCGGCGGAAAAACCGCAAAGCGCGATATGATCTGGGTCGATGCCGTATTCCGGCGCATTTTTACGCAGCATCCGCACAGCGCGCTTGGCGTCGCACAGCGCGTCTGCACGGTCATAGGGCAGGCAGCGATAATCCAAAATTGCGACATTCATCCCGGCGCTGTAAAAACAATCGGCGCTGGCCGTGGCTTCCAGATAGGTTTTGTAGCGGAATCCGCCGCCGGCGCAGATCAGCACCAGCCCACGCGGCTTGCCAGCATGCGCCGGGCGCAGCAGCAGACGCGGCGCTTCCTGATTGTGCTGCGGGCAAAAACCCGGAACAAGGTCGGCTTTTGGCCAGAGCGCTATTGTTTTCCATCCCTGCGTGGTCAACTCCGACCACATGGCTGCCCATTGCCGGTTGCGTTCCTGTTTGTGCAGTTCCTGTTGGCTCATGATATTCTTCCTTTCTGTCTTGTGTTTGTCGGTTTTGCGGCATGACCCATGCCAAAAGGCAGAGGGTTCACTGCGGCGCATTGAATCATAAAAAAATAGGGCAATATCGTCGCACGAAAAAGCGGCAGCAATTCTTTAAGTCGTTTTCAGGCAGACGGTTTTCCGGAAAACCTGTAAAGGATCCATTCTTTGTATGGACTGTGGTCATTGGGTACACGGACAAAGATTCAATTTCTTGCACCAAAGTCTGTTTGTCATACGAATCAAACGGCGGCGCATACAATGAGGGGATGGTGCGCTTAATAAAGATAGAACCAGACGGTGCCGCAAAGATTGACGATGAGGCCTGCGGCCATCAGCACTGCGTCAAGCCGGCGGACGGCGCAGTCGCGTCGGGTTTGCATGCACAGCAAATACGCCAGCGGCAGCGCATCGATCAGATAGCGGCAGCCAAAATGCCAGCCGCCCAGCGTTTTATGCGCGCAGGTAAAGCAAAGATGCGCCAGCATAACGACGATGGTGAGCCAGAACAGCGTGTCCGGCCTGCGTTTGGAAAGAAGCGGACTGGCCAGCGCGCAGATGTAAATCGGCATGACCAGATAAAACGCCCAGCCATCAAAGCGGGGAATTTCAAAATTGCCCGTATAAAGCCGCACGCAGCGGAAAAGATTGTAGGGCAGATAGGTCAGGCTGAATTGACCGTCCGGGGATTCCAGAAATTCCGGCAGGTAATTGTGGCCAAATTCCGTAATGGATCCAAACCGCGCGGCATTGAGCGCGCAAAGAAAAACCGCCACACAGCCTGGCGCGATCAGCCAATACCAGCGCCGGAGCAGCGCACCGGGCGTTTTCTGGGGCAAACGCTGCCAGATCAGATAGAAAAGCACCGGGAAAAACAACAGATTCAGCGGCCGGCACCCCACCGCGCAGGCCAGATAAAACAGGCTGCGGCGCATCCGGCCTTCCTGCCCGCTCACAGCGCCCGCAAATGCGGCCATGGTGAAGGCAAAGGCGAACGTCTGCGCCATATACCATACCCACCCAAGCATGCTGACAAAGATCAGATTGCTGCCTGCCGTGACAAAAAGCGCCCAGAACACGCAGGCGCCGTCCTGCCTGCCGGATTTTTTGGCCATGTCAAAGGCGCAGAGCGCACCGATGAGCGCGGCAAGAAACGTCAGCAGATGGTCCGGCGTTGAGACGCCGAACAGGGCGACGAAGGGCAGCAGAATCACGGACGGCAGCGGCGGAAAGCTGATATAGTACCGGCCCTGGTAGATCGCCTGTTCAAGCCAGGAGCAATAGTCGACATCCAGCCGGCCGTTGAGCCAGGACTGCGCCTGAAGCGCATAGGAATGGTAGGGGTTGGCCTGCGTGGGCAGGTAACCGGTTGCAAGCCACAAGAAAGCGTGCAGCAACAGCAGCAGAGCGCACAGAACCAGGCGCGGATGCGGAAAAACACGATCGTTTTGCATGAAACCATCCTCACAGGGAATTTGGATCCGGCGTAATTGCTCATCTGGTTACCGGCAAAGCGCGGGCTGAGAGCGAAACGGGACGCCGGCGCGTTTTAAGCGCAGTTGGATTCCTTCTATATTATACCAAATTCATCGGCGCACACGCAACCGAATTGGCGGGAATATCCTGTAGCGAGAGGAGGTCTCGCCATGAAACATCACTACGAATGCCGCTGCGGACCCAAACGCGTATATGATTGTGCGCCGCTGCGGATGGAAGATGTGTGCGTGCAGGTTTGTTTGCCGCCCGGATTGGGCGATGCGCCGTGCCTGACGGTGGACCGGCAATGCGTGTGCGTAGAGGTTTATGATGTCAAGCCCGGCAAGGGCGGCTGCGTTTTGCTTTGCGGGGCGCTGATTTTAACGCTGTGCGCCGGGCGCGCCAGGGCACAGGCACAGGTGCCCTTCCAGGTGCAGATGCGTACGCCGTGTCAGGCGCCCTATGAAGTGGCTGTGCTGCTGGACACGGCGCAGGTTTGCAGCGTTGTTTGTCTGGGCGGAAATCTTTACGCCGTTACGCTTCTGCTTTGCGGTAACTATTACATCGTCGTGACCGCGCCGGGCTGCTGCCCGGATCCCCCCGCGTGTGTGCCGCTGTATCCGCCGGATTGCCGCGAGGATTGGCCGCAGCCGCCGCCGAAAA
>DCTY01000071.1 GCA_002329335.1 Christensenella sp. UBA1428
AACTACGATTTTGGGAGTAGAGCCAAAATTCTGTACAAATCATAAGAATTATGATAAAATAATTGGAAATTATGAATTCTTCTCCAAAACAGGAGGTTTTTATGCTCAAACATTATAAGCGCAAGCTCTTTGACCGCTACGATGGATGGCGGGTAAAATATGTGGATGCGGTTTTTGCCGTCATCCCATTTATCATGCGCACACGTCTTGACGCACAGAATTCCGTGACAGAGGACGTGAACATGGATCAGCTCGGCGCGTTTATCCGCGCGCATAAACAGGACATCCCAGGGCTTTCCACCATGCATGTGATCATGGCGGCATTTGTCCGGGTGCTTTCCCAGCGTCCATACCTGAATCGCTTTGTTGTCTGGAACAAGATTTACGCCCGCAACAGCATCACCATTTCGCTGATGGTCAAGCGCGTCATGGCCGACGACGGCGAGGAGACGCTGGTCAAGACCGAATTTGATCCGACCGATACGCTCAGCGACGTTGTACGCAAATTGGACGCGGCGATCATCGCCTCCAAGCCCACCGGCAAAACCAACGAGATGGATAAGGTCGCCCGCTGGTTCCGGCTGATCCCCGCCTGGCTGGTGCGCATGGTCATCACCCTGATCCGCTTTACCGACAATGTCGGCATCATGCCCCGCTTTATCGCCAACGCCAGTCCCTTTCACTGCAGCGTTTTTGTCACCAACATGGCCTCGCTGCGATGCAAGCCCATTTATCACCATCTGTATGAATTTGGCACCTGCTCGCTTTTCTGCGCGATCGGCAAACCGGAGCATACCGTCGTAACCGACGGCCAAACCGTCAAGCCCCAGCGCAGCATCGGGCTGAAATTTGTCACCGACGAACGCGTTGCGGACGGTTATTATTACGCCAGCAGCATGCGGATGCTGTATTCGCTTTTAAGCAATCCGGAACGGCTGCTGACCCCGCCGGAAACGGTGGTTGCGGACAATGGGGTCGGCCGTCCCCGCGCCGATTTGGATCAGTGATCCGCTTTGATCTGCTTGAAAATCTGCAAGCAAAGCGCTGTTTCCCTTAATAATACATCTCGCCAACAAAAAGCTGCGTACGCCATCTGAGCGTACGCAGCTTTTTGATCCGGCTGGGACTGTGCGTGCAGCTACGTCCGATCCGCTGATTTTCCGTCTATTCTCCCTGCCAAGGCGCGTCCGTCCGTGTATCAATCGATTTTTCCAAGATCAGAGAGCGCACCGTCATCCCACGGTTCTTGTAAAAATCCATCGCCTGCGTATTAAACGCCCAGACCATCAGCTCCAGCGACTGCGCGCCATGGCGCTGCGCCCATCGTTCCACCCGCTCCATCATCCGCGTGCCCACGCCGCTGGCGCGCACGGCGGCATCCACCACGAACACCTCCAGCATCGCGACCCGGCGCGGGCAAAGCGTTGGATTGTCCGACGGCCCTCTCAGGGACGCCATTGCCAACCCCACCATCGCATCGCCGCGCCATGCAGTCTCTACCAGCGCCTGCGGATGATCCAGCATTTGCCGAAACTGCGCGTTTGTCAGCGCAGGCGCATCCCGATAAATATCCGGTCTGCCGGCAACATGCAGCGCATGTACCTGACAGACCAAATCAGCGGCCCTGTCAAAATCCGCCGCACGCGCCGTCCGAAATTCGATCTCCATAGCTTTCTCCTGTCCATACAACGGTTCAAGCGCTGCCGCTTCAGGCAGCAGCCGATTCCCAGCCATGCGCCGCACAAATCCCTGCCGGCCATCGCCGCTCTACCCTCATGCGGCCAATCGCTTGCCGGGTCCGGCAGCGCGTCATCCAAACCAAACAATCCGATCCGGCGCTGTTGCATCCGGATACAAAAATGAAAAAGCGGTGCGACCTTCATCACACCGCTTCTTAAATTTACTTACTGAGCGATCTGCTCGGGGTAAACGCTGGCCTGCTTGCTGTACTTGCCTTTGTGCTCAAAGCGCAGGATGCCGTCCACCTTTGCATAAAGCGTATCGTCGCTGCCGATGCCGACGTTGTTGCCGGGATGAATCTTGGTGCCTCTCTGGCGCACCAGGATATTGCCCGCCAGCACGAACTGACCGTCCGCGCGCTTCGCGCCCAAACGCTTGGATTCGCTCTCACGACCGTTACGGGAAGAACCTAAGCCCTTCTTATGCGCAAACAGCTGAATATTCAAAGTCATTGTTTCCACCTCCATCAACGTGGTATCACCCGCAAACACTGCGGAAACTGAGCCTCGACTGCCAAAAGCCCCTGCGCCATGGACGTAATAATCACATCGGCCAACGCAGTGCGCTGCGGATCCGTCTCCTGCACCAGGCAGCATAAAACACCGGTTTCATCCTCCTGATGATAACGGAAAGCCACACCGTAATGCTTTAAAGCAAACATCGAGCCCTGTGTCAGCGCGGACACCGCCGCGCACACAAGATCCTGCCCGCGGGGCGCCATACCGGCATGGCCGGATGCATAAAACCCCTGGCAGGCGTTTTCGCCAAAAAAGCGAACGGTAATCATCCCTTAGCCGATCGCCGTGATCTCGATCTTGGTATACGGCTGACGATGACCTTTTTTGGTCGCGGAATTCTTCTTGGCCTTGTACTTGTAAACGACGATCTTTTCGCCCTTGACATTGCCCAGAACCTTCCCCGTGACCTTGACGCCGTCCACCACGGGCGCGCCAACCACGACAGAGCTGTCGTCCTTGGAAAGCATCAGCACGTCAAAGGACACCTCGTCGCCCTCCTGTGCGTTGAGCTTTTCAACGAAAACGATTTCGCCGTTGCTCACCTTGTACTGCTTGCCGCCGGTCTGAATAATTGCATACATTGGAAGCACCTCCTCTATCCAAACTCGCCTAACAGGCGCTGTGCAGGCACAGCTTCAAAGCCCATCTCGAGCGGTTCTTTGATTTTATCACATCGTTGGGTGCTTGTCAACGGTTCTGGCCGATTTCCCGCGATATTGCGCAGTTTTTCGGTAAAAGGCGCGCAACCCGCTATGAATTGCCGAAAAGCGGCTTGGCGCCGCGGAGCACCTCGGAATTATGCACGCAGGTTACCTGATACTGCTCCGACCCCAGCGCATCGTTCTGGATATAATAGACCCCCGGCATGTCCTTCATCGTGCGCAGCGCATCGATGGCATAGCGGTTGATCTCAATGAGCAGATCGCAGATATAGCCGCCCGCCCGCATCCGCTGCACATCGCGCACCGCGCCGTAGGCGACCTGCTGCGCATTTAAAATCCGCCCCTGCCCATGGCACATGGGACAGGTACACTGCGCCACGCCGGAAAGGCTCTTGCGCAGCTTTTTGCGCGTCATCTCCACCAGCCCAAGCCCGGTCAGGCCCACAATATTGGTTTTGGTACGGTCGTCCTTAAATGCGGCGCGCAGCTGCTCCAAAAGCGCCTGCCGGTTTTCCTCCGGCTTCATGTCGATAAAGTCGATGATGATAATTCCCGAAATATCCCGCAGGCGCACCTGCCGGGCAATTTCCACCGCGGCCTCGCGGTTCATCTCAAAAACCGTCTGCTGAAGGTCGGCCGTCGTCCCGACGTAGGAACCGGTGTTCACATCGATCACCGTCAGCGCCTCGGTTTGATCGATCACCAGATAGCCGCCGTTTTTCAGCCACACCTTGCGCTCCATCGCCGTTTTAAACTTGCTTTCAAGCCCATAGGCGTCAAAAATGGGCAGGTCGTTTTTATAAAGCTCAATCCGGTCGATCAGCTGCGGCGCATAGACCCTGGCAACGCTGCGGGCGCTCTGCCAGGTATCCTCGTCGTTGATGATCAGCCGGTCGATCTCGTCGGTAAACATATCGCGCACCACCCGATAGGCCGGCGATTCGTCGCAATACACCAGCGCCGGCGCTTTCACGCGCGCCGCGCGGGCCTGCACACGGTCATACTGTTCTTTAAGCGCGACAAGCTCCCGCTCAAAATGCTGCGCCGAAAGCCCTTTTGCCGCAGTGCGCACGATGACGCCCATGCCATCCGGCTTGACCTGCTCGATCTGGGTCTTGAGCCGCGCGCGCTCCTGTTCATCCTCGATTCGTCTTGAAACCCCGACATAATTCACCGAGGGCACCAGCACGCAGGTATGCCCCGGCACGGTCAGATGCGTCGTGACGCGCGGCCCTTTCGTGCCGCCCGGCTCCTTGATCACCTGAACCAAAAGCTCCTGGCCAACCTTGAGCATCTTCTTGATCGCCGTCTGGTCCCGCAGTTTTTTTTCGACCTTGCTTTCATCGGTGTCTTCAAAATCAGCCGTATCCACCATAATATCGCCGGCATACAAAAACGCGTTTTTTTCAAGCCCGATATCCACAAACGCCGCCTGCATACCGGGCAGGATATTCTGCACGCGCCCTTTGTAGATATTGCCCGCAAGCTTTTCGCTGCCGCGGATATCGATGTACATTTCAAGGATCTCCCGTCCGCGCCGCAGCGCAACGCGGGTTAGGTCTCCTGTAACGTCCATGATGATTTCGCAGCTCATAAAACAGCTCCTCCGTCAAATAAATCGATCAGTTCATCGTCCCGCTGCCCGTATAGGCCGGTGCGCGTCACCTGCGCCGGGCCCTGTACCTCCAGCGCGGCAAGCAGAAGCTCGGGCGAAAGGGCAATACTGTCGCAGCAGGTCAGCACCGCTGTAAGCGCGCCGTCAGACTCGTCCCAGACAAGACTGCGCACCATCGGCCGGATATCAACCTCCCGAACGCCTTTTTTTCCGCGTTTTTCCACGACGCACCGCTCTTTTTGCAAAAACGCCGCCGCCTGAGCGCCGCAGGGCTGCTCGGTCACAATGCGGTAGGACGCCCATTTCATCCTCTTGGTCAGCTTCGGCTCCCCATCGTCGGCCGCCCTGGCGCGCGGCGCATAAAACCCCGTCGGGAACGCTGCGTTCAAATCCTTTAACATCTGCGGCAAATCCACCATTCGCGTCAGTTTCATGTCCAGAAGCTCCGCCCTGCTCTGCTGTCCGAGCGAAAGCGCCGTGGCAAAGGACAGCTGCATGTGCGGATTAAACCCCTGGGAATACGCCACAGGCACCCGCGCGCGTCTGAGCGCCCGCTGCATTGCCCGCAGCACATCCAGATGAGAGATGTATTTTGCCGATCCTGTCTTTTCAAACTGCAAAATTACGCGCATGTCGGGCATACCCCCTTGCACAATTTCTGCACGCCGCACGCCTTGCATCCGCCGCGGCAATCGCCCGTCGTTTCTCCGCGCAGCGCTTTTTCGTACTCATCGCGCAAAAACGCCTTGGACACGCCATGGTTGATATGATCCCACGGCAGCGGCGCGCCCACGTCGATGCGCCTGCAGGCATAATCCGCCGGATCGATGCCGCAGTCAGCAAAGGCCGCCAGCCAGGCGTCATAGTGAAAAAACTCGCTCCAGCCGTCGAACTTGCATCCGCGCTGCCAGGCGCGCAGCAGCACCTTGCACAGATGACGGTCGCCTCTTGAAAACGCCGCTTCCATAAAGCTGGTATACGGCTCGTGCCAGTTAAAGTCCACGCCCTTGATGCGCATCGCCTGGCGCAAAAACTGCTGTTTTTCAAGGATCTGTTCCAGCGTCGCCTGCGGTTCCCACTGAAAGGCGGTATGCGGCTTTGGCACAAACGTCGAGGCGCTGGCCCCGACGCGCGGGGGCGCAGGCCGCTGTTCCTTGGGCATCTGATAATACCGTTCGCGCACAGCCTTGGCCAGCTGCGCAATGCCCAGCAGATCCTCGTCGGTTTCGGTCGGCAAACCGATCATAAAATAGAGCTTGACGTTGGTATACCCCGCCTCAAAAGCATCGCCCACGCTGCGGATCAGGTCGTCCTGTGTCACGCCTTTGTTGATCACATCGCGAAGCCGCTGCGTACCGGCCTCCGGCGCGAAGGTCAGACTGCTTTTGCGCACGGCGCCCACATCCAAAAGCGCGTCCTTGACGATCGAATCGATCCGCAGCGACGGCAGCGTAATATTGACGTGGTCGTCGCGGTAACGGCGCACCAGCTCATGCGTCAGCTGCGTCAGCTGCGAATAGTCGCCGCTGGAAAGCGAGGACAGGGAAACCTCCTCATAGCCGGTAGCGCGCAAAATGGACTGCGTCTGCTCCAAAAGCCGCTCCACGCTGCGTTCACGCACCGGGCGATAGATATAACCGGCCTGGCAAAAGCGGCATCCGCGCGTACAGCCCCGGGCGATTTCCAGCATCACACGATCAAAAACGGTTTCCGTGAAAGGCACAAAGAACCGGTCCGGAAAGCTGGCGTCGGACAAATTTTCAATCATGCATTTGTCAATCACCTTCGGCACATCGTCCCGCAGCGGCGTTACCGCGCCGAATTGTTCCGAAGGCGCATAAAACCGCGGCACATACAAGCCCCGCGTCCTGGCGCAGCGCAGCAAAAACGCCTCGCGCGGTTCGCCGCTTTTGCGCCAGTCACAATACAAATCCATCAGCTGGGTGATGATTTCCTCGCCGTCGCCGATCATAAACACATCGATAAAATCCGCCAGGGTCTCCGGATTGCAGGCGCAGGGGCCGCCGGCCACCACAAAGGGGCCTTCCGTACGGTCGGCGCTCAAAAGCGGGATACCCGCCAGATCCAGCATATTGAGGATATTGGTATAGCTCATTTCGTACTGGAGCGTAAAACCAACAAAATCAAATTCCCGAACCGGGCAGCGGGTCTCCAGCGAAAAAAGCGGCACATCGTTTTCCCGCATCAGCGCTTCCATATCCGGCCATGGCGCAAACACGCGTTCGCAGGCATACTCGGGCCGCTGGTTGATCGCATGATAAAGGATTTTAATGCCCAGGTGGCTCATACCCACTTCATAGGCGTCCGGGAAGCAAAAGGCAAAGCGCGCCTGGACGGCGCCCGGATCCTTCACAACGGTGTTAAGCTCGCCGCCGCTGTAACGCGCAGGCTTGCTCACCTGATCCAAAAGGCGCTCAATTTTCTGTGAAAGCATGGTCATTCCTCCGTGATCAGCTGCCGGCGCAGCAAGTGCAGCGCGTTTAAGGCCGCCAGCGTGCGAATCCGCTCGCGGTCGCCGCGCAGGCGCAGTTCCATTGCCGTCTGTCCGCCCTGCCAGGCGCAGGCGATGTATACCAGGCCCACGGGTTTTTCCGCCGTCGCGCCGCCGGGACCCGCGATGCCCGTGGTGGCAAGGCCGAAATCCGCGCCGGCATGCCGGCGGATGCCCTCGGCCATTTCAAGCGCCGTCTGCTGCGATACCGCGCCATGAGCGCGCAGCGTCTCCTCCCGTACGCCCAGTGTACGCATTTTGGCCTCGTTGCTGTAAGCGACGCAGCCTTCCAGCAGCGCAGCCGATACGCCGGGACATTCCACCAGCTGCGCGCAGATCATCCCGCCGGTAAGCGATTCGGCCACCGCCAGCGTCTTTTCCTTTTCGCATAAAAGCCGCGCCACGACCGCCTGAAGCTTTTCCTCCCCGACCGCGTAGACGTATTGCCCCACGCGGCTGCGGATTTCCTGTTCCAGCGGATCCAGCCAGCTTCCGGGATCCTCGTCGTTTTCGCATTTGACCGTCAGCCGCAGCGTAACCTCGCCAAAGCCCGCATAGGGCGCAACGGTGGGGTTGGCGCTTTGCATCAAATCGCGCAGCTGGTATTCACAGGAGCTCTCGCCGATGCCGAAAAGGCGCAGCACGCGCGAATGAATCCCGGCAAGACAGCGCTGCTTCAAAAAGGGCTCGACATATTTTTCATACATCTGGCTCATTTCATAAGGCGGGCCCGGCAGCACGGCGGCAATCTTCCCGTCTTTTTCCACAATGCAGCCCGGCGCAGTGCCGCGGGCGTTGGGCAAAATATGGCTGCCGACCGGAAACGCCGCCTGCTTAAGGTTATTGGGCGTCATTTCCCGGCCGCTTTTTGAAAACCAAGCCTCCAAATCCGCCCGGCTCTGGGGATCCTCCCGCATCTCAAGGCCAAAATACGCCGCGACGGTTTCCTTGGTCAGATCGTCGGCCGTCGGCCCCAGACCGCCGGTTAAAATCACCAGCTCGCTGCGGGAAAACGCCTCCGCCAGCGCGTCTTCAAGCCGCTGGGGATTGTCGCCCACCGTGATCTGGTGATACACATCCACCCCAATGAGCGAAAGACGGCGCGACAGAAATTGCGCGTTGGTATTTAGAATCTGCCCCAGCAGCAGCTCGGTGCCTACAGAAATCAATTCCGCTTTCATAGGTTCTCCTTTTATCGATTTTCTCCGATAAACTGCCAATTTTTCACAATATAGTCCACTCCGGACCAGGCGGTGAACACCAGCGCCGTCCATACGGCGATCTGATCCATGGCAATTCCCAGATAGGCAAAGGGCCAATTGTCCAGCAAAAGCAGGATAACCGCCGCAATCTGTACATTTGTTTTGACTTTCCCCAGCCAGGATGCGGCAATCACACGATGGGCGTTGCCGGACGCGGCGACCAGGCGCACACCGCTGACGGCAAATTCCCGCGCGATGATCACAAAAACGATCATCGGATGTACTTTTCCGTCCCCGCACAGAGCGATGAGCATCCCGACCACCAGCAGCTTGTCGGCAATCGGGTCCATAAACTTGCCAAAATCGGTAATTTGTCCGCGCGACCGGGCAATATGTCCGTCGATCAGATCCGTCAGCGCCGCAAGGATAAACAGCGCGCAGGCCACAAGATGCGCGCCCGGAAACCGCATGTAATATACCGCCAGCATCACGGGCACCAACGCCATCCGGCCAAGGGTCAGCTTGTTTGCCAGCGTCATACGATCACCCCCATCAGGTCGTAATCCTGCGCCTGGGTGATGCGCACGCGGGCATACTGCCCCAGCGGCGCGTCGCCGCGCACCAGGATGGCGCCGTCGACATCCGGAGCCTCATACATGCTGCGGCCAACCAGCAGCCCCTGCGGATTGCGCCCCTCGAGGATCACTTCATATTCTCTGCCCACGCGTTTTTGCAAAAGTTCGTGGGAAATTTTCCGCTGAAGCGCCATGATTTTATTCACACGGGCATTTTTCACGCCCTGCCTGATCTGTCCGTCCATCTGCGCCGCCGGCGTATCCTCCTCCTGGGAATAGGCAAAGGCGCCCAGCCGGTCAAAGGGATACTCGGTGATAAACTGGCAAAGCGCGTCAAACTGCGCCCTGGTTTCCCCGGGAAATCCGCAGATCAGCGTGGTACGCAGCGCAAAATCGCCCGCAGCGCGGGTTTTTTCAATGACGTCTTTGATCAGCGCGCCGTCGCCGCGCCGGTGCATGGCGCGCAGGATCGTATCGTCAATGTGCTGAATGGGCAAATCCAGATAATTGCAGACCTTCTGCATCTGCGCCATGGCGTCAATAAGCGTCATGGAAACCAGATCCGGGTACAAATACAGCGGACGGATCCATTTGACGCCCTCGATTTCGCTTAACCCCTCCATCAAATCGATCAGCCGGGGCTTTCCGTACAGATCCAGCCCATAGCGCGTGGTATCCTGCGCGATGGGAATGATCTCGCTGATACCCTGATCCGCCAGCACGCGCGCCTCCCGGAGCAGATCGTCAATCGGCCTGCTGACAAAGCCGCCGCGGATCAGCGGAATGGCGCAGTAGCTGCACCGGTTGTCACATCCGTCCGCAATCTTTAAATAGGCATGGCGCGGCGCAGTAGACAGCACGCGCGGCGCTGCCGGAAAAGCGTACGGCCGGCTGTTTTTTGTCACCCGTTCGCCTTCAAGTACCGCATGGATCACCGCTTCCAGCTCGTCAATATGACCGATGCCCAAAATCGCGTCCGCTTCCGGCATTTCCGCCTCCAGCTGCGCGGCATAGCGCTGCGCCAGACAACCGGTCACGATCAGCGCCCTGCAGACGCCTTCCTCTTTATAACGCGCCATATCCAGAATCGTCTCAATCGACTCCTCCTTGGCGCTGGTAATAAATCCGCAGGTATTGACGATAATCACCTGCGCCTGTGCGGGATCATCGGTCAGCTGATAACCCTTTTGCGCCAGCTGACCCAGCATGGACTCGGCGTCCACCTGGTTTTTTGCGCAGCCCAGTGAAATCAGGGCAACGGTTGTGGCCATGGCAATACTCCTTTAATGCGCCGCTGATGCGGCAGTGCTTTTTATGTTCAGGCCCGGTAAATCGCGCCAGGCCGTGTGCTGCCGCTAAAGATCGGCCGACTCGCCGAAAGTCCGTTCAAACTCCTCCCGGGAAATCAGCACGCGGCGGGGCTTGGACCCCTCGTGGCCTGAAATATAGCCGCGCTTTTCCATCGCGTCAATCAGTTTACCCGCCCGCGGATAGCCGACGCCCAGCTTGCGCTGAAGCATGGAGATGCTGACCTCGCCGGCGCCGACCGCCAGCGCAATCGCATCGCGCAAAACAGGATCCACGTCGCTTTCAACCTGATCCTGTGCCCGCGCCTCGTCGCTTTGCTCGATCGAATCGATGATTTCGCTGTTGTACTGTGCCTCTTCGCCGTTTTTGATGTATTCTACCAGCGCTTCGACCTCGTCTTCGGAAATAAACGCGCCCTGCACACGCACGGGCTTATTCAGCCCCGCCGGATAATACAGCATATCGCCGCGGCCGAGCAGTTTTTCCGCGCCCGCCATGTCCAGAATCGTGCGGCTATCCACCTGAGAGGCGACGGCAAAGGCGATGCGCGAAGGAATATTGGCCTTGATCACGCCGGTAATGACGTTGACGCTGGGCCGCTGGGTGGCAATGACCAGATGCATCCCGGCTGCGCGCGCCAGCTGCGCCAGGCGCTGCACGCGCTCTTCCACTTCGCCCGGTGCAACCGCCATCAGGTCGGCCAGCTCGTCGATGATGATGACAATCTTCGGCAGCGGCTTAAGCCCCTCTTTCTGCGCATGGGCGTTATAGCTGGTGATATCCTTTACATGCATGTCCGCAAACTTTTTATAGCGGTTCGTCATCTCCTGTACCGCCCAGCCCAGCGCGCCGGAAGCCTTTTTGGGATCCGTCACCACCGGGATCAGCAGATGCGGGATGCCGTTGTATACGTTCAATTCCACGACCTTCGGGTCCACCATGATGAATTTCACCTCATCCGGCGAGGATTTATACAAAATGGACGCAATGATCGTATTGATGCACACGGATTTACCGCTGCCGGTTGCGCCTGCGATCAGCACATGGGGCATTTTCGCCAGATCGCACAGCACCACCTGCCCGGCGATATCCTTGCCGATTGCAGCTGCAAGCCCGGACTTGTGCGCAAAAAACGCGTCGTTGTCCAGCGTTTCGCGCAGCGTCAC
>DCTY01000044.1 GCA_002329335.1 Christensenella sp. UBA1428
CAACACGCAGATCACCGTGGTTTCCCTGGTTGCCTCTTTGATGTCCACGCTGTTTTTGACCTGCTCCCTGTTCCTGTAATCTGACAGGCAAAACCGTCCTAAAAACAAATGTTGGCGCGCACCTTTTGTGGGTGCGCGCCAACGCTTAACCGGCCGGTGAACGTCATCCTTGCAATTTGCCAATCTGCGCTTAACCAAATCCGCCATATTGCGGGCCCTTTTCCGATCAGCATCGCAGAAGCATTTCCCCGGCGCATGCGCGGCCGCAGATCAGATCGATCCGCATCCGCGGCAAAAAACGATCCGAAGGGCTTGGCCATGCGCAAAGAGTTCTCTCTTTTACGGCAAATTGAAAATTTCCATTATTTTTTCCGCTGCCTGGTCGGGACATAAATCCGTCGTATCCACGATTGGACAGGGATATGCGTCATAAAACGCAAAGGTGTTTTCCATCCCCCTTTTTATCCGCTGCGGATCCCTGCCGTCCCTCACCGCTCTTTTGATATTTTCTTCTCTGCTGCATTTCAACACAACCGTACAGCGTTCAAATGCAATCTGCTCTTCTTTCAGCCGCCCCATCACTTTTTCAAAAATCTCCTTGCGCTCCCCATGAAATCCATAGGGAAAAATCACATATTCGATGTCCTGGCAAAGCAGATAATTCTTAAGCAAGCAATAAATATTGTTCGTTGCTGCCGTTTTTGTAGCCTCGGTAAAGGCAAAAGGATGCATCGCCCTGCACCAGTCCGCGTCTACATAAGCGCATTTTGATAATTTTTGCAGCAGGACCTGAGCCGTTGTCGTTTTTCCCACGCCGTTTGCCCCGATGATCACAATGAGTTTTTTCATATACGTTTCCCCTCCCTGCTTTTCTGTTTTATCAAACCGCAGGGATACGGTTTTGCCGCAGCCTGCGCCGATTGCAAAAGCCGCGCGCCGCTGCTTAAACACGGCGCAGATACAAAAAGACCGCAGAGGATATCCTCTGCGGTNNCCTTACCAAGGAAGTGCTCTACCTACTGAGCTACATCAGCGAAACATTCCCTGACAGCGATATGTATTATACACGATACCAGGGAAAAATGCAAGTGTTTTTTATCGTTTTTTCAATTTTTTTCGAATTCTCCCGAAATACCGGAAAAATGGGCTTATTCATGGATTCTGCAGATATCCGCGCCAAGCGCGCGCAGCTTTTCCTCAAAACGCTCATAGCCGCGGTCAATATAATGAACGTTGCCGATGGTCGTTTCCCCTTTTGCCATAAGCCCTGCGATCACCATCGCCGCGCCGGCGCGCAGATCCGTCGCCACAACATCTGCGCCATGAAGCGACTCCACGCCGGTAATAGTGGCAACCCGTCCCTGAACCGTCGCGTTCGCGCCCATTTTGATCAGCTCTGCAATGTGGCAGTGACGATTGTCAAAAATCGTTTCGTTGATTTCCGACACGCCCTGCGCCGTAGTCAGCAGCGCCGACAGCGGCTGCTGAAGGTCAGTGGGGAAACCGGGATACGGCATGGTCTGCACGCTCACCGCACGCAAACGGCCCTGCGAAACCACACGGATCATATCATCGCCCTCGTACACGCGCACGCCCATTTCCAGCAGCTTTGCGCTCAGCGCGTCCAAATGCACCGGAATTGCGCCATGGATGGTAATATCGCCGCCTGCGCCGGCCGCCGCGATCATATAGGTGCCCGTTTCAATCTGGTCGGGGATCACCGAATAATTGCAGCCATGCAGATGGTTCGTGCCCCGGATCCTGATGATATCCGTCCCTGCGCCGCGCACGCGCGCCCCCATGCTGTTGAGCATATTGGCCAGATCGACAATATGCGGCTCCTTGGCCGCGTTGATGATTTCCGTATTGCCCTGTGCCGTCGCCGCCGCCAGCATCAGGTTCACCGTCGCGCCCACGCTGGGCATATCCAGATAGATTTCCGTGCCAACCAGCTTGTCGGCGCGGGCATGAACCGCCTCGGCGTCCTCCTGCACAACAGCGCCCAGCGCCTCAAAGCCCTTGACATGCTGGTCGATCTTGCGCTCGCCGATTTTGCAGCCGCCGGGCATGGCGACGCTGGCATAGCCGCGCCGTCCCAACAGCGCGCCAAGGAAATAAAAGCTGCCGCGGATCATTTTTGCCAGCTGCGCGCTGGGCTGCTTATCACGCACGCCCGCAGCGCAAACCGTCATCACATTATCTTTCAGCACGACGTCCGCGCCAAGTTCCTGAAGCATCAGCTTGATAATGCGGATATCGTCCATATTCGGTACATTTTCGATGACGCACACGTCATCGGTCAGCAGCGCAGCGGGAATCACTGCCAGCGCAGCGTTTTTTCCACCGTATATGTTTACCTCGCCGCGCAGCGGCCTGCCGCCGATCACTCGTATTTTTTCAACACCCATATGATCGATAACTCGCTTTCCAGGTCGGGTTTTTTGTTCATATTGGTACAATACAAACAGATATAGTATACACGACCAGCGTCAAAGTGGCAAGAACAAAAGCGGCCGCTTTTTGAATTCTTTAAGGCAAATGAAATTTGTAGGTGTTACAATGATGTGT
>DCTY01000040.1:0-5652 GCA_002329335.1 Christensenella sp. UBA1428
CGACTGAAAGGAGCGTTTATGGCTTTTACAAAGATTGAGCAGCTTGGTAGTCTGATTGCCAGCTTGCCGGACCGGGTGACGGGGCAGGCGGATTGGCTCAAGGCATATTTTGACGCAAACCCCACGCAGATCATGGAGGCGTTTAACGCGCTGGTGGACGAGCTGAAAGCGGCGACGGCGGCGGATCAGATCGGATACAGCGCGGGGGACGGGATCAACGCCGATACGGTGCAGGCGGCGATTGCGGCGCTGAAGGATATGCTGGACGCGGCGGTGACCGGGACGATCCCGGACGGGAGCCTGACGGGGGAGAAGATCGGCGATGGTCAGGTCGGGGAAAGCAAGCTGACGGCGGCGGTGCAGGGCAAGCTAAACGGCGGCCATGCCCATGGGAGCCTGACGTCCGACGGCAAAATCGGCGCGTCTTCGGGACGCGTGGTGGTGACGGGGGAAAACGGCGCATTGCAGGCCGAGACGAAAAACACGGCGCACAACCGGAATTTTGGGACGGGCATTCCAGCAGCGCCGTCGGATACGGGCAGCGCGGGGACGGCCGAAGAAGTATCCAGGGCGGACCATGTGCATCCGATCGGGGTAGAGCTGAAAGAGTATATCGCTTTGCAGATTGCAGCGGTGGCGGATTATGAGGCGGTGATGTTTTAATGGCGGAAAAAGGGTGGATTGGCCATAGCACGCTTACAGCCATAGCAAACGCGATTCGCGAAAAAACGGGCGATACGGCGCTTTTGCTGCCGGGCGCGATGGCTCAGGCCATCAGGGGAATGCCGGTTCCGGACGAAACAGTCAAACAGGCCACGGTAATACCTGAAACTGTATCATCCACCATCACATTTGCAGGTATTACCGGGCAACCCCGAGAGTGGGCAATCTGTATGAATGAAACTGAATGGGACACAGGAGGCAACGGGTACTACGTTATCTATGGTTCGTCTTTAAGCAACACGGCGGAGCTGGTTAAGGCATCATCCAGCAGCGTAGCTGTCGGTGTTTCTGCTGTGACAGCGACATATGCCAGCGCGAATTTTAGCATTCAGGTCACTGGGGTAAACAATCGTTTTCGTCCAGGTTCTGCCTATACGCTGTATTACAAAACTTAAACGGGGGTGGTGCTTCAAATGATGCTTTTTATCTTAAAGGACGGTTCCGTTTTTTCAACGATCGCTGTTGAAAATGATGGTGCGAGATACGCATTATCGCAAGTTGAAGATTCAAGCGTGCCATTATATCCACAGGAGGATGCGGGGGTCGGCAAGTCATGGGAATTGCAGTATGTGGACGGCGTGCTTGGCTGGGTGGCGAAAGACCGTGAACTGACGCAGGACGAGCGCATCGAGGTTTTAAAAGCGGAATTGGACGTGTACCGGTATCCGGCGTGGGTACAGCCGTCCGGGGCGCATGACGCGTATCAAGCTGGCGCTTGCGTTTCGCACAATGAAAAACGCTGGACAAGCGACTTGGACGGCAATGTATGGGAACCTGGCGTGTACGGCTGGACGGAGGCAGGCGCATGACGCTGGAATTGTTTTTAAGCGCGGCGCTGCCGTCGCTGTGCGTGAGCGTGATCATGATGATCTTTAGCCGCAGACAGAGCAAGCGCGACGCAAAGGCGCAGCTTCTGGAAGACATGAAAAAGCACAGCGAGCAGGTGCAGCTGGACTTGATGCTGGCAACGGCAAAGCTGTCCTATGCGGTAGCGATGGCGATGAAAAACGGGCGCCCCAACGGAGAAGTCGAAGAAGGCGTGGAGCAGTACAAAAATGCGATGCGCAGTTTCAAGAAATTCGAACGGGAACTGATTGTAGAAAATGGAGGGACAAGCCATGACGTTTGATGTAACTCAGATTATTTTGGCGCTGATTGCCCTGTGCGGCGCGTTGGTGACCAGTGTGCTGGTGCCGTGGGTGAAGGCAAAGACGACAACGGCGCAGCAGGAGCAGCTGGGCGCATGGGTCAGGATTGCAGTTGCCGCAGCGGAACAGATTTTCGCAGCCGGAAACGGCGCGGAAAAAAAGAAGTATGTGGTCCGCTGGTTGGAAGAGCGCGGGATCGTGTTTGACGAGGACACGGTAGACGCGGCGATTGAAGCGGCGGTGTACGGGCTGAAAAAATGAGATTCTTAAAACGGCTGGTACTGGGCGTACTGGTGCTGACGGTGGCGGGCAACATTGCGCTGTTCGTGCTGGCGTTTATGTACCAGTGGATTCCGGACGCGATGGCCTACGGTTTTTCGCTGGCCGTGCCGTGCGAGCTGGTGGTCAGCGGATTGCTTCGAATCATGGAGGGGAAATATGGAAATCCGGTATCTGGAAAGGAACAAAACATATACCAGTCCGCAGCGTATCCGGCCGGTATACGTGGCAGTGCATTCCACGGGGTCGGGGGTGACGAATCGGACGGTGCTGTTTAATGCATGGAACAATCCGGGCGTCAAGCTGAGCTGTCATGCGATGGTGGACGACGAGGGATGGACGCTGACACTGCCGCTGGATTACAAGGGCTGGCATGTGGGCAGCAGGGGCAACGGGCTTTGCGTTGGCTTTGAGATCTGCGAACCGCCGTTTATCCGGTACGCCGACGATGCGCACACGCGGATCAATTTAGAGCAGTACAACCCAAAGGACGCGCGGGTGCTGACCGATTTTAAAAAGCGGTGGGCAAACGCGGTGGACTGCGCGGCATACATGTGCCGGGAATCAGGCATCATGCCGGAGCATGTGCTTTGTCACGCGGAACTGTTCGCCATTGAGCGGGCGACCAATCACGCCGATGTGCTGCACTGGTTTACCCTGTTTGGCGACCGCTACGGCATGGATTATTTCAGGGCGGCGGTCAAGGCGGCATTGCAAAAGCCCAAAACAACGGCAAAAAACGTTCGCAGGGCGAGACGCAGAACCATTGAGCATGTAATCAATTAACAGAAACAAACGGCAAAACCAGCCGTTTACAATAAGGCCATACAGGCTTAACTCCCGGCTTGACGGCTTTGCCGTCAAACGGATGAAAACCTGTTTTGACCGGAAGCGACTGAAAGGAGCGACAGCATGCAGGAGCAAACCAGTCCGGGCATGGAGCAGGCAATGGAACAGGACGATTTCTGGGCAGGCGAGGACATGTTTGATCCGGAAACCACGGATCAGCAGGAGCCGCAGCGCCAGGAGCAGGCAGAACCGGTCGAAGAGGCCGCACAGCAGCAGGAGACGCAAGCGCCTTTGGAATCTGAAACGCCGCCGGAGCAGCCGCAGCAGGCGCAGACGGTTCGGGTGCGCTATAACGGGCAGGACGTGGACGTGCCGATGGATCAAGCCGTGACCCTGATTCAAAAGGGCATGAACTATGACCATGCGCTGGCGCATGTCCCGGAACGCGCGTTTTTAAACAGGCTGGCCGGGGCCAGCGGCAAGACGCCGGAGCAGTACATGGCCGAGGTGGAAGGGGCGATGGAGCAAAAGCAGATTCGCGACCTGACCGCGCAGGGCATGACGGAGCAGGCGGCGGCGCAGGTGCTTGCGGCGAGAAAGGAGCAGCAAAAAGCGCAGGCGGAGCTGAGCCGGCTCAAAGACCAGATCAGCAGCCAGCAGGCGCAGATTTCGCGCCAGCAGATGCTGCGGGAATTTTTCACCCGGCATGCGGATTTAAACCCGAAGGACGTGCCCCGGGAGGTTTTGGAAGCTGTTTCCAGGGGGCAGGACATGGAAAGCGCGTACACGGCGCATCAGAACAAAGCGTTGCAGGCGCAGATCGACCAGCTCAAAGCGCAGCTTGCCGCGCAGGAGAGCGGGAAGGCGAACGCCGCAAAAGCGGTTGGTTCTGTCGCGCAAAGCGCGCCGCCCAGGGAAGAAGTAGACGAAGTATGGGAAGCCTTCATGAAAGGCTGAAATCGAAAGGAGCAATAAATGGCAATTAACCTTGCAGCCAAATACAGTGACAAAATTCTGACCTATTTTACCCAGGCATCCATCATGAAGGGCATGGGCAACAACGATTATTCGTTTGAGGGCGTGAAAACCGTCAAGATTTATACGCCCGTAACGATCCCGCTGGGTGATTACACCCGCAGCGGCGCAAACCGCTACGGTACCCCTGTGGAAATGCAGGATACCCTGCAGGAGCTGACCATGACGCAGGACAAGGGTTTTGCGCTGACCATTGACAAGGGCAACAACATGGAACAGCTCAACATCAAGGGCGCGGCGCGCATGCTGCGTTTGCAGATCGACGAGCGGGTCATTCCGGAGTACGACAAGTATGTGCTGGGTAAGCTGGTTGTGAACGCCGGCCTTTCTGCGGCGGCTTCCGCGGCGCTTACCAAGAGCAATATCGCCGAAACGATTGCGGGCGCGCTGACCGCGCAGGACAACAAGTTTGTGCCGCAGACCGGCCGGATCATTCTGATCCCGTCGACCAAGTACAACATGCTGCGCCTGTCTCCCGAGTTTATCGGCAACGACCATCTGGGCAAGACCAGCCTGGTGAAGGGTCAGGTGGGCGAATTCATGAACTGCCGTGTGGTCAAGATCCCCGACAGCTACGTTGCGGATAACGTCAACTTCATGATCGTGCTGAACAAGAGTTTTACCGCGCCGTGGAAGCTCAACGACACCAAGATCCACAAGGATCCTCCCGGTCTGAACGGCGATCTGCTGGAAGGGCGTTTCATGTGGGACGCTTTCGTGCTGGGCGCAAAGGCGGACGGCATCTATGTCAGCGGCGCATCCGGCAGCAAGCAGGCGGCGCCGACCATTACGATTTCGTCTAACAGCGCGACCGTTGCCAGCACGGGCGCGGACAAGATCCTCTATACGCTCGACGGTTCCGATCCGCGGTACTCCGACAGCGCGCAGGTGTACGCGTCCGCCGTTGCGATGGCAGCGGGCGAGACGATCAAGGCGGTTGCCTATAAGGCCGGCAGCCTGACCAGCGACGTTGCGGAAAAGGCGAATTCCTAAATGATCCAGGGGCGGCTTTTGCGCCGCCCTTTTTTAAAATGGGGGATGAAATTGACCTGTCAGAAAATATATGAGTATGCGCTGGCGCTGATGAACATGACGAAGGACGACGCGGATTATGAGGATTCGACGATCCTCGGGATGCTGGGGGTGATGGCAAACGAGGTTTTGGACGTGAGCAATTCCATTGCGCAAAGGGCGGGCAGGGATCCGGTTTTGTCCGTCCCGCCGTTTGGGCAGATGAGCGCGGATGTGCCGCTGGAGGATAAGATCTGCACGTCGGTTTTGCCCTATGGGCTTGCGGCAAAGCTGATGCTGGAGGACGACACGACCATGGCCAGCTATTTCAACGCCGAATACAGCCAGCGCGCGGCGCAGTATGCAAAGCCGTATTTGGCGGCGGTTGAGGATGTTTATTAGCGCGCTGCGCTTCCGGTCAAAGCAGGCTTTGACCGGGTTTGCCCCTTTTCCGGCGCGCCGATGCCGACGCTTGGAAAAGGGAGCGGAAACAAAGCCTGTCGGCTTTGCATATCGCAGGGGCGTACACGCCGCCCCTGCGGAAGAAACCAAACGCGCGGCGTGTATGTGAAAGCGACTGAAAGGAGCAAGGATGAGTTCCATTTACGATGTTGATAACAAAAAAGCCGCCGTCGGAATGGGGGCGATGCGCGCGCCCGGCTCGGCG
>DCTY01000040.1:5697-23680 GCA_002329335.1 Christensenella sp. UBA1428
TGCGCCGTCCCCGCAAAAGCCGCCTGCTGCGCCGAATCCTGCGGCGTATTCCGGGGCGTCCAGCGGCGGCACGGCGCAAACGAACCAAACGACGGCCTCCCATCGCGTTCCGGTGCCGGAGCATTTGCAGGGCGGCAAGGTGGGCACGACTTGGGGATATGAGGACGTGGCACGCGACCGGGAAGAACAGGGCGCGTTTGAACAGACGAGCACGGGCGGCGGCACGGTATATCAGAACACCGGGGCGGGTTCCGGGTCTGGCGGGAACCCGCTGGCGTGGTGGAGCCAATGGAATCAGACGCGGCCCGCGGATATCTGGGGGCAGCATGACCAGCAGGGATCAGACGGCAACGTACTTAACGCGACCAATCAGGGGTATGTGGACGCGATGAAGGAGGCGTACGACGCGCAGGCACAGGCCCGGGCGGCGGCGCTGGAACAGATGCTGCGGATGTACGACGGGCAAAACGCGCTGATCGGGCAGCAGTACGATCAGGCGGCGCGGGACGCGTACGCCAATGCGCGCATTTCGGCAATCGGCAACAACGAAGCGTTGGCCGCGCAGGGGCTTGCGGGTGGGTTGTATCAAAGCCCCACCAGCGGCATGAGCGAAACCAGCCGCGTGGCGCAGGACAACGCGCTGCGGTCGAACCTTTTGTCTGTGCAGATTGCGCGCCAGCAGGCGGCCCAGCAGGTTGCGCAGGACATCAACGCCCTGCGCGCGCAGGGGATGTACGACGCGGCGGATCTGGCGGCAAGCCAGGCCGAAGCGCTGATCAATTTGCAGATGCAGCTCAACGAACAGCAGTATCAGCGGGAAATTGACGCTTTCAACATGCAAAACGCATAGCGCGCTGCGCTTCCGGTCAAAGCAGGCTTGCCGCTTTCCGGTCAAAACAGGTTTTGACCGGGTTTACCCCTTTTCCGGCGCGCCAATGCTGACGCTTGGAAAAGGGAGAGGAAGCAAAGCCTGACGGCTTTGCATGCCGGATGGGCGTACACGCCGCCCCTCCGGAAGAAACCAAACGCGCGGCGTGTACGCGCGTTTGGGGTGCGAACCCGCAAGGGTTCGCTTCCGGTATCCCGTCCAGCGTCAGACCTGGCGCGCAGACGGGATGCTGCTCGCGGCAAGCTTGTTTGTCCGCGAAAAACGACTGAAAGGAGCATTTATGGGTTCCATTTATGATAACGAGGCCAGAAAAAACGACCGGGCGAAAAACCGTGCGCTTCAGCAGAAAAATACCAGCGCGGTGAAGAAGGCCGCAGTCGGAATGGGTGCGATGCGCGCGCCCGGCTCGGCGCCCGGCAACACCTCCGGCGTAGCGGCGACAAAGGGCGGCACGCCCGGCGGGACGACTTCAAACACGGCCAANNTCAAGCGCTGTGGAAACCGTTTTGGAGCAGGAACTGCCGCTTGAGGAACAGATCTCATCAGACGAGCCGCAGCAGGAGGAAGAACCGGCGTTTGTGCCGATTCAAAGCCGCAGCAGCGCGGTATCCGTTTTAAGCGGGGAAAAGCAGGGGGAAAAGCTGCTTTCGCCCAGGGAATTGCTTGAGAGCCGCAAAACGGGCGAAAATCCGGCGCTCGCGCTGGGGCGCAATATTGCGCAGGTCAAGGAAAATGACGCACAGGAAGCGGCGAAAAATGCCGCTGCGATGGAATCTGCCAGCGATACGGCCAGAGCCAATACGCAGCGCGCGGCGGATCGGGCGAAAAATGTCGCAGCAGATCGCCAGGTAACGGAAGTCATCGAGCAATATTTGAATTCGCCTGTTTCCGGCATGAGCAGCGCGCAGAAACGAAAGCTGTACCAGCAGCTTAACGGCGGCGCGTCTGCGGATGAAATTGCCGGAACGCTTGAGGATATGAGTCTGGACGCGATTGGTTCAGGCGATCTTGTGCTGTATGATACGCTTAAGACGAAGTCTGAACAGGTTAAGTCGGAAGCAACCTTAAAACAGCTGGGCGAAACGGGAATTTTGCCTTATCCCAGCGCATGGAACACAATTCCGGGCGGCAGCCGTCCCTTGGCCGCTATGGAAACGATGAAGGACGCGCGGGCGCTTACCGGGTATTTGCTGGGTGAAAAGACGAACCGTGAAAATGCAATCCTGTATGATACGGCAACGGACGAACAGCTCGACGCGCTCAAAAAGGAAGCGCAGGGATTAAAAGATCTGGAAAGATATTACGAACTGGCAATTCCGGGAGAAACGCCCGGCGTTGCAGCCGGAAGCGTAGATCTTGACAAGGTTCGTTCGCGCTATGCGCAGGTGGCGGCGCAGATCAGCGGCATTGAAGACGCCAGAGAAGAACAGGCATGGCTGGCTTATCTTGACGACCCTGATTTTTCTGCCATAGCGAAAGACGCGCTTGCAAAATATCAGCTGGAACAGAGCCGTACGCTGGACGGACTGGAGCGTTCCAGGATGCCGCAGGACGAAAAGGCCATTTCGGTGCAGGGGGTCATGGATCACAACCTGCTTGGCTTTAACGGCCCGGTTGAGAATACGGAACTGGCGATCTATCTGGCGCTTCTTGAAACGGACGCGCAAAAGGCGCAGGCGTATCATGATTTTATTGAAAAACGCGCCAATGCGCGCCGTGTGCAGCGGGAAACGCAGGAAACGTACCAATATGCCGCGCAGCATCCGATTACGGCGACGGCATTGGGCATTGCGAGTGCTCCTGCACGCGTGCTTGGCGCGGCATATATGCTGGGTTCAAAAGCTGCCGGCAAGGACGCAGACCCGAATTCTGTATGGTTTACGCCAAACGTGGTAAAAGGCGCGTCGCATGCCGGCGCAAAGGAAGGGCTGTTTGGCGGAATTGAAAACGATTTTGCCAAACAAGCGGGCGAATTCCTTTACGATACGGGCGTCAGCATCGCCGACAGCGCCCTTTCCGGCGGATTTGGCAAGGCAGGCGGCCCGCTTCTTGGCGTTGGCGCTGGTACCGACACGTTCCGGGAAGCGCTTGAATCCGGGGCGACGCAGGATCAGGCGTATGTGATGGCGGCTGCATCCACCGCATTTGAATCGCTTTTTGAATCGCTGGATCTGGAAAGGCTTGCCAATATCAATACCAGCGAAGCGTCGACACTGCTTCGCTCGACGATCTTAAACGGATTGAACGAGATTCCGGGAGAGATCGCTACCGACCTTGCCAATACGATGGTCGATCAGCTGGTTCGCGGGGACGAGGGCTCGTATCGCAGCGCCTATATGGATTATCTTGCGCAGGGATTTACGCCCGAGCAGGCCCAGGCGCGTGCGCGCAAGGATTATGCGAAGCAGCTGGGTATGACTGCGGGCGCGGCGTTTTTGTCCGGCGCAACGATGGGCGCAGGCGCGTATTGGACAAACCCAAACCATGGGGAAATGCAATATAACACGCCGATGCTGGATAACGCGTACGATCAGACGCAGCGCGCAGGTGGCGTGACGCCGATGCTGGATCGGGCGCTGGATTTGACAAAGCAGGAGGGAAAAACGCCGGCGTATACGCCGGACGCTGCGCCGGCTGCGCAGGATCGGATTGCATCGGATGCGGAGGCGTTTTTGCAGGCGCTTGAACCGGCAAAGCCGCAGGCGCAGATCGATCCAATGGTGGATATCCTGCTGGATCCGCAGAAATATCTTGGCGGGCAGGAGCAGACAAATGAAAGCACCGTCGTAAATACAAATCCGGAAAACCATACGCCGGTGCAGCAGGCGGTCATTGACGCGTATCGCAGCAGCGTGGATGACGGTCTGGTTCAGTATGTTCAGGATGTGATGAACGATCAGGTCAGCTATCGGGAAAAGTATAATCTGAATCCGATGTCTGACCGCGCATCTGCGGATATTAAAGCATTGACAGGGGTTGACACAACCGGATTCCAGACGGCGATTGAACGGAAAACCATTGAGCATATTTTGAAACGACATGGGGAAAAGGGGATACAAGACCGATCCATGCGGGATATTCACGATATCGCCCGAATCCAGTATGTTTTGGATAATTATGACAGCATGAAGGAAGGAGATCCTGCAGAGGTTTATACAACAATAAAACCGAATGGACGTCCAAAACGTGCCCAATCGGTTGTATATGAAAAAGCGGTTAACGGAACCTATTATGTTGTTGAAGCTGTGCCGGATACCAAAAGTAAAACGGCATATATCGTCAGCGCGTATATGAGCAAAAATCCAAATGAAAAGGCCGGAGCCTTCCGTCTCGCAGATGCAGCCAAACGGCCCCCCTACGTAACGTCCGAAACCGGGTACGCAGCCACTCCGGCCCATGACGAAAACGCCCATCAGATTCTTTTGCATGGGCAGTCATTGCCTCAGTCGATGGCTGATGATATTTCCGTCAACAACAGATTAGCATCTGCCGAACCTGCTGTCAATACCAATATGCTCAAAACCGGGGGAAATGATGCGCAGAACCGGCCGTTTACGGCTGGGGATATTTCCGTGCAGAACACGGCGGCAAGCTGGCAGAGCGCGGATTTGGAAGGCAGGGCGAAAACGCCGGAGCAGTTCCGCCGGCGGATTCACGAGCAGCCCTATCAGCAGACGATCGATGCGGTAAAGGCGGCAAAGGAAAAAGCGCGGGATGCGCGCATTTCCGCGCAGAAAATCAAATCTGTGCTGGGTCTTGACAATGCCGGGCGGGAATTGTTTGACCTGCTGGTGAAAAACCCGGGGGATCAGAAAAGCGCGGCTCTGGCCGTGTCCCAGTACGGCGGGCGGTTCATGACGGCGGTTCAGATGCAGATCGACGCCCGGACGGCAAAGCAGCAGGCGGACGCGTACGCCCGGGCGATTGCTTCCGCTCGGCTGGAAAAGGCGCAGGAGCTGACCTACGGGCTGCGCTTTGAACCGACAAGCGCGATGAAAAGCGCGGGGAACTGGTTTCGCAACAGCGACGAGGTGTTTTTGCGCACGTTTGGCAACACGCAAAGAACCCGGGATTTCCACCGGGCGACGGTCGGCATGGTGGACGCGAACGAGGCGCTGCGGGTGACGGATTTGAACCAAACGCTTTCACAGTTTGCATCGATGCGGTTAAACGCTGCGGAATCGGCGCTGGAACAGCTGATTTCAGATACGGGCCTGCGGCAGGATCACCAAACGCTTATGACGGCTGCGGACTTGCAGCGGATTGCAGGGGCGGATCTGACGGCGCAGGATACGCGCAGGCTTGCCGAGATTGCAAGGCGGATGCAGCGCGAAACGGCCCGCGCGATGAAGGCCATCCAAAAGGCCGGCATGGACGCGCGCAGCGCGATGCAGGAAACGGATGCGGCAAAACTGCCGCCGCAGGTTGGCGCGGCGGTGCGGGCGTACGAAACGGCCATGGAACCGCTTTACGCGCAGGCGCGGCAGGTGACGGACAATGAACGGGTGCAGGATATCGTAGCGCTTTGCGGGGCCGGATGGATCAACCCGCAGGCGGTTGAGACGCTGCATGATTTTTCTGTGGACAAGATTTTAAATGCAAAGGAAAAGCTGGACGCGTATTACGAAAAGACCTGGCAGGACGCGTCGGACGTGTATGTGCTTGGCGGGTATGACCCCATCGGGCATATTGCCGGATACCGGCCGCATACGCTGGGGCGGCAGCTGCAGCAGAAAAGCGGGATTTTGGGGCAGGCGCAGGCGCTTTTTGGGCGGCTGACGGATTCGGCGCTGCCCCTTGAGATTGCCGGGCGCACGGAGGATTTCAAGCCCGGCAGACGGTATATGCCCAATTTCCAGAACAGCCGCACGGGGTTTGAGGGGTATCTGGATTCCATGGCGGGGCTGGCCCAGTATGCGCCGGCGGCGTCGCATGTGGTGTACCATACGGGGGATATCCAGATGCTGCGCGCGCTTGGCGCAAATATCCGGCTTGAAAACGCGTCGGACACGGTGCGCGGCGATTATCTGCGCATATTGCAAAACAACGAACTGTCGGACACGGAAAAACAGGCGGCGGCCGCTTCCCTGCCGTGGGGCCAGTCGGGCGCAGCCGCGCCGTTTGTGACGTGGCTGGACGAGTACACCAATATCGTTGCGGGGAAAACCAGCACGATTGACCGCGTGGCGGAAAAGGCCGTGGGCCGCGCAACGCTGGATTTCATGGCGGGAATCAAAAGAATGACGGGCGCGGCGATGGTAAAATACAATATCGGCAGCGCGGTGAGCAATCTTGCGCCGCTTTTTCAGGCGGGGGACCTTGGGAGCGTATCGATGACAAAAGGGCTGGTGCAGTCCACCCTGGATGCGTTGTCGGGTAATTTGTCGTTTTATGACCAGTTTGATTTTGTCAAAAACCGGCTGACGCAGACGCAGGCAGACCTTGGCTATGACCGGGGGGTCAAAGCGGCGGCGCAAAAGGCGGGAAATTTTGACCTGATGGGGCTGGTGGACGCGCCGGTGACGCGGGCGCTGGCAAGGGCGTATTACAATCAGGCCATCCGGGACGGATACAGCGAAAGCGAGGCGGTTCTGCACACGAACGAACGGCTCAATTCCGTCATGGGCGGCCGGTCGCTTGGGCAAAACCCGCTGATCTTTGAAAGCAAAACGCTTGGGCCGCTGACGCAGTACAAACGCGAAAGCTACAGGGATTTGTGGATGCGCCAGCGAGACATGGTGGACGCGATCCGGGCGGACGCGCACTTGACAGACGCGCAGAAGCGTGCGCGCATTGTCTCGTCCATGGCGCGTTTTACGATCGGTACGGCTGTTTTCGGAGAAGCGACCGGCAGCGCGCTGGGGTATGTGGTGGCGTTTTCGCCGATTCACGTCATTGCCGAAATGTTAAAGGCCGCCGGGATGCTGGAAGACGACAACGACGAGGACAAGCTGGGTCAGGAACTGATGCAGATCTGGGACGATGTGAAGGCGCGGCTTTCCGGGCAGGAGGCGCAGCGGACGGTTGCGCAGGCGCTGGGGGATTTTTTCAACATCCGGATCGGCGACGGGCTGGCGGCGCAGGAGTATGAAGGGCTTTCCGATGTGGCAAAAGCGCTGCTGGCGCCGCTGTGGGAGGAAGTGCCGATGGTGGGCTCCCGGCAGGGGCAGGGGTCTATGCCGGTGATCAATCAGGGCATTGCGCTTGGTAAAAGCGCTGCGCAGGCGTGGGATATCCTTTTTAGCGATATGGACGTGCAGGACAAGGCTACGGCGCTTGCACAGGGCATCGGCAAGCAGACGGCGCGCACCTTTGTGTCTGGCGGCAATCAGCTGCAAAAGACGGCGCTTGGCGCGGCGGATCTGATCAAGGGTTACCATGAAGGGTATAATGCCAAAGACGGCGCGCTTCAGGTGCAGTATGCGCTTTCGCAGGACCCGACGGACATTGTACAGACGCTTTTGTTTGGCCCCAGCGCCAATGCCGGCGCGCGGGCGTATTATGAAAGCGGCAGCTGGCCGTTGCGGGATGCACAGCAAACGCGGTTGGATCAGCTTGTTTCGGGCGGCGCCACTTATCAGGAAGCGTTTTCGCAGATTCGGGAGCATGAAAATCTTTTAAAAGATCTGGGGTTGTCATTAAGCTCGGATACGGAAAGGATGCAGCCGCTTCTGGAAGCAGTAAAGCAGGGCAGGATGGACGTTCAGACGGCCAAACAGGCTGTTTTNNGGCAGGGCGGGAAGCGACAGGAATTCAGGATGCGGACGGCAAAACGGTTTCGGGCTCTGTGCGGAATGAAGCGCTGACGGACTATCTTAAGTTGGGGTTGGATTATGACCAGATGCGCCTGATGTTTGTCGCCGAAGGATGGTCAACGGGGTTGATCGACCAAATGGAACGTGCGCAGAAATCCGGAATTGCACCTGAAACATACATGAAGGTATTCCTAAATGGCGAAGATGCGATATCGGAGTACCATCTGGATGGATTGATTGAAAGCGTGGAGGCGGGATGGGATGCCGATGCGTTTGTTCAAGCGGTGAAGATTGAGGCGGGCACGCAGGGCGTAAAAGACGCAGATGGCAGGACGATATCCGGCAGCAAGAAGTATAACATTGTCAAAGGACTTGAGAATGCCGGGTATACGGACGAGCAGATAGCATGGTTTTTGACTGTGCGGTCTGACACGGACGGGGAGCCGATGTACAGGAACATGGACTTGACGTATGGATCGGACGGCGGTACGATGCAGGACGGTTCGGTCAGCGCACCCATCGACCATTCGAAAGCTTCACGCAATACGGGCGATGCGTTTTTTACGATTTCCGGCGGCAGCGGCGCTTATAACGAAAAGCGTGCGACTGCACAGGAAAGCTATAGCAGAAACATGAAAATTACGCCGGAGAGCGCAGGAACATTGTTTGATGCGCTGTATCAGATTAAGGGGGAAAACAGGATTGATCGGAGAATGGCGCATCTGAAATCAGCAGGCGTGAGCGAAAGCGGAATTGCGTGGATATGGACGGCTCCGACGCAAGAAGGAGGTTTTGGGTACAAGAGCGATTATAGAAAGTATTATTATGACGGATACGGTGCATCGACCGGCGCAAACGGGCGCAGTTCCGGCGGGTATTCCGGCGGGGCTTCCCGGTCGTCCAGCTCCGGCAGGGCGAAAAACCCGGCGGCGGCGCAGGCGTTCATGAAAAGGTGGGGGCTTACGGGAAACCCGTGGGGCGGCAGCGCCGTTTTGGGGCAGAGCGATTACGCGTCCCGGCTGGGCATGACCCAAAGCGCGGCAAAGCGGCTGGACGGCATGATTCCGCTTTTGGCGGCGATGGATTGGGCGGCGCAGGAAAGCTTTCTGCGCGCGATGGGCGTGAGCGAAAGCGGCATTGCGTGGCTGACAGGCACGCCGGTTGCGCAGGGCGGGATTGCGGCTGCGCCTTCTGGTCAAAGCATGTTTTGACCGGAAAAATAAAAACAGGCCGATAGATTCGGCCTGTTTTTTCATAGAATCAGAATAAATCGCTATGCGTTCCGGTGCGCATCAGATACAGTACAAGTTCGGCTTCCAGAACCTGATATACGAGCAGCCAGTCCGGCGCAATGTGACATTCGCGACATCCTTCATAATCTCCGGACAAAGCATGATCCCTGCTTTTTTCCGGCAGCAGTTCGCGGTTTGCAAGCTTGTTGACGGTTTGTTCCAACAACTCAAAGTCATAACCGCGCCTTGCGGCCAGTTTCAGATCCTTTTTAAACCGATTGGAAAGGACGATATCAAGCATCGGACAGCGCCTCCTGTAAGGCGTCCCGGAAAGATGCGTATCTTTTGTACTGGTCGGGATGCGCTTTAAATTGCCGGATTTCCTCCAGCACCGCTTTGGTCTGCGCGCCGGGTACGTCCAGTGAAACATCAAAGGGCAGCCCGTTGCATCGGATCGTCTGACGCAGGAAAATACCGACGGCAGTTGAAAGATCAAGCCCCAGCTGGTTTAAGATGGACAAAGACTGTTCCTTTACATCGGCGTCGATGGAAATGTTCGCGGATGCTTTTGCCATTGGAACCACCTCCTTTTACACTATTATACCCTCAATATGCCCTAGCGTCAACATATTATGCGCACATCGTATTAAATTAAATCCTGGCTTTTCAGCTCTGCCGCCGCCATGTCCGTTAATTTTTTGCAGATGCGCTGGGCGCTGCGCGGGGAGACGTCAAAGGCTGCCGCGATGGTTTTCCAGCTGTCTTTCGTTTTCAGCCGCATGGACAGCAGGTCGCGCTCAAACGGTCGTGCGGGAGACAGGGCGCGGCTGACGAGCTGCGAAAAGAACAGGGTGGTGTACAGCTGATCGGACGTGACGGTCAGGATTTCGCGGTATTTGTCCTTTTCCTCGATGATATGCGCCGCTGCCCCGTCCAGCGTTGGGATTTTGCCGGACGGGGCGGGGGCTTCCTGGATTTTGGCGCTGCCAATGGTGATGTACAGGTCTTTGAGCGCCTGTTTGCAGGTCGATATGGTCTGTTCGTATTGGGCTAAAAGCGTTTCATGATTGGCCCAAAGAAGAAGGATTTCCCCAAGTGTCAATGGCAGGGTCCTCGCTTTCCGGTAAAAGTTTGGTGATTTCAAACGCTTCCAGCTTTTCTTCGCTTTCCTGCAGGTTGCGCAGGATGGACAAAAGCGGGCCTTTGACGGTTTTTGCGTGCGGGACGCCGTATACCGTCCACGTCACGCGGTAGGTTGGGGTCATGGTCTCATTCCTCCTTTGGCGGTTCTGGGATAGGCATCCAGTGGGTAACATATAACCCAGATGATGCGTGTTGGAAATGCGGTTCAGCATCATAAGCGTAATAGTCAAGACATCCGGTAAACATCATTCTGGAGCGCTTTCCGTCCTTTTCAAACCCATATCTACAAATTACTTTTGTATCTATTTCCGGCAGCCTGTCCTTTACGCTAATCCATTCAGTCATTGCCAATACCGTCCTTTTCATCCCTCCTGTTCCATACGTTTACGGCCTGACTTCCACGGACGGTAAAATTTCCGTGTGGAAATACATTTTATAATGGTATGGGTCTGTATGTGTGCCTGAAATGTCTTCGACTACATACAATGTGTAATCATTCAGATAAATGTAATTTTTCTTGTATTCGCTGGGGCCTGTCTTGAACGTGACAACCAACTCGTCATCCAAGTTGTTGCTCAGGCTCATGTACCCTTCCGCCTCAAGAATGACCTTGTCGGTTCTGGCGTTGTATACGGTAATGCGTCTTTCACAGCCGAAATAATCTGCCTCTATGGAGAGATTGGCGTTTACCTTGTCTGCTTCTGAGCATCCGGATAGAATGACTGATACCAGAACGACGGCAAGGAACAGAATGATATGATTTCTTTTCATGGTAAACCTCCTGTTGTTTTCAGCATTTTTTCCCGCCGTGCCGGTACGGCCTTGTGCGGTTGTAGGTGATTTTCTTATGCGTGATTGTGTCGATGTCGATACCTTCCTTGGCGCACCAGTCCAGAATGCGGATGAGGCAGTCAGCCATTTCAATTGCGATGCCTTCCGGCTTGTCGCGCGGATCCCATTGGGTCATGTCGGGCTGCATGTAGGCTTCCTCGGTTTCGTCAAAATGCAGGACATAAGACATGGGGCGGCCGTGACGGTATTCTTCCAGCGCTTCGGACAGTTCGCTGTGGCACAGGGCGACGATTTCCGGGAATGGGCGCTCGTTTTCCCACCATCCGTGGGCAACGGCGATTTCGTGGATCTGTTTGGCAAGTTCATTGAGCATTTTTGCTCGCCTCCTTTTTTAACAAGTCGATGTACCATTGCGCTTTTGCCAGATCTTCCGATCCGTTTTTGTGTTTCCAGCGCCACAGATATTTGATGGCGTTGCCGGTCATGTAACCTTCGAACCCGTTAAGACCGGTTGTTGCCGCGCGGATGGCGTCGATGCACTCGATGCCGCCCTGCGTGTAGTGTGCCGGGTGGTTGACGTTGTCGCCGCTCATCGTTTCTTTCTCCTTTTTGGCGTCGGTTTTGGCTTTTGCGGCACCTTTCGCGCAAGCTCGGCCTGCGCAAGGGCGAACACGCAGGGCCGGTCGAGCGATTCGTTGCCAAACAGAATCGGCATGGCGTCCAGCGTTTTGCGCAGGGGGCAGGTGCGCATTTCGTGCAGGTTATCGGCGTGCATGCAAAACGCGCACTGGCTTTCCAGCGCCGTGGAAACCAGCCGCATCAGGTCGTCCGCGCGCACCTCGTATAAGGCGTGGCCGTTATCCGCGCCCGCGACGCTGGACGGGACAAGGCGCAGGGACTTGCCGCGCGTTCCGGCTTCCAGCAGGGCCAGATGGTCGGGGTCGACGCCTTTGAGGGATTGGACAAGGGCGTTTTCAATCTGTTTGGCAGCGGCGTTAAAAAGGCCTTTTCTGCCGGCCTGCGACAGCCTGTCCTGAATGTGGCGGGCTTCCTGTTTGAGCACCACGGCCATGACCAGCAGCGTGCGGTAGGCGTCGCGCTCATCGGCGGAAAGCAGGGGACGGCTGGTCATGGGTTCCCGCCTCCCGCCATGGACAAAATGCGGGTTAAATCTTGTGCGACATGGCGCAGGGCGGCGGGATCCTGCACATCGATCTGGATTTTCAAAAGCGGATGATCGCAGCGGATTTTGATGGTTTTTGACCGGGTGTGCATCAGAACCGCCAGGTCGGGCGCTTCGTCCGCCGGTTCGGTTTTTTCAGGCGCCGCGGCCTTTTGCTCCGGCTGCGGCTCTCGGGCCGGGGGATGGGCAATGACTTCGGCGGCGTCCGCGTCCAGCTCGTCCAGGGCTTCCTGCTCGCGGCGGGATTCCATGTCGGACGCGGCGTTGTCCGGCGCTTCTCCGTACTGCGTTTTCGCGTGACGGTAGATGATATTGGTAATGGTTCTGTAATCGGCGTTGTATAATGCGCCAAGCCGCTTTTGAATCTCGGTTGCGCCGACGCCGTTTTTGTACATCGTGACAACTTTTTCGATCAGTTCCTGATGCTGTTCTCTGGATCTCATATTGGGTACGCCCATGATGATCGTTCCTTTCCTGTAATCGCTGGGTTGGGTTTGCGGAGGCTGCGCACAAAGCTGTTCATAGATGAAATCCTTTGTGCGTTTTATTTTTTTTCTGGCTTCCCTGTTGCGGGTATACCGGCTCATTGCCCGCCTCCCATCTGCATGCGCGCCATGTACTGGCCGTAGGTGAGGTGCTGCGCGCGGGCTAAAGCGGCGACGGCAGACAGGGACGGGGGGCGTTTGGAGCGGCTGCGTTTTGGCGGCGTACAGGCGTCGCACAGGGTTTGGCCGTATTTGGGGTGCCAGATGGGTTTGGCGCACCTTGGGCAAAATAGCGGCATGGGCTTTGGGCCTGGTTTCTTTGGGACGCCAGAGGCTTTTGCTTTGGCGCTGGCGTATTTTGCGGCGTTGCGGCATTTGTCGCAGCAGTATTTTTTCGTGGATTTGGCGGTCAGAAAGACTTTTTTACAGGTGGGGCAGGTTTTTTCGGCGGTCATGGGATTGTGCCTTCTTTCTTTTGCTGGACAAGGCCGTCCAGGTACTGGTTCGGGGTTTCATCAAGGACGCGCAGGCAGAGCGTCAGACCGGGGGAAAGGCCGTAGCATTTCATGCATTTTACAGCACAGACGCAGTTGTCGTCAGTGTATGCGACGCCGTTTAAGGCGTCCTGCACAAGCTTGAGCAGGTTGTCCGCATCGGGCTTGACGGTGTGCCACTGGCCCTGCGCGCCGATGAGGGCGAGGCGCTTTTTGCTTGCGCCTTTCTGGACGGGCATCCAGGCGATCACGGACAGTTCCAGCGGCCCGGACAGCGGGGGCAGCGCGGGGTATTGCGCCTGCCAGGCGCGGGCAAGGGCGGTTTCGGCTTTCCGGGTGGCAGCGGGGGTATAGGCCTGGACAAAGGCGCCTGCCGCGCGGAATTTGGGGCGGCCTTTCGGGACGGGCTGCCCGGGAATCCAGAGGCTGTAGACGGTCACGGGTGCGCCACCTGCCTTTGGCTGTACTGGGCGTCGTCCCAGTCCGACCATTGCCACAGTTCCAGCGATGCGCCGAAGGCCGGATCCGGGTCGGGGGGCGTGGGCGCGCCCTGGCACAGCTGGTAGCCCAGAAGCATTTTCGGTTCACCGCCTGCGGTGCAGGGGCAGAAGCACAGGGTTTCGCCCTGCACCAGCGCGACCAGCCCTCTTGCGCCGGCGTTTTTGTTGTGGCGCTTGGCGGCGTCAATGGCCAAAAGGCGTTGTTCACTCATGCAAAAGACCTCCTTGCGTGCTGTGGGTTTCAAAAAGGGCGTTTTTGACGCTTTGCGGGAGCTGGTCGAATTCATGCTGCGCGGCCGCGTCGCGATAGGAACGGGCAAATTGCGCCTGTGCGTAGGAATCGTCCATCGCCCACTGGCGCAGGACAGCGGCAGAGCCGACTGCGCGCCGGACGGGCGGCGGCAGGGCGTCAAAGCGCTGCGGTGCGTGGTAGAGGGCGTCGCGCATGGCGGATTTGACCAGCGCCCATGCTTCGGCCTCGGTCATGCGCGTCGGGTTGGACAGCCTGCGCAGCTGGGCCTGTACCTGGCCGATGGTGGGCGGGTAGCCTTTTTCGTCCGACGCGATCAGGGCTTTGACCGCCGCAGCGCACAGGGGATAGGGGTCGTCCGAAAAGAAGTCCTGCCAGAGCGCCAGCACGCTTTCCATGTCGGATCGGGACATGTCGCGGTAAAAGGCGGGATAGGCGGCCTTTAAGACGGACAGCAGCCTTGCGGTTTCCTGACGGGTCAAAACGGGTCGCCTCCTTCGTGGGCTTTGACGTAATCGTAAAACGGGTTGAAGGACGGTTTGTCGTCTTTTTGCGGCGCTTGCATGCGGGGTTCGTCCTGAAAGCGCGCCTGGTTGAGCCAGGTGGCGGGGTTGGGGATGTACTGTCCGCCGTCCTTTGTCCAGTCGTAGGAGGCCTTATGCCGGGCAAGCGAGGCCATGACAAGCTGGCGCTGCTGGTCGGTGAAGCGTTGTTTGCACCATGCGGCATAGGCCGCGCCCTTGCCGGTCTTTTTGGGGTACTGCGCCCAGAACAGTTCAAAATCGTCCGAATAGCCGTTCGTGTGTGCACCGGCGCCAGCCGGTGACGGGGCTGAGGGGGGGACTATAGGGGGGGTATCCCTTGGATTCTTTTTCGTATTCGTATTGGGATTGGTATTGGTATTCACGCCGCAAGTTGCCGCAGATTGCCGCAAGTCGCCGCAAGTTGCCGCAGATTGCCGCGGGCAGTCTTGTTCGTCGGGCCCGGGGTATTTGGGCTTTGCGCGATCGAGACGTTGATGCTGTGTCCAAGTTGGGAACCAGAAGTAGGGCTTCCCGTCCACCGTGTAGAGGGAAACGCAGCCTTTGGCCGCCAGACCGTGAAGGGCAGCATCAATCTCTTTGACCGTTGCGCGATCCCGAAGAGGAAATACCCGGCCTTTGATGACTAAGGGGCGTGCGTCGCCGCGTCCTGCGTCGTCGACCGTTGTGATCAATCCAACCCAAAGCCGAAACTCAAAATCCGTAAGAGCAGCAATCTTTTCGCTGGTACACAGGGATTCTTTAATGATTCGGTTTGGCATATCAGCCTCCTAAAACGGAAGCGGCTCATCACCGGCATCCTGTGCGCCGCCAGTGAGGGTGTTTGCGGGCGGGGCGGCATTTGGGACGGCTGCGGCGCCTGCGGCGGCGCTTGCAGAGGCGATCGACACAAATTCGACCAGATAGTCGGTGTAGATTTTGCCGCCCGATTCATTGACACTTTTTCTTGCAACGGCAAAGCACGCGTCGCCTTTGCTGGCGGCGGCCATGACCATGGCAAGGTCATAAAAGCCTTTGAGGTTGCAAAGGGGTGCGTCCCGGCCCTGCGCCGACACGGCGAAGGTACACACCGGGGTTTCTTTCTGGGGGGTGAGGGTGTACCGGGGTTCGGTGCGGATGGGGCCGGCAATCATGAAATGATTACTCTTGGTTTCTATCAGCATGGGCGGGATACTCCTTTCCGTTTCGCAGCGCGTCGCAGACGGCATCGTAATCTTTCTGGGTGATATCCTTTGTGGAGGCAAAGCCAAACGTGTTGAGGCGCTTTTTTGCGGCTTCTTTGCCGATCCCGGCATCGGCGCAGATGGCGAAGATCCGGGAGATCTGCCTGCGGGTGATGGGGTCGTCATCGCCCAATTTTACGATATCGTCCGATTTGGCCATAAAAGCTTCGTCCTCCATGTCCTGGGTAAAGCAGCCGGAAAGGCCGGTCATGGATAAAACGGCGTCGACCATGGCGCGCTTTTTGGCGATTTTCAGCTTTGCGTTCGCCACGTCAAAGGCGGAGGCAAAGCCGGTGTTTTTTTCGTTGGTATTGGCGCTGCCGTAGCCCTCGGCGATGGTCATATCGCGGTCAAGGGCGGGGACAAATTTGATCAGGCGGCAGCGGAAAATATAGGAAAAGTACGCGGTATCTTTGCCCCGTTCGCTGATCTGGTCGATCAGGTCATAGACGGCCCGGACGCCGTAGTCGATCATCAGCTTTTCAGCGCCCGCCTTATAGAGGATCGGGGTTTTGAGCGCGGGCTTTTCGGAGCCGTCCTTGCTGCGGATTTTCGGGACGCCGAAATGGGTGTCGCGCTTGAGTTGAACAGCGTTGCCGTTTGGGGCGGTGAAGAAGTAGTCGCCGCGTTTGGGCTGGATCGTGCCGCCGGTGTGCAGGATGATTTCGGTGTTATTTTGCATGGTTGACTTCCTCCCGGAGTTGGTTGAGCATCCAGCAGTGGTGAAACAGCTGGTTTCCTTTTTCGTGGGCGCGGTAAAGACGGTAGTCGCCGGTGCTTTTCAGCTGCAGGGCGTAGCGGCGCACTTCCTTTTCCGGGTCGCGCAGCAGGG
The DNA here is from genome assembly GCA_002329335.1 of Christensenella sp. UBA1428. Classification (GTDB taxonomy): domain Bacteria; phylum Bacillota; class Clostridia; order Christensenellales; family UBA1750; genus UBA1428. The sequence continues at coordinate 22,018 of DCTY01000040.1, forward strand.
GGGTGATGCAGCCGGGGTCGGTTAAGATGGCGTGATACCCGGCCAGCTGCGCCGAGACGCAATCCTTGTCGAGGCTGGCGGTGGACTTGATGTCCACGATGGCATATTTGCCGTCCATGAACCCGAAGCGGTCGAGCGTGCCGGCGGCCTGAAGCTCGGTGTTGGCGATGCGGTGTTCGACGGCAAGCCACTGGGGGCCATAGTCGCGCAGGAACGCGGCGTAGGCGGTCAGATAGCCGGAGATTTGGGGCGGGTAGTCAAAGGGGATATCGCTGTCCATGTACTGGGTATACAGGTGGACGGCGGTTCCCCGGGCGGCTGCGGCGTCCCGGACGTACGGGTTGCCGGCGGCGGCCTTGTCGTAGGACAAAAACCGGATGATCTGGGTGACGGAGGGATAGACTGTGCCGGAGACGGTGTAGGTATGGGTTTTGGGATCAAATGCGACGGGGGAGGCGGTATTTGCCACGGTGGCACCTTCTTTCTTTTCGGATGGAGAGCAGCGCGCCGCAGAGCACCAGCAAAAGGCCGTACAGGCACTGGGTCAGGGCGGGCAGGTCCAGGGCGTGCAGGTCGGCCTGACCTGCGCCGGAGAGCATCAGCAGGATGCCCAGCAGGTAGGCGGGGAAGATCAGCTTGTCCATGTCAGCGCGCCCTTTCTTTTTCCAGCATGGCAGGCAATGCAGCTTTGGCATATTCGCATGCGGCCAGATACTGCGTTTCATACACCGTTCCGCCGTGTACGGATTTGACGCGGGTGATAAACGCGTCCATGTCCGAAAACCAGCATCCCGCACGGACGAACAGCTTGCCGGTTTCATCCGCATAAAAATAGGCCGTACGGTTTGCGCTTCCGATATTGCCGCAGGTGAGGTATACGCCGTTTTTTACGCGCCCGGATTCAAACGAAATGTTTTTGCCCAGCGTGCAGTAGTTGCCCAGCGTGCAGCCGTAGCCCAGCGTGCAGCGGTTGCCCAGCGTGCAGTAGTTGCCCAGATAGCAGTCGTGGCCCAGCGTGCAGTAGTTGCCCAGCGTGCAGCGGTTGCCCAGATAGCAACCGTTGCCCAGATAGCAGTCGTAGCCCAGCGTGCAGCGGTTGCCCAGCGTGGTAAACGCCGGAAAATATCTAATTTCCGTATAGTCTCCTGTTGGTAAAATTTTGCCGCCATACTCGTTGGTGGGCAGGTCTGCAAACTCGGCCTGCGTATATTTTTTGAGTGCCATATCAATGCCTCCTGTTTTTGTGGTTGTAGCGTTCTGTGCGGATCTGGCCTTGCCGGACATAGGCGGCGATTTCTTTTTCAGACTGCGGCGCGGCCTTGCGGTCGTGCTTCCAGTTGTCGTACAGGAAGCAGACCCCGTGGCAGCCTTCGCGGCGCATCCGGCAGCCCATGCAGGGGGATGCGGTGTTCATGACGCGGCCATATCGCCGTAGATTTCGGCGCAGTAGTTGAGGTAATCGGCGACATCGCTTTCGGCGTAGTCGCGCAGCATATCGGCGTTTTGGAGGAGCTTTTCGCGGCAGGCGTCGCAGACGCCGCCGGTGAAGCTGTCCGATTCGCGGCCGCAGATGCGGCAGTGTTTGGTGATATGCGGGTAGACGGGGCCGGAGCAGGTTTCCCATACGGGGCAGGAAAGGCAGTTGTTTTGACACATGGGCTTG
>DCTY01000025.1 GCA_002329335.1 Christensenella sp. UBA1428
GATTCAATCCCTCTGGCGGGATCCAAGGGCAGCGCCCTTGGTGGGATTGCAAAGGGCAACGCCCTTTGCCCCCTCCGTCTCCCCGCCCCCCTCAAAACAGCAAGGAGGATTGGATTTGGAAATACTGGCGATAGACGAATACAATTCGGGCGGCCATCTCGTTTGGGCGCAGCAGTTCCCGGGCGCGTTTGTTCGCGGACGGACGCGGCAGGAAGCGATTGACAAGTTTGACGGCGAAATGCGCCAATACCTGCGCTGGCTTGGACAGCAGGCCGATGGAACCTGCACGGTACGGATTGTTCAGGAAAAAGTCAGCACGCTTGAAATCAGCGACGCGGATTCAGATATTCTGTTTGACAGCGAGGCTGCGCCGATGACAATGGATCAATATGAACGCCTGCGCGATCTTGCCCTTCGCAGTGCAGCGGATTTCTTGACGCTGTACCGATCCGTTCCAGATAAAGACAACACAACCCTGACGCCGCGCAAAACCTTTTATGGAGACGTCCCCATTACGGCGCGCCAGATGTATGCGCATACCAAAAATGTCAACGGATATTATTTTGGCGAAATCCAGGTGCCGGCACAAAATGAGCCGGATATTCTGACATGCAGGCTTGCAGCATTCGCCGCCCTGGAACGCTTGCCCGGCTTTTTAATCAATCCGGTTTATGAAGGCAGCGGCGGGGAATTGTGGTCGCTGCGCAAGGTGTGCCGCCGGTTTGTATGGCATGACCGTATTCATGCAAAAGCCATGTATCGTATGGCTACGGCGCTTTGCGGCCCGGAACAGATCGCAAACCCGTTTTGCTTTGAATTGCCGGACGGGTGAGGGGAGAAACCGGCGCAAGCTGCCGTTTGTTTTATAAAAGAAGGACGCATCCCGTGCGGAGGCGTCCTTCTTTTATTGGAACTTTGTCCGGCAATTCGTTTGAACGGATTTGCTCAAAGCGCATCCATGCGAATTTTTACGACCAGCTTCACGCTTGGCCCGTCATAAAAATCCGGACGGATCAGCGGCTTATGCGCGTCGTGCGGAAATACGAGCATGAACTGTCCGGCATGCAGCGTAATCGGATCGCCCTCGCCGGTCAGAAAATAAATATCCGATACAGGATCATATTCCGTCTGGGGCAGCAGCTTTGCTGTATCCGTATGCCCGATGATCTCTGCGCCATGCAGCACAACGTGAATATCCAGATAGTCCTTGTGCGCCTCAAACGGCGTTTCCGCCCAGTTTTTCAGCGGACCGGTGGTATAGTTTAAATAAGCGGCGTCTTCCTGGATCGGATAGCGTCCCGGCGCCATATGCGCCCAGTCATGCGCCGCGATGAATTCAAATGCCTGTGCAATTACAGGGGAAACGCCGGTATACAGCCCGGCATTTTTCAGCGTATCATGGATCATGGCCTTCATCCTTCCTTTTTCTGTGCGCAGGGAATTAAAAAACGCTCCAGCGACGCGGGATCCTGCGCGATATAGACCGCATCGTCAAATTCATGGCGTGTGCCGTACCCATATAATACGCCCACCGCGTCTATGCCGCATTGCTGCGCGCCTTGAATATCATGAATCCGATCGCCGATCATCAGCGCACACTGCGGCGGCGTCTGCGTTTGTGCAAGCGCGTAGGCAATGACGTCCGCCTTGGTTGGCCGTCCGCCGTCAAGCAAACTGCCGGCAATAAAATCAAAGTATCCGATCAGCTCAAACCGTTCCAGAATACGCCGCGCGAAAACCTCCGGTTTGCTGGTGGCCAGCACGATCCGATAACCATGCCCCTTCAGCGCGGCAAGCAGCGAAGCGATGCCGTCATAAGGCCGGTTTTCAAACAGCCCTTTATCGGAAAAATAAACCCGGTATTGCTTCAGGGCCTCCTGCGCCTGAACGGGGGACAGCGCACAGTACCGCTCAAAGGATTCCAGCAGCGGCGGGCCGATGAATTTGCGCAGCGTATGACCGTCAGGACAGGGACGCTCCAGTACGCGCAGCGCATAGGCGATGGCGTTGGTAATCCCTTCGTACGGATCGGTCAGCGTACCGTCCAAATCAAACAGCAGCGTGGTGTATTGCATAGATCAACCCTCCAATTGCCAGTACTGTACCATAAAACGGCGGTATTTTCAATCCCGCAGCGGAGGAAAGAATTTATAAATATGCATCATACGGATCCATATGCGAGAAGCTTTGAGGCTGTCTGCAAATGGCCCGCATTTTCCAAAACAAAAAATCACATTTTCCGGCGTGAATCCGCCTTTAAAAAGTTTTTGAGGGATTGAAAATGAATTTTTCTTATAAAATTATTGCAAATATATTGGCAAAAGGGTTGAATTTTCAAATCAGGTGCAGTATAATCAAACGGACATTTCAAAGGAGGATCCGACCATGAAAAAGAAAATTCTTGCACTGGTTCTGGTTCTTGTGATGCTCACCGCAACGCTTTCCGGCTGCGGCGGCGCTACCAAGATCCGGATGGCGACCGGCGGCACGACCGGCACCTATTACGCCTATGGCGGTATCATCGCGCAGATTCTGGGCACCAAGCTTTCCAACGTCAGCTTTGACGTGCAGAGCACGGGCGCATCCAAGGCCAATATCTATCTGGTTTCCGACGGCGAGGTCGAAATGGCCATGGTGCAAAACGACGTGATGGACTATGCCTATAACGGCACCTCGCTGTTTGACGGCGAAAAGGTCAGCGGTTTTTCTGCGATGGCCTGTCTGTATGCGGAAACCTGCCAGATTGTTGCGACCCCTGATATTACGAGCATCGCGGATCTGAAGGGCAAGCGCGTTTCCGTGGGCGACGCGGGTTCCGGCGTTGAATTCAACGCCAAGCAGATCCTGGCGGCCTATGGTATTTCCTTTGACGACATCACCGTGCAGAACCTGAGCTTTGCCGACAGCGCGACGGCGTACAAAGACGGCAAGATCGATGCGTTCTTCTGCACCGCAGGCGCGCCTACTACGGCAGTGGTCGAGCTGGCAACCAGCAATACCATCAACCTGCTTGAGGTGGACGACGAGCACGCAGCGGCGCTGATGGCGGACTATCCCTTCTACACCCAGATTGTGATTCCTGCCGGCAGCTATAAAGGCGTGGACCAGGATGTCAAGACGGTGGCAGTTGCGGCGACCTATATCGTCAGCGACAAGCTCAGCGAAGATGTGGTTTATAACATGACCAAGGCAATCTTTGAAAATGCCGGTGAAATTGCCAAGGCACACGGCAAGGGCGCGGAACTTAACGCGCAGTATGCAGTGGCCGGCGTTTCCATTCCGTTCCATCCCGGCGCTGAGAAATACTTCAAGGAAATTGGCGTGCTTCAATAAGCGCCATATCGAAAATGGCCCGTATCCATTGGCTTAAATTTGCTGCAGGGGCTGCGGTGCTGCTCACCGCGGCCCTTGCAGTTTGCGCATGGCGCGGCGCGTTTGCGCATGGTGTTTTGGAATTGCGCGACGATCAGACCGGGCGCGTTTATGCCCGTTATCCCATCAGCGTCGGGGACGAGTTTTCCGTAACCTTTGTGCACAGCGTCAATAAAAGCGATGTGACAGATATCTATCAGATCCGTCCGGATGGAATCTATGCCGTTGCCTCGCGCTACAGCGCCTTTGGCGCCGGCATGCCCACCAGCCTGGAACCTGGCTGGACGCTGACGCAGTATGAGGACTGCATGGTGCTTTCAGGGCTGGATCAGAAGATGCAGCGTTTGTGTTATGTGGTCGGCACGGTGTATGATCATCGGCTGACCATTGGCGAAACGGAGATCAATCTGCGCGCGCTTTGCGGCAAGAACCGCAGCGTGCTGTTTGTTTATAGAAAATAATTTTGAAAGGAGGAAATTTCATGTCCGAAAACAAAGACAAAACCTTCAGTATGGCCGATATGGTGGACGATTCCGAACGCGTGGATGCAGACGCGCTGATGGCGCAGTTTGATATTGAAAGCAACACGCGCCATTATCGGGGGCTGCCCAGAAAACTGGTGCGCTACATGCTCGCGGCCTTTACGCTCTTTGTGCTGTACATGAGCATTTTCCCAACATGGTCGGAATACATCCGCCGCGGCGCGTTTGTGTCGCTGATCGTCTTTATGGCGTTTATGATGTATCCGGCTTCCAGAAAAAACAACGTCAAGGTCAATTATGTGCCGTGGTATGATTTTGTGCTGGCTATTGTCGGCGCGGGCTGCTTTTTCTATATCGTGGCCAACAACGCCAGCATCCTGGTGCGGGCGTCGCGCCTTTTGCCCTATGAGGTGGCTATCGGCATTGTCGGTATCCTGATTTTGGCAGAGGTATGCCGCCGCTGCGTCGGCGTTCCGATTCTGGTGGTGGTCGGCGCGTTTGTCGCTTACGCATTTTTTGCGGGATACTCGATCAATCGTGTGATCTATCAGCTGTTTTATACGCTCGATGGTGTGATGGGGACGCCGATCGGCGTATGCACGACGTTCATTGCGCTGTTTATTATCCTGGCCGCGTTTTTGGAAAAAACCAATATCGGCTCGTTCTTTATCGATATTGCAAACTCCGTTGCGGGCTGGGCCTCCGGCGGTCCTGCCAAGGTTGCGGTCATTACCTCAGCCTTTGAGGGCATGTATTCCGGCAGTTCGGTGGCCAATACCGTCGGCTCCGGCAGCATTACCATCCCGGTGATGAAAAAGACGGGGTATGCGCCGGAATTTGCCGCTGCGGTTGAAGCGGCGGCGTCCACCGGCGGGCAGATCATGCCGCCGATTATGGGCGCAGCGGCGTTTTTGATGGCGGAAATGACGGAATTGCCGTATTCGACGATTGTGGTAGCGGCGATTCTGCCTGCAATTTTGTATTTTACCGGGATTTTTATCATGATTCATTATGAGGCCAAAAAGCTGGGCCTCAAGGGAATCTCGCGCGATCAGATTCCGAACTTTTTCAAGCTGTTTTTTACCAAAGGCTATCTGCTCTTGCCGATCGTGGTGCTGGTGCTGTGCATGAACCGGATGTCGGCTTCCATGTCGGCTTCCTGGGCCATTTTAACGGCAATTGTTGTCAGCATGTTCCGCAAGGATACGCGCATGACGCCCACAACCTTTGTGGATGCGCTGGAAAGCGGCGCCAAAAATACCATTTCCGTAACCGTTGCCTGCGGCATTGCCGGGATGATTGTGGGGATTATTACCCTTTCCGGATTGGGCCTTAAAATGGGCAGCCTGCTCATTTCGCTCTCTGGCGGCATTCCGATTATCGCGCTGTTTTTGACGATGATCGCCTGCATCATATTGGGCATGGGCGTTCCGACGACGGCAAACTATGTGATCATGGCCACGATCTGCGCGCCGATGCTGGTGCCGATTCTGATGGAAGCGCATGCCGGTGCATTTTCTGAGCAGATGACCCGGCTGGCAACGCATATGTTTGTGTTTTATTTTGGGATCGTTGCCGATATTACGCCGCCGGTTGCGCTTGCGGCCACGGCAGGCGCGGCAATCGCCAAAGCGCATCCCATTAAAACCGGCGTAACGGCGACGCGTCTTGCGATTACGGCATTTATCATTCCGTACATTTTTGCGCTCAATCCCTCGCTGCTGCTGCTGGAGGCGCAATGGTACAACGTGCTGCAGATTGTCTGCACTTCGGTCATCGGAATGATCGGTATTGCCAGCGGCATGGAAGGCTTCCTCAAATGCCACATGCCCTGGTGGCAGCGCATTTTGGCGATCGGCGGCGGACTGCTTTTGATCGAGCCGGCGCTGGTGACGGATATCGTCGGCATCGCGCTGGTCGGTATTGTTGTACTGCTTCAGTTTGCGTCTGCCAAACGGCACAAGGCTTCCCCAGGCGCGGCAGTATCATAATTGTTTTTTGTGAATGAAAGAACCGGAGGGCAACGCTTTCCGGTTCTTTGTGATTCTTGACGGCGTGCATGCGCCATAAGATCCTTTGGGAGGGATGGGAATGGATCCATGGAATCTGAAGGGCGTGCTGTGCGTGCGCGCCGATGCTATAGGCGATCCGGACGCGCTGCAACAGGAAACGTTTTGGCACGGCAGGGAGGAAAGCCGGGGCTTTGTGCTGCAAACCCCCGAGCAGGCGCTGGCATTTGAGGCTGCTGCGCGCAGCTGTTACCGGATGGATCAAGCGGCGGCCGACCTGCCGGCGCTGTGCGATTTGCTAAAAACGCTGGTGCAAAACTGGCCAAAAGCGCATGTGATATTGGTGTGCGGGCATGACGAGCCCAGCGGGAGCATCCGCCATCGGGCGTGCCTGGAGGTGGGAGAAGCGCAGGTTTTGCTGCATATCGTACGAATTGTGCCTCAGATGGGTACGATGGACTGTGCGCACTGGTTCTTTTTTGCCGCGCTGCCTGCTGCGTTGTGGCAGGCGCATCCGGAGGTTCGAATTCGCTATACGCAGGAGTTTTCAGATTAGGAGAAAAAACATGAACGAGGATTTTCGCGCGTGCGTCCAAAACGAGCCGGCTATCTTGATGGAGGGCGCGCTGGGCGAACGGCTTAAACGGGAATATGGTCTGGATACCGGCGGACCGGCAGCGATGGCCGGGCTGGTGCGCACGGATCCGGGACGGTCGGCGCTCAAAGCGCTTTGGTCGCAGTATCTTGAAATTGCCCAGCAGGCGGGGCTGCCGTTTTTGGCCGCAACGCCGACCCGGCGTGCAAATCGCCAGCGGCTGGCAGACGCTGGTCTGGACGGCGGTGTGATCGCTGAAAATACGGCGCTGCTTGCATCGGTTCGCGCCGGCGCAAAGACGCCGATGTATATCGGCGGTCTGATGGGCTGCGCAGGGGATGCCTATACGGCAAAGGGATGTTTGACACAGCGCGAGGCGGCGCGGTTTCATTGCTGGCAGGCGCAGCTGTTTGCGCAGTCCGGCGTAGATTACCTGATGGCCGGTATCATGCCGGCGCTGCCCGAAACGCTGGGGATGGCTGCGGCGATGTCGGAAACCGGCCTGCCGTACCTGATCAGCTTTACCATTACCGCCAGCGGCAGGCTGATCGACGGTACGCCCATCGATACGGCCATTGCCGCCATTGACGACGCGCAAAAAAATCCGCCGGCGGGTTACATGACCAACTGCGTCCATCCGTCCATCGTCTATGAGGCGCTTGCCCAGCCGGTCAATCGTACGGCGCGTGTGCGCAGCCGTTTTTTGGGGATTCAGGCCAACACCTGCGCGCTGCCCTACGATCAGATGGACGGCAGCGCGCAGCTGCTTACCGCGCCGCCGCAGGCCCTGGCGCGCGATATGATGCGCCTGCGCGACCGGTACGGGCTTCGGATTTTCGGCGGATGCTGCGGTACGGATCAGCGGCATCTGCAGGCGGTTGCCCACGCGCTGGTCCTGGGACAACAGCGCCGGGTTTTGCCGATGGGCAGCGGGGAGGGAGGGCCGGTATGACGCGCAGGGCGTATTTGGAATTTTGCGCGTCGCTGCCGGGCGCGGTGCTGGACCAGCCGTTTGAGGCGGATTTTGATTCGGTGGTGGTTCGCCATGGCGATACGCGCAAATGGTTTGCGCTTGTTACCTGCCGGCAGGAACAAACCTGGATCAATTTAAAATGCGACCCCATGGATGCGATTTTGCTGCGGCAGACTTATCAGGGCGTTATCCCGGCGTGGCACATGAATAAAGAGCATTGGAATACGGTGATTCTGTCCAGCGACGTTCCGGATTGGGCGCTGGAGCAGATGACGCGCGCCAGCTTTGATTTGACGCAGCCGCGTAAAAAAACAGCGCGGCGTGTCCCGCATGGATAAGTTGCCGGGATCGCGCATACGCTCAAAGCAGGGGGGATGGCGGATATGCGGTATTACAAGGCAGCGGCGGGAATCATGGCGGCGGCGCTGTGCGTGTTGGCGCTGTATACGCCGATGCGCTGGTCCAGGGGCGAGGGAACGGGATTTGTCGAGCAGCGTGTGATCCTAGAGACGCCGTCGGCTCATATCAGCCTGCCGCAGGTTATTGGCTTGGGCGCTCAAATGGACCGGCAAATCAACGACCGCATTGACGAAGCGGTAAACCTGCCGGTGCTTTTGGAAGCGGCGCAGTCCGGCCAGGCGCGCGCCCGGTATTGCGCCAGCCTTGTCGGGCAGGTTTTGTGCATGGACGTGATGGCGTTTTGCGCTTCGGAACAGACCGGCGTGGTGCAGACGCGCACGATTTTGAACGTTGACAGCCGGGACGGCAGGTTTTATGCGCTCAAGGATCTTTTTTTGCCGCGCAGCCGGGAGGCTGCATACCGGACGATTGCACAGGCGCTGGAAGAAACGGCAAGGGAAGCCGGCGTATCCTTTGATGGCACGATACCGCAGGCGTTCTGCCTGAACGAAAACAATCTGCGCCTTTTGTGCCAGCCCGGCCTTTGCGCGCCGTATGAGCGCGGCTATGTGCTGGTTGAAGTCCCGCTTGCAAGGCTGGAGCCTTATCTGAATTTTGGCGGCGCGTGTCTGGAAGCGCTGACGACAAAATCGCTTGACGAAACCGCCGGCCTTGTATTATAATAGATTCAAAGCCTATGACGATGAGGAGTAGGAGTGCGTATCCCCAAGAGAGGGCGGTTCACCGGCTGAAAGGCCGCCCGGGCGCTGGCATTTTGAAGGTCGCATCGGAGGCGGCGGCGTGAAGCTTCAGTAGCGCTGCCCGGCGGCGTCCGTTATTGCGCACAGGAGCGCCTGCACGGCAGGCAAAATAGGTGGTACCGCGGTCCTTCGCCCTATTGGTGGGCGAGGGGCTTTTTATTTTCCCAGCGCTGCGGCGAGGTGCTGCGGCACAAATGAAAAGGAGAATGCAACATGCAGCAACAGATGGGTAAGGTTTACGATCCGGCGCAGGTGGAGCAGCAGCTCTATCAGGCGTGGGAAGAAAGCGGCGCGTTTAAAGGCAAAGCGGATCGCAGCAAGAAGCCGTTCTGTATTGTAATGCCCCCGCCCAATATTACCGGGCAGCTTCACATGGGGCATGCGCTGGACAACACCATGCAGGATATTCTGACCCGTTATCACCGCATGCTGGGCGACGCGACGCTCTGGCTGCCGGGGACGGATCACGCTTCCATTGCCACGGAAGTGAAAATTGTAGAGGCCATGGCCAAGGAAGGGCTGACCAAAAACGACCTGGGCCGGGATAAATTCCTGGATCGCGCCTGGGAATGGAAAAAACAGTATGGCGGACGCATCGTCAAGCAGCTGCGCAAGCTGGGTTCTTCGTGCGACTGGTCGCGCGAACGCTTTACGATGGACGAAGGCTGCTCCAAGGCCGTGGCACAGGTGTTTGTCAAGCTTTATCAGGAAGGCTTGATTTACCGCGGCAACCGCATCATCAACTGGTGCCCCGCGTGTAAAACCGCCTTGTCGGACGCGGAGGTGGAATACGAGGAGCAGCAGTCCCACCTGTACTATATCCGCTATCCGGCGGCCGATGGGGGCGAGGGTGTGATCGTCGCAACCACCCGGCCGGAAACCATGCTGGGCGATACCGGCGTTGCCGTCAATCCGGAGGATGCGCGTTATGCGCATTTGATTGGCAAAAATCTGCGTTTGCCGCTGCGCGACCGGGAAATCCCGGTGGTCGCCGACGAATATGTGGAAAAGGAATTTGGGACCGGCGCGGTGAAAATGACACCGGCGCACGACCCGAACGACTTTGAGGTGGCCATGCGCCACAACCTGGCCATCGACCGCATTATGAACGATGACGGTACGATGACCGACGCCTGCGGCAAGTATGCCGGGATGGACGGCCTGACCTGCCGCGCGGCGGTGCTGGAGGATTTAAAGGCGCTGGGGCTTTTGGTAAAAGTCGAGGACTATGCCCATAACGTCGGCACCTGTTCTCGCTGCGGCCATACCGTCGAGCCGCTGG
>DCTY01000048.1 GCA_002329335.1 Christensenella sp. UBA1428
CCCTTGCAGGAGTCCAGAGGGCAGAGCCCTCTGGTAAGCATCGAATCGGAGGGCCGCGCCTTCGGCTTTGTCCCAACAGTTTCACCGATCCGGCCTTTGCGTCAAATTGCTTATGTTTCGGGGTTTTATTTGACAAAAGCAGGAGCGGATTTTATAATAAGGCCAAACCGGGGGATGGTCCCGGCGGCTCTGCGCCCGAATAAGGGGGAAAAAGCATGACACAGATGAAATATGACAAGCAATGGATCTGCGCAACGATTGAGCGCAACTGTATGACAAACTTTGGTTATCCGATCGCGCAGGCGACGGACGCACAGAAATACCGTGCGCTGGCGCTGACGGTAAAGGATCAGATTATGGAGCTGTTTGCGCTTTCACGCGGGCGGCGTGAACAGGTAAAAGCGCGCAAGGTTTACTATCTTTCGATGGAATTTTTAATTGGGCGGCTTTTGAGCAACAACATGCTCAACCTGAACAACCTGGAGCAATACCAGCAGGCATGCGGCGAGCTGGGGATCGACCTTGCCGCGTCGGAGGATTTTGAGCCGGAGCCGGGGCTGGGCAACGGGGGCCTTGGGCGTCTGGCGGCGTGCTTTATGGACTCGCTCACGAGCCTTTCGCTGCCGGCGATGGGCTGCACCATCCGCTACGAGCTGGGGCTTTTCCGTCAGAAGATCGTCGACGGCCAGCAGGTGGAGATGCCGGACAACTGGCTGATCGGCGGCAACATCTGGGAGGTATGTGTCCCGGAGGACACCGTTGAGGTGCATTTTTACGGCAGGGTCGAGCAGGTCGAGGAAAACGGCCGTGTGCGGCCGCGCCATGTGGGGTATTCAACGGTGCTGGCCGTGCCCTATGACGTGCCTGTGGTGGGCTACGGCGCGGCCCAGGTCAACCGGCTGCGCCTGTGGAGCGCCAAAGCGCCCGAGGCTATCGACATGCGCCTGTTTAACGAAGGGGATTATACCCGCATGATGGACGAGCGCGACCTGGCCGAGGTCATTTCCAAGGTCCTGTATCCGGAGGACCGCCACAACCAGGGCAAGGAGCTGCGCCTGCGCCAGCAGTATTTCCTTTCCAGCGCGACCATGCAGTATATCATCGCCGATTTCAGGCGCAATTACGGCGACGACCTGCACCGGCTGCCCGACTATGTGGCGATTCAGATCAACGACACCCATCCGGCGCTGTCGATCCCGGAACTGATGCGCATTTTGCTGGACGATTATGATTTTTCGTGGGAAGACGCTATGGACGTGTGCAAAAGGACGTTTTCCTATACCAACCATACCGTGCTTGCCGAGGCGCTGGAGCGCTGGGGCGTGGATATTTTCAAAACCACGCTGCCGCGCATCTATGAAATCGTCTGCGCGCTCAATGAAACGCTGTGCAGGAAGCTCTGGAATTATTTCCCGGGACAATGGGATCGGATCGCCCATATGGCGGTGGTCGCCTATGACCAGGTGCATATGGCCAACCTGTGCTGCCTGATGAGCGGCGCGGTCAACGGCGTGAGCAAGCTGCACGCCGAAATCCTCAAAAAAGATACGTTCCGCGATTTTTATCTGATCGAGCCGGAGAAATATTTCGGCATTACCAACGGCATCACGCACCGCCGCTGGCTGATGGACGCCAACCCGGCGCTGTCCGCGCTTCTGGACGAAACCATCGGCCAGGCCTGGCGGCGCGACCCGCAGCGGCTGAGCGACCTGACGGCGCATGCGGACGACAAGGCGTTTTTGGAACAGTTCCGCCGGGTCAAAACGGACAACAAAATCCGCCTGTCCAACTACCTTTTGGCCCATCAGGGCGAAATGGTCGACCCGGAGAGCATTTATGACGTGCAGGCCAAGCGCATCCACGAATACAAGCGCCAGCTGATGAACATTCTGCATGTGATGTACCTGTATAACCGGATCTGCGACGACGCCAATTTCACCATGACGCCCAAGACCTATTTCTTTGGCGGCAAGGCCGCGCCGGGCTATGTGCGCGCCAAGCTGATTTTGCAGCTGATCACCCATGTGGCCGCGCTGATTGCCAGGCATCCGCGCGCCAGCAGGATGCTCAAGGTCGTTTTCCTGGAAAACTACTGCGTCTCAAACGCCGAAATCCTCATCCCCGCCGCCGACGTGTCCGAGCAGATCTCCACCGCCGGCAAGGAGGCCAGCGGGACGGGCAATATGAAATTTATGATGAACGGCGCGCTCACCTGCGGAACCCTGGACGGCGCCAATGTCGAAATTACCCAGTGCGTCGGCCGCAACAACATTTACCTGTTCGGCCTGACGGCGGAGGAGGTTTCCGGGATCTATTCCCATGGCAATTACCGCGCCGGGGAAATCTTCGAAAGCGACCCTGCGATCCGCAGGATTATGGAACAGCTCATCGACGGCACCCTTTGCCCGCCGGAGAGCAAGCTGTTTAGCGAGCTGTATCATTACCTGATCTTTGGCTATCAGCACCAGATCGCCGACCCGTACCTGTGCCTGCGCGATTTTGACAGCTATCGCACCATCCAGGCCAAAATCAGCCAGGATTATGCCAACCAGGCGCTCTGGTCGCGCAAGGCCGCGCTCAATACCGCCTGCTCCGGCTATTTTTCTTCCGACCGTACCATCGGCGAATACAACGACCGGATCTGGAAGCTCAAGCCCATCGAGGCGTATTTGAAATAAAACAAACGCGGGCGATGGACACGCCCCGAAAACCGCCCAGCGGATTTTTGGCCGGGGAAATCCCCGGCAAACGGGCGTTTTCGGGGATGGACTTCGGAGCGCGCCGGATCGATGTGCAGGAGGCGCACATGTTTTTCTATCATGATTCAAGAAACCGATATACCCGGGAGCCCTTCGGCGCGGTGCGCGCAGGGACGAAAATCACGCTGCGGGCCGTATGCGCCGAGCCGGTGACGCTCCGGCTGTGGGACGGCCAGGAGCATCTTGTGCCGATGCAAAAGACGGGGACGGTCTGCGCCGGGCAGATCCCGGGCTATGGCCAGTCGCTTCAGGAAGCGCGCCTGACGGCCGAACCGGACGAAACGCCTTTGGACGTTTATGAGGCGGTTCTGGACGAGACGTACACCGGCAGCGCGGGGCTTTTGTGGTATTATTTTGTGACGCGCTCCGGCGCGCGGTTTGCGGCGATGGACCCGCTGGGCGGGCCGTGCGTGCGCCACAGCGACGGCGCGCCGCTGCATTCCCAGCAGATCACGGTCTATGAAAAGGATTTTGAAACCCCGGATTGGATGCACAGGGCCGTGGTATACCAGCTGTTTCCCGACCGGTTTTACGACGCCCTGGACGGCGCGCGGCTTAAAAGAAAACGCCGGGCCGGGCCGGATATCGTCGTTCACCGGGACAAGCGGGAGATGCCGTTTGTCACGCCCAACGGCGACGGGCCGGACGGCATTGAAAACAACGATTTTTACGGCGGCAATATCACCGGCATCCGGTCAAAGCTGGCGCAGCTGTGCGCCCTTGGCGTTACGGCGATCTATTTAAACCCGATCTTTGAAGCGGCCAGCAACCACCGCTACGATACCGCCAACTATGAACGCGTGGACCGGATGCTGGGCAGCAACGAGGATTTTATCGCCCTGTGCCGCGAGGCAAGGCGCAAGGGCGTGCGCATCATTCTGGACGGCGCGTTTTCCCATACCGGCGCGGACAGCGTTTATTTCAACAAATTCGGCCATTATGACAGCGTCGGCGCGTACCAGAGCGAATCCTCGCCCTACGCGTCCTGGTACCGGTTCGAGCGTTTTCCGGACAAGTACGAAACCTGGTGGGGCATCCAGTCGCTGCCGTGCGTCAATGAAATGGATCCCGGGTATCTGGATTATATGGTCACCGGCCCATGCGCGATCGTCGCCAAATGGCTCAGGGCCGGCGCGTCCGGCTGGCGGCTGGATGTGGCCGACGAGCTGCCCGACGCGTTTATCAGGCTGCTGCGCCAGCGCGTCAAAAGCGAAAAGCCCGACGCCGCCATCATCGGCGAGGTCTGGGAGGACGCGACGACGAAAATCAGCTACGGACAGCACAGAACCTACGCCCTGGGCCATGGCCTGGACAGCGTGATGAATTATCCCCTGCGCGACGCGCTGATCGCTTTTTTGCTCGGCCAGGGCGACAGCTTGGATTTGATGCGCACGCTCAGGGCGCAGCAGGAACACTACCCCTTGCCGATGTATTATGCGCTGATGAACCTGATGGGGACGCACGACCGTTCGCGCATCCTCAATATCCTGGGCCAGTGCGACGATCAGTCCCTGACCCGTCAGCAGCAGCGCCAGGTCCGCATGACGGAGCAGCAGCGCATGCTGGGCAAAAAACGGCTTGTGCGCATGCTGCAAATCCTCTGCGCGCTGCCCGGTATGCCCAGCGTCTATTACGGCGACGAGGCCGGGATGGAGGGCATGCGCGATCCGCTTTGCCGCGGGTATTATCCCTGGGGCAATCAGGACGCCGCGCTGATGGAGGCTTTCCAGCACGAGCTTTCCCTGCGCCGCACCCAGCCGATCCGCACCGACGGGTTTGTCAGCTTTTTCTGCCCCGATCCCGATACCATCCAGATCTGCCGTTTTTATCAGGACGGTAAAAATGCCTTTGGCGAGCCTGCCGCAGGCAGCGATCTGGTCGTTACCGTCAGCCGTACTCTGGACGACTCGGATATCCTTTAAATTTCCGTCCGCTTTGCGCGCCCGGCTTGCCGCCTGGTGCGCTTTTTTTGTCCGCGTGCTTTAGTCATCTTTAGGGTAGACAGGTCTTTTAGGCGCTATTGTACAGGCGGTGTATCGGATAAATCCTTGGACGAAAGATAAACCGCTTTGAGAAAGATACCAGAGGACGCAGAGCTCTCTTGCCTCTGATAAAAAGAAAATGATCCGCAGGAGCAGGCTGAAAGCATAGCCTGCTTCTGCTGGTTTTGGGGAAGGCGGGGCGCTGCCCCTGCACCCCGCAAGAGGGGCTAAGCC
>DCTY01000007.1 GCA_002329335.1 Christensenella sp. UBA1428
GCTCCCTTGCAGGAGTCCAGAGGACAGCGTCCTCTGGAAAGAACAGAAATCGGAAAGCAAGCGCCCTCTGGTTATAACACCCTTTAAACCGTCTCCATCTGCTGTGCAATATCCGCTTCACAGCTGCGCATGGCCTCGATGGTGTCGGACAAAAGCTGATCCAAAGGCCAGCCCAGCAGCGCAGCGCCGTCGGTAATGACCTGACGGGAGCAGCCTGCGGCGAATTTTTTATCCTTAAATTTCTTTTTCAGGCTGGAAAGCTCCATGTCCATCACGCTTTTGGAAGGGCGCATCCGGGCCGCCGCGCCGATCAGGCCGGTGAGCTCGTCGCAGGCAAAGAGAACCTTCTCCATCTCATGCTCGGGCCTGGCGTCCGTCTGCGTCATGCCCCAGCCGTGGCTGCATACTGCATGGATCAGCTCCGGAGGCGCATCGTGGGCCAAAAGCAGCTCTCTGGCCTTGACACAGTGCTCCTGGGGCCATTTTTCAAAATCAACGTCATGGAGCAGCCCAACGGCCGCCCAGAAAATCTCCTGATCGCCATACCCCAGCTTGTTGGCGTACCACCGCATCACCCCGCTGACAGTCAGCGCGTGCTGCAAATGAAACGCTTCGCTGTTGTACTGCTTTAAAATTGCCATCGCTTTTGAAAGCTCCATTCCAATCACCTTCCAGTATTTTTTTAACGCAGCATCCGGCGCCCGTACCTTTGAGCGCCGGATGCAAAGAACTTCCATTCTTTTATAAATCCCGGGAAGCAGCGCTCCCCGGCTGACACCCAAAGGACAGCGCCCTTTAAATGGACAACGGCGCGGTTATTCCTGCGGCGTCTCTTCCTGCGGCATTTTCTCCTGAGACGTTTCTTCCTGAGCCGTCTCTTCCTCTTCCTCCTCGGATTTGGGCACCGCCACGATGGAAACGATGCGCGCGCCCTCTTCCACGCGCATCACGCGCACGCCCTGGGTCAGCCGGCCCAGCGCGGAAACGCCGGCAGCTTCAAAGCGGATGATGGTACCGTCGTCGGTGATGGCGATGATATCCTCGTCCTCCCGGACGATCTTCTGTGCGGCCAGAGCGCCGGTCCGGTCGGACAGGTTCATCGCGCGCACGCCCTTGCCGGCCCGGGTCTGACAGCGGAACTCCTCCAGCGGCGAACGCTTGCCATAGCCGTTTTCAGAAATCGCCAGCACCATGCCGTCCTGCTGGGGCGTGATGACCTGCATATCGACAACGCAGTCGTCCTCGCCCAGCTCAATGGAGCGCACGCCCTGGGCGACGCGGCCGGTCTGGCGCACCTGGCTTTGCTCAAAGCGGATGCACATGCCGTCGCGGGTCCCGATGAGCACCTCGTCGCGCTCGTCCTGGATCAGCGCCACGCCGATCAGCTCGTCCTCCGGCCGCAGCACCACCGCGATCAGCCCGGAATTGCGCAGGTTTTTAAACTCGCTCAGCGCCGTCTGCTTGATCAGCCCAAAGCGGGTGGCCATCAAAAGCGCGCCCTCGTCCTGAACGTCCGCGGGGATGACGGCGCTGATCTTCTCGTCGCCGTCCAGCGCCAGCAGGTTTACAATCGCCGTGCCGCGCGCCGTGCGCCCGGACTCGGGAATCTGATACGCCTTTAACCGGAACACCCGTCCGCGGTTGGTAAAGAACAACAGATCATGGTGCGTATTGGTCACAAAAATATTTTCCACGAAATCCTCTTCGCGGGTGGTAATGCCGTTCATGCCCTTGCCGCCGCGATGCTGGGTCTTATACAGATCCAGGCTCATGCGCTTGACATAGCCAAAATGCGTCAGGGTGACCACCACGTCCTCCGGATCGATCAAATCCTCAATGTCGATTTCCCCGTCCAGCGCAGTAATTTCGGTACGGCGCGGGTCGGCATATTTTTGCTTGACCACGCCCAGCTCGTCCTTGATGATATCCAATACCATCTGTTCGCTGCCCAAAACGGCGTTGAAATAATCGATCTGCTGTTTCAGCTGCGCGTATTCTTCCTCCAGCCGGTCGCGCTCCAAAGCGGTCAAACGCGCAAGGCGCATGTCCAGAACCGCCTGCGCCTGTTTTTCGCTCATCTCAAAGCGCTGCATCAGCTGCGCCTTGGCGTCGGCCGTGTTTTTGCTTTTCTTGATCAGTTCGACGATCTCGTCGATATGATCCAGCGCGATCAAAAGCCCTTCCAAAATGTGCGCCCGTGCCTGCGCCCGCGCAAGGTCAAAGCGGGTGCGCCGCACGATTACATCCTTTTGATGCTCGACGTAATAATAAAGCACCTCTTTCAGGTTCAGCGTCCGCGGCTCCTCGTTTACCAGCGCCAGCATGTTCACGCCGAAGGTTTCCTGAAGCTGGGTGTGCTTATAAAGCGTATTTAAAACGATCGACGCGTTGACGTTCTGCTTCAGTTCAATTACAATGCGCATCCCGTTGCGGTCGGACTCGTCGCGCAGGTCGGAAATCCCCTCCACGCGCTTTTCCTGCACCAGGTCGGCGATTTTCTCAACCAGGCGCGCTTTGTTGACCTGATAGGGAATTTCAGTGACGATGATCTGGCTTTTGTTGTTGTTCATCTGCTCGATATCGCACTTGGCGCGCATGATGATGCGCCCGCGCCCGGTGCGGTATGCCGCGTGGATGCCCGAGGTGCCCAAAATCATCCCGGCGGTCGGGAAATCCGGGCCCTTGATAAACTGCATCAGCTCTTCAATCGAGCAGTCCGGATGATCGATCAGATATACCGTCCCGTCGATGACCTCGCCCAGGTTGTGCGGGGGGATGTTGGTCGCCATGCCGACCGCAATGCCGCCCGAGCCGTTGACCAGAAGGTTCGGGAACCGGCTGGGCAGAACCGCCGGCTGCATCAGCGTTTCGTCAAAGTTCGGATAAAAATCGACCGTTTCCTTGTCAAGATCCGTCACCATTTCCATGGCGATCTTGGAAAGGCGCGCTTCGGTG
Organism: Christensenella sp. UBA1428; assembly: GCA_002329335.1. Classification (GTDB taxonomy): domain Bacteria; phylum Bacillota; class Clostridia; order Christensenellales; family UBA1750; genus UBA1428. The sequence continues at coordinate 2,956 of DCTY01000007.1, forward strand.
TAACGCATCGCCGCCGGATCGTCTCCGTCAACGGAGCCAAAGTTGCCCTGGCCGTCTACCAGCGGCATGCGCATCGAAAAATCCTGCGCCAGACGCACCATCGTGTCGTAAACCGCCGTGTCGCCGTGGGGATGATATTTACCCAGCACGTCGCCGACAATACGCGCGCTTTTGCGGTATGGCTTGTCCGGCGTCACGCCCAGTTCGATCATCGAATATAAAAGCCGGCGGTGTACCGGTTTGAGCCCGTCGCGCACGTCCGGCAGCGCGCGGTTGATGATAACCGCCATCGCATAGCTCATGAACGACCGCTTCAGCTCATGCTCCAAATTGATCAGCTGTAAATTATCCTGTATCATGTGTCCTCCGTTTTAGGATTTTTCCAGGAGGCGCCGCCTCCTGGACCTCCGCCAGAGGGACTAAGTCCCTCTTGATCTCTGCGCACCCGGCTTGCCTGCACAAGCCGGGTGTTCCGGTGCTGCGGAGCACTTCGTGCTGTCCTCACACCTTCAGGCCGCTTTGCGGCCCTCCGATATTGGCGCTTCGCGCTGCTCAACTGTCCGCATGCGCAGGCCGTAGGCCATAGCCTGCGCATGCTGTTTAGTGCGAACAACGACGCTCCGGAAAATCGATTTTACTGTGGCTGCGCAGAAAATTCCCTTTTTCCCATAATTTTTTCATAGGGTCAAGGGAGCAGTGCTCCCTTGCAGGAGTCCAGAGGGCAGCGCCCTCTGGTAGGGTCCAGGGGCAAAGCCCCTGGCACTTCACTAAATATCCAGTTCGCTTCTGTCGACGTATTTGGCGTTTTCAGCGATGAAATTCCTGCGCGGCTCAACGTCGCCGCCCATAAGCAGGGAGAACATTTCATCGGCGGCGATGGCGTCCTCCATATTTACGCGCAGCATGATCCGCCGGTTGGGGTCCATGGTGGTTTCCCAAAGCTGCTCGGCGCTCATTTCGCCAAGGCCCTTATAGCGCTGGATCACCACGTCGTTGCCGCGGCCGATTTCGGCAAGGGTTTTTTCAAGCGCTTCGTCGTCATAGCAGTAGGTTTGAAAATTCTTGCCCTTCGAGACCTTATAAAGCGGCGGCTGGGCGATATAGACAAACCCCTGCTCGATGAGCGGGCGCATGTAGCGGTAAAAGAAGGTCAAAAGCAAAATGCGGATATGGCTGCCGTCCACATCGGCGTCGGTCATGCAAACGATACGGTGATAGCGCAGCTTTTCGACGTTGAACTCCTCGCCGATGCCGGCGCCGAAGGCGGTCGTCATGGCGCGGATTTCCGCGTTGCCCAAAACATGATCCAGCCTGGTTTTTTCGACGTTTAAAATTTTGCCGCGCAAGGGCAGGATCGCCTGAAACATCCGGTCCCGGCCGCCCTTGGCGCTGCCGCCGGCGCTGTTGCCCTCGACGATGAAGATCTCGCACTTGGACGGATCCTTTTCGGTGCAGTCGGCCAGCTTGCCCGGCAGGGACGTGGAGTCCAGCGCGGTCTTGCGCCGGGTCAGCTCGCGCGCTTTTCTGGCGGCCTCTCTGGCGCGCTGCGCGGTCATGCACTTGTCGATCACCGTTCGGGAAACGCCCGGGTTTTCTTCCAGAAACGCCGTCAGCCCCTCTGAAACAACACCGTCGACGATCTGGCGCATTTCGCTGTTGCCCAGCTTGGTTTTGGTCTGGCCTTCAAACTGCGGCTCGACCAGCTTGACCGAAATGATCGCCGTCAGCCCTTCGCGGATATCCTCGCCGGCCAGATTGACCATGTTCGGCTTTAAAAAACCGTACTTGCGCGCGTAATCGTTGACGCACCGGGTCAGCGCCCGACGGAACCCTTCCAAATGCGTCCCGCCCTCATGGGTATTGATGTTGTTGGCAAACGAAAACACGTTTTCGGCGTAGGAATCGTTGTACTGCATCGCCACCTCAACCGTGCTGTCGTCCTTGACGCCGGTAACATAGATCGGGTCGGGATGCAGCGTTTCCTTGTTCTTGTTGAGGAACTGGACAAAGGACACCACGCCGCCCTCATAATGGTCCATCTTCTCTACGCCCGTGCGCTCGTCGGTGATGTAGATGCGGATGCCCGCGTTTAAAAACGCCATCTCGCGAAACCGCGTGTGCAGCGTATCAAAGCTGAACTGGGTCGTTTCAAAAATCGTGTCGCTGGGCATGAACCGGATTTTCGTTCCGTGCTTTTCCGTTTCGCCCACGACCTTCAGCGGCTCGGTCGGTTCGCCGTGCTCATAGCGCTGGAAATGGATCTTCCCGTCCTGCCAGACGGTCACCTCCAGCCAGGACGACAGCGCGTTGACCACGCTCATGCCGACCCCGTGCAGGCCGCCGGAAACCTTATAGCCCTTGCCGCCGAACTTGCCGCCTGCGTGCAGCACCGTCATGCACACCTCGACCGCCGATTTGTGCATCGTCGGATGCATCCCGCAGGGGATCCCGTGGCCGTTGTCCTCGACCGTGACCGAATGATCCTCGTGCAGCGTGACCCGGATGGTGTCGCATCGCCCGGCCAGCGCTTCGTCTACGGAATTGTCGACCAGCTCGTATACCAGATGATGCAATCCGCGCGCGTCCGTCGAGCCGATGTACATGCCCGGTCTGCGCCGTACCGCTTCCAGTCCTTCCAGGACCTGTATCTGACTTTCGTCGTATGCGTTCGTGCTTGGTTGCTGCTGCATAATTTCTCCTTTATTGTTTACGGCCGCAGGCGCCTTTATCGCCTGCGCCGCTGTGGATTACCCTGTGGATTTGCCCCCGGCTGCTCCGGCGTTTTGCCCGCCTTTTGTCTGCGTACCGCCTCAGGCGCCGTTTGTGCCTGCCACTATAGCCTTTATAGTAGTATTAAACTTATAGGTAGTAGTCGTAGTAGTAGGGCCGTGGAAAACGTGGAAAACATTGCTAATCCCCATTCTGCCGCCAAAATTTCCCTGTGGATAACCTGGATGAATTTCCACAGGTTCTCCTGTTATACACAGGGGAGGCGGGGGCGCTGCCCCCTGCACCCCTGCCAGAGGACGTTGTCCTCTGGACTCCTACAAGAGGGACTAAGTCCCTCTTGACTCCCGTAAAAAGCGCTTCGCGCTGCTCAATGGTCCGCATGCGCAGGCCGTAGGCCATGGCCTGCGCATGCTGTTTGGTGCGAACAACGATGCTCCGGAAAATCGATTCTACCGTGGCTGCGCAGAAAATTTCCTTTTTCCCATAATTCTTTTATAGGGTCAAGGGAGCAGTGCTCCNNTAGGGTCCAGGGGCAAAGCCCCTGATCTTATGGCACAACTTTTCCCCCTTCAATCCGGATAATCCGGACGGAGCGGTTTTTTAATCCCGCCGTGTCGGTGCCGGTAAAGAAGCACTGGACAGGGCCGATGCTGGCCAAAAGGCGCTGCTGGCGGCCGGCGTCCAGCTCGGACAGGACGTCGTCCATCAAAAGGACGGGCCATTGTCCCAGCTGGTCGTGCATGAGGGAAAGCTCGGAGAGCTTCATGGCGATGGCGGCGGAGCGCTGCTGCCCCTGGGAACCGTAGACGCGCAGGTCTTTGTCGTCCAGGCAAAGCGCGAGGTCGTCCCGGTGAACGCCCTGGAGCGTCGTTTTGCGGGCGATATCCTGCGCCCGTCCGGACAGCAGTCTTTGGGCGTACGCCTCGGGATCGACGCATGCAGGGGGCATATTGGGGCTGTAGGACAGCTCGAACCGTTCCGCCCCGCCGCAGATGGCGTCGTAGCGCTGCGCGGCAAAGGCCGCAAGCGTTTTGACATACGTCTGGCGGGTCTTTTGGATGTATGCGCCGTTTTCACAGAGCATGGCGTCCCATGCGTCGAGCGTCACGGCCAGCGAAGCGCTGCGCTGCGCCGTTTTCAAAAGCGCGTTGCGCTGGCGCAAAGCCCGGGCATAGCGTTGCAGCGCGTAAAAATAGGTCGCGGAAAGCTGGCTGATCTCCATATCCAGAAACCGCCTGCGCGCCGCGGGGCCGTCCTTGACCAGGTTCAGATCCTCCGGCGCGAACATCACGCAGTTGAAATGGCCCATCAGCTCCCCGATGCGCCGGGTGCGGATGGCGTTGACGTACACCGCCCGCGGCTTGTCGGCATAGAGCCTGAAATCGACCGTCTGCGGCCCTTCGCGCCGCTTGACCAGGAGCTTGACCTGCGCGTCGGAAGCGCCCTGCTGCACCAGCTCCCGATCCCGCAGCGTGCGGTGGGACCGGCCACAGGCGCATAAAAAGACCGATTCGAGCAGGTTGGTTTTGCCCTGCGCGTTTTGGCCCAGGAAAAAAACGCTCTCCCGCTCAAACGAAAGCTCCAGATGGTCGTAATTGCGAAAATGCGCAAGGCGCAGCCTGGAAACGTACATGCGCCTTTAGTGGACGCGCACCGGCAAAACCAGGTATAAAAACTGGTCGCCTTCCTCCGGCACGACCACGCACGGGCTGACCGGCGAGGTAAAGACCATCATCAGCCGGTCCTCGTTCAGGTTGCGCAGCACGTCGGAAAGATAACGCACGTTAAAGGCGATGGTGATGTCCTTGCCGTACTGCTCGCAGTCCAGCCGTTCGTAAACGTCGCCCGCTTCGTTGTTGCTGGTGACGACCATCTGCGAGGAAGCGATTTCCATGCGCATCAAATTGCCCTTGCCCTCGCGCGCGATGAGCGCCGCGCGCTCCACGCAGTCGGACAAGATCCCCTTGTCAAAGCGCACCCGCGTTTCCCCGCCGGTGGGGATAAGCTGCTCGTATTTGATGAACTGGCCGTCCAAAAGCCGCACGGCGATATGCACCGCGCCCAGATCCACCATCATGTAGCTGCCGCCGAAATTGAGCGTGATTTCATCGTCCGTATCGGGCAGGATTTTGGTGATCTCGCTTAAATACCGCGCCGGCACGATGGCTTCAAAGTCCTCCTTTGCCGACAAAAGCGCCGCGCGCCGCAGCGCCATGCGGAACGTGTCCAGCGCCACCACCGTCAGCCGGCCGCCCTGGATGCGCATCAGGCACCCCGTCAAAACCGGCCGCACCTCGTCCGTTGCAGCCGCAAAGGCAACCTCGCGCACGACGGATTTGAACGCCGTCTGGCTCATCGACGCGCTGTGATCTGCGTCGGGCAGGGAGGGCATCGCCGGGAAATTTTCCGGCGGCTGGCCCGATACCGTTGTGCGCGTATCGCCCGAGCTGATGCGGGTGACAAAATTGGTGTTGATCGTCAGCGTGACGTCCCCAGCGGGCATCTTGCGGATGATTTCCGAAAAAAGACGCCCCGGCAGCAGAACGCCCCCTTCGCCGTCCTCAATTTCCGCCGGTACGTCGCAGGAAATCGTCAGATGCAGGTCGGAGCATGTCAGCGTCAGCCGGCGGTCCTTCGCCATTAAATGGACACATTCCAGCGCCGGTATCGGCGTCTTGCTCGTCAGCGCGTGCGTTACCGCGCTGAGCGCTTCATAAAGCAGGTCTTGCTGGCAGATGATTTGCATAGGAATCCTCCAAACAGGCCTGAGCCTGAGTCTTTAATATGGGATCAAATTGCGGACGGCGCGCCCTGCGGTGAAAGCTGCGCCGGTTTTCCGCAGACCCTGTGGAAAACGCTGCCTGTGGAAACTGTGGATAACCCCCAAAAGCAGCCGCGTTCAACCTTGTATATTATATCATAAAACAGCTAAAAAGAAAAGCATAATATAATAATGAAGTAAAGCGGTTTTTTTGTTCCGGAAGCACGAAAAGCCGCTGTGCGGCGCATACAGGGCGGGGCGCTGCCCCGCACCCCG
>DCTY01000016.1 GCA_002329335.1 Christensenella sp. UBA1428
CATGGCGGTGTTGATCGCATCGCACACGAGGTCGGTATTGAGCGCTTCGAGCAGCGTCTTGCCGGCCAGTATTTCGGCAGCCATTGCCGCGCTGTGCGTCATGCCGCTGCAGCCGATGGTCTCCACCAGGGCCTCCTGGATGATGCCTTCCTTAACGTTGAGGGTCAGCTTGCAGGTGCCCTGCTGCGGCGCGCACCAGCCAATGCCGTGGGTCAGGCCGCTGATATCGCTGATCTGTTTGGATTGAACCCATTTGCCTTCTTCGGGAATCGGCGCGGGACCATGATTGCAGCCCTTGGCGACGCAGACCATGTTACGCACCTCATTGGAAAATTCCATACGTGTTGCCTCCTTGCGTTTGGGTATTAACAGATAGATTATAGCATAATATACCCCCGGTTTGCAATCTTCCCCGTCAAATTTTTCAAACCGCTGCGAAAAATGCAGGCCGTCAGGCGGTTGTCAAAAGATACATCGATGTGCTATACTGTTGCCACATGAAAAAGAATTGGATCCGCCCTGCGCAAGAAGATGGATGTGCAGCAAAATACAAGAAAGAGAAGGGATTTGCTTGTTTACCCCCGAAACCTCCAGGCACTTTACCCCATATACCGATCCTCAAAGCGGCGTGGTCAGCTATATACTGAAAAATGAAACCGCGCCGCTTCAGAAGATGGTCTATTACGTCAGCAAGAACTGGTCGCACGACGGGCGGTATTTCTGGATCGTCTGCGCGTTCCCGCCGGCAGGCCTTTGGGAGGGCAGCGCGTTTACCGCCGCCTGCATCGATTTTCTAACCGACGAAATCTATTACCATCCGGACATCCCCGGCTACGGCTCCTGCGTGGACCAGGACACCGGCGAGCTTTATTACCACACGGGCAACCTTGTGCTCAAAAAGGGCCCGCGCCCGGACAGCCCCGTCACGCGCATCGGCAGGGTACCGCCGATTTACCGGACGTTCCCTGGCAACATGGCCACGCACCTGACCTTCAGCGCCGACAAAAAGGAGCTGTGCTGCGACATCCACTGCGGCAATGAAATGTATCTGACCAGTCTGAACATCGAAACGGGCGCGTTTACCCTGTGGCTGCACCGGCACGGCGGCTGGAATCATGCGCAGTTCAATCCTGTGGACAACGACGTCATCCTTTTTGCGATGGAATTCTGGCAGGATTATAAAACGGGGATCCACCACATCATCGAGCGCAACGAGGCGGGCAAGCGCACCCGCACCTGGAGCATCCGCCGGGGTGAAACGGCTCCGACGCTGCATCTGCCCCTGCACAACGAGCAGACCCACGAATGGTGGAGCGCCAACGGCCGGTATATCTATTACTGCGACGGCGAACGGGGCGTGGGACGCATCGATTACCAGACCGGCGAACACATCATGCATGACATTCCCATCAGCTCTCACGCGTATTCTTCCGCCGACGACCGGTATCTGTGCTCGGACAAATTCGAGCCGGACGAAGGCGACCCCTGGTATCGCGGCTGCCCCACCAGCACCTATTTTTATGACACGCAAACGGGCAAGGGCGTGCCCATGATCCACAAAAACCCGGCGCTGTACCGCCCGGACGAGCCCTGCGTTTATCATATCGACCCCCACCCGCGCTTCGTCTTTGACGACCGGTATGTGGCGCAGGTCACGACCGTCACCGGCCAGGTAACCGTCGCCTTTACGCCCACCGCGCCGCTGATCTGCAAAACCCAGGCCTAACCGGCGCCGACCCGCAGCCCCTGCTTTCGCGCCCCAGGACGCCGCATGGCTGCAAAATACGAAAATTCTGCGGTTTTTCCGCTTTGCGGCAAAGCCGGCAATTGAGGATTGAATTTCAGGCGGAAGCGTTTTCCCCAACGCTTCCGCCTGAAGCCTATTTTGAGCGCCCTGCATGGCCCGCATCCACAAAAATGCGGGCCATTTTTTCAATACGCCGGTTTCTCCCGATAAAAAAAGCGCTTTTGTGTCAAAGCGCCTTTTTGATTATAAAATTATTGCTGCACCTCCGCCAGGAACCTGGCAAGACGCGGGCTGAGATTGCCGCCGAAAATGGCGTCGGGAGAGCCGCGGTGCAGAATCTGCGCGTCGTCCATAAAAAACACGGTATTGGCCACGCGCTGGGCAAAGCTCATTTCGTGGGTTACCACGACCATCGTCATCTTCTGTTCGGCCAGCTTGCGGATCACCTGCATGACCTCTGCGGTCAGCTCCGGATCCAGCGCGCTGGTCGGCTCGTCAAACAGCAGCACCTCCGGCTGCATCATCAGCGCTCTGGCAATGGCCACGCGCTGCTTTTGTCCGCCGGAAAGCTGGCTGGGATAGGCGTCGCGCTTGTCGGAAAGCCCGACGTTGTCCAGCTGCGCCATCGCGCGCTCCACTGCGGATTTCCGGTTTTCGCGGCGCACATAAAGCGGCGCGCAGATCAGGTTATCCAGCACGCTCAGATGCGGAAACAGGTTAAAGCTTTGAAACACCATGCCCATTTTGCCCAGCACCTGTACCCGCTGCTTTTCCGGCAGGTACACCCCGTCGGTGCAAAACGCCTGTCCGTCGATGGACAACGTGCCTGCGTCCGCTGTTTCCAGGCCGATCAGGCAGCGCAGCATCGTGCTTTTGCCGCCGCCGGAGGCGCCGATGACCGCAACGGTCTGCCCGCGCTGGATTTCAAAGGAAACGTCGCGCAAAACAACATGATCGCCAAAGGACTTGCTCAGGCCGGTCACTTCAATAAAAGCCATTTTACGCGCCTCCCTTAAAAACGGTACCGCGCTTCCAGCTTCTTAAACAGCGCGGTCAGCCCATAGGTCATAATCAGATAAATCGCCGCCACCACAACGTAAGCCATAGGGTTGACGTCCCGGTTGACAATGCTCTTTGAAAAATACAAAAGCTCGGTAATGCCGATCGCGGTTACCAGCGCGGTATCCTTTACCAGCGTGATGCATTCGTTGGTAATGGACGGCAGCGACACCTTGAGCATCTGCGGAATGACAATGCGCAGCGTGGTCTGTCCCTTTGAAAAGCCCAGCACCTGCGCGGCCTCGTACTGACCCTTATCGATGGAAAGGATGCCGCCGCGGAAAATTTCGCAGAAATACGCCGCATAGTTCAGCACAAACGCCACGCACGCCGATTCAAAGCGCCCCATCACCAGATATTTGCCGATATAGGGAATAAAAGCAAGCCCGTAGCAGACAAAAAACAGCTGAAGCAAAAGCGGCGTGCCGCGCAAAAGCCAGACATAGGCGGCCGTAAACCCGCGCAGCGCCCGGTTTTTGCTGATGCGCAGAAAGCAAAGCCCCAGCCCCAGCGGCAGGGATAACAGCGCCGTGATGAAAAACAGCCCCAGCGTATAAAGCAGCCCATCCTTGATCGACAGCACAATGCTGCCGCTATAGGCAAATGCCGAGCCGATCTGCTGAAAAAATGCAGCCATAAATCCTCCTGTAGGTTTTCGGTCAAGCGCCGCTCTTTGTCAGAAATCGGACAAAAACCGCAGGCTTTTCGTCCTTTGCGGCGATGCAGGCGTCCTTGGACGCGCGCAGAGCCGCTTGAGATAAAATCGAAGATTCTATGTTCAGACTGTCAAAAAGATTTTTGGGCAGTCCTGCGCGCCGGGCTTTGTTTCCCGAAAAAGCGGCGTAAGGCCGGAGAGCCAAAGCCCTCCGGCCGCAAAGGGGACAGCGCCCCGGATAACCGGCTTATTCGTGCGTCGCCAGAATGTAGTAACCGGCAACGGAATCCACCGCAAACGCATCGGCGCGCCCGGCCGCCAGATCCAGATAGGCCGTCACGTTATCGGCCAGCTCGGTCACCGTGCCGATGGAGGAGAACACCGACGCACCGCTGAGCGCCTCCAGCGCGGAGGAACCCTTCTGCAGCACGACGGTCTTGCCCGCCAGATCCGCAAGGGTATTGATATCGCTGGCGGCAGGAACGATGACGATCTGCTCATTGGCAATATAGGCCTTGGCAAAATACATGCTGTCGATGCGCTCCTGGGTAATGGTCATGCCATTCCAGATGCAGTCGATCCGGCCGCTGGTCAGTTCCATTTCCTTGGCGTCCCAGTCGATGGGCTGCAAAACCAGCTCCACACCCAGACGCGCGCAGACCTCGGTAGCCAGGTCAATATCAAAGCCCACGATTTCGTTGTTGTCGTCGCGATAGCCCATCGGCGGGAAAGAATCGTCCAGGCCGACAATCAGCGTGCCCTTGTCCAGAACCGCCTGCAAAGACGCGTCGTCCGCGCTGGCTTCGCTTTCTTCAATAAAAGCCTGGTCCTTTAAGAGCACATCCTCGCCGAACCATTTCTGGGAAATCTCCGCGGCCTTGCCGTCGGCGATCATGGCGTCAAGCGCTTCCTGCACCGCCATCCCCAGGGCGACATCGCCGTTGCGGAAGCCAATGCCGTACTGTTCGGCGGCAAGCGTTTCGGAAAGCACCCGGTAACCGGCGGGCGCGTCGGTCGCGGCAGGCGCCGAAGCGGCGGGCGTGCAGCCAACCGCGCCCACGGTCAGCAGGGCAGCCAGAACCATTGCCGTAAAGATACGAATCGCTTTCATAAATGCGTTCCTCATTTCTGATGATGTTTGCTTCGTCCGGAGCTGCGCGCCGCGCATCACCGCTTTAACGAAGTACAGTGGCAGTATACTACACTGTACCGGAATATGCAAGCTTTTTTTAAAAGATTTTGTTTTTTTGACATCCTCCTTCAAAAGCGTTTGATTGACAAATGGTATAAATTGTGCTGTAATATAGGGTAGATTCTGCAAAAATCAGGAGGTTTTCAATATGTTCAAAGTTGGATTTATCGGTCTTGGCATTATGGGCAAGCCCATGAGCAAAAATCTGCTCAAAGCGGGCTATGCGCTGACGGTATTTGATTTAAATCAGGCGGCGGTTGAGGAAGTGGTTGCCTGCGGCGCGGCATCGGCTGCAAACGGCGCTGCGGTCGCCGCTCAAAGTGATGTGGTGATCACGATGGTCCCCAATTCCCCGCATGTCAAAGCTGCGGTCATGGGCCCCGGCGGCGTTCTGGAAGGCGCAAAGCCCGGCCTGATTTTAGTTGATATGAGCTCCATCGCGCCGCTGGCCTCCCAGGAAATTGCAAAGGCCTGCGCCGAAAAGGGCGTTTTGATGATTGACGCGCCGGTTTCCGGCGGCGAGCCCAAGGCCATCGACGGCACGCTGTCGATCATGGTCGGCGGCGACAAGGCTGTTTTTGACCAGGTATACGATATGCTGATGGTCATGGGCGCCAGCGCCGTACACTGCGGCGATGTCGGCGCGGGCAACACCACGAAGCTGGCCAACCAGGTCATCGTGGCGCTGAACATCGCGGCGGTGTCCGAAGCGTTCATGCTGGCGAAAAAGGCCGGCGTGGACCCTGAAAAGGTCTTTGACGCCATCAAGGGCGGCCTGGCCGGTTCCACGGTCATGAACGCCAAAGTACCGATGATTCTGGAGGGCAATTTCAAGCCCGGCTTCAAAATTGATCTGCATATCAAGGACCTGAACAACGCGCTGGAAACCGGCCATGGCGTCGGATCTCCCCTGCCGCTGACGGCGCAGGTGATGGAAATGCTCCAGACCCTGCATGCGGACGGCTGCGGCCAGGACGATCACAGCGGCATCGCCAAATATTACGCCAAAATCACCGGTGAGACCATCGGCAAATAAGCCCGGACGCTTTTGCGGCGCGCACGCGGTTAACGCCTCTATGCGCGCCGCACTTCAATAGGAATAAAAATCGGAAGGAGCAACCACCATGTTCAAACCCTATGGCATTATCCCCCCCGTCGTCACGCCGTTGACCGCCGACGGCCAGATCAACGAGCCCATGCTGCGCAAAATGGTCAATTTCCTGATCGAGGGCGGCGTTCACGGCCTGTTCCCGCTGGGCACCACCGGTGAATTTTATGCGTTTACGCCCGAAGAGCATCTGCGCATTTTGCAGATCGTCGTGGACGAAACCAAAGGGCGCGTACCGGTTTACGGCGGCGCGGCGCATATCACCACCCGCGGCGCCATCCGGCTGGTCGAGGTCTGCCAGAAGGCCGGCGTGGACGCGGTGTCGATCCTGACCCCGATGTTCATTTCCCAGACGCAGGACGAGCTGTATCAGTATTACAGCACGATTGCCAAAGCGGTGGACATCCCGATCATCCTGTACAACAACCGCCCCAAGACCAACGTGCATATCGAGCCTAAGACCGTGGCCAGGCTCAGTGAAATCGACAACATCGTGGGCGTCAAGGACAGCACCGGCGACATGACCAACGCCGCCGAATACATTCGCCTGACGCGCGACAACGAGCATTTTCACGTCCTGATGGGCCGCGATACGCTCATCTACGGCGCGCTGTGCTACGGCGCAGCCGGCGCAATCGCCTCCTGCTCCAACGTCGCGCCCCGTCTGTGCGCGGATATCTATGACAAATTCGTCGCCGGCGATATGAAGGGCGCGCTGGAAGCGCAGTTTAAAATCACCCCCCTGCGCCTGGCCTGTTCGATGGGGACGTTCCCCGAGGTCATCAAGGAAGGCCTTGTCATGCAGGGCATCGACGTGGGCAAATGCCTGGATCCGATTCAGGAGCTGCGTCCCGACGAAAAGGAAAAGCTGCATCAGGTGCTCGTGCAGATGGGCCTGATCGAGGGTTAATTTTATGGCAGCGCCCTATATCATTCAGATCAAGCCGGAGGATAACGTCGCCATTACCGTGGCGGCGACGCCCGCCGGCACGCAGGTTGCCCCCGGCGTGGTGACCGCCTGCGAAATCCCGCAGGCGCACAAGGTTGCCTTAAAGCCCATCGGCAAAGGCGAGGCCGTCGTACGCTACGGCGTGGTGCTGGGCTATGCCAACACGGACGTGCCCTGCGGCGGCTGGATCAACGAGCACATGCTGGACCTGCCGACCCCGCCGGACGTCATGGCGATGCAGTACGGCGACGATATCCGCACCGATTTGCCCAAAGCGCCGCGCACCACGTTTGAAGGATACGAAAATCCCAACGGCGGCTACGCCGGTATCCGCAACATTCTGGGCATTATGACGACCGTCCAGTGCGTGGCAGGCGTGCTGTCCGTAGCTGTGGAACGGATCCGCCGCGAGCTTTTGCCAAAATACCCCAACGTAGACGATGTCGTCGCGCTGAATCATCCTTACGGCTGCGGCGTGGCCATCGACGCGCCGGACGCCGTCGTGCCGATCCGTTCGCTGAAAAACCTGATGCACCATCCCAACTTCGGCGGAGAGATCATGGTGGTCAGTCTGGGGTGCGAAAAGCTTGCGCCCGAACGGATTATGACCCCGCAGGAGCTTACGCCGGAAAATCTGATCGTCCTTCAGGACTATAACGGCTTTGGCGCGATGGTCGAGGCGATCCTGAAAATGGCCCAAACCAAGCTGGAACGCCTGAACCGCCGCCGCCGGGTTACGCTTCCGCTGTCCAGGCTGTGCATTGGCATGCAGTGCGGCGGCAGCGACGCCTTTTCCGGGCTGACGGCCAACCCCAGCGCGGGCTATGCGTCCGACCTGCTGGTGGGCGCCGGCGCAACCGTGCTGTTTTCCGAGGTCACTGAGGTGCGCGACGGGGTTTATCTGCTGGCGCGCCGCACGCCGGATGCGCCCACATGCAAACGCCTGGCGCAGGAGATGGTCTGGTATGACGACTATCTGGCCAAGGGCGGCGTGGACCGCAGCGCCAACACCACGCCCGGCAACAAAAAGGGCGGGCTTTCCAATATCGTTGAAAAAGCGATGGGCTCCATCGCCAAATCCGGCACCGCACCGATTGTACAGGTGCTCTCCCCAGGCGAAGTGCCGACCCGAAGCGGACTGATTTATGCGGCCACGCCTGCAAGCGACATCGTCTGCGGGCCGTGCCAGCTGGCCTCCGGCATTGCCCTGCAGGTCTTTATGACCGGCCGCGGCACGCCGTATGGTCTTGCGGCTGCGCCGGTCATCAAGGTATGCTCCCGCACGGATATGAAAGAAAAATGGCCGGATCTGATCGACATCAACGCAGGAACGATCGCCACCGGCGACGCGACCATCGAGCAGGTGGGCACGGAATTGTTCCATTTCATTTTGGACGTTGCCAGCGGCGTCAAACAGCCCTGGAGCGAAAAGTGGCGGCTGTTTAACGATCTGTGCATTTTCAACCCTGCGCCGATCACCTGATTTCCCGAAAAAAGCGGTCGTCTTTGCCGGGCAAAGACAGGCGCAATTTCCCACCCGCGCGCCCGCGCCAAACCAAGCTGCCGGGTGCGCTTTGTTTTTATCCACAAAGGAGGTATGGACCATGCAGGCCATCCAATTGGAGGATTTTCTCCAATACCGTTTTTTATCCCAGCTGCGCTATGCGCCGGACGGACGGCGGGCAGCGTTTGTCGTTTCCCAGTGCAATGAAGAGGAAAACAGCTATGAAGGCCGCCTGTGGCTTTATGACGGCGCGCTCAGGCAGCTGACCGATCTTGGCCGGGAAAAGAGCTATATCTGGCAGGACGCCACGCACCTGCTTTTCCCCGCCGTGCGCAGCGTAAAGGAAAAAAAGCTTGCCGAGCAGAAAATTCCGTTTACGGCGTATTACCGGCTGGACGTCACGGGCGGCGAGGCGCTGCCCGCGTTTACCCTGCCTTTTGCCGCGCAGGCCATCAAAGCGCTGGGCGAGGGCCGGTACGCGGTTTTGGGGCAGATTAACGCCAATAATCCGGACGATTATCTGGACGACGCGCAAAAACGCGGGGAAACCGCCAAAGCGCTTGAAAAGGAAAAGGATTATGAGGTGTTTGACGAATCGCCGTTTTGGAGCAACGGCGACGGCGTGATCAACAAAACGCGCAGCGCGCTGTTTCTGGTAAAGGAAAATCCCTTTCAGGTTACGCGCATCACAGAGCCGGCGTTTGACACGGCCGCCTTTGAAGTTCTGGGGGATTTCGTCTATTATCTGGGCGGCGCGTACAGCGCCAAAGCGCCCGTCTTTGGCGGCGCGCTTTACCGGCTCGACGTCAAAACCGGGGAAACCGCCTGTATCGCGCAGTATCCGCAGCTGTATCTGAGAGGGCTGCATGCCGTGGGCGGCGCGCTTTGGCTGCTGGCGCACACGGGAGAACGTCATGGCTTAAACGAAAACAACTGGGTTTACCGTGTGGATCCCCAGACCGGCGCGCTGACCGTTTTGCGCCGCGAAGAATACGGCATGTACGGCAGCGTGGGCAGCGACTGCCGGCTGGGCGGCGGCGTCCCCTATCAGGAAAAGGACGGCGCGCTTTATCACATCACCACCCGCGGCGGCAGCGCGCACCTGTACCGGCTTGACAGCGACGGGCAGAGCGTGCCGGTCATCGACAAACCGGGCAGCATCGACGCCTTCGCCGTAAGCGAAAACGCGCAGGAAGCCCTGTTGATCGCCCTGTATGACGGGCGCCTGCAGGAGCTTTACCGGGCCGACCTGCAAACCGGCGCAGTTGACCGGATCAGCGGATTTAACGACGCTGTGCTGTCAGGCAAATATGTCGCGCCCTGTCAGGCCCTTTCCTGCCAAAGCGCCGGCATGCAAATCGAGGGATGGGTTCTGCCGCCCAAAGATTTTGATCCTCAAAAGCGCTATCCCGCCGTTTTGGACATCCATGGCGGCCCCAAAACGGTTTACGGGCCGGTGTTCTATCATGAGATGCAGGTCTGGGCGTCCATGGGCTATTTCGTCTTTTTCTGCAACCCCAAGGGCGGCGACGGACACGGCAACGACTTTGCCGATATCCGCGGCCACTATGGCCAGACGGATTATCAGAACCTGATGGATTTTACCGACGCAGTGCTTGCAGCCTATCCCCAGATTGATCCCAAACGCGTTTGCGTCACCGGCGGCAGCTACGGCGGGTTTATGACCAATTGGATCATCGGCCATACCGACCGGTTCTGCTGCGCCGCCACGCAGCGGTCGATCTCCAACTGGATCAGCTTTTGCGGCGTATCGGACATCGGACCGTATTTTGGCACGGATCAGTGTGCGGGCGATCTGGACACCGAGGCGGGAATCCAAAAGCTCTGGGAGCAGTCTCCGCTGCGCTATGCGGCTTTTGTCAAAACCCCGACGCTGTTTATCCATTCCGACGAGGATTACCGCTGTCCGCTTGAGCAGGGGCTGCAGCTTTACAACGCCCTTGTCCAGCATGGCGTCCCGGCCAGAATGTGCCTGTTCCACGGGGAAAACCACGAGCTTTCCCGCTCCGGCAAGCCGCAGCATCGCCTGCGCCGCCTGTGCGAAATCACCCAGTGGTTTGAAAAATACAGCAAATAGACGCGGCCGCATTTTGCAGCTTTTGCTTCCGGGCCGTTTATAGCCGCGCTTTTGCGTCCTTTAAAAAAACAGGTTCAGCGATGTTTGGCGCTGAACCTGTTTGTGTTTTTAGAAAACGGCCCGGAGCCAATACCGCGCCCGGCAGTTTTGAACCAAACGACGAATGAATGTTCATGAAAAAGCTGCACGGCCGCCGTTGGCCTTACAGAAAAACCGCGCGTACCCGTTGGATACGCGCGGTTGCTTTTAAATCACCCGCACCACCAGCACGGTGCTGTCATCATCCGCTGGCGCAGGACGGGCTCTGGAAAGGATCACCTCGGCGGCGCTTTGGGGATTGTGCCGGCTGACGGCAGGCAGCAATTGGCGCAGCCAGCGGTCGGGGTGCTCGTCGCGCAGGTCGGCCACGCCGTCGCTGAGCACGACGATCAGATCGTCGCGTTTGAGCTGGAGCGACTGGGGCCGGGTGGGCAGGTTGTCAAACATGCCCAGCGGCAGCGCGCCCATCTCCAGACGGGTAAGGTTCTGACCGCGAATCAGATAGGAAGGGCAAGCGCCGAATTTCAGGTATTCCATCTTGCCGGTATGCAGGGCCAGTTCCATCAAATCCAGCGTTGCAAACTGTTCCTTGCCGGCCACCACGCAGGTCAAATACCGGTTGGCGGACTGCGCGGCCAGCGGCAGCGGAAACCCCGCCGCCAGATAATCCTCCACCAGGGAAACCGTACGGGTACTCAGGGAATTGGCGGCGCTGCCAGTCCCCATGCCGTCGCTTAAAACCAGATAAAACCGCCCGCCGTCCAGCCGCCCAAACGCATAGGCGTCGCCGCAGCGCGTTTTTCCCTGTGCCGCCTGGCGCGCCACGCCGATGGACAGGGCGTATTGTTCCACCGGTTCAAAGCGCAGCACGCAGCGGCCCTGGCGCGAAATACATCCCAGATGCGTCACCTGCATCGCCTGGCCCACGCTTTGCGATACCAGCGGCGCCAATTTCTGTTCGCACCGCCGGGATCCGCCGCAGGCGCGCGCCGTCAAATGCACCGTCAGCTGATCGTTTTCACGGGCAACCAGCACGTCGTGAACCGCCATGCCGGCGCTTTGCAGCCGTTTGGTCAGCGCCGCGGTCGCTTCGCGGTCCAGCTCAAAGCGATTGCCCAGCGATTGCGCCGCCGCAGCCATGACCTCGCCCACTGCGCGCAGCTGGCTGCCCATGGACAGCGCGGCCTGTTTCTGCATTTTTTCCATCCACATCTGCCTTTCTGTTTCCATCGCGCGGGCGCATGCCTCGGGCGTGCGCGCACAGGATTGCTGCCAGGAACAGCCAAAACAGGTGCTGAGCTGCTCCGTGGGCTGGTGCGCGCGCTGTTCGTAAGCGCCCGCAAGGGAAAAGACTACGGGAATCAGCGCGTTGAGCCTTGTCAGGGCCGCCGTACGCACGGCCCGCATGCGTTCGCCGGTCAGGCCTCCGGGCTGCGGCGGACAAAGCGCCTCTTTGAGCTGCTGGAGCGCACTTTTGGGCACGATCAGCCAGGGCGCCATGCCGATCATCAGCTCCAGCGCGCCGTACCAGGCCGGCGCATTGGCTAAAAACAGCATCCACAGCGCGCCCAGCAAAAAAGCGCCGCAGCCATAAATTTTACCGCAATCGCGAAATGCGCCCGCACAAAAGCCGCCCAGCGTCAGCGCCGCGCAAGACCATGCATATGCCGGATCGGCGGCGGAAAGAACCGCGCCCAGCAGCGCGCCGCAGGCCGCTCCGGCCCCGGAACCGCCCACAAGCCCCATCCCCGCGGCGCAAAACGCACACAGTATGCCGGCCGGGCGCAGCGACATCGCCGTCAGATCGCAAAGGCCCAGCACACAGCTCGCCGCCAAAACGCAAAGCGAAACGCGGTGATCGCGCTCGCTCAGCGCGCCCGCATCGCAAAGCGCCGCAAAAGCGTCCTGATAAAGCGGCGCAAGCACGGCGCAAAGCGAAACCGAAAGCGGCAGCACCAGCAGATCAAACGGCGCGGCCGCCGTGGGCAGGCGCGAAACCGTATGAAGCAAAAGCGCGCCGAGCGTCAAAGGTGTTTGTCCCAAAAAACGGCGCTCCTGCGCCTGCGGCCGCTGCGGCATCACAAAACGCATCACCGCCGCAGCCGCTACGGCACCGGCGCCCCAAAGATCGCCGCTGAGCACGCAGCCCAGCGCTGCGCAAAGCGCCATGCCCGCGCCCAGCGCCGGACCGAACACCCCCAGCGCACCCAGCGCCGCAGCCATGGCAAACGGCCGCACGCGCATGGAAACCAACCCGGCGCGCGCACAGCAGAAGCTGACCGCGCAAAGCGCCGTCACCGAAAGCAGTGTTTTAAAATGAGTCGCGGCGCGCTGCATCAGCGGAGCCAATACGCGGCGCCGTTCAAAAGATACCATGGCCCTCTTCCTTTCTTCGCACCGGTTAGCATAGCATGCCCCAGGGGAGAAAATCGTCGGTATGTCGGACAAGCTGCGGCACAGAATCGACAAAATGCCGCCGGATCGCCGCCTTGGCGCCCTACATCCGTTTTTCGCGCAAAAAGGACGCCGTGTCCACAAAACGCGCGCCCGCCGCCGCGCTGCAAACCGGCACAGCCCCCTGCGAAAAGCTTGCGCGGGTAAAATGGAAAATAAACGAAAAAAACCATTGACAATTTTGTCGGTTTATGATTAAATACCCAGTGGTTTGATTTTATCAAACTTCAGGTTCGAAAATAGCGAACACACCGCTAAACCCGCAGTTTGATAAAAGCAAACCGCCGCTAAACCGAAAGTTTGATGCGGTCAAACCGAAAACGGCGCGCAAAAAAACGGCGCGCAAGGAGGCGTAAAGCGTGACCATCGGCGAAAAACTGCGCGATCTGCGCACCCGGCGCGAGCTGACGCTGGAGGAAGTCGCCAACCGCTGCGACCTTTCCAAGGGCTATCTTTCCCAGCTGGAGCGCGACCTGGCGTCGCCCTCCATCGCAACGCTGACCGACCTTTTGGAATGCTTGGGCAGCAGCCTGAGCAAATTTTTCAGCGACGAGGAACCCGTTAAGGTCGTCTACACGCCGCAGGACGTATTTGAACGGCGCGACGAAGCCCAGGGCGTTACGATCAGCTGGCTGGTACCAAACGCGCAGCAAAACGAAATGGAGCCGATTTTGCTGACGCTGGAACCGGGCTGCGCCACGGTAGTGGATTATCCGCACGAGGGCGAAGAATTTGGCTATGTGCTCTCCGGCCAGATCGTTATCCACGTCGGGGACTACCAGTACACCGCGAAAAAGGGCGATTCCTTTTATCTGTATCCCCATCTTCAGCATTATCTGCAAAACACCCGGAAAACCGCTGCGCGCGTGCTGTGGGTATCCGCGCCGCCCAGCTTTTGATCCATCATCCGCACAGGAAGGAGCAGCTTTTCATGACCATGCAGATGGACCGGCCGTCCGTCGTGGAAAAGGAGCACATCATCGATCTGATCGGTGTGACCAAGCAATACGACGGCACCGACGTACTGAAAGAAATCAATCTATATATCCGCAAAAAAGAATTCATCACGCTGCTGGGCCCCTCCGGCTGCGGCAAGACCACGACCCTGCGCCTGATCGGCGGATTTGAACAGGTCACGCGCGGCCAGATTCTCTTTGACGGCGTGGACGTGTCCGGCGTTCCGCCCTATAAGCGCCGGGTCAACACGGTATTTCAGCGCTACGCGCTGTTTCCGCATCTGAACGTGTTTGAAAACATCGCGTTTGGGCTGCGGCTGAAAAAAACGCCCGAGGCGCAGATCAAGACCCGCGTGGGGCAGATGCTTGAAATGGTCGGCCTGCGCGGCTACGACAAGCGCAGCGTGGACGCGCTCTCCGGCGGCCA
>DCTY01000063.1 GCA_002329335.1 Christensenella sp. UBA1428
TTTCCAGCGCTCCCCTTGCTATTTCGGCGGGCGTTTCACGCCCGGTCGGCTTTTTCTTTTCCTTTGCAGTGTCCCCAAAAGCCGAATCATCAGTGGTTTTGTGCCCCAACGGAATAAAAAAGCAAACCTCCCGGTTCGTGCATTTTTCCGGATCCCTGAAACGCAGCATCCGGCGCCCGTACTTTTGGGCGCCGGATGCGATCACTATGGAACCAAAGGTTCTACAGGGTCAAGGGAGCTTTGCTCCCTTGCAGGAGTCCAGAGGGCAGCGCCCTCTGGTAAGAATCGAATCGGAGGGCAGCACCCTTCGGGGCAAAAAACGGACGAATTATTTGAGCTGATCGCGCAGCGTCTGAAGGATGGCGGCAGCGCTTGGGGGACAGCCGGGGATTTTGATTTTAGCCTGATCGCAGCAGCGGCCGACGCCGACGCCGTCGAAGGGAACGCCGCGCATGCCCTGGCCGATGGCAATTTTGGGCGCATAGCCCAAAAGCCCCTCTTCATCCAAACGCGCCAGGGCGTGGATCAGGCTGCCGTAGCAGGCGGAGCAGGCGTCGCAGGCCTTGACGCACTTGGCCAGGCGCGCGACCTGACCGCTCTGGCGCATTGCGCCGCGATGGGTCTGGGGCTGGTTATGCAGCACGATATCCTGCGGCGTAAACGCCATAGAGCCTGCGCCGTACTGCTGGGCCAGCTCGATATAACCCACGTCGCGGGGATCCACGCCCATCAGGCTGCACCCGAACGCGTCGATCATCACGGGGTCGACGCCCAGAAAAACGCGCTCCTGCAAAACGGGGTTGCCGCCCTCTTCAAAATTCAGATCGCCGCAAATCCCGTCCACGACATGCAAAACCGGGCGCAGCGCCGTGTTGAGCGCCGCAATGGGCTCGGTCAGCCCGAGGGAATGGAACCGGCGTTTTTCGTTGTCGGGGATGCAGCCTTTCATATTTTTCAGCGCGCAGGTCATCACCGTCTGGCAGTGTCCCTTGAGCACGGGCAGATTGACCAGGCAATCCGCCCCGCGCGCCCGGTCGCAGACCTTGATTTTGCCGATCGGGGTGTCCACCGCCGTGTAGCTATCGCGCTTTAAATCAAACAACGGCACGCCGTAGCGGCGGCTGATATCGTCAAAGCCGCAGGCGGCAAACGCGCGGCGCGTGTCGTCGCCGACCCACGACCCCTCGATGATCGTCACGTCCCGGCGATTGTGGTCAAAGAGAAACTCGATAAGCGCCTGAACGATCTGAATATGCGTCGTCGCGCCGCCGTCGGCCGGCCGGCCGACGACCAGATTGGGCTTGAGCGCCACGCTGGCGCCCTCGGGAAAACAATCGATGGCCCCGCTTTGCTCCAGAAGAAACCGGGTGGTTTTCAAAATATCGCCGCCATAAGCGACATGGATTTTCCGCTGCATGGAAAATCGCCTCCTTTTGTGATCAAACGATTAGGAACGAGCCGGCGCGCCCGATTGAGGGGACGCCAGGATTTTGCGGATCTGAACCAGAAACAGCACGCCCGCGCAGGAAGCCGACAGCACGTCGGCAATGGACTCGGCCAGATAAATGCTGCGCACGCCGAAAAACACCGGCAGCACCAGCGCCAGCGGGATCAGCAAAAACACCTTGCGCAAAAGCGCGATAAATACCGATACCTTTGCCTGCCCAAGCCCCAGAAACGCGCTTTGCACACCGTTTTGCAGGCCGAAGATCAAAAGCCCGGCCATGTAATACGGCAATACCTGCGCCGTCAGGGTGATCAGCGCCTCGCTGGTGGTAAACAGCCTGGCAAAAAACGACGGCAGCAGCATCGTCACCGCCGCGCCGGCAAACGACGCGCAGAAGGTGGATAAAATGAGAATCCGGCACGTCTTTTTGACGCGGTCAAATTTGCGCGCGCCGAAATTATAGCTGATGATCGGCTGTACGCCGTTGGCAAAGCCGGAAATGGGCACCGAAAACAGCTGGCGCACGGAGCTTAAAATCGTCAGCGCGCCGACATAAAGATCGCCGCCGTAACGGGACAGCCCGGAATTGAGCACGATGGAAAGCACGCTTTCGGTCGCCTGCATGATAAACGGCGATACGCCCAGCTGACAGATTTGCCAGACGATTTTACTGCTGGGCCGCAAAAACGGCGCGCGCAGGCGCAGCGTGCTCTTTTTCCCGGCCAGAAAGGCGACAACCCAAACCGCGCTGACCGCCTGGGAGATCACCGTGGCCAGCGCCGCGCCGGAAACGCCCATGTCCAGCGTAAAGATAAAAACGGGGTCCAGCGCGATGTTGAGCACCGCGCCGATGAGCACGGAAAGCATCGCCGTGCGCGCCTGCCCCTGACAGGAAATAAAGCTGTTGAGCCCCGTCGCGGCCAGCGTAAAGGGCGCGCCCCACAGATAGATCGTCAGGTACGCGTCGGCATAGCCGACGGTGTTCTCACTTGCGCCGAAAAGATACAACAGCGGCGTTTTAAACGGCAGCAGCAGCGCCATGATCAGCACGGAGCAGAAGGCCAGAATGGCCGCGCCGCTGCCCAATATCCGCTCGGCGTGCTCGCGGTCGCCCCGGCCAAGCGCGATGGCCGCCAGCGGCGCGCCGCCGCCGCCCACGAGCGAGGAAACCGCCAAAAGCGCCATCACCACCGGCATGGACAGGCCCACGCCGGTCAGCGCCAGCTCCCCGGCCTGCGGGATCCGGCCGATGTAGATCCGGTCGACGATGTTGTACAGCAGGTTGATCACCTGCGCGATGATGCTGGGAACGGCCAGGCGCACGATCAGCCGGCCAATCCCCGCGCTGCCCAGCAGCTGTTCGGTTTTTGTTTGCGACATAAATGGTTCAACCCCAATGGCATACCGCCGTATTTTCTCATCTTATCTTATCGGATTGTCCGGAAAATTGCAAGCGTGCGTCCCCATACATGGCCGCGAAGGTTTTGGCGTAAAATACGCCTGCGCGGCAGGAAAACACGCAGGCAGCCGCGAACCCTTTTATCACAGCGCCTGCCCGCACGATCGTGCGGCCGGCGCCGGCAAACGATCCGGGCCCGTTTTGGCGGCCCGCTGAAAGGAATGGTGGATGATGGCTGAAATTACATTGACCGCTGAAAATTTTGATTCCGAGGTGCTTCACAGCGACCGGCCCGTGCTGGTGGATTTCTGGGCGTCCTGGTGCGGCCCATGCCGGATGATGGCCCCTGTGGTTGAGGCCGTTGCCGAAAGCCGTGCGGATGTGAAGGTCGCCAAGCTCAACGTGGACGACGTGCCCGAGCTGGCGATGCAGTTTGGCGTGATGAGCATCCCGACGTTTATCGTCTTTAAAGACGGCCAGGCGGCCGCCCGCAAAATCGGCGGCTGTACGCAGGCCGAGCTGGAAGCGATGCTTTAAACGCCGCCGAGCAGGCGTGTTTTTCAAAATGCGCCTGCTTTTTTGCGCGCGGCGCGCCGTTTGAATTGCCGGCGCGCCATCTTAAAGAAATCATAACTTTACAGATATGGGGATCTTATTGTATACTGGAATAAAATTGGAATAAAGGTAAATGGAAGCAATGGTGAACTGGAAAAAGGAAATTCTGTCAATCCCAAACCTGCTGAGCCTGTTTCGGCTGGTGCTTATCCCGATTTATGCCAGCATCTACTTAAACGCTCAATCCCCGATGGACTATTACTTCGCCGCGGCAATTCTGGCTGTTTCCGTGCTGACGGATTTTCTGGACGGCAAAATCGCCCGGCGCTATCATATGATCACCAATCTGGGCAAGGTGCTCGATCCCGTGGCCGATAAAGCGACGCAGGGGATTTTGATGTTCTGTCTGTGTACCCATTTTAAGCCCGTTTGGCTGCTTGTCGCGCTGTTTATCGTCAAGGAAGGGTTCATGGCCGTGATGGGTCTGCTCAATTTGCGCAAGGGCCGGATGATCGACGGGGCGGTGATGGCAGGAAAGGTCTGTACCACGGTGCTCTTTGCCGCGCTGCTGGCGCTGATCCTTGTGCCTCAAATGCATCCTGCCGCAGTCTGGGCGCTTGTTTTTGTCTGCGCCGTCTTTATGGTCATCTCCCTTGTCGCGTATGCCCGGCTGTATTATCACGGGGAAAAGATGCAGGATTTACGATCCTAGCGCGGCAAAGCGCTGCGCCAAAGTCTGCGGGCTTTGGCGGCGGATGTTTTTCAGGGACAGGTCGGTGCATGCGGCCTGTCCCTGTTTTTTGGATGCGCAGCCCTGAAAAGGGCGTCGGCCCGCATGCGGGAAGAGGGGGCGAGGTGTTTTAAATGACACAGGACGAACGGATGTTTTTTGATCCGATGCCCGGCGCGCTGGGGCTGTATGCGCCGCTGCGGGAAAAGCTGCTGGCAATGTGCCCGGACACGGGCTTGAAGGTGCATCGATCCCAGATCACGTTTCAGGCGCGCTATGGGTTTGCTTTTGTGTCACTGCGGCGGATGAAGGGCTGCCCTGCGGTGTTTATCATCGTGTCCTTCGGCCTTGGCCGGCGCGTGGATTCCCCGCGCATCGCCGCGGCGGCAGAGCCGTACCCCGGCCGGTGGACGCATCATACCATCATCGGGCAGGAAAGCCAGCTGGACGGCGAATTGATGGGCTGGCTGCGGGAAGCGCATGATTTTGCGCTGGTAAAGGGAAAACAGCGGCGCGCTGCCGCTTTGCCGGTCAAATAAAAACCTGCGGGTCAGGGAGCGTTTCAGGAGGGTTTGTGATGATCGTCTATTTTTCCGGTACCGGCAACAGCCGGTACTGCGCGCACATGCTGGCGGAGCTGCTGGACGACGAGGCGGTCGACGCGTTTCGTTTTATCCGCGACGGGATCGCGGCGGAGCTGATCAGCGGGAAGCCCTGGGTGTTCGCCGCGCCGACCTACGGCTGGCGGCTGCCCCGCGTTTTTGTCGATTTTATTGCCAGCGGCAGCTTTGCCGGCCATTCGGACGCGTATTTTGTCATGACCTGCGGCAGCGAAACCGGCAACGCCGCGCCGTACAATCAGGCGCTGTGCCGGGAAAAGGGGCTGCGGTACCGCGGCACGCTGCCGGTGGTCATGCCGGAAAATTATATCGCCCTGTTTGACGCGCCCCAGACGCCGCAGGCCCGGCAGATTATCGCAGACGCCCGGCCGGTGCTGACCCGCGGCGCGGCCTGCATCCGCGTCGGGCAGGATTTTCCCGCCTGCCCGGCGGGCGCGGTCGACCGGCTGAAATCCAGCGCCGTTCACTGGCTGTTTGACCGGTTTGTGGTTCACGACGGCCCTTTTGCCGCTTCCGACGCCTGCACCGGCTGCGGCAAGTGCGAAAAATCCTGTCCGCTGGGCAATGTTCAAATTCAAAACGGCAGGCCCGTCTGGAACGGGCGCTGCGTCCACTGCATGGCCTGCATCTGCGG
>DCTY01000057.1:0-22056 GCA_002329335.1 Christensenella sp. UBA1428
CAGGGGCAGCGCCCCGCCTCCCCCTACCCGACCACAGCACGAAACGAGCGGAAAACCGCATCGCCGCGCCAGGCGAACATACCCAGCAGCACGCCGGTAAAGGAACGCGGGGTAACCGATTCCGCACCCAGACTGGCGCAAAGCGCGCTGCCCAGGCAGATTTCCTCGCCGCCGGGCGTAACAAACCCAAAACGGTAGCATTGCGCATCGGCGCGGATCCACAGCACAACGGGGGCGTCGGAGCCGACCGGCACGCGCGCAGGCACATCGCACAGCCCGGCAACATGGCGCGTCAGCACCACCTGCATCTGTGCGCCGCATTTTTCAAGCGCGATTTCATGATGATACCCGGCCGTCTGAAACACCGCCAGCCCGGCGCGCGCCGCATCCGTCCGCGCCGGATCCAGCTCGGCCTGAACAAAAATATCAAACCCTTCCTGGCGCAGGCAAAGCATCGTGGGCGTGCCGCCCACATCCTCCAGGCGCGTCTGCGTCCCGCGCAGCGTCAGCGTGCGCGCGGCAGGGTCCGCGCGATAGCATTCGAGGGACGGATTGCGCACGAAGAAAAACCGCGGATCCAACCCATCCCGATCCAAATCATATACAACCTCGCGGCAAACCGGCCTGACAGACGCGGCGTCCGGCAGCGGCGCATCCATTTCGGGCAAAATAAACCCGCCCTGGCCGATCACCGGCCAGCCGTCCTGCCAGCGCACCGGCGCCAGGAAAGTTTCGCGCCCCAAAAGATGCTGTTTCAGCCGCGGCAAAAGCCGGATTCCCAGAAAAACAGCCCACCACCGGCCGTTTTCATCGTCAAAAAGGTCGGCATGCCCCAGCGCCTGGAAAGGGCTCTGCGCACGTTCCATGTGTGTCAAAACAGGGTTATGCGGACAGGCCTCGTAAGGGCCGAAAATCGACCGGGCCCGGAACGCGCTGACGCGATGGCCCATTTCCGTACCGCCCTCGGCGACGATCAGCATATAAAAGCCGTCCTTTTTATAAATATGCGGCCCTTCCAGGCATTTCGCGCCCGTACCGCGGCAAACGGTGCGCGGGCTTTCCAGCAGCCTGCCGGTCATCGGGTCGATCGGGCAGACAACGATGCCGTCGGCATTGGAACAGAAATAGCACACGCCGTCCTCGTCCCAGAACAGCGACGGATCGATGCCGCCCACCGCCACAGGCGCCGGCTCCGACCACGGCCCGGCAGGATCCTGCGCATGTACGATAAAATTGCCAAACTGCCCGGTATGCGTCGTGGTCATATAAAACACGCCGTCATGAAACCGGATCGTCGGCGCATAAAGCCCCTTGGAGCTGCGCTCGTTTTGAAGCGGCAGCTGGCTTTGCCGGGTCAGACAATGCCCGCAAAGCTGCCAGTTGATCAGATTGGTGCTGTGATACACCGGCACGCCGGGAAAATATTCAAAAGTAGACGTCACCAAATAAAAATCCCGTCCGACACGGCAAACGCTGGGATCCGGATGGAACCCCGGCAGGATCGGATTTTGATAAATCATGCTTCCACCACCTCAATGGTTTCATAAACCGCGCCGATACCGGGAACCTCCGCCCCGATCCGCGCCATACCCGGCGCGCAGCCCCAAAGCGCCGCCAGCGCATGCCCGTCTACAAAGGCGCACTGCTTGGCCGTGGCGCCGTCCTGCACAAAATTGGCGTTGGTCAGCGCCTTGAGCGCGGCGGCGCCTTCTGCGCGCACGGTCAGAATCGGGCGCTGCTTGCTCCAGGGGTTGCCAAACTCGTCCAGCAGCCAGATCTGCGCC
The DNA here is from genome assembly GCA_002329335.1 of Christensenella sp. UBA1428. Taxonomy (GTDB): domain Bacteria; phylum Bacillota; class Clostridia; order Christensenellales; family UBA1750; genus UBA1428. The sequence continues at coordinate 1,785 of DCTY01000057.1, forward strand.
AGCGCCAGCGTCCCGGCGCGCACCCTCCCGGGCACATCGATGCGCAGCCGCAGCGGCTTTTCGCTCGTGCGCAGATAATCCTGCGCCACCTGCACGCCGGTTTCGTCATAGCCGCGCACATCGACCACCCCCGGCACATAGGGCAAAAGGAAGTGCGCCATGCCGTCCTGGCGGGCGCGCGGATCGTCCCAGCGGACCGCCTCGTCGTTTAAATAAACCGCTACGCGCGCGCAGTTGGTCATCACCACCACTTCCTGAAAGCGGTTGGGCGCATCATAGTTCCAGTGCCGGCGCATCTGCGGGAATCCCCACCGGTTTTTCGCCATATCCCAGGGGTCCTCCGGATCCAGAACCGCGGCATATACCATGGGCTGCGCCGTCCATTTGGCGCGCACATAGGCTGCGCGCAGCTTTTCAAAACCGGCGGCGTCCAGCGGCGCGCCCGTCCAGTACTGGCTCGGCCAGTCGCACTCGCCCAGATAATCCGCACCGGCCCAGATCAGCCCGCCGCACACAAAATCATACCGGTCAATGTCCTCCAGCGGGCTTTGCCGCTCGATCTGCCGGAACTGCCCGTCGCAGCTGCGGTAAATCATATAGATTTCGCTGCCCAAAATCGGCGCCTGAAGGCCGGCCTGGTGCATTTTTTCATAGAACGATTCGCTGTAGTTGATCATCAGCACGTCCACCAGCGCCGATACGCGCACGACGGCGCGCATCCGGTCCGCCATGGGCGCAAAATCGTCGTATCCCCTGCCGATAAACGGCGCAAGGGCAAACGATACCGCCCGCGTGCCGTCCAGCCCGCGCACAATGCCGGTCAGATGCGCCAGGGTGTCATAAAACGTCTCGTCCTGATACTGATATTCCACCTCGTTGCCCACCGACCAAATCGCCACGCAGGGATGGTTATAGTCGCGCCGGATCATCGCCGTCAGATCCTTTTCGTGCCACTGGTCATAGATCGGCCCCTGATAGCTTCTGCTGCGGCCCCATTTGTCGATATATTCATCCACGCACAAAAAGCCCATCTCGTCCATCAGCTCATAGAGCATCGGATCGTGGGGATTGTGCGCGCAGCGGATGGTGTTGCAGCCCATGCGCTTAAACGCCTCCAGCTTGCGCACCCACAGCGCCCTGGGACAGCACGCGCCAAACGCCGCGCCGCCATCGTGATGGACGTTGACGCCGCGCATTTTATAGGACGCGCCATTTAAGAAAAAACCCGCATCCCTGTCGAATTTCAGCGTGCGCAAACCAAAACGCGCCGGATAGGTTTCCCCGGCCAATACGGCCTGCGCCCGGTACAGCCGCGGCGTTTCCGGAGACCAAAGCATCGCCTGCTCGATGCGCGCCGAAAAATCCGTCTGCCCCTGCTGCCCCGGCAGCGCCCGCACCGTCTGGCTCAATCGGGCGCAGCAATTGCCCTGCGGATCGGTTAAAGTCAGCTCAAGCTGTCCCTCAAAGGGCTGATCGGCGTCGTTTTGCCAGCGCACTGCCGATAACACCTGCGCGCCGCTCCAATCCGCATCCACCTGCGGCGTAACCGCAAGGCCGAACGGCTGCAGGTGCATCTTCGGCTCGTCCAGCAGATATGCGCTGCGGATCATGCCCGCGCCGCTGTACCACCGGTCGCCCCCGCAGGTGCAGTCCAGGCGCACGGCAATCGTGTTTTCCGCGCCAAAGCGCACCCATGCGTCGATCGGCTCGATCACCGGCACATAGCCGTACGGACGCCGCCCCAGCAGATGGCCGTTGATCCATACCTGCGAATCCTGCATCAGCGCGTCAAACCACAGCGTCAGCGCACGGCCGCGCATCTGCTGGGGGATCTGCACCCGCGCACGATACCAGCCGATCTGATTTCTGGGATAATACCCCTGGGCGCTTCCCTGCGGCGCGTCCGCGCTGCGGGGCTGCCCGATCTGCCAATCATGCGGCGCGCATACGCGCCGCCAGGCGCTGTCGTCGTAATCGCACCGGTACGCGTCGGGGACGTCGCCCAGATGGAACGCCCAGTTTACAAGCGGTTGTTTCATTTTTCTGCCTCCTTTTTCAGTTCAATCAGGCACAGGCTGTGCGCGCCAAGCGAAAGCGAAAGCGTATGCGCGCCGTCGATCCATACGGCCGTTTCCTCGTCGGGCAAAAGCGCCGCTGCGGCCGCCAGCGCCTTTTGCGAAGCGCCCCTTTGCCAGAGCCGGTAGGTATTATGATGGTCCCGATCCAGCCATGTCCGGCAGACCCGGTACCGGCCCGGGTTCAGTCCGCACACCGTCAGCGTCCCCGAAGCGCCGGGGCCTTCGGCGTCAAGATCCGTTTCGTCAAAATGGTACGCCAGGATCTGCACGCGGTCTTTACCGCCGGCAGCAAACGCGCCCAGCGCCGCGCCGGGGCGCGCGCCCGCAATAGGAAGGGCAGTTTCGTCCATGCGGCACAGCAGCTCGTGCGCGCTCAAAATGGGCTTGGGCAGATCGGGCGACGTCATCAGATCCCGATGGCCGGCAAACGATTCCCCCCGGGCGTTTTCCACCGCAAAGCCCCAATAGAGCATCAGCTCCACCGAAAACCCAAACTGCCGGCGCAATGCGCCGATACAGTCCACCAGTTTGACAAAAAACAGCGCGGAAAATTCGCTGTCGCGGATTTCCAGCGGCGGATATTGCGCCCGCGTTTTCTCATAGTTGGAGCAAACGCCCCACTCGTTTAAATGAAACGGCACGTCCCGAAGCCGCGGATAAACGGCAATCAGCCTTGAAATCCATAAAAGCTGCTGATTGAACCGCTGCACGGTCGGCAGCACCAGCGGCCAGGCGTCCAGCCAGCCGCCGCTCATGCCGTAGATATGATGGGAAATAAAATCGATGCGCGTGCCCCTCTGACCGGTGACATAGTTGACGCCGTTGTGAACATGCTCCAAAAAATCCTTCAAAAACGGCAGCGTGTATGTGCCCGGGCCGCCCACGCGCAGCTGCTCGTCCACGCCGGTAACGGCCTGGACGAACACATCGTAGAGCCGATGGAACATCGGCCAGTCGGCCACAGGCCAGGAATCCGGCTCGTTCCAGACCTCAAAATACCACTGGCGGATTTCCTCCAGGCCAAAGGTATCGGCCAGATTCCGGACAAACGCGATTAAAAGCCTGCGCCACTTTTCCCAGTCGTTGGGATACGACCGGTTCAGATGCCTGCCCTCCTCCGCGCCGGAAACGCCGCCGCCCCGGCGGCAAAGCGCGTCAGGCAAAAAATCCAGCTCGACGATGGGCTTGACGCCATAGCGCAAATACTGCGCAAAAACGCGGTTCATCTTTTCAAAACGGTATACCGGCGCGCCGGTTTCATCCTCGCTGTACGCATCGCCGCCGGCGTCTTCAAAACCGTCCTTGCAAAGGCTCGAAAGCGTAAAATGGTTGCGCAGATAGCGGCAGGCGCCTTTTTGCGCCATGCGCGCCATCAGCGCCTGCCCGCCCGGCGTAAACAAAACCGGATAGAGCGAATCGGTTCCCGCCGCCGCCCAGAACCGCGGATTGTCCCCCAGCGGGCGCGCCGCATCCACCCGGAAATCAAAATGCATCGTCCCTGCCCCCTTTGCGCTGTAAAATTGATTGGATCTGCCCCCATCATACCCGATCCCCGCCCAAAACGCAAGACGCCGTTTCGCCCCGGATCCACACTTTGCGCGCCGCGCATCGTCCATTTGTTTCCCGGATGGATAAAATCGATAAATCTGCCCAAGCAGCGTTGATCGGCTCGTGATTCTGTTATATGATAGCATTACAAACCATCCGCAAAAGGGGACATTTGAATATGACGATTTCGCTGCGGGGCCAGCGCGGCGGCAGAGCGCTGAAAACCTATCTGATTTCCTATCTGGCGCTTTTGATCCTGCCCATTTTGGTCTGGCTGATCACGCTTTTTCAAAGCACCGCCATCATTGGCGAACAAACCGATCAATTGAATAAATCCATGCTGCGCGCAATCGGCGAAACGGCGGATTATCAGGCGCAGGCCATCATGGCCGACGCGCTTTTGCTTGCGTCGGACAATCAAATCCGCGCGCTGGCAGACCTGAACGCCCTGACGCGGCCGGCCGCGGTGGAAGCCTGCCTGGCCGCGCAGCAAAAGCTGAGCCAGACAATCGGCGCGCACAGCGATATTGAACAGATTTATCTGTATTTTCCCGATGAGGATTGCGTCATCAGCCAGGAAACCAAAGCCTCTGCCGCGCTGTTTTACGCCATTTCCTATACACGCCGCTACGACACCGTCAGGCGGGACCTGGCCCTTTCCCTGACGGACTGGAAGGCGCTTTTAACCCAGTACAATCAAAAAGGCTTTACCGCGCTGCCCACCGGCCAGGGCGAACCGATTTGCTGCTATCTGTACCCGATGCGCGGCGCGGTGCTGGTCATCGAGCTGCGCGACGGCACGCTGCTTTCCCACATCTCGCGCAGCCTGACCGTTGCACAGGCCAGCGTCAGCATTTTCAGCGCCGACGGCGCGCTGCTTTGCCGCAACAGCCCGGCGCCCGAGCCTCAGGACGCCTGCCTGCGCTACAGCCATACCTGCGCGGCGACCGGCTGGCAGATTGTTTCCCTGGTACCGCGCGCCGTCGGCACACAGCAGCAGAAAACGATTTCCCTGCTGGCGCTGATGTGCGTTGCATTAACCGTCGCGCTGGCCGTCGCCGGCATCTATCTGGTGCTCAAGCGCAACTATTATCCGCTTTTGGGGATTATGCGCCTGCTGGACGGCCAATCGCCATCCGGCATTCAAAGCGAGTATGATTACATCGCCCAATCCATTGAAAACGTCCTGAAAGGGCGCGAAACGGACAGCGCGCTATTGCACGCCCGCACGCAGGCGCTGGCAAACGCCTATCTGGAGCGCCTGTTTTTGGGCAGCGCCGACTATACGCTGCCCGCCGGCGACTATCTGGAACTGCTGGGATTCAGCAAAACGGCGGACACCTTCTGCGTGCTGGCCGCCAGCGCCGCGCTGCCAAAAGACGCCGGCCTGATCGGCCCCAAAAACGCGCTTTTGAAAGGGCGCGGCGTCCTGGTGGGCGGAACCTGGGCCTATTTGATCGATCTGACCGGCGTATCCGCCGCATCGCAAAAGCAGGCGGTCGGGGCGCTGGCCGACGCGCTGGCCGGCGAATCGCCCGAAATTTTATTGGGCGTCAGCACGATCCGCACCACGCTGGTCGGGCTGGCCGACGCCTTTGAAGAAGCGCGCTATGCGCTGGAATACGCGTTTGGCTTTGGCCGGGAAGGCTTCGCGTTTTTTGGCGCAATCCCGCACCAAACGATGCAGACGCCCTTCGGGCTGACGCCTCAGGAAAACCAGATGCTGGCCAATCTGATCCTGTGCGGGCAGGCCGCGCAGGCGCGCCAGATATTGGAAAACGGCTGGGACCGCGCCGCCGCGATTTGCGAGCCGCCGATCTGGCGGGCAAAATTGCTGGCGCAGGATTTGCTGATGAGCGTTTTCAAAGCGTTTCCCGCCGAACAGATGACGCCCGCGCTTGAAAAGCAGCTGCTGCGCCGGTTTGATCCCGCCGCATGCACCCCTGCGCGGCTGCGTCAAATCGTGCTTGCGCGCTTTGACGCGCTGTTGTCCCAGCTTCAGATTGACTGCCGGCCGGGCGGCGAAGCGCTCAAGGCGCAGGTGCTGCGCTATATCCAGGGGCATTATGCCGACCCCAATTTATCGGTGGAATCCATCTGCGCGCATTTTGGGCGGTCCCGCTCCAGCCTTTTTACGCTGTTTAAGGAACAGACCGGCGACGGCCTTTTAAACCTGATTCATCAAACGCGCCTGAGCGCCGCCAAAAAACTTTTGAGCGGCAGCGCCGACAGCTTAAACGAAATCGCCGGCGCCGTGGGTTATTTGACCGTGAACACCTTTTTGCGCGTATTTAAGCGTTTTGAGGGCATTACGCCGGGGCAGTACCGGCTTTTGAACGCCCCTGCGGCGGGCAAACCGTCAACGGATGAACAAACGGTATCCCGCTAAACCAATCATTTCGGCGATTGGCAAACAAACGGACGCTTTACAAAAACCCGTAAAAACGGTTACGGTAAACGCGACCGAAAAACAAACGAATATCGCCCCGCGCCGGTCTGCGGCGCAGCCAATGCACCGCCCGCCTGCCGCGGGGCGCGCCGTTTTGTCGTACGGATCAATCAGGTAAGGAGTGACTCCCATGAAAGCTACCCGACCGATCGCGCTTTTCCTGCTTATCACCCTGCTGCTGTGCGGCTGTTCCGCGCCTGCGGCGCCTGCCGCCACCCATGCGCCCACCGCCGCAAAGACGCCGGACAGCGCGCCATCTTCCAGCGCCGCGCCGGACAGCGCGGTGGCAGACGCGTTTACCTATCCCATGGAACCGGTGACTTTGACCATCAATTATGATGAGATCGATTACACCGCGTTGGCCGACTGGCAAAAAGAACACTATTTCTGGGATGAACTGCAGGCGCGCACCGGCGTAACGCTCAAGCGCATCGGCGCTGCCTCCAACGCCATGGCGGTCTCGGATCAATTTGTGCTGATGCTGGCCTCCGGCGATTATTCGGACATCATGTGCGCCAACTGGCTCAATTTCCCCGGCGGCCCCAACGCCGCGCTCAACGAAGAATACATTATCGCGCTAAACGACCATATGGACAGCCTGCCCAATTTCGCCGCGCAGCTGGAAGCAGACCCGGAGTTTGCCAAAACGATCATGACCGACGAAGGCGTTTACTATTGTTTCCCTTACTATATGGAGCCGCGCGGCGCACAGTATACAGGGCTGGTGCTGCGTCAGGACTGGCTCTCTTCACTCAATCTTGCCATTCCGGAAACGGCGCAGGAGCTGCAGGACGTCTTAACCGCCTTTAAAAACGAGCTTGGCGTTGTGTCGCCGCTGACCTTCGAATGCCGCTGGCTGTTCCTTGAAAACGCCGCCGCGTCGCTTTCCTCCGCCTTTAACGTCACCTATCCGTTTTATGTGGAAGACCAGCAGGTCAAATTCGGCCCGGCACAGCCCGGCTATCTCGAATTTTTAACGACCATGAACGCCTGGTACGCGCAGGGCCTGATCGATCAGGATATGCCCTCCATCAACAAAGCCACCGTTCAGGCAAAATTCGCCAGCGGCGAGGCCGGCGCCTCCATCCAGCAGATTTCCAACATCGGCAGCACGCTCCTGGCCAACGCCGAAGATCCCGATTTTCAGATCTCCGCCGCGCCTTCGCTTGCCGCCTCAAAAGGCGAACGGCCGCAGTTCAGCCACCGCAACAACCGGTATTCCGGCTCGTTTTCCTGGGCGGTATCCACGACCTGCGCCAATACCGAAGCGGCGCTGCGGCTGTGCGACTATGTCTGGAGCGAGGAAGGACAATTATTCTGTGCCTACGGCACCGAGGGATATTCCTATCAGATGATCGACGGCAAGCCGGTTTTGACCGATCTTGTAACCCGCAACGAGTTTGGTTCCACCCGGGAGGGCGCGCGCAAAAGCTTCGGCATCACTTCGAACTTCCCCTATTACGGGCTGGATCATGACGCGTCCTATGACGACGCGCTTTACGACATCAAAACCGTCTGGGCGGACAATGATTCGCTGCGCCATATGCTGCCGCCCGTGACGTTTACCCAGCTGGAATCCAGCCTCGTTTCCAGCAAATACGGCAACATCGACACCTATGCCCGCGAAATGATCACCAAATTCATCATCGGCAGCGAGCCCTTGAGCAACTACGACGCATTTTTGGATACCCTCGACAGCTATGGCCTTCAGGATGTTCTGTCGGTCTACAGCGCCGCTTACGAACGCTTTAAAAACCGCTGAGGGCAAAAGCCGCGTCAACGCGCGTTTGCGCCCGGTTCCGGGGCAGCCGCCCCGCGGATGCCGGACAGGCGCGCAGGCGCGATGATATCCGCAGCGCGCAGGCGGGGATCGTGTCCGGGCTCCCCGCCCGCGGCCGGACAGGGATGCCGGCGCGCAAACCGGTTCGCCGCCGTCCGGACAAAACCAAATCCATAACGATCAAAGGAGGAAAACGCCGTGCAAAGCCGCTTTGCCGTCTCGCCGCGCGCCGGCCGGAAACCGTTTGCCGCCCGACTTTGGCGCGATCTGCGCGTCAACGGTTCGCTGTATCTGCTAATGCTGCCGGTGATTGTCTTTTACTTTATTTTCAGCTACATTCCCATGGGCGGCGTGCTGATCGCCTTTAAAGATTATTCGCTCAAAAAGGGCGTCCTGGGCAGTCCGTGGGCGGGCATGTTCGGGCTGGCGCATTTTGTGACGTTTGTCACCGACCCGTTTTTCCTGCGTCTGGTGCGCAATACGGTGCTGATCAGCCTGTACAATCTGGTCTTCGGGTTCCCCGCGCCGATTTTACTGGCGCTTTTATTAAACGAACTGAAAGGACACGTTTACAAGCGCGTCGTGCAGACGATCAGCTATTTTCCCCATTTTATTTCCACCGTCGTGATCTGCGGCATGATCACGGAATTTTCGCTCAGCGACGGGCTGTTTAATCAGCTGCGCTTCGCCTTCGGCGCGCAGGAGGGCATCTCCTTTTTGCAGGAAACGCGCTATTTCCGAACGATATACACCGCCAGCGGCGTATGGCAGTCCGTGGGCTGGGGGTCGATCATTTATCTGGCGTCCATCGCCGGGGTTGATCCGCAGCTGTACGAGGCGGCGGCGCTGGACGGCGCGGGCAGGCTGCGGTGCGTCTGGCACATCACCCTGCCGGGGATCCGCAACACCGCCGTTATTTTGCTGATCATGCAGATCGGCCGGCTGCTGTCGGTCGGCTCGGAAAAAATCCTGCTTTTATACAACGCGACGACCTATGAGGTTGCCGACGTCATTTCCACCTATGTATACCGGCGCGGCCTTTTGGAATTTGATTTCAGCTATTCCACCGCCGTAAGCCTTTTTAATTCCGTCATTGGCTTTGCCCTGGTGTTTATCGCCAATTTCATCAGCGGCAAAGTCTCCGAAACCAGTCTGTTTTAGGAGGGCAGAGCGATGGTAAAAAAAGCCAGTGCCGGCCAATGGCTGTTTGATTTTCTGGTCGCTGCGTTTTTCGCGGCGCTTTCGGCGCTTTTTCTCTATCCGCTGATCTATGAGATCGCCGTTTCCTTCTCCGACGCGGGCGCGCTGTTCCGCCACCGCGGGCTGTTGTTTTATCCGCTTGATTTTACGGTACAGGCGTATCAGATCGTGCTGAAAAACCAGTATGTTGCCAGCGGGTTTCAAAATACGCTGTTTGTACTGATCATCGGGCTGGCGTTCAATCTGATTTTAACCAGCATCGGCGCTTATTTCCTTTCCCGCAAAGGCGTGCTGCTTTTCCGCCCGATTATGCTTTACATCCTCACCACCATGTATTTTTCCGGCGGCCTGATCCCCTTCTGGCTGACGGTGCGCAACCTGGGACTGTACGACAGCCTGTGGTCGCTGATCCTGCCCACCGCCATTTCGACCTATAATATGATCCTGCTGCGTTCCTATTTCCAAACCATTCCCGACGCGCTGACCGAATCGGTCAAAATCGACGGCGGCGGCCATCTGGTAACGCTGTTTCGCATCGTCATGCCCTTGTCTTTGCCGGCCATGGCCGTCATGGTGCTCTATTACGGCGTCGGTCATTGGAACAGCTGGTTTAACGCCAACATCTTTTTGCGCACCAAAGCGCTGTTTCCGCTTCAGCTGATCATGCGCAACATGCTCATCAACGGCACGGATCTGGACGTGGACTCCGGCACGGCGGGCTATGAGCAAATCGTCGAAACGGTCAAGGCCGCCATGGTGATCATCACCACGCTGCCGATCCTGATCATCTACCCGTTTTTGCAAAAGTACTTTGTCAGCGGCATCATGATCGGTTCGCTCAAGGAATAGCGCCCGCGCCAGGGCGTCAAAAAAACCGTCCCCAACCCGGTCATTGCCGGAAGGAGACGGTTTTTTTGATGTCTGCGCGTTACCGGAGGCTGCCGCGCGACGCCCAGGTTTCAAGTTCGATGAAGTTGAGATAAACGCAGTTTTGCGGCACGCCGGCGATCTGCTCCAGCGCCTCAAACAGCGCTTTGACAAACTGATCCTTTTCCTCAAAGGGCGCCTGCTTGTACAGCCGAACGTCCACAAAAGCGCATTTGTCCAGCCGATTCCCCTGAAAATACATGCTGTGGCCGTCGCTGATGTCCACCATCAGCCCGGACTCGTGCTTGTTGGGCAGGATCGTGACGATCTGGCCCAGACGGGTTTTCAGCGCGTCCTTATGCGCCTGATCCAGCGTGCCGGTGACATGGATGTTGATAAAAGGCATTTTATATTCCTCCTGTGGATTGTTTTGCATAAACCCAGTATAGGGCAAAACCGCCGCGCTGACAAGGCGTTTTTTGATCCGCATCCGCCGGGGTTCCTTTTGGGATACCTGGGCAAATTGGTGCAAGACACGCCGCCGGACGGGCGTCTTCAGGGGCTTTCACATCTGTAAGCGATTCCGCCAGCTTCTTTTCCACCGCGTTACCGCACGAACCGGATGGCCTGCGGCGAGTCCAGCGCGGGCAAAAGCCGCCGGTACTGCGCGCGGCACCAGTCCGACAGCGCCGGTTCCCCAACGGCCAGCGCGGTCATGAGCGCCTGCGCCGTCTGCTGCGCCCGGCGATACTGCCCGGCGTCGATCGTGCCCTGCGCCAGCGCCAGATCGCATTCGTCCTGATCCAGCAGCACCGGCGGCATACCCGGGCAGACGACAACGTCCAAAAACAGGTCGTCAAAGCTCGAATTGCCGTCCGGGCGCAGCGTATTGGCGTCCGTCACATCAAAATAGTGCTGAAACAGCCTGCCGGCCGGGTCAAACATCGTCGTGAGCCACCAATGCCGCCCCTGCGGGGCAAATTGCAGCCAGCAATACCCCGGCGCGGCCAGCGTGACCCGCTGTCCCAGGGAGGACACCACCAGCGGCTCGGTCACCGCGTCGATGCGCATCAGCCCGATTTCGCCGTCCATCCCGTCCAAGCATCCATGCTCAAAAATCTGACGGCTCCCGGTGACGCGCCGCCACTGTTCCCGGCGCATGGTTTTCCGCTTAATTTTAAGAATTTCCTGATCCCGCATCTGTTTTGCTCCTTTATCGGTGGTTTCATCATACCCGTCCCATCCGGCGTTGTCAACACCGCGCCCGCAGCCCGGCTTCTTTATTTTTAAGAATCCTTCCCCGGAAAAAGCCTTGACAGCAGCGGTGCGGCGTACTATATTGTTCAATATTGAACGATTGGAGGCGTGCAGCATGGATCAGGTGCTGGTACGGTTTGCCAAAATGGATCAGGTGCTAGTGCGCAGCTGCCGCCGGGCACTTGGACAATACGGCTTAAGCGAGGGCGAGGTTGTCTGTTTGATGTTCCTGTCGCACAATGCGCCGCTGGACTGCGCGCGCGATATCGTGCGCTATCGCCGCCTGTCCAAGGCGATGGTTTCGCTCAGCGTGGAAGGATTGATTCAAAAGGGCTATCTGACCCCCCTGCGCGACAGCCGGGACGCCCGGGTGGTGCATCTGAAGCTTGCGCCCCAAAGCGCGCCTTTGATCGAAACGCTCCGCCAAACGCGCGCGGACTTTGAAGCGCGGCTGATGCGCGGCGTCAGCGCCCAACAGCGGGCACTGTTTGAACAAATCGGCCTGAAAATGGCAGAAAATCTGGAGGAAATGCAATGAGCAACACCCGTTACGGCGCGGACCTGGGCAACGGCAGCGTCGGAAAACTGCTGATGCGCCTGGCGCTGCCCGCGATTGCCGCGCAGATCATCAACGTGCTTTACAACATGGTCGACCGGGCCTACATCGGCCACATCCAGGGCGTCGGCACCCAGGCGCTCACCGGCGTCGGCGTTACCATGCCGGTGATCATCGCCATAAGCGCCTTTGCCGCGCTGGTCGCGATGGGCAGCGCGCCGCGCGCCGGCATCATGATGGGCCGGGACGACCGCCAGGAGGCCGAGCGCATCATGGGCGGGTCGTTTTTCGCGCTGGTCGTCGCCGCGCTGGCGCTGACGGCCGTGGTGCTGCTGTTCGGGCGGCCGGTGCTGATGCTCTTTGGCGCAAGCGAAAACACCATCGGCTATGCGATGGATTATCTGAACATTTACGCCTGCGGCACGCTGTTTGTGCAGCTGACACTGGGCATGAACGCGTTTATCTCCACCCAGGGGTACGCAAAAACGAGCATGCTTTCCGTCGCCATCGGCGCGGTATGCAACATCGTTTTGGACCCGATTTTCATCTTCGCGCTGGATATGGGCGTGCGCGGCGCGGCGCTGGCCACGATTCTGTCCCAGGCAGTTTCGTGCCTGTGGGTGCTGCGGTTTTTAACGGGCAAAAAATCTGCCCTGCGCCTGCGGCGGGAAAACATCCGTTTTTCCTGGCGGGTGATGGGGCCGTGCCTGGCCCTTGGCGTGGCGCCGTTTATCATGCAGTTTACCGAGGCGGTCATTTCCGTTTGCTTCAACGCCAGCCTGCTGCGCTACGGCGGCGACCTGGCCGTGGGCGCAATGACGATTTTGGGCAGCGTGATGCAGTTTTCCATGCTGCCGCTGCAGGGGCTGACGCAGGGCGCGCAGCCGATTATTTCGTTTAATTTCGGCGCCGGCAATCTCAAGCGCGTGACGGACACGTTTCGCGTGCTGCTTTTTGCCTGCATCGGCTACGCCACGGCGCTGTGGGCGGTATGCATGTTTGCGCCCAAAGTGTTTATCCTAATCTTTGCAGCCGATCCGGCCCTGGTCGATTTTACCATGCGCGCGATGCGCGTTTATATGGCGGCGTCGCTGCTGTTCGGCATCCAGATCGCCTGCCAGCAAACCTTCATCGCCATCGGCAACGCCAGGGTCAGCATGTTTCTGGCGCTTTTACGCAAGGTTTTGCTGCTCATCCCGCTGATCTACCTGCTGCCGGCCATTTTGCCCGACCAGACCATCGCCGTTTTCCTGGCCGAGCCCGTGGCCGACACGCTGGCTGTTTTGACCACTTCGATCCTGTTTTACCGCAGCATGCGCAAACTAAAGCGCACCATGGCCGCCGCGCCCGCTCAGGCGGCGGACGGCGGCCGCTGAAAGGAGTATTCCCCATGCCGGCGCTGATCACCCATGACATTTTCGGCCGGCGCGTCCTTGCCCGCCTGTCCCCCTGCGCGCCGGCATCCGCAGCGCAGGCGCAGCCGGATGCATTTCGGATGGGCCTGCAGAGGCCGGACCTGATGAGCTACAACGTCTTTTTGCTGGTCAAAAAAGGCAACGGCAACCTGGGCGGGCTGATGCACCAGAAGCGTACCCGGCAGTTTTTGATGTCCGCCCAGCAGGCGGCCAGCGCAGGAAACCAGGATCAGCCGGTGCGTTTTGCCTACCTTTGCGGTTTTTTCTGTCACTATATCTGCGACAGCATCTGCCATCCGTTCGTATATGCCCGCACCGGTTACGACCCCGCCCGCGCCGGCGCGCGCTATTACGGCCGCCACTGTGCGCTGGAAGGGGCCATCGACGATCTTTACGCCCGGCGCGACCTGCGTCTGCCCGCGGCGCAGATCGACCAAAGCCGTATATTTGCGCCGCCGCAGCCCATTCAAAAACAGATTGCGGCGTACCTGGCGCAGGTGTTTGACGATGTATACGGCGACCTGTTTGGCCGGCGCGTGTCCCCCGCGCTTTTTGAACGCACCATGCATATGGCCGCCCGGGAGCTGCGCCTACTGCGCGATCCGGACGGCAAAAAACAGCGCGCCGTCGCCTTTTTGGAACGCATTGCGCCGGGTTATCCGCTGCTCTCGGTCAAATTTGTCACCGGGCGGCCCTGCGCAATGGACGATCCCCTCAACACGCGCCGCAGCCTCTGGCGCAATCCCTTTACCGGCGCGCCGTCCCATCAAAGCTTTGACGATCTGTTTGACCGCGCCGTCGCGCTGGCCGTTTCGCTGCTGCCGCTTTTGACCGATCCCCAGCACCTGTTTGACCTTTTGGACGATACGCCCTACAACAGCGGCTCCGTGCTGCGGCCCGGCGCGGCCGCGCCCCAGCCGTGCCGCCCATAAGCCGCAGCAAAAGCGGGCGCCCCATCTGCCTTTTCATGGCTTTTGGGGCGCCCGCTTTTTTTCGTGACGCAGCCGTTTCGTTTCCAATCCCGCTATGCCATGCCCAGCAGCACCTGGCGGTTGGTGCCGTAAAAAATGTCGTCCCGGCCGTGCATCAGGCGCAGAAAATCCTCAAACCGATCCCAAAAATCCCAGGCGTCAAACTCATAGCTGTGCCCCCAGACATAGAAAATCTGGTCCGTTTTGGCGTCCAGACGGAGAAACTGCTCGCCCAGACGGAACATTTCGTCGATATCCAGATGATACACCGTCGGGCGCAGCTGGCTTAAATCCTGCTCAGGCGCAAATCCGCCCGTGCAGACCGTCGTGCGGCAATAGCGCAGGGACGTATGGCGCGCAATGAGCGCCGCAACATGGGCGTTATAGTTGACGCCGCCGCCGGGATAGGCCATCCCGCAAACGTCATAGCCGCACAGCGCGCTTAGCGCCGCCTGATCGTCGCGCACCTGCGCCAGCACCTGCGCGTCGGAAAGCGCGGTTAAATTGGGATGGGTGACGGTATGGGCCGCCACCTCATGGTTTTGATAGCACGCGCGGACCTTTTCCGGCGCAATTTTGTCGTGCCGCACGGGCACATCGTTTCGGATCAGGGTTCTTTTCTGCCCCAGAAGCCCGGAATTGAGGTTGAACGTCGCCTTCATGGCGTAGCGGTCGAAAAGCTCGATCAGCCGGACGTCCTGCCAGACGCCGTCGTCATAGCTGAACGTCAGCGCCTTATGCCTGCCTTGAAACATAGGTCCTCCTCAAGCGCGCCGGTTTTCCACAATTGCACAGCGTGGTTTTTGCCGAAAAAAGGGAATCCGAAAAAAGTTGTCCACATAAGTTATCCACATATCCACAGCGTTTTCCCCAATTATCCACAGCGTGTACGCCGATGCTGCCGTTTTTCCGTCCCAAGGGCGATTGACGCCGCATTTCAAAAAACAACCGTACCTGCCGCGACATATGCCGCCTCAAACGCGCCGTTACGCGGGCGGATCCTCCTGCGCGCGGGCGATCGATGCGCGCGCGGCCGCCCAGAGCAGCTGCGCCGTATGCTGAAGCATCCGTTTGTTTTCCGGCGTCGTATCCCGCCATACCTGGCGTACCTGATGAAAATTGCGCAGCCCGGCGGCAGGCAGCTCCGATAAAGTTTGGGCGTTGGTAGCGGCAAAAAGCTGATAGATACAGTCGATCATCGCGCCGCGCTGCTCGGGGGCCATCGCGGCAACCCAATTTTTCAGCGTCCGGTCCAGCAGCACGCTGGTGCGCGTCAAACCGTCCAGGCAATCAAACGCAGGCCCGCGCAGCACCCATGAATAAGGGTCGTGCTGCCAGATGCCGACCTGATTGCTGCGCACGACGCGGTATGCCTCCTCATGGGACAGCAGCATCCCCACCACCGAGGAATGGGGGACAAACGACTGCACCTGGCCGGCAATCGCCTGATAGCCGGCGCTGGCAAGCATCTGCTGGCCAAAGCCGGGGCCGTCGTTGCTCCATACCGCCTTTATGCGCGGGCGCAGCGCGTCCGGAGCGCTGGCCGCGGCGTATACAGCCAGATTGCCGCCCTTGGAATGGCCCATTACAAAAACCGGCCCGGCGGTGTGCGCCGCGGCGCGCACAAGATACGCCGCCGCGTCCTGCTGCGCGGGGACAACCGGCAGAAAGGACATATTGAAATCCTCTTTCCAGCCCACCAGCGTGCTGTCCGTGCCGCGATACACCACCGCCGCCGTGCCGTCCGGCAAAACCGCCGTCACTGCGGCAAACTGCCGTTCCTGCTGCGGGTCAAACCGGCTTTCGTACCCGCACAGACGCACGTCGGCAAAGCGCCGGGTCTGCGCCGCAGCCGCCAAAAGCGCTTCGTCCTGATGCACACGGGTCACGCGCTGCGAAGGCGGCTGCGCCAGGAACGCCTGCGCCGCATCGCGCAAGGGTACGCCCGCCGGCATGTCCCACCCGGGAACGACGCCCTCAAAGCGCACATAGGACAGGCAGCACAAAATCAGCCCGTCCACCGGACAAAACGCCGCCTGGTCAAAGCGCAGATCGCCGCGCCAGGTCAAATAATCCATCAAATCCGCCATCTGAAAATCCTCCGGGCAACGCGCCCGAACAAGCCGTTTTAATTTGCCCCGCCTTCCATTTTACCGGCTCCGGCCCGTCTGCGCCGCAGCCTCCCAGGCAAGATCGGGATAAAACCGGTGGCCGCCTTCGCCGATTGCCAGCGCGCAGGCGTCGGGCGCCCCGGCGGCACGGTAAAGCGCCTGAACCGTCCGATAGCTTTCCAACACGCCGGGCAGCGGAAAGATCGGGTCCTCCCGCCCGGCGACGATCACCAGCGGACGCGGCGCAATCAGCCCGGCCAGATCGCCCATATCAAAATACTGGCGAATATGGGGAATGAAATTGCAGGAGCAGTGCTCCATCGCCATAATCGAATCACCAAAGGTGCAGACGCTGCACGAAGCGATCGTCCGGGTAATCTCCGGCAGAACGCAGGAGGCGTAAAACGCGGCCGTTCCGCCGCCGGAATTGCCCATACACAGCACATTTTTCGTATCCGCCTGTTCAAACAGCCGCGACACGGCGTCGATGGCGCGGCGGATATCCCAAATGCGCTCGCCGATCGTCGTACGCCCCAAAAGCAGATTGCCCATCGTATGGACATAGCAGTGCGGCCCGTTTTCATCGCCCCCGCAAAGGCCCATGCCCCGCTGCTCCACCGTCAGGGCGCAATTCCCATGCGCGATGGCCTGAAGGGCAAAATCGCGTCCGCCCGCGATGCTTTCCGCGTCGCCCGGATAGCGCGCCTGCCCCAGGGAAATGTGCATGCCTTTGCTGTGTCCCTGCAAACAGACGGCCAGGGGAAACGGCCCCGCGCCCGGCGGAACCAGCAGGCAGCAGGGCGTATCATACCCCGGCTCGCTCTGGAAATGAAAGGTATATTGGGTATAGCCCGGGGTTTGCTCCTGCGCCTCGATAGTCGGGTTCAGGTCGCACGTCTCCATCCGGTCCATGCCCAAAAGCGCCGTCAGCTGCGCCCTGGCGCGCGCCTGCCAGTCGGCAAAATCACCGCCGTCATAGGCCATCGCCACAGGCGTATGCGCCAAAACTGCCTGCACGCGGGCAAGCGGATCATGCGAAAGTTTCATTTTCGACCCTCCGTTTCCTTTCGGTAATCGTTTAGCAGATCCGGGAAATTGACCGTCATGCCGTCCACGCCGCACTGGCAGGCCATGCGCATGGTTTCAGGCGAATCGATGCCCCACGCGCGGACGTTCAGCCCCATCGCATGCCAGCGCGCAACGGCCTGCGGCGTCAAAAACGCTGCCTTGGGGCAATATTCCTCCCCGCCGATTGCAAGCAGCGCCTGCTCCTGCTCCGGCCGGTCCTCCCGGACCAGATAGCCGATGCGGTAAGCGGGATCATACGCCCGGGCGGCGCGCAGGTTTTCAAAGTCAAACGCCGTCAGCACGGTTTTGGACGCCATATGATAGCGGTTGAGCATGTCGATCGTCTCCCGCTCCACGCCGCTTTGCTTCAGTTCCACGGCAAAGCGCAGGTCCTTTGAGGCAAAATGGTCCAAAAACTGTTCCAGCGTCACGATATGATCCGCAAGCCGGCCATCCCTGCTGGCAACCGAAAGCGCGGACAGCTGCGCCAGCGTATAATCCCACACCATGCCCGGCGCGCCGGTCACCCGCGCAAGCGCGTCGTCGTGGAACAATACCAGCACGCCGTCTCGGGTGCGGTGGATGTCCGTTTCGATCCCGTTGGCGCCCATCGCCAGCCCCAGATAAAAGGCGCTGAGCGTGTTTTCCGGCGCGTACTGGCTGGCCCCACGGTGGGCATAGTTGACAAAAACAGGTTCCCGGTTCATATGCTTGACTCCTTTATATTGTTTTTATCGGCAGCGGACGCGTCTGCAAAAGGGTGCAGGCGCATGGACGTCTTTTGGCGGCGCTTTGCACAGCGCGGCGGCCGCCCGGCTGGGATGCGCCGGCGCGGGGGATGCTGCGCCCCAAAGTGCGGGGTGGTATTTAAAAGCGATAGACCATATTGACATACTGGGGCAGCGCGGGGTCGACATAGCCGGAATCGACAAACCCGGCTTTTTCATACACGCGCCTTGCCCGCAAATTTTCCCGGTGCACGGCAAGCTCCATTGCCGGAAACCGGGGCGCAGCGCTGTATTTTTCGATCAGCAGCTTCAGCGCCGCGGATCCAACGCCCCTGCCCTGCGCGCTGCGGTCCACCATCATTTCCATCAGGCAATAGCACGCGGGGGCCTCCTCCAGCTCGTAGACCAGCATCAGCCCGACGGGCGCATCGGACGCCAGAATCACATACAGCGCCGCGCCCTGCGCGCGGTATGTCCACGCCCTTGCAAAAATCCCGGCGGTATCGGGGACATAGGCCGTTTGGCAATCCGCCACGCGCAGGCGGGCTGCCCGGTCCATATTCTGTGCGCACAGCGGCGCAAGCGCAATTTGCATGTCCAATTTCGCACCCCCGGCTAAAACAGCAGCTCCCCGGGGCGATAGCCCGGCGGCAGGGGTTCTTCCTGCACAAAGGCAAACGAATCGTCGCGCAGGATGGACAAAAAGGCTTCGTAGGGCACTGCGTCAAACTCGCAGGCATACCCGCTGGCGCCAAACCAGCCGCCCTCCTTTGCCCGCAGGTTCAGATCCCGGGCAAACTTGGTATCGTTGCTGCAATCGTGTACGACAACCGGCCAGTTTTCCTGGCAGGCCTGACGCATCAGCGTCAGCGTAATCTCCCGGCTCCAGACGGGGGAGATATAGCCGTGACGGGCGATGTACAGGTTTTCGTCGGCATAATTGCCGATGTTGTTGGGGTTTAAATGCAGCTCCGCACAGTTGATGAAATCCAGCCCGGTGTCCAGGATCTGCTGCTTTTTCTGTTCGAACTGTTCGTAAAATTCCGGTGTCATCGGCGTTTCAATCCCGACGGCGGGAATATAGCGCTTGGCCAGCGCGATGTTTTCGATCACCCGGTCGGCGCACCCGGACGCCCCCAGGTTAAAGCGCAGCTCGTCCAGCCCCGCCTCGCCCAGCGCCTGCAGATTCTGCTGCGTACACAGGGTACCGTTCGTATACAGGTGCTGATGAATCTGCGCTTTGGCAAACTGGGCAATGATGCCGTAGTATTTTTCAATCTCCATAAAAGGTTCCAGGTATACATAGGATATCCCCGTCGGCCGTTTGCCGACCGACAGCAGCAGGTCCAGATCCGTTTCATAAAACTTGGTGCCGCCGATCTCCCACATGCCCTCGCCCACCGGCGCAATGCGGTCCATTTCGCCGTAATTATAGCAAAACGGGCATTTTAAATTGCACCGGTTTGTCTTGCGGATCGCCGTCAGCCCCGTTCCCAGCAGGCAGGAACGGCAGCCCTGCGGGAATTTTTCCGGGTCGCCGACATAATATGTCCGGTTTTCAAGCGTTTTCAGCTCCGGAATCTGCGCTCTGAGCGCCGCGCGCCGGGCGTTGACCGCCGTTTCAATCTGCGCGAAAACCGCGTAGACAAGCTCCTGCTGGCGCACCATCAATTCCTGATCCTGCGGCAGCATGGCGAAAAATTCAAACCAGCAAAGCGCGTCTTTTTTGGATATCTTCATATAAATTTCTCCCATCCGTTTCTCTTTTGTATCATACCACAGCAAAGCGCAAACCGCAATGAGAAGCAGTCGCCGCCGCAGGGCACTACGCGACCCTCCGATTCCGAATTTACCAGAGGACGCTGTCCTCTGGACATCTGCGCACCCGACCTGCCTGGGCAGGTCGGGTGTTCCGGCTCTGCGGAGCACTGCATGCTGTCCTCGCGCCTTCAGGCCGCTTTTCCTTTCACCAGAGGACGCTGTCCTCTGGACTCCTGCAAGAGGGGCTAAGCCCCTCTTGACTCCCATAAGGAGCGCTTCGCGCTGCCCGACGGTTCGCATGTGCAGGTCAAAAAGGACGACCTGCACATGCTTTTTTGTGCGAATATGGGCGCTCCAGTGGGAATGATGCAGATAAAGTCACATATGGGAGATTGCGGTGGGTAAGGCAGGGTGTTTTGGTTTGTACCAAAACAGCTTTGCTGCCACAGGCGCGCCGACGGCAGCAGTGCAAAGCACTGCTGC
>DCTY01000057.1:22087-22334 GCA_002329335.1 Christensenella sp. UBA1428
GCTTTACATTTCCCTTTGCAGTGTACTCAAAAGCCCAACCGTCAGCGGCTGCCTGCACCGGGACGAAAAAAGCGTTTAAGTCGGAAACTGTTGATATACCAGCATGCAAGTTATGAAACCATCGTTCCTATGCGTTTAGGGTAAAACACAGCATCCGGCGCCCGTACTTTTGGGCGCCGGATGCGGATCCTATAAAATCTTTTTTACAGGGTCAAGGGAGCTTAGCTCCCTTGCAGGAGTCCAGAGG
>DCTY01000069.1 GCA_002329335.1 Christensenella sp. UBA1428
TACCCATCGTCGCCTTGGTGGGCCGTTACCTCGCCAACTAGCTAATGGGACGCGAACTCACCCCAAACCGGATTGCTCCTTTTACCCCTCGCGCATGTGCGCACGTGGTCTTATGCGGTATTAGCACCTGTTTCCAAGTGTTATCCCCCTGTCTGGGACAGATTGTTCACGCGTTACTCACCCGTCCGCCGCTAGAATACCTCCAGCACTCATCCCTGCTGCGCCTCCGCCGCCTCCGCGCTTCCGCGCCTCAGTTCCCTTCGCCGCCTCAGCGATCAGTGCCGGAAATATCCCCGCTCGACTTGCATGTGTTAAGCACGCCGCCAGCGTTCGTCCTGAGCCAGGATCAAACTCTTATGTTTAAATTATTTCAAGCGCCTGCGCGCTCTCAAACATAAGCTTGATTCCGGCTTAAAACCTTTTCAAAAGAATTGTGGTTCTTTTATTTCCTTGAATTACTTCGTTTGTTTATGTTTCGTTTTCAAACTCCTTGCCGCCTTTGCGAACTGCCCGAACCGCTTCGTGTTCGCTGTCGTTCGCGACAGCTTTTGTATAATACCACCCCCTTCCCCTTTTGTCAACACCTTTTTTCATCTTTTTTCAACTTTTTTTGAACTTTTTTCTTCCCCGGAACCCTCGCCCCCCATTCTCGTCGAATCGTTCATGTCTATGCGGATATTATATCCACATCCCCCTGTGGACATCCGCTTTTGTTTTCCACAACTTTTCCACATCTACCGTCCCGGACGGATTTTTCGTCAGTTTTCGCCGTTCGCGCTCTCCCGCTGCAAATTTGCAGCGCGATATTCCGAAGGAGATACGCCGCATTCCAAAGCAAAGACGCGGTTAAACGTGCGGATATTCTGATATCCGACAGCCTGCGCAACCTCCCGGATCTTCCATTGCTCCTGCGCCGCGAGCAGCTCTTTGGCTTTTGCAATGCGCACGCTGGTGATGTATGCATGCAGTCCGCCGCCGGAATAGTCCGAATAGACGGTAGACAGATAGTTGGGGCTGATATGAAACTGCTCAGCAATCATCGAAACATTGATCTGCGCATTATCATAGTGCGTCTGCACATACTGGTTGACCCGTTCGATCAGCATCTGCGCCGAAGGAATGGATGCGTTGTTGATTTGCTCGATCAGCTTTTGAAGCAAATACGCAAGATCCGAAACATGCTGAGCAAACATGCTGTCGTTTTGATATTGTTTCAGAAATTGTTCAAACAGCGCTTCAATCTGCGGATCGTGCAATTCCAGGCTGGCGTACCCAGCCTGCATCATATCAAAAAAATCGCTCAGCAGCCGGCGTTTGACGATCCAGGTGCCGTCGGCCGCTTTTTCACACAGCGAAGTCATCAGCGTCTTTGCCGCCGCTTCATTTCCGGTTTTAATTGCAAGCATGAATTTATAGCGCGCATCGTCCGTCAGCATCGTCCGAAGCTCCCGCTCCGGCAGATTTTTAAAATCGTCATATACAAAGATCGAATCCAGCTTTAAATGATTCTTGTAAAACACAACATCCATCACATGCTGATAGGATCGATTGATCTTCATCACATCATCCTGCATGCTGCCAATGAACGCCTTACAGTCGATATTCAAATGCTTATTGACAAACTGCCAGATCTGCACAAAGCACTCCACCACGCGCGCCATCGCATTTTCCGTGCGCCCGCTGAAATTCACGATACAGGCAATCGTCCCCCGATTGTCCACCATCCGGCACTGTGCCCAGGGGCCGAACTGTTCGTTGATGATATTTTCAAGCGCAAACATCAAAAGGCTGTAATTGCTGCGCAGTTCGCTTTGTCCCTCTGTATCTGGCGCGTCCATCGAAACATTCAGCAGCTCGATCGTCGCCACCACAAAATGCGAATGTGCAAAGCGGATCCCGTAGGTTTCCATGATTTCCGAAACATAGGACTGGGTGATGTAGGGATTGCTGATCAGCTGGCCATAAAACCAGTTTTCAATATGCGATACATGGCTTTTCAGCTTGTTTTCGTAGTTTACATACTCCTCTTTCATTTTCCCGACATACTGCCGGATCAGATCATACTCGTTTTGTCCGCCGGTTCCGTTGGTGCCGATCATTCTGAGGATATTTTTTATCGGCGTATACTGAAACCAGATCATCGTAACGATTACCAGCAGCATAACCGCCATAAACGCTGCGCTCATCCAGAGCGTCTGATGAATAAAGCGCTGCATCACCTGCGGTGCGTAACCGCCCGGCGTACTAATGGCATACACCAGCGGCGAAACGGAGGACTCCACAGCGTACGCCTCAAAATCCGCCCCGGACGCCGCAAGATGCATACAGGTTTTCAATTCGCCCTGCAGATGCGACTGGCGGATTTGTTCCTGAAAAACGGAAAGCACGCCATTTTCGCCGATAAACCGACCATCCGTGAGGCTGAAAATCCCAAACGTTCCGCCGGTCCCCCCGGCATAAAACCCTTCGTTGATATCCGCCAGCCTGACGATATACATCGCATTGGTATACTGTCCCTGCGCATTGGCGCGCAGTTGGGTAAAGAAATACAAATATCCCTCCTGGTCCGCTTTTTGATAGACAAAGGAATTGGATGACAAATCCGCCGAAAAAAATACGTCCTGATAATACGCGTGTTCCGACTGGGAAAAAACCTGCTGTGCGACCTTGCCCACGGCGCTGACAACCGACGCGTCCTTGCTGTTGAAAATATAGATATTATCCAAATAGGTATTATAAAAAAGCAAAGCCGGGACAGTTCGTCCCTGAGATTGACATAAGCGTTTTCATCCGCGCTTTTCCCCCAGAACGGCAAATGCAGCAGATGCTCGTTATGCTTCAGCCCCGTATTGATTCCCTGGATTGCCGTAAAAATCGAATCCACATGATTGGCGTACTGGGTCAGCACCAGGCTTGTTTTTTCCGCCTCGTTGCGGCGGATGGAACGGATGGTGTTGGTCGCGCTAAAAAGCTGAAAACACGCAACCATTACAAATAAAATACAATATGCGACGATCAAGCCCGTTAACACTCTTGCCTTTTTCAATTCTGCACACTCCTTCCGCCTGCCGCTTCATCATACCGTAAAAACGCCAAATTGACAAGATGATTTTCATAAAAAATGTAATTCGCAATTAAAACAGCTTTAGGCCTATCGGAACTTCATGCCAATAGACCCAAAGCTTTTCATCGATTTTTCACAGCTTGTCAACGGATGACAATCAGGTTATCATGCCCGGGAATGACAATGTCAAACTGATCATAAATCCATTGCTGCGTTTTGCGGGCAGCCACAGCGTCGTCCTCAAAATTATTCTGGAAACGATCAAAATGATGCCTTGAAACCACCGCATCTCCCGCTGCCAGACAGCGCTTTCCTCGGTAAGTAAAGGCAACGCCGTGCGAACCAAAGGTATGGCCCGGCAGCGCCACAGCCGTCACGCCAGGCAAAAATTCGTTTTCAACCCCAATGAGCCTCGCCTTATCGATCAGCAGCGGCGCGCCGACGGCAAACAGATTGGCTTTTGGCGCCAGCCACCTGGCCTGCGGAAAATAAGTAAAACCTTCGATATGGTCAAAATGCTCATGCGTACAAAAACAATGGGTAATCGCCTCCGGCTTTAAGCCCGTGCGGCGCTGCAGGTCAAAATAAAATGCCTGCTCGCTTTCGCGCGTAGTCGGATCGATCAAAAGCGCATAGGGTTTTTGATTTTCGTCCATACCGCGAATCAATGTGCTGGTACAGGTCACCGGTTTTCCTCTGGGCGGATTTCGGGGATCCTCTCCAAAAAAGATATTGGCGCGCTGATGCCCGATGACAAGGATATCATAAGCATCCACCGGCGTTTTGGGCATCTGAAACATGATCAGGCCCTCCCCCGCGGTTCTGCAACAACCATCTCATGGGTTGTCAGCCGCTCAATTGTAAAAACGATGCCATCCTGCGTTTGAACATACGGCAGCGTTTCGCCGCACACATGCGCAGTCACCGCCAAATCCTTGTCGGCGGCGCAGGCAAGCGTCACCTGCAGGGGACCGACCGGCAAAAATTCATCGGCATAGCCAAAGCGCGTGTTGGATCCGGTAATATTGCTCAGATGCACAATCATCCGTTCTTTCTGACGATATACCTTCACATCCACATAGCCCGGACCGGTCACACGGATCAGGCGCTGATCCGCCAGCGTCCAATTCACCGCGTTTTGGAGCAGACGCGCGTGATCGGGCAGTTCGTTGGCGGCATACAGCCGGTCGACATCGCCCGCCAGGTATACCACACGGCTGCCGCTGGGCAAAACGCCGGCAAACACGGTGCCAACCTCGTCGCAAATCTGCTTGGGATAAGAATACTCATTTGGCGTAATCGGGATGCCGGGAATCCAGCCGGCAATCTGTTTGAGCGCGCCGTTGGAGACGACCTTTTGCAAAATCCCGCCAAAGGTGACCACCTGCGTTTTTTCAAAGCCTTCAAAAACCGGATGGCTGCCGTCCAAAATATGCAGATACGTCTGGCAATGCGTTTCATCCGGGCCTAAAAGCTCCGGATGATAGCCAACCTGATCCACGCGTGCAAGGCCCAGATAATCCCAGAGCCTCGACCCGGACGCATTTTCACGCCAGGGCTCGCCCTGGCCGTCCAGCAGCGCGGATTTTCCGGTCAGCACCAGGTTGCCGCCCTTTTCCAGATAATCGATCACCGCCTGGCTCTGCGCGTCATCCAGCACGGCCAGATCCGGCAGCACCAGCGTCCGCACGCGGGAACCGTGCTTTTGAATGTCCCGGGCGTTGATGGGCAAAAACGGGATGCGCCCTCTTGTGAGCGCATGGCGATACCCCTCCCAGGGCATAATCGCGCGTGCCCAGTTGCCACGGCCATAAAAATCGCCGTTTTCCTGGCTCCACACCACTGCTGCGTCGGCAAGCTCCGTCCGGCCGGTCCAATATGCCTCGTGCGCCTGATGCCATTTTAAATAATCGCCGGAAATTTCAAACCTGCGCTGATCAAAGGTCCGTGTGCCGGTAAAATGCGTCATCGGCGCCATACCGCCCAGAAGGCCTTCTTGTTCCCACATCAGCGTTTCGGTTTTCGGCGCCGCCGACAGACGGAACCAGCCTTTTTGCGGATAACGCACATAATGGTTGGTACACTGTGTAATGAGCAGATCGTCGCTGGACAAAAGGTGCAGCATGGAGCCGTTCATGGAATTTTGTTCCATATCGGTGCCGTTATTCTTATCCCGGCACTGATGATCCAGAAACAGGAAGCGCAGACGCTTTGAAATCTCGTGGAAATCAATAAATTCATTTAACCGGTTCATGGGATCGCTGTGGTACATGCCGGCCCAGATGCAATCCGGTCCGCCGGCGCGTCGGGCGCAGGCATCCAGCCTGTCCCACAGCTGCACGCGCAGCGTATAGCTCCACTGCACCCACCGGCGGTAAACCGGGTCGTCCCAATCAACCGTCTCCGGAAGCTCCAGGCCCGTATCGGCTTTAAAGCGGGTTTTGCAGTTGTCACAATAGCAGATCAGATTTTTGCGGTTGGCCTTCCAGCTGTTGTCCGTAATGGCATCGATTTTGTATTTGGTAAAAATTTCCTCAATAACCTGCGGAATCACCTGATGGTAATACGGCCCGTTGATACAGGTCGCCGCCAGTTTGAGTCCCAGGCGGTTGTTGAGCACAAAGCTGCCGTCCTTGTTGCGCTCGAACCATTGCGGGTATACCTCCAGGTATTCCTGGCTGGCATACTGCATGTCAAACCGCGCCCCAACCGCCAGGCCGTCCTGTCTGGCCGCGCGGACGTACAGATCAAAAATATCCTGATCGCCAAGATTTTCAGCCGGCTTTGCATATTTCTGGGCGCACTGGCAAAACCGCGTATCGCTGATGCAGTTGATCAAAAGGCCCTGATAAGGCTTGCTGCGCCACTGCTCGCGCCAGTGATCCAGCTGCGCGTCGGTGCAGATATCCGCCGTGATGTTCATCTGAATCCATCTTCTGGCGGTTTGATACCATGGCTGTTTCATAAACGTCCTCCGTTCCCGCTAGGATCTTGGTTCAAAATATACGCCGCCCGCTTCCAGCGCGCTGCGCAAAAGCGCATAGGGCAGCTGGCGGGAAGTATACCCGTTTTTCGCGACCAGCGCCGCCGCCGTGCCCGCCGCCTGGCCCTGCACCATACAGCCGACCGTATTGCGGGTGGACATATGGCTGCGCAGATTGGTCGACACCATACGCCCGGCGACAAACACACGATCCAGCCCAACCGGCAAAAGCATCCGGTAAGGCAAGCCGTACAGTCCCTGATTGCGCATCACGCTTTGCGGATCCACCGGCATATAGTCGCTGTGTCCGTAAACGCCGATTTCATCATCAAAGCGCGTGGAAGCAGTAATCTGTTCAATGGACGGCACAAAATCCGTTACCACCACGCGCGAAGCGCGGACGCCAATCTGATTGGCCGTGCTTTTGACAAACGCATGTTCAAAGCCGGGGAAATTCTGCCGGACATAGCGGACAAATTCGCAGGCAATCCGCTGCATATCCAGCTCGATTGCCGAAAATTCGTCCAAATTGAGAATGTTAACATTTTGCCGGCCGATCCCGTTGACAAAGTCGACCGTATCTTTATGAATGGAAAAGAAGGTGACGCTGCGAAAGCCCATCTGCTGCGCAAACTTTTCGCAGACAGGATCCAGCAGGAAATTTACCACGACGCGCACATATGCGTCCTCCCCGGCAAAATTTTTACCGCGGATCGCCTGGGTAATCATCCCCCGCTGCTGCGCAAAGGGAACGAACCGTTCCAGGTCCACATTGCCGATACCAAACATTTTTCCGATGCTGGCCAGAGGCTTTACGTTATATTCCTGATAAAACAGCTTTGTCTGCGCGCCGGCATGGGCGGCAAGATCCCCGTCGCCGGTACAATCCACAAAGCACGTTGCCAAAATGGCCTCACGGCCGGATTTGCTTTCAATAATCACGCCATAGGGCTTTCCCTGATCGTCTTTGAGCACATCGGACAGAAATGTATGCAGATATACCGTTACGCCGGCCTCCAAAAGCATCTGACCAATCACAGCCTTATACATTTCAGGGTCATTGATAAACAGATACGGCCTGCGATAATGGCTTGTCGTCGGATCAATCGCAATGCCGCCAGGGCTCCCGCCCGCTTCAATCACGCGGTCCTCAATCTCCTTTGCAATGCCGCGCACAATGCGCTTTGGCACAGGGCAGATCGGCGTATAAGTGGAATAAAAGCTGTTTGCAACAATACCGCCGTTGGCCATTGTCCCGCTGGGCAGCGGCAGCTGCTCGATCAAAATGGTTTTTGCGCCGTTTCTCGCCGCGGCCAGCGCCGCAGCAACGCCGGCGGTTCCGCCGCCGGCCACCAGCACATCGCAGGACTGACGCACGTTAAGACGCCGGGCCGGTTCTAAAATCGTTTGCATCATTTTTTAAATAAGCCGCGCTGCCTGTGGCGGCGCGGCTTTCCTCCAGTAAAAATTCGAATCGCTTATCGGCAGTCTTACTGCATATTGGCCAGATAACGATCGTATGCCTGCTGTTTCAGTTCCACATAGCGGTCGCTGTTGCGCGCATGGCAGCCCTCCACAAAGGCGTCAAATTCATCCAGCGAAACAACGCCGGTGACAAACTGACCTTCCATCTGGCGCAGATAGCTGTCCAGATCCGCTTCGATCAGACCGATTTCGTCGGTTTCTTCCGCAGTCAGATACATCGTGGGGTAGGACACTTTGTAATACTCGCCATAGTTATCGACGATCTGATTGGTCAGATCCACCTGTCTTTCGTCAAAACGAATGTGCAGCGGAATTTCATAGGGCCAGGAATAGGGGAATTTCTGGGTGGTCATAACGCCCTGACGATATTTGTTGAAGCTGTCCCACTGATCCTGAGGATACAGCATTTCAAGACCTTCCACACCGTCCTTGGTCACATATTTGATGCCGTAGTCCGGACTGTAATCGCCGACCTCAGAGCCCATGCGCGAATCCATGGAGCCCTGTTCGCTCATCAGATAGTCATACAGCTCAATGAGCGGCACGGGATCCTTGCAGATATTGGTGATGGCAAAGTCGCAGTTCAAACGCATGTCATATGCCGGCCACATCTGGGTCTGGTTGATATCGCTGGTCAGCGGCGGGATGCAGTTCCATTGCTTGGACAGTTCCCGATCCTTGATTTCCGACCAGTTCGCACCGGTGGTGGGGAATACGCCGTACAGGCCGGAGCTGGTCTTGGCAACACGCTGATCCTCCGCCTGAGAATAGTATTCCGGATCCAGCAGGCCGTCGTGATACAGACGGTTCATATAAGTCAGATATGCCTTATACGCTTCCTGTTCCGGCGCAAAAAGCACTTTGCCAGCATCATCCACCACAATACGGTCGTCCACCAGACCAAAGGCGGAAAGCACAAACGCAGTAATGGATCTGCCGTTTTCGTTGTGAATGTTCTGACGGCTGGCTCTGCCGCCCATGGGGATTTCATCCGCTTCGCCGTTGCCGTTGGGATCCTGCGTCTTAAAGGCCATCAGCACGTCATAAAGCTCGTCCACCGTCGTCGGTACCGACAGATTCAGGTTTTCAATCCACGTTGTATTGACAAAGACGCGCGCCTTGGACTGTTCGCGCGGCGTCATGGTGATGCCGCGACCGGAATAAATCGCGCCGTCGGGCGCCGTGATTGCCGCCGCAAAATCCGGACGCTTCTCATAAAGCGCGACCACATTGGGCGCATGCTCATACAGCAGATCTTTTAAATCGATCAGCGTGCCGTTGCTGCCGTAGGTGATGACGTCAAAATCCGTCAGGCCTTCGACAAACAGATCCGGAAGCGCACCGGTGGCAAAGGCCAGATTTTTCTTTTCTTCCCAGCCCTCCACGGTCACTTCGGTAGCATCCAGTTTTATGTTGAATTTCTCTACGATCAGATTGGTCAGCCATAAATCATCCCAATCGCCATCGTCCGGTTTGCGCTGTACCATGACGGTGTAGTGCAGCACTTCGTTGGCGTCCGCAGCGGCGCTCGCCGCAGGCTGCTGCTCGGACTGAGGCGCGGCGGTAGGCTGCTGCGTTTGATCGGCCGGCTCTGACGGCGCAGCCGTACACGCAGTTGCCAGCGCCATAACCAGGATAAGCAAAACGGCAAAAATTCGTTTCATGTTCAATCTCCTTTTCTTTTTATGTTATTTTTTCAGGACCGAGGGTAAAAAGTTATTGATCCGCCTCCTTCCCGGATGCCGCCGGGCGTCGTCATCCCTTGACCGAACCGATCATGACCCCGCCCACAAAATATTTCTGCACAAACGGGTAGATCACAATCATCGGCAGGGACGCCACGACGATCAGCGCATACTTGAGCGTTCTGGCCAGATCCGCGCGTTCCGCCATTTCAATGGCATCTTCCGTATCCATAATATTCGATGTGGAATTCTGGATCAGAATCTCGCGCAGAAAGATCTGCAAAGGCATGTAATCGCGGTTGTTCAAGTAGATCAGCGCATTAAAATAGCTGTTCCAATGCGCCGAGGCGTAATAAAGCGCGATTACAGACAACACGGGTTTGGAAAGCGGCAAAACCAGCTTAAAGAAAATACCGATATCGCCGCAGCCATCGATCATCGCCGCCTCCAGCATCGCTCCCGGAATGCTGCTTTGGACATAGGTGCGGGTAATGATGATGTTATAGGTCGTGAGCATCCCGACAAAAAGCATCGTATAAGGCTTATCCAGCAGCCCGACTTTATCGATGATCAAAAACGTCGGGATGATGCCGCCGCTGAAAAACATCGTCAAAAGCAGCGCGCCGGTGATCAGCTTACGACCGAAAAGATGTTTTTGCGCAATGGCGTACGCCGTCATCGCCGTAAAAAATACGCTCAGCGCCGAACCGGCCACCGTGTAAAAAATCGTATTGCGGTACCCCGTGAGGATATTTTGATCCGTGATCACCGTTTTATAGGCCTTAAAGGAAATTTCCTTCGGAATCAAAAGCACTTTCCCCATGCTCACCAGCGTCGGATTGCTGATCGATGCGATCAGCACAAACCACAGCGGATATAAAACCAACAACACTGCCAGCGTCAAAATCACCGTATTGACGGCATTAAACACAATATCGCCGGAAGATTCTTTCATGCGTTTCATCAGGCACCCACCTCACCACAAACTTGTTTCGCTGACTTTTCTGGAAATCTGGTTGACTGTTACCAACAGCGCCAGATTGATCAAAGAATTGAACAGATCCACCATGGCCGAAAAACTGAACTGCGCACCCAAAAGCCCGCGTTTATAAACATAAGTGGGAATCACCTCGGAAACCTCCATGTTCAGGGCGTTTTGCAGCAGGAAAATCTTTTCAAACCCGATGTTCATCACGCGTCCGCAGTTCATAATCAGCAAAACGATAATCGTAGGCAGAATACTTGGAAGGTTGATATACCATATTTTCTGCATCCGGCTCACACCGTCAATCTGCGCCGCCTCGATCATCTCCCGGTCGATACCCGCCAGCGCCGCAATATAGATAATCGAAGACCAGCCGGTTTGCTGCCAAACACCGGAGAAAACATACAGGGTTCTAAAATACCTCGGGTTTGACATAAAATCGACGCTCTCGCCGCCCAACGCCCGAATCAGCAGATTGATCACGCCGGTAGAAGGCGATGTAAAGGCAATCACCATGCCGCACAATACGACGTTTGAAATAAAATGCGGCATATAGGTTACGTTCTGCACAAATTTTTTATAGCCGACGCCGCGCACTTCATGGATCATAATCGCCAAAAGGATCGGAAACGGAAAATTAAAAATCAAACTATAGGCGCTGAGCAGCAGCGTATTGCGCAAGAGGCGCGGAAATTCAATCGAATGAAAAAAACGCAGAAAATGCTTTAAGCCAACCCAGGGACTTGAGGAAATCCCAAGCGTCGGCGTATAATCCCGAAATGCAATCTGCACGCCGTACATGGGCGCAAAATGGTATATTCCGTAATAAACCAATGCAGGAATCAGCAGCACATACAGCTGCCAGGACGCCGCCAAACGTCTGGGGATGGATTTCCAATATGCGGTTCTATATCTGTACCGCGGTTTCTGCACTGCTTTTTGTTGCATTTTTTGCATCACGCTCGCTCCTTGCAAAGAGTATTCCGTATCGTAAATTCGTTACCACCATAGCATTCACAAGGTTGATTTCACAATAGACAATATTTCAAAATCAAGCAATTTTCCTCATTTTTTCATCTTTTTTTGACAGGTCAATTTTCTCTGAACCGGACAAATTCTAAAATTTCATCTGTTTTATACCAGTTCTTTCCATTGCTGCATAAAAAATACGCCGGCATCCCAAACAGGAGCCGACGTATAAAACCACAGCCTTTTGTGCAACGATTGATTTTTTCAGGCGCCTCAAACATTTTCCGCAGCCGCCAACAGAGCTCCGTCCCTGACTTCTTCCCCAGTGCCAGGGCGCAGCAATAATGACAACGCAGGTTTTCCGGAACCTTGCGCATTAAGCCGCAGCCCACGTTGGCCCAGACGTATCCTTTGATGGGAGGTGTATAATACATGGACTGCAAGATGGTCAAGGCAGAAATGACGCTGCGCAGCGTCCGCATAGCGGATCTGGCCAAGGGTACCGGCATCCCAAAGCACCGGCTTTACAGAAAGCTGCGCGGTGAAAGCGAATTTCGCCGCAGCGAAATGGCGGCTGTCGCCGCTTTTTTGGAGTGTGACCCGGGGATGCTGTTTTTTGGGGACGGCCATGGGGCATTAGCCTGAGGGTTCATACGATGACGCCATGCCCTGCGCACATTGCCCGGCATACGATCCGGAAAGGCTTTGCGCCGGATGCACCGGCGAACGCAGCGGATCGCAGGACGTATTCCTCCGCCCTTCCGGCCGGAGCAGTGACGCCACAGCGCAGGGCCTGGCAGTCATCCCTTCTTCATGACGCGCGGCACAGCCGCGCTTTTTTTATGCCCGGAAGATCTGCGCAGCTGCTGGCGGCCGTCCCCCGCGTGCCCGGCCGCCAGCATCGGACGGAGACGACCAGACGCCGCGCCGCAGCCGTCGCATCGATCACGCCCCAAACCGGCCAGCAATCCGCCGCAATCCACCGCAATCCACCGCCGCCGGCGCGACCGGAAGCAAAGGCGGCGCAGACACCCACCCTCGCGCCGCACGGCACAAAGCCAGGGCGGGCGCCGGCGCGACCGGGAGAAGAAGCGGGGCAGGCAGCCACCCTCGCGCCGCACGGCACAAAAGCGCCGGAGGGCCGCCGCAGCGTCGTTAAGCGACAGCGTGACGCAGCGGGGGCCCCCCGGCGCATTGCGTGGGAACGGGGAGAATGCAGCACCAATTCACGGCGCGACCGGAAGCAAAAGCGGGGCAGGCAACCGCCCTCGCGCCGCACGGCACAAACCAGCGGCGCCAGGCGCACGAGCCGTTAAGCGTCAGCGGGGCGACGCGCCTGGCGCCGCGGAAGGCGGGGGAAGTACGGGGCGCGGGGGCAGCGCCCCCGCGAGGCGTGGCCAGTGCGGGTCCGCGTCCCGCGGGGGTCGGAGGCCATTACAACACCGATCCGGAGCCCCCCAAGAGCGTCCCTTTCCCCCCGACTTCAATGGGAGAATCGAAAATTTCAATTTTCGATTCTCTGACCGCTTTTGGGGGATGACTAGGGATGAGGGGGTGTCGGGGGGGAAGGGAGCGCCGGGGGGCGCAGGCCAGGCCGGAGACCCCCGCGGGACAGTGGACCCGCGCGGCCACGCCGTCATGGCTGCGTATTGTATTGCCGTTTAGCCTGGGTACGATGTTCATTGCCGCGCGGAAGCGCACCCGCATCGCAGGCGCTGGCGCGGAGGCGGCGCAGCGGCCGCAGCGGCGCGCCGGACGGAACTGTGACTGCGGTGCGCAGTCCCTCCCGGCTGCGTAGCAGATTGATCTTCCCTGCCCTTTTGCCCGTCCTTCCTCGCCTATCGCTCTGCCAAATAGTACTTTATCGTACTAAGTAGTATTTTATCCTACCAAATTCGCCCTTATTCGCACGCATGACATGGTTGACAATCCGGAATTTTTGTAGTAGTGTTTGCATGACATGGCAATCGTTACCGGATCGGAGGCAAAAAGAAAAAGCCCGACAGGCAGTAACTGTCAGGCTTTCTGATCCGTACAAAGTGAAATTTGGCAACCCTCACTTATGCGGAATATGGTAGGCCATCAGGGACTCGAACCCTGGACACCCTGATTAAGAGTCAGGTGCTCTACC
>DCTY01000046.1 GCA_002329335.1 Christensenella sp. UBA1428
AGAAGACCTGGAGCGCTGGGCTATTGTCGGTGAACCGGTTGGCGATTTCCGTGCACAGCTCCTCCGTCGCCTCGACCTTCGACTGCCGCAGCGCTTTTTGGATGATCGCCCGGCGCTTTGTGGGACTGCCCGCCCCAAACAGCTCGTCCAGGCTGATCTTTTCAAAAATGACCTCCGTCAGCCCCGTCCAGAATCCCACCGCCATCGCCTGGTTCTGCGTCGCGCCGCGCTTGAGCGCGTCATACGCCGCACTTTCCGCCGCCGACGCACCCATGCAGGCCGCTGCCAGACCGCCCCCGCCTGCCGCCGCCATCACCAGCACCGAATCGCCCATCGACAGCCCGGTGTCGTACAAAAACGCCAGCGCTTCGCCCCAGAACCCTTCGTTCGACGTCCGGATCTGGTCGGAAACCGTCTGCCGGATCGTCCATTGCCGGGCCGCCTCCGAGTGGGAACGAGTTACTCAATAAAAACGCGCCCGTTGACCCTTTTGCCTGGATCACCAGGTACGTTTTTGCTTTGTATGCAGCGGCTCTTTTTGCTCGGTGCTATCTGCTTAAATGATAGCAATCAAGAAACGTGCGCCATTGCGATTGGTCTATTTCCTCTTTCCTGTCGCTAAGCTCATAGCTGCGAACAATTTTCTCTAAAGCGTGTTTAGAGGCTTGGGTTTGTTGATGCTGAAGAAAAAATATCAACTCAGGAAGCATTGCGCCGATTAAATACCATTCAACAGGCGCCTTGCGTTCTTCAACCGCCTGAAGGATTGCCTGCTCGTTTCGGTAAAAAAGAGTTGTAAAAACACTCGCCTGCAAAAATTGATCGCCTCTGTCATCCCTTATAATATCCGCACCCAATTCTAGCGCTTTGTTCGGCGCCTTTTGCTTAAGAGCCGACAGCGCCGCAGGCGCTTGCTCATAATCATACAAGTCCTCAATTTCCTTTACCAGTTCGTCAACGCTCTTTGAATCCCAATATCGCTGTTCTTCCTCCATCTCTTGCTCCCATTGTTCATTAATCTGTCTCATGAATCCATTCCTTTCTTTACTTCACAGGTTTTAAAATGATCGTAGCCAGATACTTTACGCCGTTTTCCAGAATGTGCCATCTGCTTACCACCTGAACCGTTCCGGTCTTGCCTTCAATATAACTGATTATCTCTGTATGGCCCTCTTCGACTTGTTCCGCTGCTTCAAATAGTTTTTCAACAATTCTTCTATTATTGGACGGGATATCGTCGATCCCTGCCCATTCCAGTGTTCTGCTCATTTCCTGAGAACGGTCGTAATTATGAAGCTGTCTTTCAAAAGAATTTAATTTAGATGCAATACTTGGCGTAAATTCACCTGGATAATATTTTTTTAAATTCATTAATTCCACAATTTGCTGTCTTGTGGTATCAGCATCCAGCGTTACTTTTCCTCTGATATACGTTTCAACCTTCCCTCTGTTAATCTGCGCATTTCCGTTGGTATAAACCTCCACCGGGTTCTTTGCGCCTTTGGGCATAACCGTCTCGACTCTTAGTATATCCGACGTTTCCGGTACCGGCATCCTGTTTCCGGTTTGCGCCGGGTTAGGCGCACTGCCCGCATCGGAATACCTGTCAGCCGTCCCCTTTGCGCCGCCCGTTACGAACCCGGAGAGGCCGCCGCCCAGGGCGGCGGCCCCGAGGTCCAGGATCATATCCCTGCGCGCATGCCAGACC
Source organism: Christensenella sp. UBA1428 (assembly GCA_002329335.1). Classification (GTDB taxonomy): domain Bacteria; phylum Bacillota; class Clostridia; order Christensenellales; family UBA1750; genus UBA1428. The sequence goes on from DCTY01000046.1 coordinate 1,709, forward strand.
GCTTCGCTTTCACTCAGCCCTTCGGCGTTCACATAATAGGCAATGCTCTGGTTATAGCGGGACTTTTCCTGCATCAGCATATTGTCGGTGAACCGGTTGGCGATTTCCGTGCACAGCTCCTCCGTCGCCTCGACCTTCGACTGCCGCAGCGCTTTTTGGATGATCGCCCGGCGCTTTGTGGAACTGCCCGCCCCAAACAGCTCGTCCAGGCTGATCTTTTCAAAAATGACCTCCGTCAGCCCCGTCCAGAACCCCACCGCCATCGCCTGGTTCTGCGTCGCGCCGCGCTTGAGCGCGTCATACGCCGCACTTTCCGCCGCCGACGCGCCCATGCAGGCCGCCGCCAGAGCGCCCCCGCCTGCCGCCGCCATCACCAGCACCGAATCGCCCATCGACAGCCCGGTGTCATACAAAAACGCCAGCGCTTCGCCCCAGAACCCTTCGTGCGACGTCCGGATCTGGTCGGAAACCGTCTGCCGGATCGTCCATTGCCGGGCTGCCGCGTCAAAAACAACGTCGTTTTCGTCAATTTCCTGCCCGGCTGCATGCATCACCAGCGTCGCCATATACGCCGGGATTTTTTCCAGCGTCAGCCCGACCGATTCGATACTTGCCAAAACCGGATGTTCCCCGGCAAAATCCGCCGCAGTCTGATCAAGCGCCGCGCGCCGCCGCTGCATCAGCTGCGCATCCAGATGCGCCATATACGCCGCTGCCGCCGTTTCGCCGTCTTTTTCCAGAAGATAGTTGAAAATGGCCCTTTCTTCCGGTTCCAGATAGGTATAGGGATTTTCCCGCTGCGCTCGCGCATAGTCCGCCGGGCTGCCCAGCAGATACGCGATAAATTCGTTTTTGAATTTTGACTCAATCGGGGCCGTGTCGTTGACGTTTTGATGCAGATACCGAAAATCCGATTCCCCAAACGATTCCCACGTCCGCTGCGCACCCGCCATGCTCCGCGCATAAAAATCCGGATTCTCCATCATTTTTCGGTACGGCTCGTCCTGTGCCAGCCACAGCGCCTGCGCTTCCTGCGCCCGCAGCAGTGCGACGTCCTGGCCAAGCCGCTGTGACGCGGTGATCATGGCCGTTTCCAGCTCGGCATTGCCGGCGGAAAAGCTGACGCGCACCGATACGGTCTGAAGCATTTTTTGAATGCCGAGCAGCGCGTCCTCATCCTCGGGGTTCGTTGTCAGCACTGCCAGCATTTGAGCCATCCGCCTGCGCTCCTGAGGGTCAAAATACTCCGCCGCGTCCGCCCGGCCAACCAGCAGATTGACCACCTGCGCGGTCTGCTGATCCGTCAGCCGGCCGACATCCGTCAGATCCAGCGCCGCGTTCGCCCCACCGCCGGTCTGCTGCGCATTTTCATATCCCACATCCGGCGCGATGGCCCCCGTATTCGGCACGACCGGCATCTGCGCGCTGCCCTGCAGAACCAGGAACGGCTCCGCCGTGCTGGGCGGCAAAAAATCCGCGTCCGACGCTTCGTCCCAGAAGGCGGCAGGATCATCCTGAGAAACAGGCTTTTCCGGGACGTCGAAGATCTCCGATACCATCCGATCCATCGCCGAATCCGCCTGCGCGTCCCCGGACGGCGGCTGAGCCGCATCGCCCGATCCCGCCCTTGCCCGGGCCGCCGCCCGACCCTCTTTCCGCTGCCAGTAAGCATCCCGCTCTTCTTTCGATAACCCAGCAGCCTCAAAACCGGACTCGCTTTCCCCGAAAACCTCCTCGACCATCTGGTCAATCTGCCATTCCTCTAACCCTTCTGTGCTGAATGGATTGGGCCGGGCAGACGCAGGACGATCTGATGATGGTTCGCTGTTCTTACGGTTCTTGTCCCGGTTTTCTTTCCGTTGCCAGTAAGCGTCCTGCTCTTCCTTCGATAACCCAGCGGCATCAAAACCAGACGCGCTTTCCCCGAAAACCTCCTCCATCATCTGGTCAATCTGCCATTCTTCCAGTCCTTCCGTACTGAAAGCATTTTTCCATGGATTCCCGTTTATTCTCGGCGTATTGCTTCCACTGGTATACGGACTTTTCACAATCGGTTCCAGATTTTCGTCAAAGTCAAGCTCTTCTTCGGCCTCTGTCTCACCGACCTCCACCCCGCCGGCAGCCTGCGCCGCCGGCGCTGCGTCCGGTAAAAGATCATTCGCACGAAGCTTCCCGCCTGCTCCGCCGGCGCTCGGCGCGCCCGTCTGAGGGTTGATCCCAAGAACTGATCCCACTGCCGAAGGACGGCTTTCGGCGTTCTTTAAATCCTCCAACGCTTTTTGATAAGCGCTGCTTTCCTCGTATACCGTTTTGTTTGTCTGTATCCGGGTCGATGCGCTGTAGGTACTGCCCCCGTCGTTGACCATTTTGGGACGATGATCAATCATTGTCCCACCACCATCTGTCAAAATCGTCCTCGTCCTGCGCGCCAATAAACTTCTTATAGTACGACTTATCCTCCAGAATATTCGCCGCATCCACCGCGCGCTGGTACCGCTGCTCGTCCAGCTGCATCTGCAGGTTGATCAGGCTTTCCGCCTGCTGCGCCAGCAAATCCGCCTGCTCTCCCATCCCCTGCGCGCGCAGCGCGTTGATATCGTCCTCCACCTCCTTTTTTGCTTTTACTCTTGCCAATTCCACTTCCCCTAGATTATACCGCAGCGCATTGTCCTGCGCAACCCGGCTTGTCTCGCTGTATCCGCTCGTCGGGTGCTGATACACGCCCCCCGCCAGCCCGTTTGCTGCCAGCGCCTCGTTGTTTCCGATCGCCGACAGCCGCGCATTGGCGTACGCCTGCGACGCAGCGCGGTTATAATCCGTATCCAGCTGCTGTTTTTGTCCCTCATACGCCCCAAGCATCTGCTCCAGCGCCTGCGCCCGCGCCGTGGCCTGCGCGTCGTACGCTTCCTTGAGCGTTTGCGCGTAATCCGGCGTCTGCGCCGCAGGCTTCTGCTGCTCCTGCCCGCTTCCCCCCTGCGGCTTCATCCAGGGAAACGGAATATATTGCCCATCGCCCCAGCCCGATTTCGTCGTTTCCCGGGACTCCGTCTGGTCGCTGTCCGGGCGGGCCGTCACTTGGCTCCTACTGCCCATCCACGGAAACGTCGCCTCCGTACCGTACAGCTGCGGTTCGCCCGGCTGACGCGCGCCGACCGGTTTTCCCGGCGCGTAATTATCCACGGACAGCTGTGTGTTTTTTTTCGTCATTTCCTCCGCCCCTTCCTTAATAAACAGATTCGATCTGGCGCAGGTACGGCCTGGCATACTGCGCCGCGCGATAGTGATATTCCGAATTCCAATAGCTGGCCATCGCGCTGTCATCCTCCAGCGCCAGTTTCGCCGCCAGCCCATAGGGCAGCACCGACGTGCATACTTTATCCGCCAGCGGCAGATCATCCTGCAAATCCGTCAGCGCCGCCAAAGCCGACGGGTTCCCCTCGCACGCCTTGATGGAATCGCTCACATCCAAAACCTCGTTTGCCATCACCTGCAGCATCCCCAGGACCGTCGCATCCTCATAATCTGCATCGTCTTTTGACATATTCATCAGCGCCAGCGCCAGCTCATAAATTTTCTGACAAGTCATAACCGCTCCTTTCAGTCGCTTTCGCAGGCAAGCAGGCCTGCCGCCAGGTGCATCCAAACCGTGCGCCAATGCGGTCGCATCGTCCAATGGACCAACCCCACCCGGATTCGCATGCCGTCCGGGCGTACAGACCGCCCGGACGGAAAACCGCCAATCCCATTTTCAAGCGTGCGCATCCGCGGCAAAAAAATGGATGACCCTGTTCAAAACCTGCTTCAAACGGCTAGGCGTTCGCCTTTTCGGATACGTCGCTGGCCAGGCTGCCGGTCTTATAGGCAACCGCCCGGATCGTCTCGCCCGCTGCCATCGTAACGGCGGACGCATATACCTGCGCGCTGTCGGAGTACCGCGGATCGGAACCGTCGAGCGTATAGAGGATCTTATCCGCGCCCGTGCTGGCAACGGTCGCGCTGCCCCCGGAAATCGTAATGGTCGGCGCCGCCTGCTTGCTGCCGGATGCGCCGCACACATAAATCCCCGCCGCGCGCGCGCCGATTACAAACGCGTCCCAGATAAAGCGTCCCTCCAACAGGCTGCCGTTGATCCCGGGCGGGTCCTGATGCACCTTGGTGTCATTGATTTTCCACGGCGCAGTGAAGCTTTTCTTGTGTACAATCATAAACTGCACGTTTCCCGGCAGGTAAGAATCCGGCACGCGCACCACCCGTGCGCCCATAAATTCCCCAACCTGGCCGTTGCTCAGCGCTTTTTCGCCCAATTTGTCGTTGCCGACAAACTCGCTTGACAGACGCAGCAGGCTGTATTTGCTCGAAGGCAGAAGAATGCTCCTGCCCGCGGCAGGCACCAGCGCGTTATCCATCGCCGTCATCGCATCGGAGAGTGTTTCTACAATATTCTCCTTGGTCAGCGCGGCCGTAGGCGCCGTGGACAAGCCCGCGTTCGCCGCCAGTTTTGCCAGCACATCCTTGTCGTACGCCGGCGCAACACGTTCGTCGATCTGCAGGCGCAGCATCTTCATGCCGTTTTTCACGCCCATCTGTTCCTCGTTATTGCCTTTGTCAATCGCAATGGAAAAGGACTTATCCTCGCCCAGGGTCAGTTCCTGCACCACGTCCTGCATCTCCTGCGGCGTGCCATAGCGGTTGGCCGACGCCGTGCGGTCATAATCCCGCAATTCCTGCGTCAGGGGCGTATAAACGCGAACCGTTTTTACCCCTTCAAAGGAATAATCGTTGTTGCCCATGCCCTTCATAATGGACTGGCTGGTAAAATAAGACGCAATTTTTTCACTGTATTTGCTCGCAAGATTAATAGCCAAAATGTGCTCCTTTCAGTCGCCTGGTAAATTTCGGAGCGTTCGCCCCGTTTTTATTTTTTGCTACCCGCGCATAAACGCGGCCCATCCTTCGTCCTCAACCGGCTGCGGCGGCGCGCTGCCCGCAACGCTGCCCACAGACTGCATGAAATTGCGCATCTGCTGGCGCTGCTGGGACAGTTCCGTTTGAAGCTGCTGCACATACTGGCGCAGCTGTGTGTTTTCGTGCTGCGCATATGCCGTTTCCAGCGTTTCTCCCCGGGATACAGCCGCCAATACCGACGCCGGCAGCTGCGCCGGGCTGATGTTGGGATGCTGTGCAAAAAAAGCTTTGAACTGTTCCGCGCGTCCGCCGTCCGACGGCAGGCCAAGGGCCGATCGCGCATCGCTTAAATATTGCTCAACGCTTTTGCCGCTTTGCTGTGCAAGCGCTTTGACCACCTGCCGTTCCGGCGCAGCGCGCAGCTGCGCCAGTTCCTTTGCAACATGATCATAGTTCATCCCTTTTTGGATCAGCGGCGTCGCCTCCTGCAAAGGGATCTGCATTTCCTGCCCGTTGTACTTTACCCGCACCGTCTGCGCCGCGCTGGTTGCCCGCGCCGCCGGCGCCGCAGGTTCTCCGGCGTCTTCCTGCCGCTGCTGCGGCAATTCCTCCGACTCGTCCGCATTGGTTTCCTGCTCAAACGCGTCTGAAAAATCGCCGTTCCAAAACGCCTCCGCTTCCTGCTCGCTCATGGCCAGATTGGTTTCTTCCGCCATTTTTTGCCCTCTCTTTCTTTTTATTAAAACGGCTGGTTTTTGCCGTTTTATGCCAAAACAACATGTCTAAATGCCGTTAACGAATTACGTCTGCCCTGTTTCCCGCACGTCTCCCCACGGCGTTTCCCATCGTTTTACCGTCACGCGCTGCGCCCGCTCCGTTTTTCATGACGCGCTGCACCGCGGCCCGAAACGCGTCCATATTGTAGGCTTGTCCAAAAAGATCAAACCAATGGGCAACGTCGGCATGGTTGGTCGCTTTTCCGATAGCGTTCATTTCCGAATGGCACAGCACATGATCCGGAGCAATGCCTGTCTGCTTACACAGATACGCCGCGCAGTCTACCGCCTGCCGCCATCGCTTAACGAAATCGTTTCGGATGGACGGGCGCGCAGGGTTGTACAACGCCGTGTTCACCCTGCTGTGCCACTGGTCGGCATATACGATGCTTTTGGGTTCGCAAATCTCAAAGCCGATGGAAATACCGTTGCCTTTGCCGCCCACATGCCAGCCCTTGAAATCGACCGGCAGCGTCAGCATCCATCCCTCATCGTCCACCATCGCGTGACAGCTGACCTTTGCCGCCTGGCTGTTCCAGGCGTTAAACAGCGTCGTCCGACTGGTCATTCCGACTGCTGTCGAGTGAACCACGATATACGTCGGCCGGATGCGCTGCGGGTTGGTGTATGTCTTGTTCTTTTCCAGATACCGGATTTCCATATTTCCCCTCCATGATTCGAAGCAATCCGCTGACCACCAGCTCGCACGGCACGGCCAGCGAAAATCCGTATGCCATCGCGTCCGGGATCCACTGGTACGCAAACGCCAGCACGAACAGCGCGATATTCCCCGCCACTGTCAGTCCCAACACGCCCAGCACCAGCCATTTTAAGAATCTCATAGACCGCTCCCTTCGGTCGCTCTTGCATTCCGATTCAAGCAGGCTCTGATCGGAATGCCCCCTTTTCCGGCACGCCGATACCGACGCCTGGAAAAGGGAACAGAAGCAAAGCCTGCCAGCCTTGCAACCCGGATGGGTGTACACGCCGCCCATCCGGAAGCTTCAAAACGCGCGGTGTGTACGCGCGTTTGGGCTGCGAACCCGCTGGGTTCGCTTCCGGTATCCCGTCCAGCGTCAAACCTGGCGCGCAGACGGGATGCTCCCTGGCGCAGGCCCGCCTGTCGCCGGAGCGTGCAGCGCGTACACCGCCGCTTCAATCGCCGCGTCGATCGTATCCTCGTCAAACATAATCCCACGTTCTTCCAGCCAGCGGATCACATACTTTTTCTTTTCCGCGCCATTTCCGGCTGCGAAAATCTGCTCCGCTGCGGCAACGGCAATCCTGACCCACGCGCCCAGCTGCTCCTGCTGCGCCGTCGTGGTCTTTGCCTTCACCCACGGCACCACTACACCGGTCACCACCGCGCCGCACAGGGCAATCAGCGCCAAAATAATCTGCGTTACATCAAACGTCATGGCTTGTCCTTCCTTTCGATTTATCTTTTGAAAAGGCTTCAATCGGCTTGCGCGGCGTGTACGCGCAAACGGACTTAAGCCCGCAAGGGTTCGTTTCCGCTATCCGAACAAGCGTCGGCATCGGCGCGCCGTTCGGATGCTCTCCGGCGCAGGCCTGCCTGTCGCCGGGCGCTCTGCGCTGCATCAAACGTCATGGTCTATTCCTCCCAATGCTCATGATGCAGTTCGTCGATCCGGTGATGCGCGCTTTTCAGGCTTGATTCCACCTTCACCATCCGCTCCACCAGCCCGTTATGCTTGTCCTGCTTTTTCTCGATCTGATCCAGCCGCTGATCGATCAGCGCCACGGTCTTATCCATCTGCCGCTGCGTTTCCCCGCGCAAACGCGACGAGATCACCAGCTGCGCCCCGACCGTCGCCCCCGCTGTAATGAGCGCCACCAGCACCGCCTCTGTCATGCCGTTCCCTCCGCTTCAAACAGCGCCGCCGCCTGCGACGGCGGGTACAGCAGCGGATCCGACGCCTGAATACACCGGTATACCGCGCCGTCCTGACGCACCCGCATGCCAAATTCCGCCCGCATGTTGTACGCATACGGATACACCCCATCCGCATCCGGCGCGGGGCGCACCCCGTAAAGCGCTTCCGTCCCTGCGGAAAACGGCGGGTACGTTTCCTGCGCCGTTACCGTCTGGCGCGCAAACCCCACCATGCCCGCATAGCTGAACAGCGTGCCCGGTTCATACGTCTTTCCCGCTTCCCACGCCGGCGCAATCCCGGCCAGCGCGCCCATCTGCGCCGCCGGTACGGCCATCCGCGTTCCCTCAAGCGCCTGGCGCATCGCCGCCGTCTTTGCCCGAATCTGCGCCGCGACCTGGGCGTCTGTCAATCGACTACTCATAGATCTGCACCCCCATCTGCGTCAGCGCCGCGTCCGTCTGCGCCGTTTCACGCTCAAGCGCCGCAATCTGCTCCATCAATTCGTCGCGCGTCGGCTCCCCGGTCAGCACCACCTGCTCCCCGTCGATATTGCGCGTCCAATTGCCGCCAACCCTCAAATCTCCGATCTGAAGCCTTAAAAGATCCGCCGGTACCATTTCGCATCCCGTCATCTGTGCCAATTCTTCCTGCTGATCTTCCCGGCCAACAATCACATTGACCACCATTTCATGATCCACTTGTGCAAATTTCATTTGTTCCACCTCACTGAATCAACGGAATCCGGATATAGCAAACGCCCTGGTAGCCAAGGCCTGGATTCGCACCAGTCAAATCTCCATCTTCATCGTCTTTGCCTACACCTGCGCCACCGCCACCACCGCCATAAAAGGTCGCATTCGCACCATTTGTTGCTGTACTTGATCCATCGCCGCCTTTTCCTCCGCCATACGAACCTCCTTCACCACCCTTCCGTGCATACAAGTAGTCCGAAACAGTGTTGCCGCCATCAGAACCATTCGAACCGCCAACACCGCCGCCGTCACCGCGATTATATGAAGAACCATAATTCGAACCGCCTCCGCCACCTGCACAGTGTCTTTGAAAATAGCTATCAGAAAATGGAACTGTTGAAATTCCTCCGCCCACGCCAACAGCAGCATAACGGCCATACCCTCGTCCTCCTCCGGACCCGACAGTCCACCCCGTCCAGGCTTCACCGGTCAACAACGCACCGATATGATTGCTGCCTCCGCCAGCAGCGCCAATAACAAATGACTTTACTGCACCAGCAGGAACTCGAAACAACGATGAATAATCAAAACTTCCACCATTGCCACCACTTGTATTACATGCATCATATTGAAATGCCCAATCACCGCCCTTCGCACCGCCGCCGCAGATCCAACACTGGATTTTTGCCGGCTGATCCATCGAAAACGTGCCGCTTCCTGTCAGCTTCAGCAAACGATACTGCAGCCCATCGTTCATGGTCACAATCTCATCGGTATGATTGCCTGTATAAGTAACAACAATCTGCGTCACATCTACAGCAGTGCCCAATCCCATCATTACTCTGCGCCGCTGTCCCATCATGTTCCGTCACCTGCCTGTGCAACTACCGCTACCCCATCCACAATCGAGATTTCGTAGCTTTTCCCCGTCTCCCATTCCGGAACGCTGCCCAAGAACAACGTGCCGGACGGAAACGTCACGCCTGCAGCAGTCCCCGTAAAGGTCACATACACACTGCATTCAAAGGTTCCCGCCGGATACGCCAACGTAATCGCGCCGCTTTCCGTCACAGTATACCGGGTATTGTCCGCAAGCGGCGTTTCAAGCGCCGTCTTGCGCCGAACGCGCTGCGTCGGATGCGTATGATCCCCCCGCGCAACGGTATCTGCCGTGCCTGCCGTCCCCGACGCAGACGCCGCCGCGCCGGCAGTTTCCGCAAAATTCCGGTTATGCGCCGTGTTTTTCGTCTCGGCCTGCAATGCGCCGTTTTCCCCCGTCACCACCACGCGCCCCGAGGACGCGCCGATTTTGCCGTCGGACGTCAGGCTCCCATGGGCATGGCCGCCGTTCAGCTTGCCCTGCACCGCCGCCGTCAGCTTGCTTTCCCCGACCTGCCCGTCGCCGAGCTTCTCCCCCGTCAGGCTCCCGTCCGGGATCGTCCCGGTCACCGCCGCGTCCAGCATGTCCTTCAGTGCCGCAATCGCCGCCTGCACCGTACTGGCGTTGATCCCGTCCCCCGCGCTGTATCCGATCTGATCCGCCGCCGTCGCCGCTTTCAGCTCGTCCACCAGCGCGTTAAACGCCTCCATGATCTGCGTGGGGTTTGCGTCAAAATATGCCTTGAGCCAATCCGCCTGCCCCGTCACCCGGTCCGGCAAGCTGGCAATCAGACTACCAAGCTGCTCAATCTTTGTAAAAGCCATAAACGCTCCTTTCAGTCGTTTTTCGCGGACAAGCAGGCTTGCCGCGAGCAGCATCCCGTCTGCGCGCCGGTTCCGACGCTGGACGGGATACCGGAAGCGAACCCTGCGGGTTCGCAGCCCAAACGCGCGTACATGCCGCGCGTTTTGAAGCTTCCGGATGGGCGGCGTGTACGCCCATCCGGCATGCAAAGCCGTCAGGCTTTGCTTCCTCTCCCTTTTCCAAGCGTCAGCATTGGCGCGCCGGAAAAGGGGCAACCCCGATCAAAGCCTGCTTTGATCGGAAGCGCAGCGCGCGTCAGCGTGTTTTTCTTGAATACTTATAGGTGATCTCAATCCCCAAAAGCCCCATCTGCGTGCCCAGCGCGTCGTTTTGCACCTTCACCTGGAACACCTCCGCCCGCCGTTCCTTGCGCCTTGTCCGCTCCGTAATCGGCGTGGTCGAACAGAAAAACGACAAATCCCCAAAGTTCATCTGGTTAAAGTCAAACAGCGACAGGCTCCCTTCCCGCATCAGCGTCCAGTCCCGCCGGTCCGACCGGTAAAACACCTGATACTGCGCCTGCGAATACGGCATCAGCATGTAGCTGACGTCCCGCACGGTCTTGTTGCGGTACAAACTGTTTAAGCTCTGCATCGGCGTTGTCCACCAGCAGGAAAACGCTTCCCCCGCGTCGGTCAGACAATCCACCTCGTCCAAAAGCCCCAGCCTGCACACCGCGCCCGTTTCCGTCCCGAACCACAGCCGCCCTTCCAGCGCAAGCATCGCCGTGGGCGCAAACCCTTCCCAGTAATACCATTCATACGCAACGGCGCCGCCCTCGTCCTCATACGCCTGCGCCCCGTCGGCCACATACACATGCCCGCCGCAGGACAGATAATATTTGTTCCCGACCACCGCCGCGCACGCGTTTTCGTCCGCGTCCATTTTCAGCTTCCGGTTGATCAGCTGCGACCGGTTCTGCACGCTGCGCTGCTGGCTCACCGCCGTCCCCGCCACGGCGCACACCCCTGCGTCCGACAAAAACAGCGGCGAATCCCCCAGCACCGCAAACGTGTCCCGCGACAGCGCGCCCATGCCGACCGCGCCCTGCGCCACGGCGTACACCGGCCGGCTGCTTTCGTCCAGCGCAAACGTCCGCAGCCACTGCGTCGCGTCCTGACCGTTGCCCTCCTTGATCACGATCTGGGTATCGTACTGCCTGGCATACCCCATGATCGCGCTGGTGTCCGCGCCGATCTTCGTGTATCCCGTGTCCGGGAAATAGGTGGGGTCATACAGTCCGCTTTGCCAGTCCACGTTGGGCGCGTCCGGATTGCCCGACAGAAACACGCGCGTGTCGTTGTTGCCGCCAAACAGCCCGCACACCCGGCATTTGTCAATCACGCCCCGCTGGTCCGCCCCCGCCGTAAACGTCACCACTACGTTATCCACACCGCCTGCGTCCTGCGGCGCGGTTTGAAACGAAACCACGCCGCTCGCCAAATCCACACTGTATGCCGTGGACGGCGCAGCCTGCCCGTCCACCGACACCGCGTCCACGCTGGCAACCGGGGAAAAGTCCAGCTGAAATTCCCGGCTCGTCCCGTCCGCGGCAAAGCTGTTTTTGCGTTTTCGGGTCAAAAGGTTCACCGCTTCAAACGCCGTCCCCGCGCCCGCCGGCGTCCTGGCAATGCTCGTTGTCGGCACAAACGCNNNNTCCAGAAGATACAGCTTCCCGCCCATCACGAACGACCGGGACGCGTTTTGCGCCATCTGCGTGTACACCGGGGTGGGCGTCTGCGCCGTTTCATCCTGCACATACAGGTTCCCCCCGGCATGCACAAACAGCGTGACCCCCTCCTGCGTCACCAGCCGGTGCAGCCCGTAAATCCTTGCACCGTACTGCCCAAAAACCCTGTACCCAGGCCGCTTGACCGGAAAAAACTTCTCGTTTGCAATCATGTTGCACGCATCCGGCGACCGGTGCGCCGCCACCTGCGTCGGCACCGACGTGAAATCCACCCCGCCAAAACGC
>DCTY01000070.1 GCA_002329335.1 Christensenella sp. UBA1428
CGTGATGATCGGCTCCATCAAGGGATAAAGGTTCCCGCGCCGCGCGCGGCGCTGTCTCATCCATAAAAAAACAGGAGGTACAAACCATGAAAGCAACCAGAACCCTGCGCCTGATCCTGACTTTTGCGCTGACGCTGGCGCTTTGCGCCTGCTCTGCCGGCGCCGGCCCGTCTGCGGCGGCTACCGCCGCCCCAACGTCCGCCGCTCCGGCGTCCGCCGCGCCTTCCGGCACAGCCGGCGAAAACGAACCGGCCATCGCGGACGCCAACCGGTATGAAAAGCCGCTGACCATTTCCGTTTACACCGTGCTGCATCCCTCGGCCAACCTGGAAGATTATCCGGCCGGCGAGGTCTCCATCGGCGATCAGGCGTACATGGACCGGTTCAACATCACGCTGGATTACCGGCGCGTACCCAACGCCAATTCCGATGAAAATTACAACATCATGCTCGCATCCGGGGACATCACCGATGTGGTAAAGATGGAAAATTTCGGCAAAATGGCCAAATACCGCGACGCCTGGCTGGTGCTGGACGGCTATGCCAAGGATAACCCGGATTATCCCAATCTGAATGAAAAAATCTATCAGAACGAGTTTGTGCGGGCGATGATCGGCAACGACGACGGCGAATTTTATCTGCTGCCCAAGCTGACCGAACAGTTCATGGGCGATACGTTCCTGGTGCGCGCCGATCTGGTCGCGCAATGGGGATTGAACATGGACGATTATGTCACCAAGGAAGATTTTTACGAACTGTTCAAGCTGGTTGAGGAAAAATCCGGCGGCAAGATCACCCCGTATATGACGCGCATGTACCGCGCCGGGCTGACCCAGCGGCTGTGCGAGGGCTGGTCGGGCATGCGGGAAGACTGGTATGTCGATCCAGAAACGATGCAGGTAAAATTCGGCTGTCTGGAACCGGCGTTCCGGGATGTCATCGACTATTGCCGCATGCTCTACGCGCAAGGGCTGGTCGATCCGGAATATCCCACCACCAACACCTCCGTATGGCAGGAAGCCGTGCTGGCCGAGGACGGCGGCGTTTTCATGGTTCATGACAACGCGTCCTCCCGCATCAACTGGGCCAACGAGCAATTTGCCCTTCTGGGCATCACCGACCGCTGGTATGAGGCCGTCCGCCCGGTACAGCCCGGCGAAGGAGACCCCGGCAGCGGCAAAACGACCATCCATTACCCGACCTGCCGCGAATATTACGCGATTTTCACGGGTGTGGACGAGGAAAAAGTGACGCGTATTTTGGATATGTTCGAATTTTCATTCACCGACGAAGGCGCGCAGATCGCCTGGGGCATCGAAGGATACAACTATTATTACGATGAAGAAGGCATCCGCCGGACGCTGCCGGAGTGGACGGAGCGTTCCAACCGCAAGGAAATCCCCTACAGCGAACAGGTCAGCGGCTTTTTCTGCAACGCGATCCGTTTGGAGGAAAACAATCTGCGCATCTCCATCGTCAAATGCCCCACGGACGAAACGCGGTTCCTGGTGCGCGAGGCCGCCGCGCTTTACGAGGACCAGGGCTATATCCAGCGCAACTGGCTGGAGGTCGCCCGCAAGACCGACGAGGAGACCGACCGCTACAACAAGCTTTATCCCGACATTGAAACCTTTGTCAACGAAAACCTTGACCAGTTCATCATGGGCGTAAAATCCATGGATCAGTGGGACGGGTTCGTCCAGCAGCTCAAATCCCTGAAAATCGACGAGTGTCTGCAGATCCAAAACGATGCGCTCGCCCGTTCCCTGGCGGCGATCGGCCAATAAAAGGATCGACGATAAAATACATTTTCATTTGCGCGGGACGCCATGGCGGGGAAACCAGCCCGGCGCCCCGCGCGGCTTTCGGGCGGTCAAAAGCGCAAAGCGGCCTTGCCCGGCGGCAAAAAAGCGCGCCCGGATCCTGGGAACAGCCCGCAAAAAGCGGCGCTTGTGCGGCGGCCCAAAACACGGTATAATGACAGTACAAAGCAAATATACATAAAGCGGCACGGTTCATGCGGCGCGCAGCGCCCGTCGCCGGCAAAAAATGCACCATGACAGCTTTTGCGTTAGGAGGAACGGCCGATGAGAGTGGATTTAAACTGGATGGGCGGCGCGGGGCAAAGCGGCGGCACGTCGTTTGGTATTGCGTGGAAAAAAGGACAGCTTTCCCCGGAAACGCCGCTGTATCTTTATGACGACCGGGGCGGCGCCATCCCCGCGCAGCACGAGGTGCGCGCCTGGTGGCCGGACGGATCGGTCAAGTGGACGCTGCACAGCGCGGCGCTGAAAACCGCAGCGGCGGCCTATCATGTCAGCGACGAAGCGCCAAACGAGCCTGCGCAGGGCGCGGTTTTAAAAATCACCGAGGAAGCGGACCGCATCTGCGTGGACAACGCGCTGGCGGTATGGACGATCCTGCGCCACGACAGGGAACCGCTGCGCGTGGCGCGCAAATCCGCCGACGAGCTGGCCGGCGGGTTCAAACAGCGGCAAAATGCGATGCGCGTTTCCCAGCAGGCGCTGCTGGAAAGCCGGGGAAGGCTCACGGCGCTGGTGGAGCAGCGCATCCCAACCGGCAGCGACGACACGCTGACCCAAACCGCGGTCTTTGACGGCGTCGCCGAATCGCTGCGCGTGGAGCGCCGGGGCGACCGGTGCGCCGTGGTGCGGCTTTGCGGCAGCCATGTCCAGCGCAGCGGCAAAGCGGGGGCCGCGCGCAAATTCCTGCCGTTTGATCTGCGGCTGTACTTTTACGCAGGCTGCGCGCAGGTGCGCATGGTGCACACCTTTGTATTTGACGGGCGCGAGGAGGAGGATTTCATCCGCGGGATCGGGCTGGAACTGGACCTGCCGCTTTGCGGGAGCTTAAACAACCGGTTTGTGCGCTTCGGCGGGGAAACCGGGCTTTTCTGCGAATCGCCCAAGAGCCTGTGGACGCGCGGCGACCCGGACGGCGCGTACCAGCGGCAGCTGGCAGGCGAAATCACCGCGGCGTCCCCCGGCGCGCAGGAGGACATGACCGTTTGGCGCGATTACCGGATGACCCAGCTGACCAGCAATCGCTACGATATCGCCAAGCGCACCGGTGAAAACTGCGTCTGGGTGCGCGGCGCGGCCGGCGGCCGTTCGCTGGGGATTGCATATCTGGGCGGCGAAAACGGCGGTATCACGGCCTTCAAGCGGGATTTCTGGCAAAAATACCCCGCCGGGTTTGAAATTCTGGACGCCAGCACGGCGACCGGGCGGCTGCGCGTCTGGCTTTACAGCCCGCAGGGCGCGCCGATGGACATGCGCCGCTACGACGACAAAACGCATGTGAACAGCTGCTATGAGGGGTTTAGCGAAATGCGCGCCAGCGGCTACGGCATCGCCAACACCAACGAGGTGGTAATCGAGCCGGTCAACGCCTATCCGGGCAACGAACAGCTGGTCGCCCGCGCCAAAGCCTGGCAGGAGCCCGCGCGGCTGCTTTGCAGCCCGCAATATGTGCTGGACACCCTGGCGCTGGGCGACGCCTGGGGCGTGGAGGACCGTTCGACCCCCGGCCGGGCAAAGATCGAAAGCATGCTGGACGATCTGTTTGAAAACCAGAAGGCTTCGCGCGAGCAGTTTGACCTGTACGGGTTCTGGGACTACGGCGACATCCGCCACACCTACGACCCCTGCCGGCACAACTGGCTGTACGACATGGGCGGCTATGCCTGGCAAAACACGGAGCTGGTGCCCAACCTGTGGCTGTGGTACGGGTTTTTGCGTTCCGGCAGGGCGGACTATTTTGCCTGGGCCGAGGCCATGACCCGCCACAACAGCGAGTGCGACCTGTATCATCTCGGGCCGTACCGGATGCTGGGCAGCCGGCACAACGTGGTTCACTGGGGCTGCGGGTGCAAGGAATGCCGCATCGGGCTGACGCAGCTGTACAAGGTTTATTATTATCTGACCGGCGACGAGCGCACCGGCGATATCATGACGCAGGAAAAGGACGTGGATTTTGCCGTTGCGGCCATGGACCCGCTGCGCGCCTATTATCCGCCCGACCCGGATTACCCCGCGCATGTGCGCTTCGGGCCGGACATGATGGTCTTTGCCGGCAACTGGCTGACCCAATGGGAGCGCACCGGCGACACGCGCTACCGCGACAAGCTTTTGCGGCTTTTGTCGCATTTTAAAACGCCCGACGGTTTTTCCGCCTCGACCATCTGGCTGTACGAGCCGCACACGGGGGCGATGAAGCTCTTTGAGCGCAACGCGCCGGGACATTTCAATTATTGCTTCGGCGCCGAATATGTCTGGTCAGAGGTGCTGGGCGTGCTGGAGGACGAGGCGCTGTGGCGGTCGTTTCTCAACGCCGGGCTGATCTACTGCGCCGACGGCGACCCGGACGGCGTGGCGGAGCAATGGTCCGACGCATACCTGGCCGCCCATCCGCAGGGCAGGGCCTGCGCCCATGGCGTTTCGCCCAGGGGCAAGGTCAGCATTTACAACGTCGGCGCAGCCGCCTATGCCGCCGGCAAAACCGGCAATAAAACCCTGGCAAAGCAGTGCTGGGCGTTATTCCTCAGCCCGGATGTCCGGATGCCCATGCCGCTTCAAACCGCGCAGGTCGCCCATGCCGGGGTGCATAAGCCGATTTGCGAAGCGCCGCGCATGTGCGGCAACGATTCCGGACAGTGGGGCTCGCATGTGATCACCGCGCTGGCGCATATCGGCGACTGGATAGACACGTAAAGGAATGGTTTCCAGAGGACGCTGTCCTCTGGACTCCTGCCAGAGGGACTGAGCCCCTCTGGACGCCCGCAGAGGCGCTGCGCGCGTTTTTATTGGAAAATCTGCGTCAGGCGCGATATTGGTTCACGGGTGGGGATGTTCCAGAGGACGCTGTCCTCTGGACTCCCACAGAGGCGCTGCGCGCGCTTTTATTGGAAAATCTGCGCCGGGCGCGATATTAGTTCATAGGCGGAGGCGTTCCAGAGGACGCTGTCCTCTGGACTCCTGCCAGAGGGACTGAGCCCCTCTGGACTCCCGCAGAGGCGCTGCGCGCGTTATCCCTTTTTGGGCTCATGGAAAGGAGTAAAACATGAAACTGCATTGGTTGACCCCGCTGCGGCGGGAACAGGCACCGGTGACCTTCGGCGTCCCCTGGGGGCGCGGGCAGCTTGCGCGCACACAGACGCTGACGCTCACGGCGATGGACGGACGGCCCACGCCGGTTCAGCAAAAGCCCCTGGCCTACTGGCCGGACGGCTCGGTCAAATGGATGGCCCTTAGCGCGCTGGCCGACACGCGCGTGGATTTGTGGCAGGTGCAAAAGGGCGCGCCGTGCGCGCCGCAAAACCCGGTGCGCGCCCAGGTCTCCGGCGACGGCGCGGTAACGGTCGACAACGGGCTTGTTGAAATTCACGCCGCCGCGGGGCAGCAGCTGGTCGGTCAAATCAGCCGGAAGGGCTTTGAACCGATGGGCATGCAGGCCGTCGCGCTTTTGCAGCGCGTATCCGGGGACGAGGACGGGGACGAAACCCGCGTCACCCAGCGGTTTACCGGCAAAAACGAATCGGTCACGCTGGAGGAGGCCGGCCCGGTGCGCGCAGTGGTGCGCCTGCGCGGCTGTCACGAGGGCGGCGGGCGGCGCATCCTGCCCTATGATGTGCGGCTGTATGTATACGCGGGCAGCGACGAGGTGCGCATCGTACACAATTTCATGCTGGACATCCGCGAAAAAGAGGAATTGCTCCACGGCGTGGCGGTCACGCTGGATGCGCCGGTTTCGGGCGAGCTGTTTAACCGTCATATCGGCTTTGCCGGGGACACCGGCCTGTTTTACGAAGGGGCGCAGTGCCTGTTTTCTTCCGCGCACTACCGCACGGCGCAGGACAGGGCGCAAAATCCCCTGCCGATGGACGAAAACGTCGCCCGGTACGCCCGGCAGATTCAGGACGGGCAATTTTTCAATCTGGAACGCCGGCCGGACGACCCGTTTGCCCTGCATGTGGACGACAACGCCGCCTGGGACCGGTTTTTGCTCAGCCAGGACAGCTCCCAGCATTTTTCCATCGCCAAGCGCACCCGGAAGGGCTGCGCCATGATCACCGCCGCGCAGGGCGACCGCAGCGCAGGGGCGATGTTTTTCGGCTGCCCGTCGGCAATCTGCGCCGTTGCGGTGAAGGATTTCTGGCAGAAAGCGCCCACGGCGCTGGAGGTTTCCGGCGCGCGCGGGGAACGGGCGGTTTTAACGGCGTGGCTGTACAGCAAATATGGCGAAAGCTATGATTTTGGCGCATACGACACCGTTTCGCACCGTTATTCCTACGGCGGCATCAACAATTATCCCTACGGCATTGCCAACACAAACGAAATCACCGTCAAATTCTATGGCGCCATGCCGGGCAAGCAGGCGATCTGGGATTTTGCCCGGGACGTGCAGGACGACGCGCTTTTGGTGGGCGATCTGGATCTGTACGCCGGCAGCAAAGCGCTGGGCTCCTATTGGCTGCCCCCCAAAGAAGGCCAGGCGGGGGACGCGGCCTGCGAAAAGGCGCTTGAAAACCTGGTGCATTTTTATATCGACGAGGTTGAGCGGCGCAGGTGGTACGGTTTTTGGGATTACGGCGACGTCATGCACTCCTACGATATCGTACGGCATTGCTGGCTGTACGACACGGGCGGGCGCGCGTGGCAGAACACCGAGCTTTGCAACACCTATGTCAACTGGCTGCTGTTTTTGCGCACGGGCGATTACGCCATCTATCGCTTTGCCCGCGCGATGAGCCGTCATTGCAGCGAGGTGGACGTATACCACAGCGGCAAATACGCCATGCTGGGCACCCGCCACAACGTGCGCCACTGGGGCTGCGGGGCCAAGGAGGCGCGCATCTCCATGGCGGGGCATCACCGGTTTTTCTATTACCTGACCGCCGACGAGCGCATCGGCGACGTGATGGACGCCGTGCGCGACGTGGACCAGTCCACGCTCAACGAAACCGGGCGCGACCCGATGGGCAGCTATTTCCCCGCGCACCCGAATTTTTCGCATATCCGCATCGGGCCGGACTGGTCCAGCTTTGTCAGCAACTGGATGACCCGATGGGAGCGGTTTGAGGATCCGGTCTATCGCGACAAAATTTACGCCGGGCTCAATACCATCAAAAAAGCGCCGCTGCGCATGGCCTCCGGCTCCACGTTCCACTACGATCCCAAAACCGGCCAGATGCATTACATGGGCGCGCCCAACCCCGCCGGGCATACCCATCTGGGCGACGGCAATTACCAGCAGCATATGGTGGTGTGCTTCGGCGGCCCCGAGACGTTTTTCGAGCTTGCCGAGATTCTGGACGATCCCGAATTTACCGACATGCTCGCCCAGCTGGCGTCGTATTATTTCATGACGCCCCAGCAGCGCACCCAGGCCTCCGGCGGACTGTTCTGCGACGAGAACATGCGCGCCTGGAGGGGCGAAAAATTCGGCGTGCGCATGCGGGCGTTTTCCGGATGGTACGACCGGAACCCCGAGGAAACCGCCGCAGCCGTCAATATGATGATCCCCGACTATCAAACCGGCGCTTCCCCTGTGATTCAGGGCGGCGTGGGCATGTTCCGGGGCGACGGGTCCGTGTGCGCGCAGGCCGTTGCGGCAATCGACGCCCCGGTGCCCACCGTGGAGGTACCGTCCCTGACGACCAACGACGCCGCGCAATGGTCGCTCAACTACATGGAGTCCGCGCATTTTCAGCAGCTGACGCACGACGGGGAAACGCCCCGGTAACGCCGCGCGGACGCCCGCAGTCCCGGTATCGCGCCAAACCGCGCTCCGCGCGTCCGCTGGGGGCGTCTGCCCCGATCGCGGCACCCCCCCCCCCCNNCCGCGAAACCCACTGCGCAGGCTCTGACAGCGCCACCGGGCCGTGGTTCATATAGCCGCGCAGGGACTTCCGCCACCGGCAGTACAAAATCCGAAAAAATCCCTATTGCCTGCTGCAAACCGGCATCCGGGCGTCCGCTTTGAGGACGCCGGACGCCGGTTTTATGCGCTGCGGCGCAGCCCTGGCCCGGCAGCGAAAGCCCAAAGCACGACACGGCTTCCGGCCGCGCAAAGCAAAATCAACCGGGCGGCGTGCCGGCGGACGGGTCAAAAGGCTTTCAATGCCGCGCCGGGTTGTGGTACAATGGAGCAAACGGCAAAGGGGATGGCGCACATGCGGATTGAATTGCCATACGGGCAGGGGTATCAGACGCTGGAAATCCAGCAGGAGGCATTGGCCGGGGTGCTGACGGCGCGCATGCCGCAGGCGCCGCAGGATCAGGCGGGGCTTGTTGCGCAGGCGCTGGCCCGCCCGTTTGGATCGGCGCCGCTTGCGCAGCTGGCGCGGGGGAAAAAGCAGGTGGTCATTCTGGCCAGCGACCACACGCGGCCGGTGCCGAGCCGGCTTCTGATGCCGGCGCTGCTTGACCAGATCCGGGAAGGCAGCCCGGAGGCGCAGGTCACGATTCTGATCGCCACAGGCTGTCACCGCCAGACGAGCCGCCGGGAGCTGGCTGAAAAATTCGGCGAGCAGATCGTGCGCCGGGAACGCATCGTCATACACGACTGCGACGACGAGGCGATGCTGTGCGATCTGGGGCGGCTGCCCTCTGGGGGCCGGCTGCGGATCAACCGTCTGGCGGCGCAGGCGGATCTTTTGGTGAGCGAAGGGTTCATCGAGCCGCATTTTTTCGCAGGCTTTTCCGGCGGCAGAAAAAGCGTGCTGCCCGGCGTCTGCGCGCGCGAGACGGTGCTGGCCAATCACTGCGCGGCGTTTATCGACGCGCCGGGGGCGCGCACCGGCGTATTGGCGGACAACCCGATCCACCGCGACATGGTTTTTGCCGCGCGCCGGGCCGGGCTGGCGTTTATTCTCAACGTGGTGCTCGACGCGCAAAAGCGCGTCGTATTTGCCGCCGCCGGCGACTGTGAGGCGGCGCACGGGGCCGGATGCGCGTTTTTGCAGGATCGGTGCCGGATCAGCGCGCCGCCGGCGCCGATTGTGATCACCACCAACAGCGGGCATCCGCTGGATCAGAACATCTATCAGGCCGTCAAATCCATGACTGCGGCCGAAGCGCTGGTGCGCCCCGGCGGCGTGATTGTCGCGCTGGCCAGGGCCGGGGACGGCCACGGGGGGCAGGCGTTTTTTGACCAGATGCGGTCGCCGGATCTGGACGCGGTCAACCGCGCGTTTCACACCCGTGCGCCGGAGCAGACCCAGCCGGATCAGTGGCAGAGCCAGATTTTCATCCGGGTGCTGAAAAAAGCGCGCGTGGTGCTGGTTTCCGACGCGCCGGAGGCGATGGTGCGCGCCATGCACATGATCCCGGCCAAAACCGTTCAGGAAGGGTATCGGATCGCCCGGACGCTCTGCGGGCCGCAGGCGCAGGCGCTGGTGATTCCCGACGGCGTTTCCGTCATCGCGCAGGCGTGATCCTGCGGCGCGGTTTTTTGCGGGCTTTTATTTTCGCCGCGGCGCAGGCGGATTTTGGGCCAAAGGGCCGGACGGCGCGGCGTGTCCGATACGGACCGGGCGCGGAGCCGCCGGTTTTCCGGTTTTTGATTCCGGCGCGGTCCGGATCGGCGCGGCGGAATATTTGCAGGGAAATTTGCAGAAAAAGCGCGAAACGGAGTTGAAAAAGGCGCGCGGGTATGGTATACTCTTTAACAATTTAATCTTGACGGGAAAGGGTGTATCCGGGATGCTGCCAACAGTAATTAAAGAAGGGCTGACCTTTGACGATGTGCTTCTGATGCCGCAAAAGAGCGAAGTTTTACCCAAGGACGTGGATTTAACTACTCAACTGACCAAAACCATTAAGCTCAATGTGCCGCTCATGAGCGCTGCTATGGACACGGTGACCGAAAACAAGCTGGCCATCGCGATGGCGCGCGAGGGCGGCATTGGTATTATTCACAAGAACATGACCATCGAGCAGCAGGCCGAACATGTGGACAAGGTCAAGCGCAGCGAGCACGGCGTCATCACCGACCCGTTCTTTTTGTCGCCGGATCATCTGGTATCCGACGCGCTGGCGCTGATGAAGCATTACCGGATCAGCGGCGTTCCGATCGTTGTGGAAGGCAAGCTGGTCGGCATCCTGACCAACCGCGATTTGCGGTTTGAAACCGATTTTACCCAGCGCATCGGCGATGTGATGACCAAGGAAAACCTCGTTACGGCGCCGGAAGGGACGACCATGGAGCAGGCGCAGGCCATTTTGCGCCGCCATCGGATCGAAAAGCTGCCCATCGTGGACGATCAGTTCATGCTCAAGGGCCTGATCACCATCAAGGATATTGAAAAAGCCATCCAGTACCCCAACAGCGCGCGCGACAAGAACGGCCGCCTGCTGGTGGGCGCGGCGGTCGGCACGGCGCGCGATACCATGGAGCGCGTTGCGGCCCTGGTTGCCGCCAAGGTGGATATCATCACCATCGACACCGCCCACGGCCACAGTGCCGGCGTGATTGAAATGGTCCGCCGCGTCAAGGCCGCTTATCCCGACCTGCCCGTAATCGCCGGCAACGTCGCGGTGCCCGAAGCGGTGCGCGATCTGGCGGAGGCGGGCGCGGACTGCGTAAAGGTCGGCATCGGCCCGGGCTCCATCTGCACCACCCGCGTGGTCGCCGGCATCGGCGTACCCCAGCTCACCGCAGTGGGCGAATGTGCGCTGGAGGCCGAAAAGCACGGCATCCGCATCATCGCCGACGGCGGCATCAAGTATTCCGGCGATATTACCAAGGCCATCGGTGCGGGCGCGTCGGCGGTCATGCTCGGTTCCCTGCTGGCCGGTACCGCCGAATCTCCCGGTGAAACCGAGCTGTATCAGGGCCGTCAGTTCAAGGTGTACCGCGGCATGGGCTCGATGGGCGCGATGGAGCAGGCGCACGGCAGCGCCGACCGGTATTTCCAGGAAAATGCCAAAAAGCTCGTCCCCGANNGGCGGGCTGAGAAGCGGCATGGGCTATTGCGGCGCCCCCACCATCGATCATCTGCGCCATAACGCCCAGTTTGTCCGCATCACCGGCGCCGGGCTGCAGGAAAGCCATCCCCACGATATTTATATCACCAAGGAAGCGCCCAACTATTCTACCCTGTAAGCAGATTTGCCCCCCCTGTGCTTTGCGCAGGGGGTTTTTTCCGGCATTGTTTGGGAAAAACGACGCGGGGCGCTGCCCCGCACCCTGCAAGAGGGGCTAAGCCCCTCTTGAC
>DCTY01000005.1 GCA_002329335.1 Christensenella sp. UBA1428
AGGCCCTGGGACGCGGTGAAGGTGGTGGTCAGCGCACCGGCCACCAGGGAGCCGTGCACAGCGCCCGCGGCGCCCGCTTCGGACTGCATTTCGGTAACCTTAACGGTCTGGCCGAAAAGATTCTTACGGCCGTTGGCAGCCCATTCGTCGGCTACTTCGGCCATCGGAGAAGACGGGGTGATGGGGAAAATCGCCGCGACGTCAGAAAACGCATACGCGATATGACTGGCAGCGGTATTTCCGTCGATCGTCATCTTTTTGCCCAATGGAAAACACTCCTTTTCAAACTATTAGAAACACCAAAAAGTGTTGCTTCACTAAATACATATTATACTGTCTTTTAATTGGCCTGTCAACGAAAACGCGGATCTTTCAGCCAAAAAACACAAAAATCCGCGTTTTGCATCGCAAAAGAAAAAACGCTGTATATAGGCGAAAATGTACCGGTCTAACCCGCTTTGTCAAAAGAGTCGGACATTACATGCGCACAAACGCAAAGGCGCGCGCCGCCGCCGCGCTCAGCTGCGGCGCAGCGTTTTCCATCGCGGTTTCAAGCGCCATCGGCCGGTCCACGCAGGCCATCACGCTGGCATTATGCCGATAAAGCGCGCTTACATCGCCCAGCACGCTGCCGGCCAGAATCACCACCGGCACCTTCGCCCGTCCCGCGCGATCCAGAACGCCGGCGATCAGCTTGCCAAAGCCCAGCGACTGATGGTCAAAACGCCCTTCGCCGGTCACCACCAGATCGGCGCTTTCAAGCTCCTGATCAAAGTTTTTCAAATCCAGCACCGCGTCCACGCCGCGCACCAGCGCGCCGCCCACACAGGCCAGCGCCGTCCCAAGGCCGCCCGCTGCGCCCGCGCCCGCGCCCTGGATATCCACGCCGAAGGTTTCACGCACCAGCCTTCCGTAGTTTTCCATCCCGGCTTCCAATTCCAGAATGATCGATTCCGTCGCGCCCTTTTGCGGACCATAGATGTAAGTCGCGCCGGTTTTGCCCAAAAGCGGATTGGTCACGTCGCACATCACGCGGATATCGCATTGCTTCAAGCGCGCATCCAGCCCGGACGGGTCGATCCGCGCCACGCGGATCAGGTCCGCGCCGGTACCCGAAAGCGGGTTCCCCTGCGCATCCAGAAAACGAACGCCCAGCGCGCGCAGGCAGCCCATCCCGCCGTCGTTGGTCGCGCTGCCGCCGATGCCGATCACGATTTTCCGATAGCCGCGCGCCAGGGCGTCCAGCATCATCTGCCCGGTGCCGAAGCTGGACGTATTGCGCGGATCGCGCTTGTCCGCCGGTACCAGCGGCAATCCGGAGGCCGCCGCCATCTCCATCACCGCGGTATCGCCGCTAAAGCCATAAACCGCCTCAACCGGCTCGCCCAGCGGCCCCTGCACCGTCACCGAAACGGTATTTTCGCCGCAAAGCGCGTCTACCGTGCCCTCGCCGCCGTCCGCAACGGGGATCCCCACAACCGCAACGCCCGGGAAAAATGCGCGCGCCTGTTCGGCCACCAGATCGATCACCTCGCGGGAGGACAGGGAGCCCTTAAAGCTGTCTGGCGCAACAATAATTTTCTGCATGTTGGATTCCTTCTTTTCCTGATTTCATGGTTTATTACGCTTTAAAGCCGACGCCTTCAAGCGCCGATGCGCAAACCGCCAGCGCACGGTCCGGATAATTGGTGATGATCCGATCCACGCCAAGGGCGCACATCCACGCAAGATGCCCGGGGTCATTCACCGTATACGGGTGTACGCCGATATGGTTTAAATGGCAGTTTTTCACCACATCCGGCGCCTGCAGCGTCACATAATACGGATGGATATAATCCGCGCCGACATAGGCCGCGTAGCGCCACGGCTCAAACAGCGCCGCATTGTACAAAAGCCCGACGCGCGCCTGCGCATCCGCCTGCTTGATCGCCCGAAGGCTGTAATGATTAAAGGAAGAATAAATCGTGCGCTGCGCCATCCCCGCGCCGGCAACCAGTTCCAGCACTTTGCTTTCGATCTGCGGATAGAGCACGTCTTCGAATTTCAATTCAATGTTCAGTTCAAGGCCGGTCGGTTCCATCCATTGCAGCAGCTGCGCCAGGGTCAGGATGGTTTCGCGCTTTTGCCACCCGGGATAACGCGCGCCAAAGTCCAGCTCCTTTAACTGTGCAAGAGTCATGTCATAGATCCGGCCCGAGCCGTCGCTGGTACGATCCACCCGGCCATCATGGCAGACGACCACCTGGCCGTCCTTGGTCATATGGACGTCGGTTTCAATCCCGTGCGCGCCAAGCTCCAGCGCCTTTTCAAACGCGCTGAGCGTGTTTTCCGGCGCATAACCGCTGGCGCCCCTGTGGGCAAGAATCAAGCTCATACAATGCTCCTTTCCGGCGCCTGCGCGCCAATGGGTCAAAATGCCGTCACCGGCGGGGTTTGGAAATCCGTTCCCGCCAAATCAACACCGCTAAAAACACCGCGCTTAACACCATCAGCGCTGCAACGCAGAACAGCACGGCCGTTTCTACGCGCGCCCGCTTGGGCGCGGGCGCAACAGATGCAGAACCGACGGGCTGCATCATCACCGAATTCATCGTCCGCCGCACATTCACCGTAATTTCAACCGGATCGGCCAGCGCCAGCACAGTCACATCATTTTCATCTTTCGCGCTGAGGGAGAACTGATAGGAGCCGCTTTGGGAAACCCGTATGCTGTATTTGAACAAATGATCGCCCGAAGGCAGCATCTGAATGCTTTCCAGTTTCCCCTGCGAGGTTTCGCGGATCACCACGTCTTTTAGCGCAATGCCGGGATGGCTGACCGTCACCTCGAAGGACACCAGCCCGTCCTGCTCCAGCGCAACCTGATCGGCCCAGACCGTCAGCTTCACCTGGCGCGCCGCCGCATCGCTTTGCAGGTTCAGCACGCGTTCATCCAGCTGCGGCGCCTGTGCCACATCCACATGCACCGGCGCGGCGCTGACGGTATAGGATTCGCCCGAAGCGTCGGTACCGGTCACCTCCAGCAGATAATCCCTGGATGCCGCCGGCGTGATCCAGCGGCCAAAAACATACGATTCTCCCGGCGCCAGCTTGTCGATCACCGGCAGATCTTCCAGATGATCGCAGCTGAGCGCGACATTGGTATAGGTAACGCGCCCGGAATTGGTCACCGTACAGCTCAGCCAGAAAGCCTCGCCATAGCGCAGCTGCGCGGCGTCGGCAACCGTCGCAATGGAAAGCGCAAAGCGCTGGCGCTGAATTTCAAGGGCTTCATACGATGCGCTCAGCGGCTCGCCCGCCGCGCTGACATAATCCACCCTGCCCTGAGAGGTCATGTTGTGATTGGGCATGATAAAGCTGGTTTCCACCGACTGCTGCTGGCCGGCGCCCAGCGCGGCAAACTGCGCCACGGCGCCAAAGGCCTCGTCGATGATCTGCACGTCCGTCACATCCGTCTGACCGGAATTGCTCACAACATACAAAAGCCGCACCATTTCGCCGGATTTGGGCGCAACCGGTTCGACCATGCGCGAAACGGACACCGCGCTGGTGGGTTCGGAAACGGTAAAATAGTGTTCCTCGCTGACCAGCTGGCCGTCCAGATTGATATAAAGCAGCTCTACCGGCACCGGCTGGCCGATCTGTTCGTGCGGCACCGGCACGCCGGCAACGGAAAACACCGTCGCCTGTCCGTAATAGACCGCTCCGGCAGATTCGCTGGAAACGCCCGCGCAGGATACGGAAAGCACCGTAATGCTGTTGCCGATCACGCCCGTTTCCAGGGAAACCGAAACGCTCAGATCCACCTGCCCGGCTTCCGAGAGCACCGCCGGCTGCGCGCTGATGGACACGCCCAGCTCCGTCGGGGTGTCCGCCAGGGCAATGCAAGGCAGCGCTGCGGCAAAAAGCACCAGCAGCGCAGCAAGCATCGCCTTGCGCAAATTCATCAAAGTCCCTCCAAAATAACAGGCGGTCAAACCGCCCTGAAATACGCCGCGCCGATCAGGCCCGCCGCAAGCAGGCAAAATCCGACGGCAAAGCCCGCGCGAACGCCGCCATGATCCCGCTGGCCATAAAAGCCCGTCGCGCCGCAGGCCAGCCATCCGCCGATCAGGCCGCCGATATGCCCAAAGTTATCGATATTGGGCGTGATCAACCCATTGACCAGGTTTATGGCAATGATCACGACCACTGAAGCGCCAAAAACTGCGTTGAAAATTTCCCGATAATGCTTTCTGAACACCAGAAGCGCGCCAAAAAGGCCAAAAATCGCCCCGGAAGCGCCTACGCTCATCGCGCTGGAAAAGCACAGGCTGGCCGCGCTGCCCATCAGGCCCGAGGCAAAATAGACGATCAAAAACCGTGCTTTGCCCAAAAGCGCCTCACACTGCCGCCCCCAGATCACCAGCGCCGCCAGATTGCAGATCAGGTGCGTCATGCCGCTGTGCAGAAACATCGGCGTAAAAAGCCGCCACCATTGATGATAGATCAAAATCAGCCCATTGACCTTGGCGCCCAAAAGCGTCAGCGCCGGCACGCCGAAAATAAAATATTGGCATATTGCGTCCGCCGCAAATACCAGCACGTTTAAAACGGCCAGCGCATAGGTCGCCACCGGCTTTTTCCGGTTCAAATACAAACGCTGCTGCATCGTTTACGTCAAGGAACGGACGAACTTGCCGATCCGTTCCATCGCCTCCACAATCCGTTCGGTCGACGTCGCATAGCTGCAGCGGATAAATCCCTCGCCGCAGCCGCCAAAAGCCGTCCCCGGCACGGCGGCGACCTTTTGCTCCATCAGAAGGCGCGTGCAGAACTCCTCGCTGGAAAGCCCGGCAGAGCTGATATTGGGGAAAACATAAAACGCGCCCAGGGGTTCAAAGCAGGAAAAACCCATTTCCCGAAACGCATTAACCACGATGCGCCTGCGCCGGTCGTACACGCGGCACATGGTTTCCACATCGGCAAAGCCGTCCTCAAACCCGCGCGCCAATGCGCTTTGGGCGGCATACTGCCCCATGATAGGCGCGCAGAGCATGGTATACTGATGAATTTTGCACATCGCTGCCGCCAGCGGCGCGGGCGCGCAAAGATAGCCCATGCGCCAGCCGGTCATGGCAAAGGATTTTGAAAAACCGCTTAAGGTAATCGTCCGCTCCCACATATCCGGCAGCGAAGCAAACGCCGTATGCTTCAGCCCCCCATAGGTCAGTTCGCCATAGATTTCATCCGAAATTACCATAATATCCGTCCCGCGCAGCACGTCGGCAATGGCCAGCAGATCCGCCCGTTCCATCACCGCACCGGTGGGATTGTTCGGATAGGGCAAAACCAGCGCCTTGGTCTTTGGCGTAATGGCCGCGCGCAGCACGTCGGCCGTCAGCTTAAAGCAATGCTCCTCGCCGGTTTTCAGCGGTACCGCCACCCCGCCCGCCAGCGACACCTCCGGCTGATAGGACACATAGGAAGGCTCCGGCACCAGCACCTCTTCGCCCTGGCAGGGATTGATCAGCATGCGCAGCGACAGGTCGATGCCCTCGGACGCGCCGACCGTCACCAGGATTTCCGTTTTCGGATCATAGGCGGCGTCAAAGCGCTCGCGCATATAGCGGGCGATCAGCTCGCGCAAAGACAGCAGCCCCCAATTGGACGTATAATGCGTCTGCCCCACGCGCAGCGACTGCACGGCGGCGTCGCGGATATGACCGGGCGTTACAAAATCCGGCTCGCCCACGCCCAGAGAAATGGCGTCCTTCATCTCCGAAACAATATCAAAAAATTTGCGGATACCGCTTGGCGGCATCTTGGCAACGTTCTGCGCGATCACCTGCTGGTAGTTCACATGCTCACCGCCTGTCTGTGATCCTGCTTTTTGTCCATAATCATGCCCTGGCTCTTATACTTTTTCAGCACAAAATGCGTCGCCGTGGACAAAACGCCTTCGATCGGGGCCAGCGTCTGGGACACAAACATCGCCAGTTCCTTCAGGTTCGCCGCTTTGACGCGCACCTGAAGGTCGTACGCCCCGCTCATCAGATACACCGACTGCACGGATTCATAATGCATGATCTGCTCGGCAATGGCGTCATAGCCATAGCCGGCCTGAGGCGTCACGCGCACCTCGATCATGGCCTCTACCAGGTCTTTTTCGGTCAGTTCCCAGTTGATCAGAGCGGGATAGCCGACCACGACATTGGCCTCCTGCAGCGCTGCAATAATCTGCTGCGCCTCCCCGGCGTCCATTCCGGTCATCACGGCGATCTGCTGCGCGCTCAAACGCGCGTCCTGCGCCAGGATCTCAAGCACATCCAATTGCTGACGGGTCAGCTGCATCATAAACACTCCTTTTCATCCTGCACTCGGAACGTCCGCTGTCAAAGAGCGGATAAACCCGTCCCAGTATGCGTATTTTACCATTTTGGACCAAACAAGTCAACGCCGGCGCGCTTTGCCAAAAAAGCAGGACGTCCCGGCCGCCCCGCTTTCTCAAGATGCATATATCCGGGGCAGCCAGACGTCCTGCGCAGCGGATGTCCTTTGCCAAAGCCGCCGTGCAGACACTGCCTGTCCCCAAAACTTTTTCGAATTTTTCGTTTTCCCCCCAGGCACAAAAGCGCGATTCCAAACAAGTTTTTTTAGCCGGATCCGCCTTATTCTATGCCCGATAAAAAACCACGCCCACCAGCTTTGGGCCCGCATTTGCCGCAATTTCCGCACCAATCTGGCAAACCATCGCCGGCTCATAGCCAACCTTCTGAACCATCGCCGCCCGGACCGTTTCGCAGTCCTGCGGATTGTTGCCGTAAACAAGGCAATACGGGCTGCCCGGCTTCATGGCCGCAGCGCTGTTTTCTATGACCGCCTTCACAGCGTTTTTCTCCCCGCGGGTTTTTGCCGCAACGTTGATCGCCTGATTTTCAATCACCATCAAGGGCTTAATGCCAAGCGCATTGCCCAAAAACGCCGCCGCGCCGTTGATCCTGCCGGATTTTGCCGCGTACTTGAGCGTATAGGGCACAAAATAGATCTGGCAATGGTCGCACCAGTCTTGAATATAGGCCGCAGCCTGACCGGCGCTGGCGCCGTTTTGGAGCATCTTCGCCGCTTCCACAACCGCATAGCCATACCCGCAGGTATAGGTTTTGCCGTCGATAATATGGATTTTCATGCCCGTGCGCGCCTGCGGATGCGCCTGATAGAACTGCTCCCGCGCCAAAACCGCGTTTGCGTGCGTGGCCGAGCCCTTGGAATTGATGGAAACATAAATCAGCTCGGCACAGCCGTCCTGAAGCTGTTTTTCGTAAATCCGCTCAAACTCATACGGCGTTACCTGGGAGGTTGCCGGAATTCCGTCAAACTGTTCCAGCATTTCATAGTATTTCTGATTGTCAAAATCCACGCGGCTCTTATAGGTCTTCCCTGCAAAAACGTGCTCAAAGCAAATGATTTTAATGCCGTATGCCCGCTCCGCCTCTCTGGCAATATCGCTTGCGGAATCGGTCATCAGTACGACTTTCGGTTTTGCTGCTGTCTGCATAAACAATATTTCCCTTTCAAAACCAGATTCAAACAAATCCGTCCGGCCATTTTCCGGCAATTGCGGTCTTCATTGTGTTGTCATCATACCATAAAATTCCAAAAATGCAACCCACAGGACTTCATCCTGCGCCCACAAAAGCCGCTGCGGCGTTGAAAATACCGGTCATTCAAATTTCCCGGGCATATCCCGTGTTCGCCGCTGCATTGAAATCCGCCCATCGCTATGGTATGATACAACAGTCAATGCAACGCTTTTCCCGTTCAAATCGTTACAGAATTGGAAATTGAAACTAGTTTTTTGAGGTGATCCAATGAAAAAATGCATCGTCTGGCTGCTGCTTCCGGCGCTTTTGGCGCTTGCCGGCTGCACCCAGAGCCCGGATGTCGGGGACGATCCTGCCGCGGCAAACGCGCAGACGCAAATGGCATACCGCGCAACCTATCTGGAACTGCCCCAGCAGGTTGAATATCTGTACGAAGCGCAGTTTGCACAGGATCGCGTTTGGTTTGTCGACCATGACTATGACGAACAGACCCAAAAGGCGGCAGCGTTCCTGGCCTCGTTCAAAAGCGACGGCACCGATTACCAGCGCACGGCGTTGGCGCTGCCGGAGGAAATGAACGTCCAAAGCTTCTGCATCGCCGGCGACGGCGCCATTACGGCGCTAAGCGCGCAATACGACCCGCAGACCTATCGTCCTGCCTACAGTCTGCTGCGATTTTCCGCCGACGGCGCGCTGCTTTCCAATATGGCGCTTGAGGATATCTTTGAGGGGCAGGACGCTTATATCCAGCATATGATTGCCGATCCTGAGGGTAACCTCGCGCTTTTTGCCGACGACCGGATTGAAGTGATCGATCCGCAGGGCAAGCCGCTGTTCTCCCTGACGCTGGACGGCTGGTACCAGGATGCCGCCCGCGCCGGGGATGGTTCCATTGTCGTGGCGTTTTACGCCAATGCCGGCGGACCTCAGCTCAAAAAAATCGACATCGCCGCCAAAACGCTTGCCGACGCCGTAACGCTGGGCAGTTCGATGGGCAATTTGGAACTCGTGGACGGGGACGCTTCCTGCTGGCTTTATGCCATCAGCAACGGCAAGCTTCAGGCCTACAACGATCAGACGCAAAGCTTTGACGCGCTGTTTGATTTTCTGGATCTGGACTACAGCAGCAATAACATCAACTGCCTGTTTCATCTAAGCGAGGATCAGTTTCTGCTGCTCGGCCGCGACTATAACGGCGAGCCGGAGCTGGCGCGCATCGCGCTGACGCAGTACAGCGAAAACAAGACCATCCTGACGCTGGGCACCTTATACGCCAATTCCGACCTGACGGAAAAGATTGTGGATTTCAACCGAAAAAACGATCAGTACCGCATCGAACTGATTGATTATATGGATGACCGGACCACCGATTACACCGCCGCTCTGGACCGCTTCAGCGCCGACATGGTCACCGGCAGCATGCCCGACATCGTCGACGTGTCCTCCCTGCCGTTTGACACGCTGGCAGGCAAAGGCCTGTTTGCGGATCTTTACCCGCTGCTGGATCAGGATGAAACGCTCAGCCGCGAGGATTTTATTCCCTCCGTGCTTGGCGCGATGGAAACGGACGGCAAGCTTTACTTTGTCTCCGACACGGTTTCCGTCCTGAGCATGATCGGGCTTAAATCCGTACTGGGCGATATTTCCGGCTGGACCATGCAGGAATTCGAGCAGAAGCTTGCCGAAAATCCGCAGATCACCATGCCGATCGCCAGCAGCGACCAGTCCACCACGCTGATGCAGCTGGTCATGATCGCCCTGGAGGATTTTATCGACCCGGAAACCGGAAAATGCAGCTTTGACTCCGAAGCGTTTATCGCGCTTTTGAACATCGCCGCCAAGGCCCCTGCGCAGATCGATTATCAGAACATGCCCCGGGACGCAGTTTTGCTGCACGAAAAAAAGACGCTGGCCGTCCCCGTTTCCCTGTACGACATCACGGATTTTCAGCAGTATACGGTTGAACTGGAGGACGACTTCTGCGTCGTCGGATTCCCCAGCCAAAACCGCGAGCGCTCCATGGCCTACTTTTCCAACATGCTGGCGGTGTCGGCCAAATGTGAGCATCCTCAGGCCGCCTGGTCGTTCCTTGCCACGCTGATCAGGGGCGACAATCAGCGCCATCGCTTTGGCATCCCCGTGCTGGCTCAGCCCTATGAGGAAATGATTCAGGAAGCCATGGAGCCCAGCTATTACACCGATGAAAACGGCAATCAGGTCGAACAGTCCAAAATGGGCATCGGCTATTCCGACGGCACCAACCTTGAAATCTACGCCGCAACGCAGCAGGAGGCGCAGGCCTTCCGGCAAATCGTCGAATCCATCAGCGGACGGCGCGGTTATCAGGAAAAGATCTTTGAAATTTTAAACGAGGACTGCGCTCCGTTCTTCGCCGGACAGAAAAGCGCGCAGGAGACCGCCGCCGTCGTGCAAAGCCGTATCCAAACCTACATTAACGAAAACCGGTAACGAAAGAATCCTTGCCCAAAACAGGACCGCCCCTCTTCGGTCCTGTTTTTATTTCTGCATTTTAATCGCATAAAAAAGCGCGCGCCAAACCGCAGCGCGCGCAGGAGATATTTTTTTGCTGAATGGATTATAACACAAAACCGCGAAAAAATAAAGCGTTGTAATTTACCGGTACGGGCGGTAGAATAAAAGGGCAAATCAACACGGGAGGAAATCGCTATGACCCATCTGTATCCGACCCTGCCGGATGAACAGCGCCATTTTGATCAGATTCGCCAGGAAATCGCGCAGAGGCTTCGCCAGGCGCATATCAGCATGGATCAGCGGCGCGCGCTGCTGATTGAGCAGCGGTTGTTTCTTTGGGAAAATTATTATGAAAACGCCAAAGAAATGGATCTGCACGAGCTGGCGCTCAAGGAATTGAAAACCCATTACGATTATGACAAAAGCCAGACGCGGACGCTTTTGCGCCTGTACGACGCGCCCTTTTTCGCCCGTATCGACTTTCAGGCCGACGACGAGCAGGAGCCCGAAGCCGTTTATATCGGCACCGGCGGGCTGTACGATCCGGACACCTTTACCGCCCATGTTTATGATTGGCGCAGCCCCGTCGCGTCGATGTATTACGACTTTGCATGCACAAACGCGTATTACGATTGCCCTGCCGGGCGCATCACCGGGCAGATCAGCCTCAAGCGTCAATATACCGTTTCAGACGGCCGGCTTTGCGCCATGGCGGATACCTCGCTGACCATCGACGATGCGCTTCTGGTCGACGTACTGGCGCAGGGCGCGGACAAGGCCATGCACCAAATCGCCGCAACCATTCAGCAGGAACAAAACCAGGTTGTACGCAACGATCAGGCCCGGGTGCTGATCGTCCAGGGCGTTGCCGGCAGCGGCAAAACCTCCGTAGCGCTGCACCGGGCGGCCTATCTGATGTATCCGCAGCGCGGCGGTCTGCGCAGTGAATCGATCATCATCTTATCGCCAAACGCGCTGTTTACCGATTATGTGTCCCAGGTGCTTCCGCAGTTGGGCGAGGAGCAGATCTGGCAGACCACCTTCCAGGATTTCGCCGTGGCAATGCTGGGCAAAATCAGCGTGCAAAGCCCGCAGGATCATCTGGAAGATCTTCTGGACGGTCAGCTCTCCCCTGTACGGCAAGCGGTGATCCGGGAAAAGGCTGGCGCGCCGTTTTTAAAAGCGCTGGATGATTTCTGCGATGCCACGGACGAATTGTACGACGATTTTCAGGATATCTATCTTGGCGGCCAATGCATCCTGCGCACCGACGAAATGCTGCGTCTTTACCGCACCAGCCGCACGCTGCTGCGTCCGTTTTCCCGTATGAAGCGCATTCGCGCGCTGTTTGAAGATCGCGAACGGGCGCTGCGCGACGAGCGGATCGCAGCGATTGCCGACCAGCTGGACCGGCAGAGCGAGCCGGGATATTATCTGTCCCGCCAGGAGATCCTTTTCGAGGCCCGCGCGCTGCACAATCAGGAGGTTGCCCAGCAAAAAGCGCGCCTTGACGCCATGACCGAGCTGGACGCCGCGCCGCTTTATCGTGATTTTTTGCGCGCATACTTCCGAAAAACGGCAGGACACGACGCCGGCCGTTTCTATTGTGCCTGGCAGCGCGGTCAAATCAGCTTTGAGGACGTCGCGCCGCTTCTGTATTTGATGCTTCGGCTGGGCAAAATCCGTCCGGTCAGCCAGATGCGCCATGTACTGGTGGACGAGGCGCAGGATTACACCACGGTGCAGTTCCGTCTTTTATCGCTGTTATATCCTGGCGCACGCTTTACCATTTTGGGCGATCCGGGCCAACTGCTCAATCCCGCAATGCCCATAGGCGGTTTGGAGGCGGCAAAAGGCGTATTTGATGACGCGCTTACGCTCACACTGCCGCGCTGTTATCGCCTGCCGGAGCCGATCAGCGCCTATGCCGACAGTCTGACCGGGCGAAAAACGCCCCAGATTGGCCGTCCTGGCGAACCCGTCGTCCAGCAGCGCTGCAAAACCCTTGCGCAGCAGGCGCAGGCCTGCGCGGATTTTCTGGAGAGCGTGTCGGACGACCCCAAATCGCTTTGCGCCATCATCACCCGCACGGCGCGTCAGGCGTATCTGCTGTGGCGCGCGCTGCCAAAATCGCTGCATGCGCGGCTTTTGCAGGAACGCGACGACGCGCTGGGCGGCGTGATGGTTCTGCCCTGCTATCTGGCAAAGGGATTGGAATTTGACCACGTCGCCGTCGTAACCGACGGCAGCGACAAAGCCTTTGAATACGTCGCCGTCACCCGCGCCATGGCGCGCCTGCTGGTCGTCCATACCTGCTGAAAACGAAAAACACAGCGGACAAAAAACCTCTGTGTTTTTTCATATTCAAAAAGATCGCCCTGCCGGCATGCCGCCGCATGAACAGGCGGCCCCCCTGGCGGCGGTTTCCATCAACCCAAGGGATCAAACTGCAGCACCGCCGCACAAAACGAGCATTTTTCAAAGCGAACGCCATCAAAATCCTGCCGGAGCGTTTCCAGCACAAAATAATGCTCTTCATCGTCCCATAAGGCGCCGCAGGCCGCACGGCAGGCTTCCTGCTGCGCCCGGGTTTCAAAGGCCACATCGCCAATCAAAAGCGCTCCGTCAGGATTCAGCCGTTTTTGCAGCTGTCGGATCAGCGGCGTTTTCTGCACATCGGTTAAATGATGCAGCGCATAGGTACTGACAATAAAATCAAACCGTTCCTCCGCCCAGTTTTCAGGCAGTCCTCGGGCAAAGTCCCATCGCGCCAGCTGCGCGCCGGGCATTGCTTCCCCTGCAATTGCCAGCATTTTTTCCGAAAAATCAACGCCATAGATTTGATAGCCGTCGCCGTAAAGCTTTTTGGCCAGCACCCCCGTACCGATGCCCAGATCCAGCACTTTCAATCCCTTTGCGCGCCGGATCCGGTCATAAATGGTTCCCAGGACCAACCGGTACCCTGCAAATGGATATTCCTCCAAATCCGCCGACAGCGCCACGGTGCGGTCATACCCGTCTGCCCACAGATCAAAGCCTTTAAAATCCAGCATATCCGCCCTCCGTCCTGCGTTTATTTGGCGTGACTGGCCGCCTTATGCCGGATGATCCGCCAAAGATTGATTCACCTGCGCAATAAACTTTTCCACCATCGGCAGACAAACGCCCTCATGCAGCATCAGCGTAAACTGGCCGTGCGGACCGACGTCATGCACCTGCGCCTGGGGAAATACGCCGCGCAGCACGGCACGCTCCTGCTCGCCAAAGGTTTTATCCCCCTGGGATTCAAAAATACACACCTGAGAGATGGACTGGAAATCCTTCGCGGTAAATTCAAACTGCTCATAAATAGCGGGTACGAGCGCGCTGTTGATCGCCGCATACTGCGCTTTATACATATAGGCGTCAAACACTTCCTCGATATACCCCATCCAGAAGGTCTGGGCCTCCTGATATTCCTCGGGGCAAAGCGCCTCAAACATATTATCCGCCAGCCCCAGCCGTTCCCCGGAGGAAAAGCGCGACCAGCGAAGCCGGCGCGCCATCTTCCGCCGGTTGATCCAGTGCTGCGACTGCGCAGCGCTCAGGGCTTCCCCCGGGCAGCCCGAAAGCGCCAGCAGCAGCCCCGCCACGCGCTGGGGCGCCTGCGCGGCAATGACCTGCGCAACCAGTCCGCCCACGCTCTGGGCAATGAGCACAAAGCGATCCACGCCCATCCCGCTTAAAATTTCCAGATAAGCCTGTGCAAGCGCCTTGGGCGCCTCGTCCTCCGCATAGGAAAACGCAATGCAGCGGCCATAGCGCACAAGCTCCAGCATATAGGGGAACCACATCTCGCCATGGGCAAGGCCCGAGGGCAAAAACACCATCGGCACGCCGTCAGCGCCCTGGTTCAGATCCCAGGTTCGATACAGGCGCCCGCCGTATTCGCTGTAGCTTGAGGGGCACCGTTCACGAAAAGCCAACAGCCGGCCCACCGCCGCTTTGGGCGCGGGCGCATAGATTTGTTCAAAAGACCTTGCCATAATTGCCTCCGGGATTTACAATGGTATGCAACGATTGTAGCTGGATTCAGGAAAAAAATCAAGTGTGAAAGGGGCGATTGCACTGCAAAGAATTCTTAAGGTGCTAGAAACGCTGCGCATCGGCGCGGCCGTGGACGAAAGCGAAGTGCAGCAAACAATCGCCGACTGCCTTTTGGAAAACGGCATCGGCTTTGAACGGGAAAAGAAAATCGGCCCCGGCTGCCGTGTGGACTTTTATCTGGACGGCGGCGTCGTTTTGGAGGTCAAGGCGCGCAAGCGTCCGCGCAAGGTTCTGATTGACCAGCTGCGCCGCTACTGCGCCTGCGCGCAGGTTCAAGCGCTGATTCTGGTCACCAATCAGGCCACGGCGGTGGCCGCAAGCTATGGGGGCAAGCCGGTTTATTGTGTAAAGCTGCATCAGCTCTGGGGGGTGGCATTGTGACGCAATGGGATGATTTTGACGATTTTTCCTTTGACGATACCCCGTCGGAGCTGGAACAATACCCGCCCTATCTGGCTGACGTCCCACCTCAGGCGCGCACATACGGCACGCTCAGCTATAACCGCCGGCAAAAATGTTTTGTGATCAAGGCCGAGCCGGCCGTCTGCCAGCTGGCCAAGCTGCTTTTTCCCGGTTGTGAAGGGCGTACGCGCGACAGCGCACGCTTTGCCGCCAATCGCCGGGTGATCGGCAATCTGAACTGGCTGATGCTGCGCTATCCGCTTTCCATCGCGCCGCGCGACCGCCAGCTATGGTTTTCGATGCTGGATCAGGCGCGCCAATACGCCGTGCGCCGCCAGCAGGCGCAGGCGCTGCCGCTTTGCGTCACGCCGGATCAGAGCACATTTTGCGGTCAGCTGCGTCCGTTTCAAAAGGAAGGCGCCGGCTTTCTGATTCAAAACGAGCGCGCGCTTTTGGCCGATGAGATGGGCCTTGGCAAGACGGTACAGGCGCTGGCATGTCTGGCGCATCTGCGCGCGTTTCCGGCCATCATCGTTGCGCCGCCGCATCTGATCCGCAACTGGGCGCGCGAAATCGAACGGTTCGTACGCATCGATGGGCGCGTCCCGAGGATTCATATTATTCAGGGTCTTACGCCCTATCCCCTGCCCGAAGCGGATTTGTATCTGGTACACTATCTGCTTTTGCGCAAATGGAAAACGACGCTGCCAAAATATCATTTCCGCTGCGCCGTCTTTGACGAAATTCAGGAGCTGCGCCATAACGGTACGGAAAAATACAGCGCGGCCAGCCTGCTTTCCGAAAGCTGCGACAATGCGTTCGGGCTTTCCGGCACGCCGATTTACAACCGCGGCGGCGAGATCTGGAACGTCATCAACATTCTGGAATTTCACGCCCTGGGCGACTGGGAAAGCTTTTCGCGCCAATGGTGCTACGGTTATGGCAACAATCTGGTTGCAAAACCGGACCAACTTGGCGCCTATCTGAAAGAAGAAGGACTGATCCTGCGCCGGACAAAGGAGGAGGTCCTGCCGCAGCTGCCGCCCAAACGTCGTTTGGTGCAGGAAATTGATTTTTCCCAAAAAGTGTACGCTGAAAATGTCAAACAGGTCAGCGCGCTTTTATTAAAGCTTCAGCAGGATGCGTTGTCCCCTTCGGAACGGTCCATTTTAATTGAACAGATCAGCCAGCAGGACCGCCAGGCAACCGGGCTTGCCAAGTCGCAGTATGTCTGCGCCTATGTCGCCGCGCTTTTGGAGGGCGGCGAACGGGTGCTCTTATTTGCCCACCACCACGCCGTCATGGACGCCTACCGGCAGCATTTAAAGGGGTACCATCCTGTTTTTATCACCGGACGTGAAACCATGGCTCAAAAGGACGATGCGGTATCGCGGTTTATGAATGGGAAAACCGACCTTTGCTGCATATCCCTGCGCGCCGCAGCCGGGCTGAATCTGCAGCGGGCGACGTGCGTTGTCTTTGGCGAATTGGACTGGTCGCCCGCGGTTCATTCTCAGGCGGAGGACCGCGCGCACCGTATGGGACAGGAGGACTCCGTGCTGTGCTATTATCTGGTATCGCCCGAAGGCAGCGACCGGGACATGCAGGATGCGCTCGGGCTGAAGGTCAGCCAGTTCACCGGGCTGATGGGCGACCGGCTGCATACACAGGAGGAAATTACCGGCAACGCCAAAGCGGCCAAGGATTATTACGACCAGATTGTTGCGCGTCTTTCCCATGCGCAGTCCCATCGCTGAACGCGCCGCCCAAACGGGCAGAAAGGCATGAGGATTTGACGCGTTTGAAACTTTTGCCCCAATATGTGCCTGATCCTTCAGCGGGAATGCTTGCGTCCTCTTTGGCGCTTTCCTTCGCGCCCGCGTTTCCCGCTAATCTTTTTTGCCCTGTTTGCTTCAAGCAAAACTTTCGTCTTTTGGGATTTGATCGGGATTGAATTCTGTATATTAAAAGAAACTACATCTGGATTGCCCGATATGCCGCAAACAAAAGAGCGCAGAAATTGCGCCGCATAAACAAGGAATAAACCCGCAGGAAAGCATAACAGCAGGCTGACTCGAAAGTAAGCCAGTCTGCTGAATAAAAATGCTTATTCGATGTTTTGCTTTTCGGCGGCAATGCGTGCATTCTTGCCGGAGAACGCAAGACCAAATTGGGGAATTGATATAATTCCCAAGGTCTGCATTTCGGTGCTGTACGAACAATCATGCTAAATATAACTTACTGTACTGCATCTAAATGACATGATGGATATTTCGTCATCAGATAATACCATTTTCAGAACATCTTTATAATATGAGACATCAAGAATCGTATCATAATCAATCTCTTTTTCGGCTTTTTTCGAGTCCCAAATATAATGATTAATAGGATCGAATTTCAATGAAATCTCTTTCAAGTCTAAATCTCCTTTTTGGTAGCCTTTTTGTTTCCACATACACAGATCAAGTTTTATTATTACGGTGTTATTTTCATGTATTAATTTGATAACATTGCTGTCGTGGAAGTTATATGTTTTTAGCAGTTCATTTACTTGCATGACTTTCTCCTTTGATGATGATATGTGATGCCTTTGTACCTTTGCCTACGGTGTTTCCTTTTATATCGAAATAAAAGTCGATTTTTTTATTGGTATAGCTATCATTATAAATATGATAATGGTCTAATCCTTCAAACCCATTTGCGCCTTCTATTCCTTTGTCGAACCTTATACGCAAACCCGTTTTGGGATTATATAGGTTTCTTGATGTTGTATTGACTGCCATTCAGAAATCGGTTATATCCTTCCATCCATAATAATCTAACAATTCTTGAGGTGTCTTTGATCTTAAGAACTGTATTTGGTTGCGTATCGACGATGTGCTGCTGCTTTCACTTCCTTTTTTTGTGAATAGAGTATCTTTTTTTAGGTTTGTGGTCTGCTCGGCATAAGGATCGTAATGTTTGTTGGCATGATTCTTGCCTGCATTAGCAGAAATAAAATTATCATTATCGGATTGCGCACTAAGCAGAATCCTAGTAGCAGAGAATCGGTTCTTGGTTTCATCCCAGAATTGCCGGAGATACTCTTGTTGAGCGATGGGAGCGGCAGAGAGCTCTTCCTACATATTATACTGGATACTACCATCGTTCGTCCATCCTGTTGCAGCTGCATTGGTTTGCGCCGGTCGCAACCCTGCTGCTGCTTCCTCCTTTGCCTGCTCGTGGAGCATGGTTTGGTATAGATCATCTGCCATTTCATCGAATACGGCGGCGTGGGGGATTTTCTTCGATCGGGTTTGTTTGGTCGGTTTCAAAGACTTCGTTAAAGGCTTTGTCGATTTCAGCTTCCAGCAACTGCTGTTTGGTAGGGCTCGTTGGGAAGTCTGTTTTTTGTTCTTTTGGTGTAACTTGTTCTGACAGATCGGAAAAAGATTGCGTATTAGCAACGTTGTTCTGCTCTAAAGGAATTACTTTGTCACTTTGCACCGTGCTTTGCTGGACATCCGCCTGCTGGTTCTGGGTTTGCAGCAGCATGTTTTGCTGCGCTGCGTTTACCGATGAAAACCCTTGCTTTCCTGGCTGCGAGGTTCCCGTCTCCGTGAATGGTACGGTGGTTGTGGGTTCGGGGGTTACGGCAGCTGCGTTCACAGGAATACCGGCATTGCCCGAAGGTACTACGGGATTTTCCAGAGATACAGCTGTAGTTCCGGTCGGTATTGCTGTGTTGTTCGCTGCATTACCTGCTGGCGAGGCAGTAGCCGCATTAACCTCTGCGTTACCCGCTGCATTCGGCGGGGGAGTGGCAGCATTGCCGGCAGGGGTATTTTGGGAATTATTCGCATAGAGCCATGTTCGGAGCCGGTCGTGCGCGATGCGCTGGGCAGTATTCGGGTCTGCGCCCTGCTGCAGCAGCTGGCGCGTCCAGCGGTCGGTGATCGCGGTATAGACCTGGCCCAGGCCGAGCGCATCGGTATGATGCGCTTGCAGTCCCAGCTGGTACGCCGCCGTTTCCGGCCCCTGCCGCTGCGCCAGCGCATTGCTACATACAGCGTGTCCGTCATTATTTTCGCACTACCATTTTTTAGCTATTTCTTTTGTTTTTAGTTTTGAATACTTTGACTGAAATTAGATACATTCAAGCGCTCTTTTTGATGGTGAAAATAATGAAAAAACTCAAAGTTGAAACGTATATAAATTAAAGGCCGGGGGCATAACGCCACCGCAGCCTTTAGAAATTGCACAGTAAAGCCAGGGGAAATGCTAGTTTTCCAATGCGTAAATCATTATGGGCGCATCTTTTTTTCGATCGTAAACATAAATCCTTTTACATGCAGGACAACGCCATACTTCAACTTTGGGAGATGGTATCGTCCATGGTTGAATGCTGTCGCAATTACAGATTTTATCCCACTCCTTATCTGTATATACGACAAGTTCAATGTCATTTGGCGCTTGATGGTTATCTAATTGTTTTCCGCACTTACAAGTCATTCGTGCCATTTTTTACCTCCTGTATATTCCTTCCTTTGTCCAAATTTCTACAACTCCAGGCAATTCACCTGATTTTCCAATTACTCTGTTGACAATTGTTTTTGCATCTTGCATTGTTATTTCGGTTTTCCTTCCGTCAATAATGACCGTTGAAGCACCTTGTTTAAATCCTTCCGTTATTCTTTTTACCGGGGTGTTCAAACTTGTGCCATTGAGCGTTTTAAGTTCTGTCTTTACGTTGTTAATCAAATAGTCGGGTGTTTTTTTACCGGGTATTGATGATCTCGGAATAATTTCAACATTTTTCCCGGATACGAGCAAATCCTCTACCATTTGCCTCTCGTCAGATGTCAAACCATCCAACGTGCCTGTTAACAGACCACGAGAGGGGCTCTTTCTAGAATCTGCATTAACTTCCTATATAAACAGCTGCAAAAAGCATAAACAAAGGTCTCTTGTAAATTACAAGCGGGAATACGATTTCGCAATTCACAAAGATACTTTATATTCTTGTTATCTGGAAGCATTTCTCGCATTTTATCAAGTGTATCTATTGATACGCCAAACTCTTTAAATGTTACAAAAGGACACATTTCGGTCGATATGATAAACAGGCCCCCATGCGCATTCGCATCATTAAACGCATCCTGATTCGATTGATAATACTGCATCACGCTCCCTGAAAAAAGCCCCTGCATCGCAGGAATATAGTTCGATAAATCTTTTTCATCCCACAATATCTCTACAATACTGCCGAAAAATTCATCTCTATTAAGATCAAACTCTGGCAGGTGAGAAAACAATACAGGAAGATCCTCTTTTTCTGCAATTTCAATAACAGAAATGGCCGTATTGTCAACGGGATGACAAGCGTGAAATAAAATTATCGAAATCGAATGCAATCCAATCCCAGGAAGGATTGTTTTGCTTGATATTTAAAATCACATCAATCCAATAGGTGCGTGACTTGTCATCCAAGTTAGATTCAAACAGTTTACTTAGATGGCCTTTTGCAACAGGAAAATCGTAAACCAGCTTAAAAGATCTGTTTTGATCCAGCAAATATGCTTCAAGGAAGTTTTTAAGCACATCAGGCAAAAAACTTGCATCCTGTTTGTTGACAGAATATTTCAACTGTATATGAGTGACATCATTACTACCATCTTTCTGCTTAATATAATCAATATCTTCAATTCCTTCAAGCTGAAAAGAAATGTCCGGGCTTGATGACGAAAGAATTAAATAGCACGAATAAGTCTCTAAATAACGAAAATGCATCCAAAACATCTTCGTTATATCTTGAAGAATATCCTGAATCATCAACGCCGATTTCGAGTAAATTCTGTGAAACCGTTTTCCATTTCATAATTGCATCTTCAGAAAAAGATGTTTCTCGCTTGGCTTGGATGATAATAAGCTCGATTGAAGCTCCTTTACTGGCAACCAAATCACCAACTAAATCTTCTGTCATATTGCAATCGTTGAAAAAAGTGTATATTGAGTCACACCCACCGTCGTTTCCGCTTCCAAGAACGCCTTGCTCAACTTCTTCATCACTCAAATCTTTTCCTTTGAGAATCTGCGTTGATGCAAAAAGCTCAAAGTAATGTGCTTCTTCGGAGTGAGGCGCATTTTCTTGGTATTCTTGTCGAAAAAGTTCGTAAAGAATTCGTTGACCATTAGAATTAAGTTTCATCTTGCACCTCCTGTAGTGTTAAGCAAATTATAGCGTAAAAACAAGAAAAACACAACAGAAGGTCAGTTGCTCACAATGATTATATATAACCTCCGTTTGAAATCATAGCATCTGAGACGTTTATCTGAAGGAGCTGGTGGGAAGTAAACATCATAATTAATCTGAAACTATTCTCAAATCCTGCGCCGCAATAAACAAAGAACAAGAAAAAGCCTCTGAAATCAGTCGATTTCAGAGGTTTTTTGGTCCGAGTAGAGCGATTCGAACGCTCGGCCTCTTGAACCCAAAGCAGGCGCGCTACCACCTTCGCTACGTCCGATTATTTAGTTGTTTCATCCGGCTGATCGTATTCATCCAAAGGCTTCTTTCAAAAAAGGAAGCAAACCGGATCCGGGTTGCTTCCTGCGTCTGACAAAAATCTTCAGCTTTTAACTGCTTATACGGAACCGTTCCTAAGCGCTGCTGCCAAAACGACAGCGCTTAACGGCAAAAGGCGTTCATGTCGTTTCGCATCTGTCGCTGCACATAGATCAGTTCATCTGCCAGTTCGACGGTGCTGTGCTGCGCCTGAGGGCATGCCCGACGCGCCTTTTCGACAGATTCAATTCCCATCCGGCAGCCGTCGGCCATGATCTGCGCGGCATTGCAGGGATCGTTGTTGAGATTCATTTTCACCGCAGTGGTCATCCATACCATCGCCTTGCCAATCGCCGAGGGGTCTTCCTCCCGCGCGCCGGACTGGTCCAACAGCTGGTGGCATCGATCGCCGATCCGGATAAAC
Source organism: Christensenella sp. UBA1428 (assembly GCA_002329335.1). Lineage (GTDB taxonomy): Bacteria > Bacillota > Clostridia > Christensenellales > UBA1750 > UBA1428. Next base: position 21,533 of record DCTY01000005.1, read on the forward strand.
TTATCGTTATAGTCCTCCAAAAGATGCAGCAGCCGCTTGCTCTGTACATAGGGCATCATCTGCCCAACGCTGTTGGTCGCCGTCTTACAGCCCGCATTGAGCTGATGGAGCAGTTCGACCGTGTCTTTTGCGGGTTGAGTCTGATTCATAGGGATCCTGCCTTTCATCACAATCATGCTCTTGTATAGAATATCCGCCCGAGGATCTTTTTATCCGCGAAAATAGATAAAAAGCATTTTACAAACGCCGCAGGATGTGCTATAATAGATTTTGCCTTGATAGTCTGTGCCTGTAGCCCAGTTGGATAGAGCGTTGGACTCCGACTCCAAAGGCCGTGGGTTCGAATCCCGCCAGGCACACCACGTCGGAACGAGTTGCGCTCGTTCCGATTTTTTATTTTACAAAAAATCAGCCACCCGTTTTTCTGTTTCGCCTTTTGTCCAAAAAATCGCGCCGACCCTGCACTGCTGGCTCGCAGGCGCTTATGACGCTTCGGCTTGCCGCCAACTTTTGGCGGGTGCGTCTGCGGGACAGATCATCTTTTTTGTCCCCGTCAGTCATAACAGAATATCCGTTTGGGACAGATGGATATTCAAAAGAATATTTGCAGGCTCAATCATGCAGCGAATTTACAGGCTCTTTGAGTACGCGACAAGGCTGCAATAAATCCCTGCGCATGCTTCAAACAGCCTGCGCAACTGATCGCATTTCCCCATACCAGTTCTCGGCGTATGCTTCCCCGTTGCCTCTTCAAACAAAACATCCTTGTTTGAACGCAATTTTGAGCAATTGAAGCTTTACGTTTCTGCTGGTATAATAGGTATATCATTGCGCTGCAAGATCGTTCGGATTGAGGGATACAGTATGAAAGACTTTAAGCGGCAAAACCCGCTGTTTTCACTTTGCGGGCTCAATTGCGGGCTGTGCCCGATGTTTTTGGGGAAATACTGCGGCGGGTGCGGGCATGGGAGCCAATCCTGCGCCATCGCCAGATGCGCCGCGGCGCAGGGAAATGTTGAATATTGTTTTCAATGTCCGCAGTATCCATGCGAAAAATATGACCATATTGACGATTTTGATTCTTTTATCACACACCGCCGGCAAAAATCCGATTTAAAGCGCGCGCAAAGCATTGGGATTGCACAGTATAATCTGGAACAGGAAGAAAAAGTCCGAATCCTAAATGAATTGCTCTGTCATTATAACGATGGACGCAAAAAAACGCTGTTTTGCACAGCAGTTAATTTGCTGGAACTTCCTGCGCTTCGGGCGGCAATCAGCCGGCTTCAGGCTCACGAACAGCTTGACGCAATGCCGCTTCGGGAAAAAAGCGCCTATGCTGCGGCGGTCTTTCAGGAAATCGCCGGCGAAAGCGGGCTGAAATTGACGCTTAACAGGAAAAAAGTCCGATAACGCAGCATGTCCATTGGACACGCCGCTGCAACAATCAGGCAGGAGGTTTTTTAGATGCCTACCATCACCATTCGTCCTTATCTTGCGCAGGACTGGTCTGCGATCGAATCGATTCATGATCAGGCGCGAAAAAATGAGCTGGCGCTGGCCAATCTCTCCGACGCGTTTGTCCCGCTTAAGCTGGCGGCCGTACGCGAAGGACTGTTTGACGATACGGTTTGTGTCGCGCTGATTGAAAACACCGTCGTCGGCTTTGTCTCCTACAGCCAGCAGGAACTGGCGTGGCTGTATGTGGATCCATCCCATGCCCGCCAGGGGATTGGCCGTCAGCTGATCGCCTATGTCCTGGCGCATACCGGCCGCCCTTTGCATATTGAGGTGCTCCAGGGGAACCAGCCTGCGCTGAAGCTGTACCAATCCATGGGGTTTTCCATCACCGAAACGCTCAGTGGCGTGATGCCCGGAAACGAGGCTTTCGCCGTAACCGTTCATTGCCTGGTAAAAGCCTGATGCCAGCATATTTCCCATTTCTTTTGGCATCCAATATCAAAGCCGCTGCAATGGCCGTTGGAAAAACGTTCCAACATCCCGCTGCAGCGGCTTTTGTTCACATGAAATCAACCATACGTTTCAGACCGTCATCCGTTTGAAATACAAACCCGCTTGACGCCATTATTCCTTGATGGCGCCGATCATAACGCCCTGCACGAAGTATTTCTGCAAAAAGGGATAGACGCACAGAATCGGTGCGACAACAACGATAATCGTTGCGTACTTGGTTTTGATGTTCTGCATCGCCATCTCCATAGTATCCTCGCCGCCTTCCGCCAGCAGCTGCTCATTTTCGACCAGCAGGCGGACCAGATACATCTGCAGCGGCTGAAGCTTCTGATCCGGCAGGTACAAAAGCGCATTGAAATAGGTGTTCCAGTGGCCGACCGCATAGAACAGAATCAGCACCGCGATAATGGGCATGGACAGCGGCAGGATGATTCTGGACAGAATCGTCACATCGTTCGCGCCGTCAATTGAAGCGGACTCCGACATGGATTCCGGAATTCCGGCAAAGAAAGTCCGCGCCAGAATCATATTGTATACCTGAATGGCGCCCGGAAGAATCAGCGCCCATCGGGTATTATACAGGCCCAGATTTTTTATCAGAAGAAAGCTTGGGATCATGCCGCCGCTGACCAGCATGGTAAAGGTCACAAACAGCGTAATCTGATTGCGTCCCCAAAAACGCTTCTGGGACAGCGGATAGGCCAGCATGACGGTAAGCAGGACATTTAACGCAGTACCACCGACGGTATAGATGATGGTATTTTTGTAAGCGGTAAAAATACCGGTGGACGGATCCAGAACGCGGCGGTAGGATTCCAGATTAAAGCCGATCGGATACAGGTACACTTCCTTTTTCATAACCGCCATGGAATCGGAAAAGGACATGCACAGCACATACCAGATGGGATAGAGCGTAATGATCAATGCAAGCAGCATTACGATCACAACAAAGAAATAGAACACACGGTCGCCAAAGCTTTCCCGGATTTTTCTGCCGACCACTTTTTTGGTTGTTTCAGACATGGCTTACACCTCCTACCACAGCGAAATATCCGACAGCCGGCGGCTGATAAAGTTCACAACGCTGATGAGCAGCAGATTGATCATCGAGTTAAAGAACGAAATCGCCGTCGAGAAGCTGTACTGCGCATCCTGAATACCCTTGCGGTAAACGTATGTGGAAATCACATCGCTGGTTTCATACGTCGCCGGGTTTTGAAGCAGATTGACCTTTTCAAAGCCGATGTTCATCATGCGGCCAAACTGCAAAATCAGCAGAATGATCGCCGTGGGCATAATACAGGGCAGCGTGATGCGCGTCATAATCTGGAAGCGGGACGCGCCGTCAATCCGGGCAGCTTCGTACATCTGAGGATCAACCGCAGAAATGGCCGACAGATAGATGATTGAATTATATCCGAAATTCTGCCAGATGCCCGAGGCGACATAGATGGTTCTGAAATATTTCGGCTGGTTTAAAAAGGTAATGGATTCCTTGCCCAGCTTGTTTAAAATGATATTGAAAATACCCTCATAAGGGTTGAGAAAAGACTGAATCAGGCCCACGATGACAACCGTGGAAAGGAAATGCGGCATATAGCTGACGGTCTGCACCGTTTTTTTAAAGACCCCCGCGCGCACCTCGTTGAGCAAAAGCGCAAAAAGGATCGGCACCGGAAATCCCCATACCAGATTATAAACATTGATTAAAATGGTGTTCCGAATCAGCCGCACACAGTAGGGTGATTTGAAAAAATCCATGAAATATTCAAACCCAACCCAGGGACTGGCCAAAATGCCGAAACGGGGACGATAATCTTTAAAGGCGATGATGATGCCGCCGATGGGAATATAGCAAAATATCACAAAATACACAAGACCCGGCAGCACCAGAAGCCATAAAAACCGGTCGCGCCAGATATGGAACAGCGCACGCTGCAGGAAATTACCGTCTTTACGCGCCATGGCAGGGCCGGCAGTCGGCGTGCTTTGGATTTGGCTCATGCGCGTATCCTCCCTTCAAGCTGATATTTCTGATTGAAAAGCGGGACGCCCGCGTAAGGGCGCCCCGCATCGGGTGAAACCGTTTTTAAAGATCAATAGTTGTCTGCCAGGGCATTAAGATCCATGCCGGATGCTTCGTACTGCTGCTGACGGATATCGATGCACTCCTGCAGGCCAAAGGCATACAGATCCGAAACAAATTTGTCAAACTCGGCGGCAATGTCCATATCCGTGGTAATGGCTTTGGCGCAGAATTCCTCCCAATAGGTTTCGATATCGGGCAGATATTTGGTCAGCTGCGTATCCTGCTCCTCGGTCATCAGCATCGTCACCGGGAAACCGGTGTAGATGTAATCCTGATAGCGCGCAGCCGCTTCCTTCTGGATTTCGTTTTTGGAAATCGTACCCAGCGGGTTAAAGCGGCTCATGCCGTACAGAGAACGGGTCCACGGCATGGTGCCCATAGCGCCCATCTGGCGCAGCGCCGCATTGACGCCCAGGCCGTCGGGGTTATCCACGACATAGTCGGTAAACACCGGCTCGCCGTCCACCCATTCATAGGACAGGCCTTCGATACCCATCGACTGTGCAATGGCGCCTTCATCCGAGCCATAAATATAGTCGATGAACTTAAACTTATATTCAAAGTTTTCGTCCACGGAATCGATGGTAAAGCCATACTGCTTGGACGCCGGGCCGTACATCGGTACGCCCATGGTATATTCGTCGCCCGCAACCGGCGGATTGGCAACCACATACCGGCCGTCGATCCCCGCGCCGTCCAGCGCTTTGTTAAAGGTTGCAACCTTGTTTAAGAAGCCCATGTAGGAGAACGCCTGGTTGTTGGTTACGCGCGTCAGGCGCATATCATCGGTCAGGTCCAAAAATTCCTTATCCAGCAGGCCTTCCTTATAGCACTTCTGCAAAAATTGCAGAACCTCCACCAGCCGCGGATCGGTGTAATCGTACACGACCTTGCCGTTTTCATCTACGGCCCAGCCGGCCTGCGTGCCATACAGGTGCAGATCCCATGCAAGCGCGACATCCTTCCAGGCGTCAACCCACATCATGCCGATGATGGAATTGTCCTGCTGATAAAGTTCCGTGCAGGCCTGGTACCAGTCGTCGATGGTCACCAGCTCCTTCACGCTGGTCTGGGCCAGCATATCCTCGCGATACATCCACACATAGGGATCCGCCGCATTGGTGCCGGCAACGTCGTCCGCCCAGAAATAGATATGGCCGTCAGGGCCCTGCATGTACGGCAGGATGTAATCGTTGCCCTGTTCATACAGATAATAGTGGGTATAATAGCCCCATTTATCCATATATTCGGTCAAATCAATGATCAGGCCGTCGTTGACATATTTCATCTGATTGAAATTGCAGCAGATGAAATCCGGCAGATCCACGCCGGCAGCAAGACGCGTCTGCATAACCGTTTTATATTCGGAGGAAGGCGTCGTGTCCCATTCGACCTTCATGCCCGTGCTTTCCTGAAGCTGTTCCCATACCGGCAGCCCGCTGGCATAGGTATAACCCGTCAAATAGTTTTCATAAATACCAATTTTGATAACCTGCCCATCGGCAAAGGGCACAGCATAAAACGCCGGACCATCGCCCTGCTCCCCAGTAGCGTCAGCGGCGCCGGCTGTATCCGCAGGTGCGGCGGATGCGCTTCCCTGCGCGGCTGGTGCGGTCGTGGCGGCGGAGCCCGTCGACGACGCACCGGTCGTCCCACTGGCGCAGGATGTGAGCACCAGAAGCACGATCAACAGCAAAGACAGCAGACTGATACGCTTTTTGTTCATACGGATATACCTCCTAAATGATATTCTAAACACACGCCCTGTGTGATCTAGACATTCATTAAACCAGTACGCATAGCAACGCGCATATCGGAACGTAAAAGCAGATATTTTCGTTCATCCAGGAAATGCCAACAATCGGTCTGAATTAAATACCCCAACAATATGATTACTTTTTTTATTATGAATCCATTATAAAACAAATGCACGAAAATGTCTACACTTTCAAGCAATTAATTTCATGATTTTCTTTCATCCCTCGCAAAAAGCATCCCGGAAACCACTCGGCTTTCTGGCAGCAGGTCTGACGAAAGAGACGCTGCGCTGCTTCCAGACCTTCTCCCTTTCAAAAAACGCGGCGGAATTTCTTTGCACGCCCCCAAACGCCCGCCCCGCTTTTTTGTCCGCTGCAATTGCTTCCTGCGGCCGCCGGCGGATGTTTTCCCATTCCGTCTGCGCCGCACAGAAAGATCCGTCAAGGGGTTACCCAAACGGCATCGCACCTGCAAAACAGAACCCATGCCGTGTAAAACCATTTCGCTTTTACAATCGCTCGCTTTAAAGATAAATCCGCAGCCGCGCTGCATCAAAAAAACGGCGCAGGCGCCGTTTAAATACAAAACATTGAAAATAAAAAAGCGTCCGCAAAAACGGACGCTTTTCAAAAGCAGTCTGATCAATCCTCGTCGTCGTCGGAAAGCTTGGCATTTTCGATGATCTTCTGCGCCACATTGGCCGGTACTTCCTCGTAACGGACAAATTCCATCGAGAAGGAACCGCGCGCCTGCGTCATCGAGCGCAGATCCGTCGCATATTTGAACATTTCAGAAAGCGGCACTTCCGCAACAACTTCCTGTCCGTCCTCGACCTGGTTCATGCCCATAATGCGGCCGCGGCGGCGGTTCATATCGCCGATGATGTCGCCCATGTACTCGTCGGGCACCACGATCTTGGCCTGATAAACCGGCTCAAGCAGCACAGGAGAAGCGTCCACACACTTTTTCAGCGCCAGACGCGCAGCGATTTTAAACGCCATTTCCGAAGAGTCTACCGCATGGTAGGAACCGTCGTACAGTGTTGCGCGCAGATTAACGATCGGATAGCCGGCAATGATGCCCTTGGGCAGATTCTCGCGCAGACCCTTTTCAACCGCAGGGATGAACGAACGAGGCACAACGCCGCCGACTACCTTGTCGACAAACTCGAAATCCTGATCCGAATCATAAATCGGCTCAAATTCGATCCAGCAATGACCGTACTGGCCGTGACCGCCGGACTGTTTCTTATGACGGCCCTCTGCCTTGATGGCCTTGCGGATGGTTTCACGATAGGGGATTTTGGGATCCACCAGCATTGCCTCGGCCTTGAACTTGCTTTCCAGCTTGCGGATCAGCACGTCCAGATGCGCCTCGCCCTGGCCGGAGATCACCATTTCCTTCGTATCGGCCGTTTTCTCCACCGTGAAGGTCGGGTCTTCTTCCATCAGCTTATTCAAGCCGGTGGCAATTTTATCCTCGTCGCCCTGTTTCTTGGCCACAACCGCCAGAGAAATGACCGGCGCCGGGAAATGAATGGTATCGTACTGGATGGGCTTGGCGCTGTCGCACAGGGTGTGGCCGGTGGCCGTGTTGGCCAACTTGGCCAGGGCGCCGATATCGCCGGCGATCAGTTTATCCACAGCCGTCTGCTTTTTGCCCAACATCGTATAAACCGTGCCGGCCTTTTCATTCTTATCCACATTGGGGTTATACAGCGTCATATCGCCGGTAAGTTTGCCGGAAAAGACCTTGATCATCGACAGCTTGCCAACAAACGGGTCGGCCACCGTCTTAAAGACCTGCGCGCTGAACGGCTCGGATTCCAGGGCCTTGCGCACTTCTGCCTCGCCGGTTTTGGGGTTGACGCCCTTATATTCCTTGCCAACGGAGTTGGGCATAATGTTGATGATGGTATCCATCACCGCGCTGATGCCTACGCCCGTAACGGCGCTGGCGCATACAACCGGCACGATCGTCGCGTCGGCAATACCAATGCGCAGCCCACGGTTGACTTCCTCGTCGGAAAGCTCGCCTTCCTCAAAGAATTTTTCCATCAGCTCGTCGTCCGCGCCGGCCGCCGCTTCATACACTGCGTCCTTGAGCGATTCAATATGGCTTTGAACGTCTGCGCTGACGGGAATTTCCTTAAACGTTTTGCCGCTGCCGCTGTAGGCCTTGCCGGTAAGCACGTTGGCATAACCGACAAACGCGCCCTTTTCAATGATCGGCACAATAATCGGCGCAATGTTGGAGCCGTACTTTTCCGTCAGCTGCGCCAGGCATTTATCATAATTGGCGTTTTCACGATCCATCTGGTTGATGACGATCATATGCGGCACATGCCCCTTGGTGCACAGCTTGTGCGCCTTTTCCGTGCCGACGGCCATGCCGGAAACCGCGCTCATCACGATCATCGCGCAGTCGGCAATTTTCAGCGGACCGGTCAGCTCGCCGGCAAAATCGAAATAGCCGGGCAGATCGATCAGCGTGATCTTTTTATCTTCCCATTCAAACGGCGCCAGCGCAGCGCTGATGGAAATCGTTCTTTTGATTTCCTCGGGATCATAGTCCGTCGTGGTGGTGCCGTCAGCGGTTTTACCCATGCGCTCGATGGCGCCGGCCGCGAAAAGCATGGCTTCCGTCAGCGTGGTCTTGCCATCGCCGCCGTGGCCGATCATCGCGACATTGTGGAGTTTTTCGGTTCTGTAGTCCTTCATGGAGATCCTCCCTTGGTGATTGTTGCGTGACTGAAATTTATTTTAGGGTATTACCCGAAACATCTACTATTTATAATAACAGATTCTGCATCAATTGAAAAGCATTTTTTCCGAAAATCGTGAAGTTTTTCATATCAACCAGCGCATATGTCCGTTTTTTCCGCCTAAACCAGCGTCATCGTGCCAAATAAAAAACGCCGCAAGGGAGCATTCCCACGCGGCGCAAGCATCTTAAAAAGCAATTAACCCTCAAAATTTTCGATTTCTTCCATTTCAGCAACAAACTGGGCAAACAACTTGTCCAAAAGCGCGTCGTCCTCGACTGTTTCGTACTGTTCGTCCTGATCGTCGCTGACAACCACATGCAAAATCACCACGCCGGTTTCCTCTTCGTCCGGGTCGTCCTCTGCCGGCGCAAGCACCACATAGTCCTCGTCCTCATAGCTGAGCGCATGAATCAGTTCAAACATCTGAGGATTATCGTTTTCATCCAGCAGCTCAATCAGGCTGCCCTGCGCGTCAAAATTTTCAGACATAAACCTCTCCTTTATCAAAAACCGGCATGCTGCCGGTCCATATACGTTTGCAGAATTGAAACCGCCGCCAGCTTATCGATGACGTTTTTGCGGGACTGCCGCCGCACGCCGCCTTCAATCAACGTCCTGCGCGCGCTGGCCGTGGTCAGCCGCTCATCGACAAAGACAACCGGCAGACCGCTTTGTACTTCCAGCTTCCGTGCAAAATCCCGTGTCACCTGCGCCTGCACGCCCTCTGAACCGTCCATATTGCGCGGCAGGCCGCAGACCAGCACCGTCACCCCGTTTTGTGCAATCAGGGCGCACAGCGCTGTCAAATCCGTCTGCTCGTCCTTGCGCCAAAGCGTATCGTAGGGCTGCGCCGTTAAAAAAAGCGCGTCGCTTAACGCCAGGCCGATGCGTCTTTCGCCGACGTCCAGCCCCAGCACACGGCCGTTATTTCTGATTGAGCACATAAAAGCGCACCAGTTCCTCCAAAAGCTCGTCCCGCTCCATGCGGCGAATCAGATAACGGGCGTTATTGTGGCTTGTAATATAGGTCGGATCGCCGGAGATGATATAACCGACAATCTGATTGATGGGATCATATCCCTTTTCCAAAAGCGCATTGTAAACGATGATCAATATATCATGCGCGCTGCGCGTGGGTTGGCTTTCAAGCTTAAACCGCATGGTTTCATCAAAGCTGCCAGGCATGTCCAAACCTCTCTCCCTAATCGTGATAGGGTTATTATACTACAGATACCCCCCGATTTCAAACATTTTTCCCGTATATTTTCTCAAAAACACAGCTTCTGCACGCACAGCGCACCAGCGTCGCCGCAGGCACCGCCAGCAGCATTCCCCAAAGACCGAAAGCACCGGCCGCAAACAGAATCAGCAGCATGACCACCGCCGGATGAAACCCGCAGAAATGCCCCATGAGCCGGGGCGTGATGGCCATGGACTCGATCTGCTGCACCGCAACCACTGCCGCCAGCGCCCAAAGCACCTGCCCCATGCCGCCGGGCATCGCCGCCAGCACGATCGGCACTGCGCCCAGAATCGGTCCAAAATAAGGAATAATATTGAAAATCGCCATCAGCAGTCCCAGCAGCAGTGCCGCATCCAGACCAATTACCGCCAGCAAAAGCGCCGTAGCCGCGCCGGTAAACGCACAGATCAGCAGCTGTGCGCGCAGATAATCCCCAAAAGCCGTTGAAAAATCATAGAAAAAGCGTTCCCAGCCCGCCCGCCATGCCGGCGGCAGGACGCGCAGCACACAATCGTTTAAACCGGCGCGATCGCGCAGCAGATAAAACGCAATGACCGGCGCCAAAAGGTATTGCCCCACATCCGCCGCAATTGACACCGCCTGGCCGGTCCAGGCGCCGAGCTGCGCGCCGACTGCCGCGCCAAAGCCGTCCCAGTTGAGCTGTATGCCAAGCCCCACGCCATCCAGCAGCGCATTGACAGTTTCAATCCACTGCTGCGCCTGCGCCAACAGCTGCGGCAGCGTGGTTTTCAGTTCGCCAAATTGGCGCGCCAACACCGGCGCACAGAGCATGACGATCACCGCAACGGTCCCAAGGAGTACCAAAATGCACAAAAACGCCGCAACACCCCGTTTCATGCGCCGTTCCAGCCGTTTCTGCGCCGGCGACAATACCGCCGCCAGCAGCGCCGCTGCCAGCAGAATTTTTCCAACCGCTGCCAGCGGCCGCCAAAACAGCGCAAGCAGCAGCGCCGCCGCGAAAACAAGACCTGCGTAGATCCACAGCGTTGCGCGCACCCAGTCGTCCCCCTTTGGCAAAAATAGAGGCAGCCCTCCGCTTCAGGCTGCCGAAAAAGTGTTTTCGGCTGCCTCAAAGGAAATCTGCGAGTTCATTTGAAACAGCCCTGCCGCGTGCTAAAGCCGCTTGCAGGGCTGCAAAATACGAAAACCTTTCGATTTTCTTCCATTTGCCGGCAAAGCCGGCGATGCCGGGAACCAACGTCAAAATGACCGTATTTCCCGGATCATCCTTCCTCAAGGATATTTTGGAACGCCAAAGCAAAAGGATACCTCCGCTTCAGCGTTCAAAATATGTTCGCTTTTTCCGCCGCTCTTTGCGGCAAGCCCTGCGCGCAGCGTGTTCCCGCTGCAATCGTGCGCATGAAAAGCACGCACGATTCCCCCACTCACACCATCTCGCGCCGCCGCCTGCAAACGCCCCGGCCAAACCTTTTTACGCCGATCCCACAAAAATGGATCCCTCTGTCCAAGGATTTAAATCTCATCCGGATCCGGCTGCGCCTGATAAACCGTCGTTGGGTTTTCATCCGGCGCGCCGACGTGTGCGTCCGGATCCTGCGCCAGGTCTGCACGCTCAAGCGCATCCGAACCGTCAGGCTCAACGGCCTGCGTCGCCGCGGGCACAGGCTTTAAGACCGCATGCGGTTTTTCCCGCACCGTCCCATCCTGCTGCTGCGCTTCAGCGTCTTGCTTTCAAAACATGTCGTCGCACCAGTCCTGAATCGCCGAAGCGACCTTTTTGCCTTTTTTACGCATTGTACGGCGCAGCTGCGGCTGCGACGCCATATAGCCCGCGCCCAGCATCATCGCGCCCAGCGCCGCGCCTGTCAAAAACGCCTTTACCTGTCTGACCTTGCAAAACATCCCTTTTCCCTCCCCTGTCATACTGAAAAAAGCGCAGAGGGACGACCTGTGTCAGCATGCGCCACGCACAAACGGCCTTCATCTGATAAAGCCGAACGTGTGTTTTTGCGTCATATTCTGAGCATTGGTTCATCCGTTAGCACCGAAATGCTCTCTGCGCCGCATGAAAACGCGCGCACCCAGCTTCTCTGCCCCAAAAGATCGCCGATGTACCCCTGGGAATACTCCAGCGCCCAGATCGTACCGTCCGTCTCATCAATCAGCGCGTTGGTATACCAGCCAAGACGTGTGCCGTCCTGGGCATATACCCTGCTGCCAAGCTTCAGGTTCTCCTCGGGCATGGGTGACTTGATTTTGGGGTCGACCAGCATGCTGAACTTGCCAAAAAGCGCGATGTTTTCAAACGCGATAAACCGCATGGGTTCAAACCATCTGTCCGCTTTGAGGCTAACGCCCGCCATGCGCCGCTGCGGTCCGTCCAACAGCACCTGCGCAATCTTGCCCAGGCGTTTGCCGGAATTTGCGTCAATGACCGCAAGGGCCGCAATCTGGTCGATTCGTCTCATCCAAATCCTCTCATCTTCCGCTTGCACCTTCGCTTTCGGCGCTTGTTTTCGCTCTTATCTTGCGCAAACCGGCGCAGCAGATACCTGACAAATAAAGGGAACCATGCAAAAAAATACAAAATAAAGACAGGCTCCGTCCAGAACGCAAAAACGCCTTTGCGAAAACCTGCCCTCATACTGAAGCATCGTCCTATTGTTCCTGTGTTTTCACCGTCTGCGCAAGCGCGCCTACGCCGTCGAGCACCAGAGTGGGCCGATAGGCAAACTGCGCCATCATCTCGGGCGTTGTACAGCCGGAAAGTACCAGCACGGTCTTAAGCCCGCTTTCCATGCCCGCCACAATATCGGTGTCCATCCGGTCGCCGATCATCGCCGCTTCCCCGGAATGTACGCCGAGAAGCTCCAGGCCGGTGCGCATCATCAAGGGATTGGGTTTGCCGACGAAATAGGCAACCTTGCCTGTCGCCAGCTCGATGGGCGAAACCAGCGCCCGACAGGCGGGAATCAGGCCGTGCTCCGTTGGCCCTGTCAGGTCGGTATTGGTGGCCACCAGACGCGCGCCCTGCTGAATATGATGCACCGCTTTTAAAATCGTATCATAGTTATAGGTGGAAGTCTCTCCCACAATCACATAATCCGGATCCACATCGTTCATCGTGATGCCCGCCTCGTACAGCGCGTTGAGCAGCCCCGGCGCGCCGATCACATACGCCGAACTGCCCGGCGCCTGCGCCCGGATAAAGCTTGCCGTCGCCAGCGCGCTGGTATAAAAATGGCGTTCGCCCACTTCAAGCCCCATGCGCGCCAGCTTCTGCTGCAATTCTTTGGGCGAGCGCTCGCTGGAATTGGTCAAAAACAAAAACTCCTTGCGTTCAGCTTTCAGCCAATTGAGAAATTCCACAACACCGGGCAAAAGCCGGTTGCCGTGATAGATCACGCCGTCCATATCGCAGATAAATCCCCTGCAGGCCCGCACCTGCTCCAGCATCGGTGTGTTTCGCTGCATCCAAATACCGCCTTCCTTTCCTGTGCCGTTACATTTCAAGCCGGTCGCGCAAAAGCACAGCCAGCGTGGGCGAAACGCCGTAACGCGCCGTGTTTTCAAGGTAACTGTTCATCAGTGCTTCCCGTTTGGCGCGCGGCAGGATTTTCGCGGTACGCACCGCGCGCAGCAGCAGATTTTTATCCGTCTGATCCGGGTCGATGAATTCTACCGCCGAAACAGCGTATCCGCAAAGCTCCAGCACCTGCGTACGCAGCGCGTCTGTGAGCAATTGCGCCATACGATAGCGCAAAAGCGGCTGCTTCCACAGCCCGTTTTGCGCATCGGCGCGCATTTGACCCGCCAGCTCATGCTGACAGCAGGGCGCAGAAAGGATCACCTGCGCGTTCCATTTAACCGCATGCGCCAACGCCACATCCGTCGCCGTATCGCACGCATGCAGCGCCGCAACAATATCCACCCGCTGCGCCGGCCGCACCGATTCGATATCGCCGCAGGAAAAATGCAGCCGGTCAAAGCCGACCTGCTGCGCAATCTGCGCGCAATGGTCCATCACGTCCTGCTTGCGGTCCACGCCGTAAACCACTGCGTCGAGTTTGCGCACCTCCACCAGATAATAATACAGCGCGAATGTCAAATAGGCTTTCCCGCAGCACAGATCATAAACGCACAGGCCGCTTTTATCCGGCAGCTTGTCCACCGCATCGCGGACATATTCCAAAAACCGGTTGATCTGGCGAAATTTTGCGCGTTTTTTATCATACACGCGCCCCTGCGGATCCATAACGCCCAAAAGGTTGAGAAAGGGCGTGGGCGCCTCCGGCAAAATATACGACTTTTTCGCGTCGTGCGCCTGCACCTGCGTCTTTTGCGCCTGATCCAGCCGAATATGATTGACAACGTGAAATACATCCTGCGAATTGGCCATAATCTGGCAGTCTCCGCCGGTGGTGATCAGATTCAGCTGTTTAAACTGCGCCAGCATCCATGCAATCAGCTCCTGCGGCGCCTGCTCGCGCGGCACATTGCGGTGCAGCGCCTTGCCGTCTGCCTGATAGGATGCCAGCTGAAGCACCTGCCCGGTTTTGAGCATCACCAAACGCGCGTCTGCACGCAGCGTCTGCTTTTGCTTGGGGCGGCTGAGCACGGCGCGCTTAAAGGCGCCGGAATCCAAAATTTGTTCAATCAGTTCGCAAACCTGTTTTTTATCCATTCCAATCCCTCCGCGCAAGCGCCTGCGCAGACACCGTCCGCCGGCGCTTTTGGATTCGCCGCCTACTGCGCCCAGCGCTGGCGCTGGCTGACAACCGCGCCGTCCTGCTGCGCCGCCTGCTCCATAAGCCTTGAAAGATATTGATCCTCCAGCCCCTGTGCAAGGCTGTAGAAGCACGACCCGCCGGCGACATACTGCCCCATCTTCACCAGACAGCTGCCCACGGCAATTTCGTCGTCAATCAGGGGCCGCTTTTCAAAGGGATTTTGATACCAGACGCGTCCGGCCGCCTGAATGGTTTTAAAACCGATGCCCTCCAGGCATTCGCCCTGACCGATCTGATAGCGTCCAATCGCGCTGGTCATCGGCGTCGTCAAATTGTCCAGATACCGCAGCTGATCGCCGTTGATTTCGCCGCGGTCGCCATAGACGAGCGTTCTTTGCGAACGCACCCAGGAACGGATCTGCCCCTTTGAATTGTCAAAAACACCCAGCTTATCGCCAAAATCAAACCACGCCAGCGTCTGGGGATCCGGCTGGATTTCTTCCTTTTCCGGGTCGCCGCCGCGGCCGGGCCCCGCAATCAATCTGCCCTGAAATTCCTTTGCCCGAATCGTTACAGGCGCAAATCCGGTATCAAGGAACTTGCGCATCACCGAAATCCCGTGATAGCATTGCGCCAAAGAAATCTGCGCCTCAAAAACGCCGCCGATCAGGCCGCTTTGAGCAATCGCCAACCGCGCCTGCTGCATGGGCTGCAAATGATACTGCTCCATAAACGCAAACGGCGTTTTGCCGACCGCATCGTAAAATTCCAGCATCTGCGTCAGATTTTCAAGATAAGCCGTCTCCATCAAAACCGGCATGCCGGTTTTGCAAAGCTCCGCCGCGATTTGCGCACAGGCTTTTGTTGACGCCGCCACACAGACAAAATCGGGTTTTTCCGTCCGGACCATGTCCAGATAATCCGAATAAACGGCTACAGAATACCGCTCCCTGAGCATCTGTGCCTTTTGGGCATCCCGCGTGACAATGCCGCCTACGTCAAAGTGATCCTCCAGCAGCCTGGCAACTTTTAAAATAAACTGCCCCCGCCAACCGGAACCGACAATACACAGTTTTTGTTTCATGGCCCATTCTCCCCTTCAGTTTTTCTGACAGGCTTATCATACCACATCCGGCGGCACATGCAAACACAAAAACGGTTCCCGCGCCTTTTTTTGGTATATTTCCCGCAGTCATACCCGGGCTTCCCAAAAAAGCACAATCGCGCATACCCGTTTGAGGTACGCGCGATTGCAATTAATCCCATCAATTTTAAACCAAAACCCAATCAGTTCTGCTTTGCCAGAATCGCAGCATGCGCAGCCGCAAGGCGCGCAATCGGCACACGATAGGGCGAGCAGGAAACATAGGTCAAACCAACCTTCTGGCAGAACATGATCGTGCTCGGGTCGCCGCCATGTTCGCCGCAGATGCCCAGTTTGATGTCCGGGCGGGTCTTACGGCCCAGATCCGCAGCAATTTCGACCATGCGGCCGACGCCCTTGGTATCCAGGCGGGCAAAGGGATCGGACTCGAAGATCTTCTTGCTGTAATAGGAGCCCAGGAACTTCGCCGCGTCATCGCGGGAGAAGCCGAAGGTCATCTGGGTCAGGTCGTTGGTGCCAAAGGAGAAGAACTCCGCTTCCTTGGCAATTTCGTCAGCCGTCACGGCCGCACGCGGAATCTCGATCATCGTACCGATCTTGTACTCGACCTTCTGGCCGCGCTCCTGCATGATCGCTTCAATGGTATCCACCACAACGGACTTGACATAGGCCAGTTCCTTGACCTCGCCGACGAGCGGAATCATGATTTCCGGATGGATCTCAATACCGGTTTCCTTGGAAACGTTCATCGCCGCTTCAATAACCGCACGCGCCTGCATCTGCGCAATTTCCGGATAAGTTACCGCAAGGCGGCAGCCGCGATGGCCCATCATGGGGTTGAACTCATGCAGGGAATCAATCTTTTCGATGATATGATCCACCGATACGTTCAGTTCCTTGGCAATCGCTTCGATTTCCTCCGTCATATTCTTCTGGGGCAGGAACTCATGCAGCGGCGGATCCAGGAAGCGGATGGTCACAGGACGGCCTTCCATCGCCTTGTACAGGCCTTCAAAGTCGCTGCGCTGCATCGGCAGGAGCTTTTCAAGCGCGGCTCTGCGCTGCTGCTCCGTATCGGCCAGGATCATCTCGCGCACCGCGCCGATGCGGTCCGCGTCAAAGAACATGTGCTCGGTACGGCAAAGGCCGATGCCCTGGGCGCCAAACTTGACCGCCTGCGCAGCGTCGCGCGGCGTGTCCGCGTTGGTGCGCACCTGGAGCGTGCGGGCCTTGTCCGCCCAATCCATAAGACGGGCAAAATCGCCGGTCACAGACGCTTCAACCGTCTGAATCTGTTCGCCGTAGACATTGCCGGTAGAGCCGTCAATGGACATATAGTCGCCTTCCTGATACACCTTGCCGGCCACGGTCAGCGTCTTGGCTTCTTCATTGATGCGCAGCTCGCCGCAGCCAACAACCGCGCAGCGGCCCATGCCGCGGGCAACGACCGCCGCGTGAGAGGTCATGCCGCCGCGAACCGTCAAAATACCCTCGGAAAGATCCATGCCTTCGATGTCTTCAGGCGTGGTTTCGTTACGCACCAGCAGAACCTTCTGGCCTTTGCGCGCCGCCTCGGCGGCTTCTTCCGCCGTAAAGTAAATGCGGCCGCAGCCTGCGCCGGGAGACGCCGGCAGGCCCTTGGCAATCGCCGTGCTCTTTTTCAGCACAGACGCATCAAACATCGGGTGCAGCAGGGTATCCAGCTGCTTGGGCTCAACCTTCAGAATCGCTTCATCCGTGGTGAGCATGCCTTCGTCCACCAGGTCCACCGCGATTTTCAGCGCCGCAGCCGCAGTACGCTTGCCATTGCGGGTCTGAAGCATATAGAGCTTGCCGCGCTCGATGGTAAATTCCATATCCTGCATATCTTTATAGTGTTTTTCAAGCAAATCTGCAATACCTACAAATTGCTCGTACACTTTCGGCATATCTTCTTTTAGCTTACTTATTTCGCTCGGTGTGCGAGTACCGGCCACGACATCTTCGCCCTGAGCATTGATGAGATACTCGCCGAAAAGGGCTTTTTCACCGGTGGCGGGGTCCCTTGTAAAGGCAACACCTGTACCGGAATTATCGTTAAGGTTGCCGAAAACCATGGGCTGAACATTAACTGCAGTACCCCAGGAGTAAGGAATATCGTTCATGCGGCGGTAAGCATTTGCCCTGGGGTTATCCCAAGAGCGGAACACGGCTTTGACGGATTCGATCATCTGAGCTTTTGGGTCATTGGGGAAGTCCGTGCCTTTTTGTTCTTTGTAGTATGCCTTAAAGCGGGCGACCATTTCTTTCATATCATCAGCGGTAAACTCGGAGTCTTCCGTGATGCCGCGCTCTTCTTTCATCTCGTCAATGATAACTTCAAAAGTGCTCTTAGGCACTTCCATAACCACGTCGGAGAACATTTGAATAAAACGACGATAGGAGTCGTAAACAAAGCGCTTGAAAACGGGGTCGGAGTTGCCGGCGATCAACCCGGCTGCAACTTCATCGTTAAGGCCGAGGTTGAGGATGGTGTCCATCATGCCGGGCATGGAAGCTCTGGAACCGGAACGCACGGATACGAGCAGGGGTTTTGCGGGGTCGCCGAATTTTTTGTCGTTGAGCTTTTCAATCTCTGCAAGAGCTGCATCGATTTGAACCATAATGTCGTCGCCGATGGTTTTGCCGTCTTCATAATAACGGGTGCAGGCTTCCGTAGATACTGTGAAGCCGAGGGGTACGGGCAAGCCCATTTTTGCCATTTCGGCAAGGTTGGCGCCTTTGCCGCCGAGCAGGTTCCTCATGGTGCCGTCGCCTTCAGTGAACAGGTAAACATACTTGTGACTCATTAATATACTACCTCCAATAAATTAGTCGAATTGTTAAGCTCGCTTTTTGCACCGTGAAAGTCGAATTTCACAGCCTATGATATTTTAACAGAATTTAGGCGGTATTACTATGCATGATTGCAATAAATAAATGTGGCCGCCCTTATGTAGTTTTGTTGACATTTTCCGAACCTTTTGTTATCTCAGCCGGGCAGCAGCATACCGTCCGGCAAAGGCGGTAAACCGTTGAAACTGCCCTCATGTTCTGGTATAATTGAGCCGGATTTCAGGTTGTTCTCAAGGGGGCACAATAATGGATTATTTTTTTCCCGTTCTCAGCCTTGTGCTTGCGGCGGTTGCCTGCGTTTTATCTTTGATTGTACTGATAAAAATCAGCAAATCCGGCATTGGCGGAGAGAATAAAGATTCAGCGGAAATCAAAAGCCTTATTTCCGGCCTTAATTTACGTTTGGACGGACTGAGCAGACAGAATGCGGATGAGTTTGAGCGAAGCCGTCGGGAAAGCGGCCAATTCCAAAAGGATATTCGGGAAGAAACGGCAGCGAGTCTTAAAGATATGGGCGCAAAACTTGAAGAGATGAAGCTTGCCAACCTGGAACATCAAAAGCAACTGTCGGAAAAAGTGACCACTTCCCTCACCAATATTTATACAACCAACTCCGAGCAAAACGAGAGGCAAAACCGCATAATAAGCGAAGCAATCGCACGCTTGCAGGAGAGCAACGAGAAAAAGCTGGATCAGATGCGCTCCACTGTGGACGAAAAACTCAACGAAACCCTCACAACCCGATTGGGAGCATCCTTTAAAACGGTGTCCGACCAGCTTGAAAGTGTAAACAAATCTTTGGGCGAGATGAAAGAGCTTTCAACCGGGGTTACCGACAATGTTACCTCGCTTAATCGGGTATTAACAAATGTAAAAGCTCGGGGCACTTGGGCGGAAGTTCAGTTGGAAGGTATTCTGGACCAAACCATACCCAATATGTATGAGCGCAATTTTGCCACACGCCCCAACAGCGGGGAACGAGTGGAGTTTGCCATTAAAATCCCCTCCGGCGAAGACAATCAGGAGATTACCTATCTGCCTGTGGACTCCAAGTTCCCCATGGAAGATTATGTGCGCCTTTGCGATGCGGCTGACCGTGCGGATGCCGACGCCGTGCAGGAGGCGCGCAAAGCCCTGGAAAAAAGGATTTTGGAAGAGGCGAAAGCGGAAGCAAAGTATATCAATGTCCCCGTAACAACCCCGTTTGCAATAATGTACCTCGCAACTGAAGGACTTTATGCCGAAATTGCCTCATCCCGTACAGGTCTGCCTGAGAGACTCCAACGGGATTATAACATTATGATTGCCGGCCCTACGACTATAACCGCCCTTCTGAATTCTCTGTCAATGGGCTTTAAGGCCGTTGCCATCAACGAAAAGGCCAATGAAGTACGCAGCCTGTTGGCGGCCGCTAAAGTTCAGTATGACAAGTTCGGCGTGATGCTGGATAAAGCGAAGAAAAAGATTGACGAAGCGGGCAACACCATAGGTCAGGCTCAAAACCGCAACAGAATTATTCAAAACAAGCTTAAAAGCGTTGAGCAAATCGAGTACGGTGAAGCTGCGGAAGTTTTGGGAATTGCGACCTGGGACGAAGACGAGGAATAATCAAACAGTATAAAATGATTACCCCTGAACTTCATTTTCATCCGCTGACAACCTGTCGGAGCAGTCTGTACGTAAGGCGGTTTAAATGCTGCGGTTTTAAATTTGCAGAGTAAAATTGCGATATAATTAGAGGAGAAGGAGAACAAGATGACTGATTATAGTGTGAAAATCAAAGACCTGTTGAAGAAAATGAGCTTGGAGCAGAAGGCCGCCCTTTGTGACGGAGAGGACTTCTGGAATCTGAAAAGTTTTGAAGAACTCGGTATTCCCTCCATTATGGTTTCCGACGGCCCTCACGGTCTGCGTAAAAGGGACCCTAACCAAAAGAGCAGCGGACTTTTAGGGAGCGTGCCCGCCGTATGTTATCCCACCGCTGCCACAACCGCCTGCTCCTGGGACAGAGAGCTCCTGAAAGAAATGGGTGAAGCCATAGCCCTTGAGTGCAAAAATCAGGGAATAGCCGTTGTGCTGGGGCCGGGCGTTAACATTAAGCGCTCACCCCTGTGCGGCAGAAACTTTGAATATTTCTCCGAAGACCCCCTGCTTACCGGCGAACTTGCAACCGCCTTTATTCAAGGGGTTCAGTCCAAGGGAATAGGCACATCTATTAAGCACTATGCCGTAAACAACCAGGAAACCCGGCGCATGACCGTGGACTCGGTGGTAGACGAGAGAGCGCTGCGGGAAATTTATCTGACCGCTTTTGAGATAGCCGTTAAAAAGTCAAGCCCCGCAACAATTATGAGCGCATACAACCGTTTAGACGGTGAGTTCTGCACGGAAAATAATCGCCTGCAAAACTCGATTTTGAGGGACGAATGGGGCTATAAGGGTGTTGTTGTCAGCGACTGGGGCGCCGTAAATGAAAGGGACAAGGGTCTCGCCGCAGGAAACGACCTGGAAATGCCCTTCTCCGGCGGAAGAGGAACTCAAAGAATTCTTCAGGCAATTAAAGCCGGAACCTTAAAAGAAGAAGTGTTGGATAAGAGTGTTGAAAGACTGCTCCGCCTTATTTTTGCCGGCGCCGAAGCCTTGAGTGAAGGCGGCGAATTCGATTCTGAAAAATACCACGATATTGCCCGCCGCATAGGCGGTGAATCCATGGTGCTGTTAAAGAATGAAGAAAATATTCTGCCTTTGCAAAAGGGCGTAAAGGCGGCTGTTATAGGCGAACTTGCCAAAACCCCCAGATATCAGGGTTCCGGCAGTTCCAGAATCAACCCCACAAAGTTGGACAATGCCTTTGACTGCCTTACCGAATCGGGTGTAGAAGTTTCTTATTCCCGCGGATACAGTGTAAAAACCGATAAACCCGATAAGGCGCTGATAGAGCAGGCTGCAAAAGCCGCATCTCAGGCAGAGGTAGCCCTTGTATTTATCGGGCTGACCGACGACTATGAATCCGAAGGGTTTGACCGTGCCCATATGAGGCTGCCGGACTCCCACAACAAGTTGGTGGAAGCCGTATGCGCCGCAAATCCGAACACCGTAGTAATCTTGGCAGGCGGCTCCCCTGTTGAGATGCCCTGGATTGATAAAGTTAAGGGACTGCTCAACTCTTATCTGGGCGGTCAGGCGGGAGCCGGCGCCATAGCCGATATTCTAACCGGCGCCGTCAACCCGTCAGGTAAACTGGCGGAAAGCTATCCCTTTAAACTTGAGGATACATCCTGCTTTAACTTCTTCCCCGGCAACCCCGCTACTGTGGAATATCGGGAAAGCGTTTACATCGGTTACCGCTACTACGAAAAGGTCGGCCTACCCGTACTGTTTCCATTCGGATTCGGGCTTTCCTACACCGAGTTTGAGTATTCCGATATAGCCTGTGATAAAACTGCCATGAAAGACGACGAAACCCTCATCGTATCTTTCAAAGTTAAAAATGTCGGCTCCGCCGCCGGTGCGGAGATAGCACAGATTTATGTGGCCGACAGCCAAAGCACGGTTTTCAGACCGGAGAAAGAACTTAAAGGTTTTGAAAAAGTATTCTTAAACCCCGGAGAGGAAAAAGAAATAAGCGTAACTCTGGACAAGAGGGCCTTCGCTTTTTATGACACCGACTCCGCCGATTGGCGGGTTGAAAGCGGCAGTTTTGAGATTGCCGTCGGCGCCTCCAGCGCGGATATAAGGCTCAAAGCGCAAGTCGAGATTAACTCAACCTTTGAAGGTAAGCCCCTCAAAGATTTGTCCGAAACGCTGCCCGACTACTATTCGGGAACCGTGGCGGAAGTTTCGGCACAGCAATTTGAAACTTTGCTGGGCAGACCTTTGCCGCCTACCGTTAAAGATAAATCCATCCCCCTGGATTTGACCGACAACTTTGAAAATGCAGCCCATACAAAATGGGGCGGCAGGATTAACAGGATGCTCATATCTTTACTCAACACCTTCAACAAGGGGCCGAACGCCGGCATGATGAACGCCGTTGCGGTGCAGACCCCTTTCCGCAGCTTTATTGCAATGAGCGGCGGACTTGCCAGCAACAAGATGATCGAAGGCGGTTTGCTGCGCATTCTCAACGGAGATAAACCCTTTAAAGGCTTCCTCACACTGTTGGGCGGTGTTCCCCGTGTATTAATCAAACTGCGGAGCTTTTTGAAGAAAGTTTAATTAAGCTTACTGAAACTTATGTTTTTTAAAATTGTAATTTGAGGGAAGGAGGATTATTGTGATACAGGATTGCGCAATTATTCTGGCGGCGGGGGAAGGAACCCGAATGAAGTCCGCCAAACCCAAAGTGCTTGCCGAAGTGCTCTTTAAGCCCATGCTGGATTGGGTCATCGACAGAACCCGAAAAGGCGGAGTGNNTGTGTTGTCACCGGTCATTTAGGAGATGTGGTTCGTGAACACCTGGGGAATGAAATTGAAACCGTTGAGCAGGCGGAAAGACTGGGGACGGGGCATGCCGTTGCCCAGGCAAAAGATTTTATTTTACGCCATTCGGGCGGCAATGTGCTCGTTTTGGCGGGGGATGCCCCCTTGGTAGACTCTCAAACCATTGAAGTATCGCTGAATGTTCACAAGCAGTCGGACAATGCAGCCACGGTTATAACCTCCAAGGTTGATAATCCCCACGGCTACGGCCGTATTCTGCGTTCATCGGACGGTGCTTTCGAAAGAATTGTGGAAGAACGGGAAGCAAACGAAAAAGAAAAAAAGATAGACGAAGTAAACTCCGGGGCCTACTGGTTTAAAGCTCAAGCCCTTTTAGTTGCTTTGGAACGTCTTGAAACTTTCAGCCGCATTCCCGGGAAAAGTAAAAACAAAGAATATTACCTGACCGACACCTTGGAAATACTAAAGGACATGAACCAGCCGGTGAACACTTTCAGTGCCCGTACCCAGCAAATTGTTCTCGGAGCAAACGACCGTATACAACTTGCCCAACTCAACGAAATTGCCCGCAGGGAAGAACTTGAAAGGCACATGGTTAACGGGGTTTCAATCCCCTGTGACCACGGCGTTATCATCGGACCCGATGTTGAACTCGGTGCGGACACCCTTATCATGCCGGGAACCATAATCCGCGGCAGGGTCAAAATAGGTATCGCTTGCACCATAGGTCCGAATTCCTTTATTGAAGACAGCACCATAGGTGACCGGGTTACCCTGAATAATGTTCAATGCTTTTCTTCCGTAGTTGAGGATGATGCCCAATTGGGTCCCTTTGTAAGACTGCGTCCCGGAAGCCGGATAGAGGCCGGCGCTTTGGTTGGGAATTTTGTTGAAATTAAAAACAGCGTTGTGGGCGAAGGCACAAAGATATCTCATCTTTCATATGTCGGGGATTCGCAACTTGGCAAAGATGTTAATGTTGGCAGCGGCTGTGCCACCGTAAACTTTAACGGCAAAGATAAACAGCGTTGCGTAATTCAGGACGGAGCCTTTTTGGGTTGCCATACAGCCCTTGTGGCGCCTGTCACCGTAGGGAAAAACGCCTACACCGCCGCAGGCTCGGTGATAACCGAAGACGTGCCCGACAATGCCCTTGCTATTGCCCGCTCCAGACAGGTGAACAAAAAGGGTTGGGTCGATACCAAAAAGCCTTACAGACGCCAGCATCAGGACTAATTTTTCTCCGAAAGGGTTTTAATTTTTGATTTTTCGTTTTCGCAAACCGAGAGCTTCTTCCGCCGGCCCGGAGTTTCTGGTGGTAGGGCTTGGCAACCCCGGTAACAAATATGCTTTTACCCGCCACAATGCCGGTTTTTTGTGCGCGGATGCCTTGGCGGAAAAACTCGGTGTCAAAATCAACCGTATCCGCTTTAAATCCCTTATCTGTGATGTGAGGATAGGCGGTAAGCGTTGCCTTTTGATGAAGCCTCAGACCTTCATGAACAACAGCGGCGAGGCAGTAAGAGAAGCGGCCGATTTTTACAAAATCGCCGCGGAAAACGTTTTGGTTATTTCCGACGATATCAGCCTGCCTTTAGGGGCACTGCGTATTCGCCGCAACGGCTCCGACGGCGGACAAAAAGGTCTGCGCAGTATTATCCTGCATTTAAACAGTGATAATTTTCCCCGTATAAAAATAGGTATAGGGGCAAAACCGCACCCGGAAATGGATACGGCGGACTGGGTGCTTTCCGTATTGAAAAAAGACGAGCTTGCCTGCCTTCGTCCCGTAGCGGAAAAGGCAGGGCAAGCCGTTGAGTTGATTGTAAACGGGGATGTTGAAAAGGCAATGGCCTTATTTAACTGAGCTTGAAATAAGAGGTGTTTTATTGCCGACACTTAACATAGTGCTTGTGGAACCGCAAATCCCCCAAAACACGGGTAATATAGCTCGCACCTGTGCCGCTACCGGCGCACGCCTGCACCTTGTGGAGCCTATGGGTTTTAAAATTGACGACGCAAAACTCAAAAGAGCGGGCTTAGACTATTGGCACTTGCTGGATATCAACTATTACACCGACCTTGATAATTTTTTCAGCAATAACAAGGGGGTTTTTTATTTTTTCTCCACCAAAGCGGGGCAGACTTACTCGGATATTATTTACCCCGAGGATGTTTTTCTGTTTTTCGGCAAGGAGACGGCGGGACTTCCGGAAGATTTGCTTAAAAGCAATCCGGACAAATGCGTGCGAATACCTATGATTGATGATGCCCGCAGCTTGAACCTGTCAAATGCGGTAGCCGTAGGGGTTTATGAGGTTCTCCGCCAATGGAATTTCCCTTCCCTCAACCAAAAAGGTGCTTTGGCGAATTATAAATTACAGACAAGGTAGAGTGAGGACTAGAGCAGTCAAATTGTTTTAAAAAACTCCTTACTATAATTCCGGTCATTTATAGGAATCGAAGTTTGACATTGAGTTATTTGTTTGAAAACTTATGGGCTAAAGAGTTAAAAAATATAGAAATATATTGGTAGTTTGTTTATCACTATAAGGAGTAGGGGATAAAAATCATGGCAAAAGGAATCCTATATGTTATGACTACGGTGGTGCCCGGTCTCATTAAGCTTGGGAAAACCGGTACTGAAAATTTTGAGTCGCGTATGTACCATTTAGAAAGAAACGGTTACTCGAATGTGGCAGGTCTAAAGCGCAGGTTCGCAATAGAATTAGACGATTATGATGCAAAAGAAAAATTGCTCGATGAGATTTTTAGCAAAAGCAAAGTGCCGAACACCGAATTGTTCGCATTGGATATAGATTTAGTCATCCAATTACTATCTTCATTTGAAGGAAAACAGATATATCCGGAAGAGAAAACAAAAGAAGAAGTGTTTGATGACGCCGTAAGAGAATTTGAGGTAAAATCAGACTCCGACTTTTTACCCGATGGAAAGTATTATTTAGAACGCAATGTAAAAGGATTTGGAAAAGCAAGAGGTGAAGCCGTAGTTGAAGACGGTGTTTTTAAGGTTCTAAAAGGGAGTATCTGTGCCCCTGTAAAATCCGGTTTTGTTCCCGATATTAGAAAAAATGCAAAGATTAAAAATGGTGTGTTAATTGATGTTTACTGAACAAAG
>DCTY01000026.1 GCA_002329335.1 Christensenella sp. UBA1428
AGCCTTTTTGAACATTTCCTTGGTGGTTACAATCGCCATGGGAAAAACCCCCTTCGATTTGTTTTCAATTCATTATAGCACGTTTCTTTCCCGGTGAAAAGCCGTTGCTTGCCACTTTTCGCACAAATACGGAAAATCCGCGCATCCTGTTCATACGCCGGCACTTATCCTGCAGCGCCTTCGGGGCGCCGGTTTTGCGTTGCTCTCCGGCAGCTTGCGCGCGCTGACGCGTCGCTTGAAGCATCGGGCGGCTTAGGAAGGTTTTTCTTCCTTCCGTTGCTCATCTTCGGAGGATGAATGTGCGTAGCGTGGCGGCGTAGGATCGAGGGGGGGCTTTTTTTGACTGGTTTAGCGGTATGCGCGCAAAAATTGCCTTTTGCCGGCAAGCATCTTGCGAAGCGCTTTGAAGGAATTGAAAAAACGCGTCCAAATCACACATTGTACTTATAAAATAATAATTTTTTTTAGATCGCATCATACAAACGCCTGATTAGCGTCAAGTTTTTCCGGAACATTCCCGCACATCCCATGTGGACATTCACTTTCCATTTGTCAACGAAGAAAATTGCGGAAGTCTGGGTTGACGCCAACGATGGGCAATCCCCCCAGAGCAATGCCCTGGATATCAAGGAGATTGCGGGCAAAGCGCTTCTTGCCGCACGCACGGAACTGAAGGAGGAATACGTCAAAAAATATCTGACGGAAGCCTACTATGATCCGGAGGCGTGCCGGTGGACCATCAAGTTTGAATCCATAAACGGTTATGGCTGGACCGTGGACATCGCGGATACGACCCATGAAGTTCTCGAAGTGGGCGGCTATAACGGTTGACGCGCAGCTTTTTTCTGCCAATAGACCAGTTTGGATAGGAGGATATGCCCCTTCATTTCATGCTTGGAGCCGCAAAAGATCCGAAGGGAATCCATTGCGAGCGGCGCAGGCATGCATATCAGATGGTTGCGTATCATGGGCAGACATATGCTTTCGCAAAGTCTTTTCTCGCTCAAATGCCTGCCGGCGCAGTTGCCGTGCAGGCAAAGCTATGCGCTCAACAACGGCCTTCGATTAGGAGCGGGACAATGCGCGGGGCTGTACTCAGTTTCGGCCGTGTCATCAGTCGCGGTATTTTATGCAGCACGTGAAAGGATGATCGCAAGAGAAGGAGGAAATGGGAAAAAGGCATTGATTTTGTTGGCAGGCCTATCGTATAATGGAAAAGCTGTAAACAGAGCGGCGACTGCTCACAGGATAATGCCGCTTTGCCTTTTATAGGCTTTGGGAAGGGTGCAGAGCTGTGTCGTTGGTCGAGCTTTTTATTATTGCGGTGGGGCTGAGCATGGACGCGTTTGCAGTATCCGTCTGCAAGGGCCTTTCGGTGCAGAAGGCGGAGCCGCGCAACGCGCTGTGCGTAGGCGCGTACTTCGGCGGCTTTCAGGCGTTGATGCCGTTGATCGGTTATCTGCTGGGCACGCAGTTCCAGTCGCTGATTACCAGCGTGGATCACTGGGTGGCTTTTGTGCTCCTGGCGCTGATCGGCGGGAACATGATCCGCGAATCCTTCGGGGAGGAGGAACAGCTGGACGCCTGCTTCACGCCCAGGGCCATGCTTCCCCTGGCTGTCGCCACCAGCATCGACGCGCTGGCCATGGGCGTTACCTTTGCTTTCCTGCGGGTGAACATCGTGTTCGCGGTGCTCTTTATCGGGGTAACGACCTTTGTGCTGTCGGCGGTAGGACTGAAAATCGGGAATATTTTCGGCATGCGATTCAAGACCCTGGCGGAACGCTTCGGCGGCGTGGTGCTGGTGCTGATGGGCGTGAAAATTCTGCTGGAGCATCTGGGCGTGCTGGGATGACGAACCATAGCCGGATCAAGAGACGCGCGTAAAGGAGGAAGAACGGGCATGGCGAAACTGTATTTCCGTTACGGGGCCATGGGGTCCAGCAAAACGGCGAACGCCATCATGGTGCAGTACAACTATCGGGAGCGCAACCAGCGGGTGCTGATGGTAAAACCGGCGCTGGAGAACCGCGACGGGGAGCGCGTCCTGAAATCTCGCTGCGGCCTGTCCACCGAATGCGTTTTTATGGAGGAGCTGGCGCAGTACGACGTGCGCCAGTATGACTGCATCATTGTGGACGAGGCGCAGTTTTTGACCAAGGCGCAGGTGCAGGAGCTGGTGCATATTGTGGATGATTTGAACGTGCCGGTGATTGCCTACGGCCTGCGGGCGGATTTCCGCGGGGAGTTTTTTGAGGGCNNCGGAATTGGTGGATGATTATAACGTGCCGGTCATCTGCTATGGGCTAAGGGCGGATTTTCGCGGTAATTTCTTTGAGGGCAGCCAATGGCTCATGTGCTGGGCCGACACCATTGAAGAGGTCAAAACGATCTGCTGGTGCGGCAAAAAGGCCATCTGCAACGCCCGCGTGGCTGACGGCAAGGTCATCAAGGAAGGCGACCAGATTCTTCTGGGCGGGGACAGCCAATATGTCAGCCTGTGCCGCAAGCACTGG
>DCTY01000064.1 GCA_002329335.1 Christensenella sp. UBA1428
TCGTAATTATACCGTAAGGGCATGTCCGCGCCGAGAATCTGCGACAGCGCAGGCCAAAGCGAAAGATCCGGGCAGCCCAGGCCGCACTCCCATTTGGAAACGGTCTTGTTCACAACGCCCAGCGATTGTGCGATATCTTTTTGCGTCAGGCCTTTTTCTTTGCGCAGCTGCGCGATGAGCCTGCCGATTTTCATGCTGTCCATATGCATTGCCTCCTCAAACGCGGCGCCTGGCGCGCGCGTTTTTTTGATTGTAACAGCCATGGCGGCCGCAGGCAATCCACGCTGCGCAGACTTTTGCCAAAAGCCAAAACAGAATGCAGCGCGCCCCGAAAAACGCGGCTGTTTTCCGGGGCGTATGGGAAAATCGGGTATGAAAAGAAGAATCCCGCGCTGCTTTGATAAAAATATGAACCGGCTGCCGCGTTAAAAAGAAACGGTTTCATCCGCGCTTTTAAAAGCGACGGCTTCGATTTCCACCAGCGCGTCCATGGGCAGCGCGGCGACCTGCACGCAGGAACGCGCCGGGAAGTCGCCCGGGAAATGCGCGGCATAGATTTCGTTGACGGCGGCAAAGTCCGCCATGTTTTTGACAAAAACGGTCGTTTTGACCAC
This sequence comes from Christensenella sp. UBA1428, assembly GCA_002329335.1. Taxonomy (GTDB): domain Bacteria; phylum Bacillota; class Clostridia; order Christensenellales; family UBA1750; genus UBA1428. Next base: position 615 of record DCTY01000064.1, read on the forward strand.
GTCGGCCATGGAAGCGCCGGCAGCTTCCAGTACGGCCTGCAGATTAGCCAGCGCCTGGCGCGCCTGCGCACAAACGCCCTGAGCCAGCGCGCCGTTGTCCGGATTGACGCCCAGCTGACCGGAGACAAAGACGATGCCCTCCATGGCGACGGCATGGCTGTAGGGGCCGATGGCGGCGGGGGCATTTTGCGCGATGATGCATTCTTTCATTTGCGTACGCTCCTTGAACTAGAATTTGGAAAACGGCAGCGGCCGGAGATTTCCTTTGCTCCATTTTAGCACGCGCGCATTTTTTCGTAAAGCCTGCCCGGCATTGGACGGCCAAAAGAAATCGCCCGAAGGGAAAATCCCTCCGGGCGCAGTGCAAACGGGCGTTCAAATCTGAAACCCTGCCCTTGCGGCGCAGGGCGCAAGCGCCTTTTGGGGGGGCTTGCCGCGGGCGGTTTAGGTGTTGGGATACGGTCCGCAGCCGCAGTCCCCCGTTTGCGGGAAAATGGGAAGACTGAAAATTTCGTCGCAGACATTTTCGGCAAATTCCTCGCACGGCGGCACGGGGCAGTAGCCGTAGGTGGGCACCAGCAGATCCACTTCAGCCAGGATTTTCAGGATGATCGTGACGCATACGGTGATGCGGAACACGTTGTCCCCACGATAAGAGCCGGTGACGCAGATGGCGCTGACGAGCGTTTCCAGCGTAAAGGGCACGATGGATTCGTCGGGAATGTACATCAGCACATCCTTGGTGACGCTGATCACGCCGCGGCCGATGCCTTCCTGGCCGTTGGCGTCGACAAAGAGGATGTCGATGGGGATATCGACCGTGCCGCGCACGCGCGCGAAATTCGGACGGTCGCACAGCCGGTCGATGGTCAGGTTGCGGATGGTGCCTTTGGTGGCTGCGCTGCGGCAGCTTTCAAAGCTGATGGGCGGGGTAATGACCGGCGTGGCGCCGCTGCCGTCGTCGCACAGCGCGCAAAGCGATGTGACGGTAACGTCCACGTTGGTCAGCTGCTCCTGCTGCAGGCAGGAGTCGAACACCTTATGTACCTGGATGCACGCCCGCTCGCACAGCCCGCGTGACGCGTCGCCCTTGATCAGGCCGGGTACGATGTCCGTGTTGGTGTTTTTGTAGGAGTAAAATGACATCTCGCTTCCTCCTTTTATGGTTTGCGTGGCCTTTGGCTCACACTGTATCGTATGGCAAACAGCAAAAATCGGTGCGGCGGCATGCCGGTGAAATGTGCGGCGCGCGCAATTTTTTACGGGCAGAAAACGGATTTTGGCGCGCGCTTTTTTTGACGGCAAAAAGAGAAGTTTAAAGACGGATTTTCCCGGACGCCTGACGGCGCAGAACAGGCAGCGGTTTTTCGAATTTAATGGAATTTCTTTTAAAAGATGCGAAGATATGATATAATAAAAAACAATGGTTCAGCCGCGGGCTTGCCCTGCGGCCGGGACAAGCGCAGGAAAGGATGTGCGCGGCTTTGACAGAGCGTGCCTGTGTGCTAAACCCGGACAAGCGCTGCACGGGATGCGGCGCCTGCGACCGGTGCGATCTGGATCCGTCCAAGATCTGCGATAACTGCATGAAATGTCTGGAGCAGCCCGATCAACAGGACGGCTACCGCACCATGAAGGTGGGGCGCGTTGTGCTGGAGGGCGCTGCGTATGAAAAATGGCTCGGGCGTGACGAAGCGTCCGAAGCAACGAATTTAAAAGATTCAGATTTGGAGTAACCTATGCCCAACAGCATCGGCGCGGCCCCGGAAAAAAGGCCGTATCAGGCAAAAGATTTGCTTTTCGGGCTTTTGACGGCCCTGGGACCGGGCGTGGCCGGCTTGCTGCTGCTGCCCTTTGCGGTGATGCCGGTGGGGCATCTTTGGCTGGCGGCGCTGTGCATGCTGCGGGTACGCCGCGGAACGATCAGCGCTTATGCCGGCGCGGCTTTTCTGACGCTGGCGGCGTTTATTCTGCTGGGCGGGCAGCTGGCGCTGCTCGTTGGCCTGGTGGTCTTTGGCGCGCTTTCGGTTATGGTTTTGGTGCTGGACGCCAAACGCAGCTTTACCGAACAGCTTTTAGGCGGCAGCGCGGGCGTGCTTCTGGTGATTTTGCTGGCAGCGCTGCTTTTCCAGCGGTTTTACGGCGACATCGTGGAGGCCGTGATGGCTTTCTTCCGCCAGATGTTTACGCTGACTCCGGAAATTGAGGCCATGTTCCAGCAATCCTTTGTGCAGCTTTACGGCAGCGAGTTTGAGCTGGATACGCTGCTTTATGTGCTGGAGGAATCCCTGCGCGCCAATTTGCCGGGCGATGTGCTGGCATACTGCGTGTACGGCGCCGGGCTGGCGGTTTTTGCCGCGCGCCGGGTGGCTGCGCGCATGGGGCAAATCGAGCTTGCCGGCAAAAAGGAGGATCTTGCCCGTTGGGCCATGCCCAAATATTCCGCCCGTACGCTGGGCGGCGCGGCGCTTTGCTGCTATGTTCTGTCGTTGACGGCGCTGCCGCAGCTTGCGCCCACGGCAAGCGCGCTCTGGCGGCTGTTTGAGGCGCTGTTTGCCATTCATGGCGCCTGTGCGCTGGCGTATATGATGCGCATGCGCGGGTCGGGAGCGCTGTGGCGCACCGTATTGATCGCGCTGCTGCTGTTGTTTTTGCCGCTGGTGCTGTGTTTGATGGCGCTGTTTGAACGGATGACGCCTTCGGTGCGGACGCAGGGCGGCAAGGGCGGCAAAATCCTGGTGGTGCAAAAGCGCAAGGGCGAGGACGAGCCGCACGATGTGCGGGAGCTGGACGAGGAAGAGCTGCCGGAGTTTTTCAGGGAATTGCTGCGCGGCGGCTTTAAGCCCAAGGAAGATCCCGGCGACGCGGCGCAGCGCAAGCCTGACGCCGGGGAGAAGCCTGCGGACAAAGACCGTTTGGAGCAGAATGAAAAAGAAGACAAAAAGGACGATTCCGGTAAATCGGAATAGGTCCTGCAAGGAGGAAACACCATGAAAGTGATTTTACTGCAAGATGTGCGCGGTTCCGGCAAGAAGGGCGATATCATCAACGCCAGCGACGGCTATGCCCGTAATTTCCTTTTTCCCAAAAAGCTGGCGCAGGAAGCTACAGCGGCCAACCTCAACGCGATCGAGCGGCAGAAGGCCGCTACGGTGCACCGGTTTGAGGAGGATAAAAAGCAGGCGCTGGAGTTGAAAAAGAAGTTTGCGGATATGAAGGTTACTGTGAGCGTGCGCGCGGGCGAGGGCGGGAAGCTTTTCGGCGCGGTGACCAATCAGGAAGTGGCCGACGCGCTCAAGGCAACCTATGGCCTTGAGATTGACCGGCGCAAAATCCTTTTGCCCGACGGCGGCATCAAGCAGACCGGCGACGCGGTATGCGAGGTGCGGCTGTTCCCCGAAATTTCGGCGGCGCTTAAGATGCAAGTCGTTGCAAAATAAACCGGGTAAAACGGTTTTGCCCATGCCGTCTGATTGCGGCATGGGTTTTCTGGCGTTCGGGCGCTGCCCGGCGCATGACACCTGTTTGCCAAGGAGGGGAATTTCATGCAGTCCGATCCCAGGGTAATGCCGCATTCGCTGGAGGCGGAGCGCAGCGTGCTGGGCTGTATGCTCATTGACGGCGAAGCGGCGTACCTGGCGCAGGAGTCGCTGGCGCCGGAGGATTTTTATTCCGCCGCACATCGGGAAATTTACAGCGCCATGCAGGCGGTTCATGCGGCGCGCAAGCCCATCGATCTGGTGACGGTTGCCGACGAGATTTACCGGCGCGGTACGATGGAGGGCATCGGCGGGCTGGCGTATTTGACGGAACTGTCCCAGTTTGTGCCCACGACGGTCAATGCGTCGGCCTATATCCGCATTGTGGAGGAAAAATCCACGCTGCGCCGGCTGATTGACGCCTGCGCGCGCATTACGCAGGAAAGCTACAGCGCCCAGCGGGATACGCCCGAGATTCTGGATATGAGCGAAAAGCTGATCTATGATATTTCGATGAAGCGCTCGGGCGAGGCGCTGCGCCATATCAATCCGGCGCTTTTGACGGTGTATGACAACATCGAGCAGCTGTATGTGACCAAGGGCGCGGTCAGCGGCGTGCCCACGGGCTATGAAGCGCTGGACAATCTGACCACGGGGCTGCACGGCGGCGAGTTTGTGCTTATCGGCGCGCGCCCTTCGATGGGCAAAACGTCCTTTGCCATGAATATCGTTGAAAATGCGGCGATCCGGTATCAGAAAAAAGTGGCGGTGTTTTCCTTGGAAATGCCCCGCGAACAGCTGGCGCAGCGCCTTTTATGCTCCTATTCCTTTGTCAATATGGAAAATGTACGCCATGGCGCGCTTACGGACGAGGATTGGACCAAGCTGGCCGAGTCGTTGGGGCCGCTTGGCGGCGCGCCGATTTATATCGACGATACGTCGGGGATTTCCATTTCCGAAATGCGTTCGCGCCTGCGCCGGATGCAGATCGAGCATGGGCTGGATCTGGTGGTCATCGACTATCTGCAATTGATGAGCACCGGCCGGCGCGCGGAAAGCCGCCAAAATGAGGTGTCGGAAATTTCCCGCTCGCTCAAGGGATTGGCCAAAGAGCTGAATGTGCCGATCGTGACGCTTTCCCAGCTGTCGCGTACCCCCCAGGGGCGCAGCGACCATCGCCCGATGCTGTCGGATCTGCGTGATTCCGGCGCCATTGAGCAGGACGCCGACGTGGTTATGTTCATCTATCGCGATGAGTATTATAATAAGGAAAGCGAAGAAAAAAACGTCGCCGAGATTATTCTGGCAAAACAGCGCAACGGCCCGCTGGGAACCGTCAAGCTGGCCTGGCTGGGCGAATATACCAAATTTGCGCCCCTGCCTCCGGATTATGCCGCGCAGCTTGCGCCGCAGTAAAGACGGGTCGCGCCTTCAGGCCGCTTTGCGGCCCTCCGATTCTGTTTTTCACCAGAGGGCGCTGCCATCTGGACATCTGTGCACTCGACCTGCTAGGCAGGCCGGGTGTTCCGGTTCTTGCCAGAGGGCGCTGCCCTCTGGACTCCTGCAAGAGGGGCTAAGCCCCTC
>DCTY01000041.1 GCA_002329335.1 Christensenella sp. UBA1428
CAGTTGTTTTGACACATGGGCTTGTCCTCCTTGACAGGCTGCGGGGAATGTGGTAAGATACGGACAGTTGTTTTGACTTGCGTCTTTGGCGGTGGTTCGCCGGAGGCGCTTTTTTTGCGCTCACAGCAGGTATTCCGCGATTTCTTCCGGGGGGATTTTCAGTGCGGAAACGGCGGTGCGGATTTCGCGCAGGAAGAATTTGCCAGGTTCGCGGCGGCGTCTGAGCCAGGTTTCGTGCGAGATGCCAAGGGCCAGCGCGGTTTGCTCGGCGTTGGCAAGGCCGCAAAGCTTTGCGTACTTTTCGATCACGGCGATGACGCCGATGTTCTTGGCGTCGTATTTGCCGACTGATTTTTTGGCCATGGGGGCGCTCCTTTCTATCGTTTGGGTTTGAAATATCAACCAAGTGATGCCAAGAGGCATCCAAGAAGGATGACGAGGACGGCAATGCTGCTCCACCCGATCAGGTGCATGACAATGTCCAACAGGTCAAAACCGAAGCATCGCCAGTTTTGAATTACGCCGATCGCGGCGCCAATTATGGCAACCAATGCGACGATCCAGAAAAACGCCGTTGGCGGGGATGTGATCGTTACGTTTGCGTTTTGCATTGGTATGACCCAGAAAAATGAATTTGCTGGCACCTGTGAACCTCCTTGCTATTGTTTTGGTTCAAAGTACGTGCAGGTGTCGGTGGCTTCACGACGCTTCAGGCGCGGATAGCAGCAATGCCCCTGATCGAGCGGTTCGTAGACGCCCCATTTCCCGACCGTCTGGATGTAGTGCCGGAAAAAGTACCGGCAGTTTAAGCAGCACTGGGTTTGCTCGCCGATGCCGAGGGCGGCGTGGATGGTGTCGGGCTGCGCGGTCATTGTTTGGATGCCTCCTTACGAGATGAACAAAATGTTCACTGTTTATATTTGTATTATAGTGTACAATATGTTCATTGTCAATAGTTTTAGGAGGTATTTTTTATGTTTTCCGAGCGTCTTAAATCCGTCCGCAAACAAAGAGGTTTTACCGCGCAGGAGATGGCAGATCATCTTTTGATCGGCTTGCGTGGGTATCGACATTACGAAAGCGGGGCGCGAGAACCTTCTTTTGAGCTGCTTATTCGAATTGCCGACAAGCTGGACATATCTACGGACTATCTTCTTGGTCGGGATGACTTTCTCGCAAGAAGCGCTGGTGAACGCTGAAAATGTCTTCCAGCGCGTCCCAAAGGTCAACGGAACCGATCGACCGTCCTGCTTCCAGATATTTGTAATACCGTTCGCTGATCCCCAGCTTTTCCGCGACTTGCTTTTGCGTCATGCCCGCCGCCTGGCGGGCTTTTTTCAGGTTGGTTCGCATGGCGCCTCCTTGATCGAAAAACATTGTCAATGTTTTCCTTATGCGGTAAAATAAGTTGATGCCCATAACAACAATTGAACAGGAAAGGAGGTGCGCAGATGGAACGCTTGAAACCTTTGTTTCCTGATGTTGAAGCAGTTGAGTACGCGGACGACGTGCAGTACATCAACGCGATGCTTCAGGATGGCTGGATTTACTTGCAGCCTTTTGCGAAAACCAGCTATAACGGCGGTGTATGGTATGGCACGCTGTTAGGCTGGCCGCGCGGTAAGGAACGGAAAAAGGAAGCACAGGAAGCAACTAAGTTCTTATTTGGAGAACAGCCTATTGAAACGTAATTTGGCATCGTTCTCCGCTGTGCTTCTGCATCCAGATGATGGGTGCGTCATGCCCTTCCAGTTTCGTTGCGTATATCGCAATCCAGTTTTTGGTATTGAGCAGGGCAACGGCAAGCGATACGGAGGAGACCGGGAAGATGATCTTATTTTGAATGGGCAGCTCGATCTTTCCGTATCGCGTGCTTTTTTCGTGGATTTCCGCCCAGACGCTGTTGTGGCCGTTGGCCATTTCCAGAGGCTCGAAGGGGATTATGGTTTCGTTTGTGTCCATGATGGGAACTCCTTTCTTGCGGGTTGGGGCTGCGCATGATCAGGCGATTGCGCAGGGATATGTGCCCTGCAAGGTGTGCAAGCCCTAGGGGGTATCTGAAAACAGGTCGTTGGCGGGGTTATTGTGCAGCGTATGGCGCGCCAGGGGGGAGAATGTGAAATCAAACAGGAAAAACAAATACAAAATGATGAAACGGGTAGCATGCTGTTTCGGCTATTCTGTAAATGTTGTGCTGACAATCCAGCAGCTTCAGGAGAAGGATGCGCGGATTACGCCAGAATACATGCAGGAATTGGAAGCTGGCAACTATGTGTACGCGAATCGTGCGCCATCTTCCCAGACGCAATATAGTGCGGAAAGCAAACTGTTTGATCGCATCGATGATGTGCGTCGTCAGCGGTTAGCACTCTTGGTCAGTGTTGTTGGGGCGATTTTTGCAGCAGCCAGCTTTTTGGTCTCGATACATTTCAATTTCTGCTAGCAGCTGCATGAGTTCTGTTTTTTGACGGAGCGGGACGCGCCAGGGCGGGTCGCAGAATACGGCTTGAACCAGCCATGTGCGCAGTGCTTCCAGCGTATCCGTTTGGGCGAGCAGCTGCACTGCCTGGATATAGGAATCTGCTTCCTGCCGGGCGTCGTCTGCTATCTTCCTAACGCGATCCAGTTCTTGTTCCAGCAGCTTTCTTTTTCGAAGCATGACCGTCTCTCCTTGTGTTCGTCCATCAGCTAGGGGGTATCTGAAAACAGGTCGTTGAGCGTGCAGCCGAGGGCTTTGGTAATCAGCAGAATATGGCTTGCTCTCGGCAGTGATTTGTTGGTCTCCCACATGGTTACGGTAGTTCGACTAACATTGACTTTTTGCGCAAGTTCCTTTTGCGTTAAATTGGCTGACAATCTCAGCGATTTTATTTTGTTTTTACAGATGATATATCACCTTCTGTCAGTTATCTTGACATAATAATAGCACCTTTGGGTATAAATGTCAATAGTCTTGACGATGTTTTTTGAAAAAATATTGCCTGTCAATTTGTTTGACATTATAATGAAGAGGGGTGCAGAATATGGACAATAATATTAAAAACGCAAGAAGAGCAAAGGGAATAAGCCAGCTGCAACTAGGAAAGAAGATGGGTGTTTCAAGGTCAACAATAGCGATGTGGGAGACGGGTGGCAGTCAGCCAGACAATTCAAGTTTGATAGCAATGTCAGATTTTTTTGGTGTCAGCATAGATTACTTACTTGGTCGTGATAGCGGATACGAAGGCAGCGGCGCACCAGTGCCGACGCGCCCGGGAAGCAAGTGGATCCCGGTATTGGGAAAGGTTGCGGCAGGAGTGCCGATTGAAGCAGTGGAAGATATTTTGGATTATGAAGAGATCAGCGCGCAGATGGCCGAAGCCGGGGATTATTTCGCGTTGCAGATCAAGGGGGACAGCATGGAGCCTAAAATATCCAATGGCGATGTGGTCATTGTGCGAAAGCAGCCGGATGTGGAAAGCGGAGAAACGGCGGTCGTATTGGTCAATGGCAATGAAGCCACTGTAAAGCGCATCAAAAAGCGCCCGGAAGGGATTATGCTTATACCGACGAATCCGGCGTATGAACCGATGTTTTACAGTGCCGTTGAAGTTGAAAAGCTTCCGGTGGTGATATTGGGAAAAGTGGTAGAACTGCGGGCAAAGTACTAAGCGCACGATTGATTTAAGCCGCAGAAGGTTGATATTACTGCTGCGCCGGTTTATGGCGTTTCGGCTGCCGATGACGGTAAGGGATGTTCGGTGGCATTTTCAGCTGTATGAGATGACCTTTTTTCCGGTTTGCCCAAAGTGCGGGACTTTGCTGGAACGCGAATATCAAAACTATTGCGGCAGATGCGGGCAGCGGCTGGGATGGCAGCGGTTTGAGTATGGGGTAGAGGGATGGTTGGAAAAATAAAAAGCCGCCCGGGCGGGCGGCGATGGCGGCAGGGGTTATTTGGCAAGCTTGTAGAGCATGTATTGGTTGAGACTGACGCCCTCTATGGCGGCGGCTTCTTTCAGGGCTTTGTGCAGGCTGCGGGGGATCCGCAGAACCAGACGGCCGCTATAATCTTCCAGCGATTGTATGAATTCATCGTAGTCGACGGTCTCCCCGTCGTTGATGGCTTGCGCGGCGTGCAGACTTTTTTCTTCTTCGGGGGTCATGGTTTCGGGTTCGGCGGCTTCGATTTCGGCAAGGCGTTTTTCAAATTCTGTTTTTTTCATGGTATCACCTTCTTTGTATAATGATATTATATATAGTACTGCTTGTCAACGGGTATTTGTGTTTGTGCGAAGTTTTTCATTTGGAGGTGATTCGGAGTATGGCAACGGCAAAGAAACTGCCAAGCGGCAGCTGGCGTGCGCGGGCATACGCCGGTAAGGATGAGGCTGGGAAGTCGATCTATAAAAGCTTTACCGCGCCGACGAAGAAGGAAGCGGAGCTTTTGGCGGCGCAGTATGTGGCGCAGGAAGCCAGGGCGCAGGAAACCGGGATGCGCGTCGGGGAAGCAATTGCGGCTTATATTGAGCTTAAAAAAGAAACACTTTCGCCGGCAACAGTTTTGAATTATAAGTGTTATCTGAAAAACCATTATGCAGGCATCAAAGACAAGTCTTTGCAGGGCTTGAGGGCAGAGGATGTGCAGCGGTTTGTGAGCGTGGAGGCGGCGACATTCGGCGGAAAAACCGTGTCGAATGTTTATGGTCTGCTGTCCGGTGCGCTGAAGGTGTATCGCCCGGATTTTTCCGCAGTTGTTACGTTGCCAAGGAAAAAGAAAAACAAAATCCAAATCCCAACGGCGGAGCAGATCGCAATGTATTATAACGCGGTCAAGGGGCATCCGCTTGAAATTCCGTTTCTGCTTGCGTCTCAATGCGGATTGCGGGCAAGCGAAGCCGCCGCCGTCAGGCGGGAGGATATTCGCGGGGGAAAATTGTGCATTTGCCGCGCAAGGGTTCGGGGCGATGATGGCAGGATCCATGAAAAAGAGCCGAAAACAGAGGCTGGGTATCGTGAATTGCCTTTGACGGATGAGCTTTTGAGGATATTGTTAAGCGTGGATCGTGAAAGGTTGTCTTTGATTGATGCGGATCAAATCCCGAACAGGTGGGCGAAATTTTTAAAACAGAAAGGCCTGCCGCCGTGTGGGTTTCATGCGCTGCGGCATTATTTTGCGAGCCGTGCCGCGCTTGCCGGTGTGCCGAAAATGTATCTTGTTGAGCTGATGGGACACAGTTCAAGCCGAATGCTGGATCAGGTTTATATTCACACTTTCCCGGATGAAAGGGCACAGTTTGCCGCGTTGTTGCAAGGCGTTTCGAAAGCGTTTTTTGATGAAATACGCCATGAAATGTGACACAAATCATGAAAAATGCTTATTTATCAACATCTTAATAGGGTTCAAATCCCTAACTCTCCGCCAAATAGCCCGGTATTGAAAAATGCCGGGCTTTTGCTTTCCTTTTTGTATTTGGCTGTAAATAAGCATAAACGGGCGGTTATGGGGCGTCAATATTGCGTTTGTGGGGGATACAAAACCGCATGCGGTTTCCATGTTTGCGGGTATCATGCAACACGAAATGCAGACGGAATTTTCTTCGGCCGTCGTTTGGACAGGCGTCCGGCCCGATGACGATTTTATCAGATCAACGATACAGACTTTGAGCAGGGAGGCTTATGATGGAAACCAATTGGCCGGCACAGGAAGCGGTTGTTCTTGAATTTTGTGAAAAGTTGTGTTTTCCCCCTGAGGCATCCCGGGCGCTTGCGCAATGCTGGACGGCGCTTGCTGCGCAGCCGCAGATCCTTGCGGCCTTGTACGAGGCGCGGGACAGCCTGTTTTTGCCGGGGGACGAATCGTATTTACAGCAGCTGCAGGCGCTGGCGCAGCGCGCGGGCGTTCACCATTATACGCTGGATATGGTTTTTCTGATTCTGTGCGCAGGCGATCTGCGGGAAAAATACCGGCAATGGGGCTTGTCTGAAGCGCTGTATTGGGACGTGGTTGAGGATTTGCGCTATAAGCTTTTGGAATGTAAAAAAGTATACGATCTTTGGGGGACGGCCTCCTGCGCCTGGTATAAGGGATTTTATACCGGCAGGCGGTTTAAGCTGGGCCGGCTGCAGTATGAAAAGAGCCGGTTTCCCTTTGATGATTATCATGGGCTGATTCAAAAGGGCGATCTGGTATATAATTGCCATATTCCTTCCCAGGGGCCCTTGCGGCGGGAATTGGTGTTGGATTCGCTTCAAAGCGCGTACCAGTTTTACAGGCGGGACGAGCCGGCCGGACCGATGTGCTTTGTATGCAATACCTGGCTTTTGTACCCTGCGCATTATCCGCTTTTCCCGGAAAACGGCAATCTTCGAGCGTTTTATGACTTGTTTGATGTGATCGGCGAAAAGCAGGATCCTGCCAACCGGAACTTCTGGCGGATTTTCAGCCGCCCCTATGATGCGGAAAAGCTGGATCAGGCCGCGCAGGATACGGCGCTTCAGCGCAGTTTCCTGGCTTATTTAAAATCAGGCCGCTGTATGGGCGACGGCTTTGGCGTAATTGTGTATGACGGCGAAAAGAAAAAGATTCTCCGGCCGCCGTTTGAGCGGGCAGGCGAACGATAACGGCAGCTGTATGATGCGGCCGCGCGGGACCGAAAGGGTGCGCGGCCGCATTTTTTGTTGAAAAAACTATGGTATCTATATGGACAGGGAATCTGCGTATTTTGTATTTTTTTGAAACAAACGCCTGCGCGGTTCATGCTGCCTGGGACGAATATGCAAAATGCTGAATGAAATCCTGCAAAATTGGTAAAAATCTCTTTCAATTCATTTCCCGGTATGCTATAATGCAGGGGAACAAAGGGGAGGAAGCATACCGTGGAACAGAATTATGAACTCATAGAGCGTATGGGCGCAATGCGCCGTCTGTCCAAGGGCCAGCGCCGCATCTGCGACTATATTCTGGAGCATTACGACAAAGCCGCGTTTATGACGGCGGCAAAGCTGGGTGAGGCGACCGGGGTGAGCGAATCCACGATTGTCCGATTTGCCATCGCGATGGGTTACGAAGGGTATCCGCAGCTGCAGCAGGGTATCCAGGAAATGGTGCGCAACCGCCTGACCAATGTGCAGCGTATGGAAATTTCCCCGGATATGGATGTGCGCCAGCTGGTAAACGCGATCTTCAAATCCGATATGACCAATATTCGGGAACTGTATGAAAACATCGATATGGACACCTTTGCAAAGGTAAAGCAAGCGCTTTTGTCGGCCAGACGCATCTATGTGATCGGGCTGCGCGCTGCGTCGCCCATCGCGCAGTTTTTTGGGTATTACCTCAACTATATTTTTGATAATATTCATTTAATTACTCAGGGCGGCAGCGAGGTGCGCGAACAGCTGGCGCGGGTACAGCCGGGCGATGTGATTTTCGGCATGTCGTTTCCGCGCTACTCCAACCGGACCATCGAAAGCATGCGGTTTGCCAAGAGCCTGGGCGCAACGACGATTTCCATTACAGACAGCACTTCCTCCCCGCTCAAGCAGCTTTCCGACCTGTGCCTGATTGCGCACAGCAATATGGCTTCCTTTGTGGATTCCATGGTTGCGCCGCTGAGCCTGCTCAATGCGCTGATTGTCGCGCTGAGCATGGAAAAGAAGGAGGAGGTTTCCCGCTATTTTGAAAAGCTGGAAATCATCTGGGATGATACCGCGATTTATGGTGGGAGCCATAGGAAATGAGGCTGGTTGTCATTGGCGCCGGCGCAGCGGGGATGCTGTGCGCCGCTGTGGCCGCAGCGGGCGGCGCGGCGGTGACGGTGCTGGAGAAAAATGAAAAATGCGGCAAAAAAATCTATATTACCGGGAAAGGCCGGTGTAATGTGACCAATACGGCGACGGGCGATGCGTTTTTGCGCAATGTCATGCGTAATCCGCGCTTTCTTTTGTCCGCGCTGGCGCGGTTTGACAGCGAGGACTTGATGGCGTATCTTGCCCGGTACGGCCTTGCGCTCAAGCAGGAGCGCGGCGGGCGGGTGTTCCCCGTCAGCGATCATGCCAGCGATGTGACCAGGACGCTGGAACGCGCGATGGCGCAGGCCGGCGTGCAGGTGCGCCTGGGCGTCTGCGTGCAGGATATTTTGCATCAGCAGGGGCGTGTGACCGGCGTGCAGACCGATCATGGCGTCGTGGAATGCGACGCGGTGGCGGTGTGTACCGGCGGGATTTCCTATCCGTCCACGGGCAGCACGGGCGACGGATATCGGTTTGCCAGACAGACGGGGCATCGGGTGACAGAGCTGTTCGCGTCGCTGGTTGGCCTTGAAACGGTGGAAACCTGGCCGCAGGCGGCGCAGGGGCTGACGCTGAAAAATGTGGCGCTGCGCGCCAAAAAAGGCAAAAAGACGCTCTTTGACGAGCAGGGCGAGCTGCTCATGACGCATTTTGGCGTCAGCGGGCCATTGGCGCTGTCGCTTTCGTCGGTGATTTCGGGGATGGCGCTGGATCAAATTGCCGTGTCGGTGGATTTAAAGCCGGCGCTGACGCCGGAGATGCTGGAAAAGCGCCTGCTGCGGGATTTTGAAAAATATACCAACCGGTATCTGATCCATGCGCTGGACGATTTAATGCCCCAGCGGATGATCGCCCAGGTGCTTGCGGCAGCCGGTGTGGATGGGCAGACGCCGGTAAACCAGCTGCGCGCGCAGAGCCGTCAGGCGCTGGCCGCAGCGCTCAAGGCCATGCCGCTGACCATTGCGGCGCTGCGTCCGGTTCAGGAAGCGGTGGTGACCCGCGGCGGGGTTCATGTGGGCGATGTGGATCCTAGGACGATGGCGTCCAAAAAAATCCAGGGATTGTATTTTGCCGGAGAAGTATTGGACGTGGACGGTTTGACCGGCGGATACAACCTTCAAATCGCCTTTTCAACGGCGTACAGCGCGGCGATGGGCGTGCTGGCGCAGCAGGAGGAATCATGAATATGCAGGGCAGTATGGTCAATGAAAAAACCTCCAAGGAGGCGGCGCGCGCAGCAATCCATATGGCGCTGACCCGCTCGCGGGAGGAGGAGCGTACGCTCAAGGAGACGTTTTCCGCCTTCGGTATCCGGACGGCTGCGGTGGATTTCGGCGGCGAATTTTTATCGTCCGTTACCAAAATTATCGAACGGGCGGTTGTTGCCTCCAAGCGCGAAGGCGTAACGGAGGGCACCTATCTGGAAGAAGGCGCGGTAGCCGGCGCGGCGCGAGAGGCGGTCGGCCAGGTGATGAACAAAGCGCTGGGGATGAACGTCGGCGGGAAAATCGGCATTGCGCGCACCGGGGAAAATATCGTTGTGGCAATTTTTTTCGGTATCGGCCTTCTGCATCTCAACGAGGTCGGCATCGGTCTTGGACACCGGGCGATCAAGGCCATCGATTAAGGAGGAAACATGCTTACCATTGCAATTGACGGGCCCTCCGGCGCGGGTAAATCCACGCTGGCGCGCAGCCTTGCGCAGTCATTGGGCATTTTATATCTGGATACCGGCGCGATGTACCGCGCCATTGGGCTGAGCATGCTGCAGCGCGGCATCGACCCGGGCGACGAGCAGGCGGTTGCGCGTGCGCTGGATGGGCTGGATGTTGCGGTGCGGCTGCAAAACGGCCAGCAGGATACGCTGGTAGACGGCGTTTCCGTCACGGAGCTTCTGCGTACGCCGCAGGTTTCCATGGCGGCCTCGCTTGTATCGGCGCATGCAAAGGTGCGTGAACGGATGGTCGCGCTGCAGCGCCAGATTGCAAAGGGACAGCAGATCGTCCTGGATGGGCGCGATATTGGGACAAATGTCCTGCCGCAGGCGCCCTATAAATTCTTTATTACCGCCACGGCGCAGGAGCGCGCCAGACGCCGCTGCGAACAGCTGCGCGCAGCGGGCGAATCGGTTGTCTATTTAGACGTTCTGGCCGATGTGCAGCGGCGCGACGAGCAGGACAGCACCCGCGCGCTCAATCCGCTGCGCGCCGCGCCGGACGCCGTGGTGATCTGGACGGATCAGCTGGATGCGCAGGGTGTGCTCAACCAGGTGCTTGCATTCATTCGGGAAAAGCAGGAGGCGTCATGCTGTACAGAATCGTCAATTTCCTAGCGCGAATGGTCTTTTTCAGCCTTTATCCGCGCAAGGTGACCGGGCAGGATCAAATGCCGGCGCAGGGGCCGGTGATTGTGGTGTGCAACCATAAATACTTTTTCGACGTTTTTAATTTGACGACCATTTTTGGACGCAGGCTGACGTTCATGGCGAAAAAGGAGCTGTTTCAAAACCGGATCCTCGGCGCGCTGATCCGCCGTTACGGCGCTTTCCCGGTGGATCGGGACGGCAACGATCTGGCTGCGATACGCAGCGCGATGGCGGTTTTGAAAAAAGACGGCGTACTGGCCATCTTTCCGGAAGGCACGCGCAGCCACGGCATTGTGCTGGGGGAACTGAAGCAGGGCGTTGCGCTGATCGCACAAAAAAGCGGCGCGCAGATCCTGCCGGTGTACATCAACCACACGGATCGGATTTTCGCCCGGATGCAGGTCCATGTCGGCGCGCCCTTTACGCTGCCGCCCACAACGCGGGCGGACGCGGCGTACCTGGCCGCATCCATGGAGACGGTGCGCGAAAAAATGCTGGCGCTTTGCGATGCACCGGCTGTGTTGGAGGAAAAGCGGGCATGAAACGCAGAATTGCGATTTTGGGCAGCACCGGCTCCATCGGCACGCAGGCGCTGGATGTGATTGCGCGCAATCGGGAAGAATTTGAAGTGATCGCGCTGGCGGCTTATTCAAACGGCGCGCTGCTTGCGCAGCAGGCGGCGCAGTTTGCGGCTAAGGCGGCGGTATTGGTTGCGCCCCCGGCGGATTTTGTGCCGCCAGGCGGCACGGTGCAGTGGGCCTTTGGCGCCCAGGCGCGCGACGCGCTTTGCACGCGGTCGGATGTGGACGCCGTGCTGGTCAGCGTGGTGGGAATGGCCGGGCTGTCGGCGGTATTGACATGTATCCAGCACCGCAAGACCGTCCTTTTGGCCAACAAGGAAACACTGATGACTGCGGGCGATCTGGTGATGACCGCTGCGCGTAAGGCGGGCGTCGAAATCTTTCCCGTTGACAGCGAGCATACAGCGATTTGGCAATGTTTGCGCGGGGAATCGGAGCGGTCGGTTGAGCGGCTTTTGCTCACGGCTTCCGGCGGCCCGTTTCGTACCTGGACGCCGGAACAGATCGAAAATGCGACGGTCGAGCAGGCGCTGAGCCATCCCAATTGGCGGATGGGCAGAAAAATCAGCATTGACAGCGCTACCATGGTCAATAAGTGCATAGAAATAGTAGAGGCACATCATTTGTTTGCAGTGCCGCCGCAGCGCATTGAGGTCGTCGTCCATCCGCAAAGCATCGTGCATTCGGCCGTTGCGTTTCAGGATGGATCGGTCATGGCGCAGATGGGCGTGTCGGATATGCGGATCCCAATCCTTTATGCGCTTTCAGGCGGCCGCCGGCTGGATTCGGGCGCCGCGCCGCTGTCGCTGTTTGACATGCCGCAGCTGACCTTTGAAAGGTGCGACACGGAGAAGTTTCCCGCAGTTGCGATGGCCTATGCGGCCATTGAAGCCGGCGGGAACGCCTGCTGTGTGCTCAATGCGGCCAATGAGGCGGCTGTGGCCGCGTTTTTGGCCGGACAGATCGCCTTTGGGCAGATTGTCAAATGGATCCGGCTGGCGATGGATCGCCTTTTTGATCCTGCGCCGCTTTTGGACTATGCGTCCGTTTGCGCCTGCGACGAAAAAACGCGGCGTTTTTGCAATGAAATGATTCGAAATTAAATCCCTTGCCGCACCGGCACAGGAGGTATCATGATCGGTGTTCTTTCCGTTTTGGCGTCCATTCTGGTAATTGCGTTGATTGTTTGTCTGCACGAGTGCGGCCATTTTCTGGCGGCGCGTGCCGTCGGCGTGCCGGCTGCGGAGTTTTCAATCGGCTTTGGTCCGCGTCTGGCTTCTTTTAAACCGGGGGAAACGGAGTTTTCCATCCGGCTTTTGCCCCTTGGCGGTTATGTGCGCTTTTATGGCGACGATGGCGAAGAAAGCCCGCTTGACGGCGTGACGGACAAATATCTGAACCGTTTTCCCGTTTGGAAGCGGGTGGTCATTATGGCCTCCGGCGTGATTGCCAATGTGCTTAGCGCCGTGGTTGTGACGCTGCTGCTTTTATGCCTGATTGGCCAGCCGGCGTCGGCCAATGTCATCGCCCAGGTGGAGGACGCTTCTCCGGCGGCGCAGGCCGGCATTTTGCCGGGGGATGTGATTGAATCCGTCAACGGCGCGCCCATTGCGGACGGGCAGACGCTGGTAACGGCCATCGGCGAGGCCGGACTTCATCCAATTGCCCTTGGCGTGCTGCGCGACGGACAGCGCCTTGACATGACGCTGACGCCGTTTTATGATCAGGAGCTTGAGCGGGCGCGCGTGGGCATTACCCTTGGTACAGCGCAGCATCGCTATTCGTTTTTTGAGGCGGTGCCGCTTTCCTTCAACTATGTGCGCTATGTGGTGGTGGAAACCGTGCGCGCGCTGAAAATGATGATCTTTGGTCAGGTGGAAACGGGCGATATTTACGGCATTGTCGGCACGGTCAGCGTAATGAGCCAGGGCGTTCGGTCCGGGCTGGATACGACGATGCGCTTTTTCATTCTCATCAGCGCAAACCTGGCGGTGATGAACCTTCTGCCGATTCCCGGCCTGGATGGATGCAAGCTTGTCTTTTTGGCCATCGAGGCCATCCGCGGCAAGCCGATGGATCCCAACAAAGAGGGGCTTGTCCATTTGATCGGTTTTGCGCTGATCGCACTTTTGGCGATTGCGCTGACCTATAACGATATTGTGCGCCTGATTACGGGAGGGTAATATGGATCGTGCAGTGAAAAAACAGGTGATGGTTGGCGCTGTGCCGATCGGAGGCGGCGCGCCGGTTTCGATTCAGTCCATGACCAACACGCCGACGCAGGACACGGCAAAAACGCTGCGGCAGATTCGTCTTTTGGCGAAAAACGGCTGCGATATTGTACGGGTGACGGTCAATCATCGGGAGGCGGCGCTGGCGGTGCCGAAGCTGGTATCCCAAAGCCCGGTGCCGCTGGTGGCGGATATTCATTTTGATTACCGTCTGGCAATTATGGCGCTGGAGGGCGGTATTGCCAAATTGCGCATCAATCCGGGCAATATCGGCGGTGAGGCGCATGTGGCGGCTTTGGCCGATTGTTTAAAGCGGCACCATGTGCCGGTGCGCATTGGCGTCAATTCCGGTTCCATTGAGCGGCCGATTTTAGAAAAATACGGCGGCGTTACGCCTCAGGGCATGGTGGACAGCGCGCTGGGACATGCGCGGATGCTGGAAAAGCGCGGGTTTGACGATATTGTGCTGTCGCTCAAGGGCACCCAGGTGCCTCAAACCGTAGAGGCTTATCAGCTGGCCAGCAAGGCCTGCGATTATCCGCTGCACGTTGGATTTACCCATGTCGGCACGCGCGAGGAGGGCACGGTAAAAACCGCCGCCGGAGTCGGGGCATTGCTGCTTGCCGGCGTGGGCGATACGCTGCGCGTGTCGCTGACCGGCAGCCCGCTGCAGGAGGTCACGCTGGCCAAGGAAATTCTGCGCGCGGTGGGGCTGCGCAATCAGGGCGTAACGGTGATCTCCTGCCCCACCTGCGGCAGGGTGAGCTTTGATGTGGAAACGGTTGCGCGCAGGGTCCGGCGCGCCACGCGGGATATCCAAAAGCCGCTGACCGTGGCCGTAATGGGCTGTGTGGTCAACGGCCCGGGCGAGGCCAGGCAGGCCGATATCGGCATCTGCGGCGCGCCGGGCGGCTGCGCGATTTTTATGGGCGATCAGGTGATCCGGGTAAGCGCGGAAAACGCCCTGGAGGAGCTGCTGACGCGCGTGCGGCTTTTGGCAGATGCGTAAGCTGTTGATTTCACTGCCCGACGCATTGGCCGATCAGCTGGACGCGCATGTCAAAACCCTTGGCATAACGCGCAGCGCCTATCTGCGCCAGGCGATCGGCCGGGATCTTGCCCGGGAGGCCCATGCCCGCATGGAGGCGCAGATGCGCGCAGGGTACCAGCAGATGGCGCAGCTGAACCTGAATTGGGCCCGTTTGGCCGAACAGGCCGATTATGAAGCGCTGGCGCGCTATGAAGCGGCGCTGGAACAGCAGGAACAGGAAAAGCCCTGATCCCGGTTGCAGAAACTGCCGCTGGCGCATAAACTATACCATCAGAGCGAATCGGAGGTGGCGGTCATGATTCTGCGCGGCGAGCTGTATCGCGCCGATTTAAACCCCGTCGTCGGTTCGGAGCAAGGCGGTATGCGCCCTGTGCTGGTGGTGCAAAATGATGTTGGCAACCGTTACAGCCCCACGGTGATCGTCGCTGCTGTGACGTCGCGCATTCATAAGGCAAAACTGCCCACGCATATTGAAGTCGCTGCGGGAACCTGCGGGCTGGACCGCGACAGCGTCGTGCTGTGCGAGCAGGTGCGCACCATTGATAAAGCGCGCCTGTGCGAACGGCTGGGCATGCTCACGCCGCAGCAGATGCGTCAGGTCGGCGAGGCCATTGCGGTCAGTCTCGGCCTGATGTAGCGCTCCGAACCAATACCAAAGCAGCCTTTTGGCGGAAAGGACCGGCCATGGGAAAAATCAATGGCAATCAGGAAGGATGGCTCCGGCAGGCTGGGCGTCTGGGCATGATCGTGCTGGGCACGCTGATGCTGGCGCTGGCGTACAATTTGTTTTTTGTGCCCTGTGATTTGGCGCCGGGCGGTTTTACAGGCTTTGCTACGGTGCTCAACGAACTGACCGGCGCGCCGATCGGTATTGTCAGCGCGGTGATGAACCTGCCGCTGTTTGCGCTGAATTTCAGGGCGTCCGGAAAACGCGCGTTTGCGGCGTCCGTGGCGGCGACGCTGCTTTTGTCGCTGCTTTTGGATACGCTGCCGGTTTATGCGCTGACGACGGATCTTTTGCTGGCGTCGCTGTTGGGCGGCGCGATGTTCGGCGTTGGCATTGGACTGGTTTTTTACGGCGGCGCCAGTACGGGCGGAACGGATTTGGCCGCGCAGCTGCTTTGCCGTGTGATCAAGGGGTTCGGTTTTGGCACGGTGCTGTTTGTGCTGGATTTCATGGTCGTGCTGTTTGCCGGAATTGTGTTTGACCTGGAACGCGCGCTATATGCGGTTATCGGCCTGTTTGTATCTTCCCGAATCGTCGACACCATGCAGGAAGGCTTGGCAAGCGCTAAAACGGCTTATATCATTTCGTCCAAAAATGATGAAATTGCCAAAGCGGTGCTGGCAAAGCTGGCGCGCGGCGTCACGCAGCTCAACGGCACGGGCGTTTATTCCGGTCAGGACAGGCCGGTATTGCTGTGCGTGGTTGGCCGCAGGCAGATTATTGCGCTAAAACAGATCGTTGCCCAAATCGATCCGGAGGCGTTTGTCATCGTAAACGATGCGCGCGAAATTCTGGGCCGCGGGTTTACCATTCCGGATTAACCGCTTTTGGCGGAATATGTAGATCTGTGCGCCTTATTTGCTTGCCTTGAAAATGGATTTGTGCTATAATACCCGCGTGCTGGAAAAATAAAGTGTTTTGCGCATTTGCCGGAGGCGTTTTTGTGAGTAAATTTGGAAAATATGATAAAAACGAGTCCATCGCTTATGCGTGCGGCGTATTTCCGGCGATGGAATTGTTAAACCGGCGTCCTGCGTGTATTCGTGCGCTGCTGGTGCGTCCTGAAAGCATGCGAAACGAAGGCGCGTGCAGCTTGATTCAGCGCTGCAGGCAGGATGGTATTTATGTGGAGGAAGCGCCCAAGGCCATTGCGCGGATCAGCGGCAAGGAAAACTGCTATGCCGTGGCGGTTTTTGAGAAGTTTTCCGACGTGCTAAATGCGGACAGGCCGCATGTGGTGCTGCACAATATTGCGGATATGGGCAATTTCGGCACGATTGTGCGCACATGCCTGGGCTTTGGCTTTGACGATATTGCGCTGATCCGTCCCTGCGTGGACGCTTTTGACCCTAAGGCGGTTCGTGCCAGCATGGGCGCGCTGTTTTCGGTGCGGCTGGCGTTTTTTGATTCATTTGAGGCATATGCGCAGGCTTATCGGGCGCATACGCCGTACTTTTTCCGGCTGCGCAATGCGCAGGATCTATACGATACGGTTCCTGACGGCCTGGTCAGTCTGGTGTTCGGCAACGAATCCTCCGGTCTGCCCGACACGCTGTGTCAGACGGGCAACGGGGTGCGCATCCGCCACAGCGACCGGATCGATTCGCTGAATCTGTCCATTGCCGTGGGCGTAGGCGCCGCGTATTTTTCCAGGATGCTGGGCCTTTAAATGGCTTTTGCGGCGACATGCCGTTTTGGTAGCATATAAAACAGGAGAAAGAAGGT
The DNA here is from genome assembly GCA_002329335.1 of Christensenella sp. UBA1428. GTDB lineage: Bacteria > Bacillota > Clostridia > Christensenellales > UBA1750 > UBA1428. The sequence goes on from DCTY01000041.1 coordinate 16,454, forward strand.
ATTCCTATGAAGATCTGGGGCGCCGGCCTGATCGGCTGCGGGGCGATTTCCCGCGTACATTTGGCGACGATTGACGCCATGGAAAATGTTAAGCTGGTTGCCGTTTGCGATGTTGACGCTCAAAAAGCGCAGGCGGTGGCCAAGCAGTACGGCTGCAAGGCGTATACGGATTACCACGATCTGCTTGCGGATCCGCAGGTAGAAACGGTTCACATTACTACCCCGCATTATCTGCATGTGCCCATGGCGATGGACGCGCTGAAGGCCGGCAAAAAGGTGCTGAGCGAAAAGCCGATTTCCCATGACCTTGCCCAGGCGGCGCAGCTGCTGGATATGGCAAAGGACAAGGATCTGGCGATCTGCTTCCAGAACCGCTATAATGATTCGACCCAAAAGGCCATGGAGCTGATCCGTTCGGGCAAATACGGCAAGGTGGTTACGATGCGCGGCATGGTGTGCTGGCATCGCGATGCGGACCCGTATTACAGCCAGTCCCCCTGGCGCGGCTCCTGGGATACCGAGGGCGGCGGCGTGCTGATCAATCAGTCGATTCATACGCTGGATCTGCTTTTGTGGATCGGCGGAGAGGTTGCCTCGGTCAAGGGCGCGGTTTCCACCGATACGCTTTATCGCGATATCGAGGTAGAGGACAGCGCGCATTTTGTCATCCATTTTAAAAACGGCCTGCTCGCCACGTTTTATGCGACCAACTCCTATGGCGTCAACGCGCCCATTACCGTTGAAGTCGTGCTGGAAAAGGCGACGCTGGAACTGCGCGGCGACAGCCTGTATCTGATCGAAAACGACGAGATGACGCAGCTGGTTGCGCTGCCCGGCAAACGTCTGGCGCCGGCCGGCAAGGGCTATTGGGGCGTTGGCCACGGCGCGCTGATTGAAGATCTGTATCGCAGCTTTGAAGCCGGCGAGCATTTCTGGATCGATGCGCAGGTGGGATATAATGCGCTGGAAACGCTCAAGGGCGTTTATCAGTCCTCGAAGGAAAACCGGGAAATCTATTTTAAATAAACGCAAGCCGCGCTTTTGAAGGAGTATTATGAAGCCAGTCATTTATCTTTGCCCGCACAATGATTTTCACTTTGAGCAGGACGACGCGTCCTGCCGTACGATTGCCGCGCTGGCGCCCGACTATGAGGTTGTCGTCGGCGACCGGATGATGGTGCCGCAGGCGCTTGCGGCGCGCGTTGAGGTGCTTTTCGGTTCGCCCGGCAAAGCGGCGCTTGCCAGCCTGCCCAACCTGAAATGGCTGCAGCTGCCCTCGGCCGGGTGCGATGCGTATCTGGACCGGAGTGAATATGCGGCAAAGGACGTGATTTTGACAACGGCCAACGGCGTATACGGGATCCCGATTTCCGAGCATATTCTGGCGTGCTTTTTTGCGCTGATGCGGTTTTTGCCCAAATACCGGGACGATATGCGCCGGAAAAGCTGGGTGAAGTATTTCCCGCACTGCGATTTTGAAGGCTCTGTCGTCGGTATTATCGGCCTGGGCGACATTGGCGGACGGCTGGCGCAAAAATGCCATGCGCTGGGGGCGCGGGTACTGGCGGTAAAAAATCGTCCGAGCGAAAAGCCGGCGTATGTGGATGAGCTGCTCTATGGCGAACAGGGAATTGACGCGGTTGTCCGGCAAAGCGACTTTCTGGCGCTGTGTTTGCCGTCTACCCGTGAAACGACCAATATTTTGAGCCGCGAGCGGATCTTTTCCATGAAAAAAACCGCATATCTGGTCAATATCGGTCGGGGTACGGCGATTGACCAGGAAGCGCTGGTGCAGGCGCTGCGCACCGGCGCGATTGCAGGCGCTGCGCTGGATGTCATGACGCCGGAGCCGCTGCCGGAGGATCATGCATTGTGGCAGCTGGAGAACTGTCTGATTACCGCCCATAACAGCGGGCGTTCCCGCGGCAATCAGGCGCGCGAGGTGGCCTTGTTTGGCGAGAATTTGACGGCGTATCTGCAGCATCGGCCGATGCGTAATGTCGTGGATTTTCAGCGCGGGTATTGATGTGCAGACAGATGGGGGCGATAGTGTGAAAGAACAGGAAGGACTTGTCATCGATTATGCAGTGATGGGCGCGAAAATCCGCGCCGCACGCAAGGAAAAAAAGATGACGCAGAATCAGGTAGCAGATCTTTGTGGGATTTCTGCGGCTTTTTTCGGACATATTGAGCGCGGGACGCGCATTGCCAGCGTGGAAACGCTCGTGGCAATCGCCGCGGCGCTGCAGGTGAGCCTTGATTCGCTGGTTCAGGGCGCGGTTCGCGGCCGTGATGAGTCCAAAGAAAACGTCGATCAGACGCAGAGCGCGGAACTGAAATTGCGCAGCGATGAAACGCAGTTCGTTTACGATGGCGACGCGCAGGAGCCGCAGGTGCAGTACTGCTATATGCGCATTGAAAAATCCCGCATGGAGGCGCTCCGGGAATTGTTTGCCTCTGTCGGCGTTGCCGTTGTGGAGCAGCCGCAGAAATAAAACGGATGCCAGGCAGGCGGCTCTGTGCGCAGCGGCATGTCGGTTTTCGGCGCTCGGGTTAAGAAACGGTTTCAAATCGTCGATATTTTTTGATGAAAAACGGTGTACGCATTGCATGAATGTGCGTACACCGTTTTTTACCATAAAAATACCGCGTGTTTTTTGATTTTTCTCGTGTTTCGTGTGCTTTTTTAGAGCGTTTCAGGACATTCGAACAGCTCGAGCCGTTCACCGTCGGGACCGCGGAAGAAAACATTTTTGGCTCCGCCAAGCACATCGGGCAGCGTGCTGATCTGCACGTCATCCGGCAGAACCCCGCTTGCCCTGAGCGCGGCCGTGCAGGCTTCGATGTTTTGTACGGACAGACAAATATGATCTACAACGCCTGCGGGCCTGCCGATCAGCGTGGGATCAACCGGCCGGATTAATTCCAAAATACAGGAGCCTGCCTTGACAAAGGTCAGGATAACGCCGTTGGGCCGATGATACTGTGCGGCAATTTCAAAGCCGAGTTTTTGATAAAATGCACAGGATACTGCAATATCGGAGATAAATACGCCGATATGACCAAGACCGCAGACTGCAAAGTCGTTTTGCTGCATCAGAAAAGCCTCCATTCATTGAAATGAATCAATCTATTGATATTATACAGGAATCTGTGCAATTTTACAACAACGGTAAGCGTACGGAAAGATGAAATACGGCGTTTCAGGTGAATTTTTTTGATTTAGCAGCTAAATTTGATTTATACGGTTGCTTTCACGGATGAAAAAGAGTAAAATAACCATGTCGGTATTCTTTTGAAACCGAACGGCGCGCCGCCGCTTGCGGCAAACCAACAATACGTCAGGTATCCAATACTGCGAACTTGAACGGAGGAAAACAAAATGCGTAACAATCACATCACCCGACTCGTCACTTTGGCACTTATGGTCGCGCTGACCATCCTGCTGGGCGTAACGCCGCTGGGGTATCTGCCGCCGATTTTTGGCGTCGAGATTACAATCATGTGCCTGCCGGTAATCATTGCGACGATTGCATTGGGGCTGCGGGGCGGCCTCGTAATCGGTCTTGCGTTTGCGGCGACGAGCCTGTATCAGGCGCTTACTGCACCGGCCGGGCTGCTTGCACCTCTGGTGGCGTATCCGGCGGCGATGTATCCGAGCATCTTTATCCCGAGGCTTCTGATTCCCGTTGTAACCTATCTGATTTATAAAGCAACGCGCAAATTGCCCAATGGCTGGCGCTTTGGCATCAGCGCTGCGGCCGGCTCTTTGTCCAATACCATCTTTTTCCTGTTATTTGTTTATGTGCTGGGCGCAAACCAGTTGGCGGCGTTTTTTGGAATGACCAAACAGGCGGTGCTCGCGGCGCTTGCCGTGCTGATTCCGACCAATGGCTTGATGGAAATGGCCGCCGCGGTGATCATCTGCGTCCCGGTGCTTTTTGCGCTTAAGGCGGCGATGCCGCATCTTTTTCGCGAAACGAAGCAGGATTTCGCAACCAAAGAAAAATAAGGAGTGCTCCCTGTGATTCTGACGATTGACGTAGGCAATACCAATATCAAATGCGCCCTGTTTGAGGGGCGGACGATGGTCAGCTATTACCGTATGTCCACCGACAAGGCCAAAACCAGCCATGAATACGGCATTATGCTGTATATGTTCATGCAGCGTGATGGGCGCCGTGTGGAGGATGTGGAGGGGATTATCGTTTCCTCGGTTGTGCCCAGCATGAATTTTACCATCGAGCATATGATCACCGAATATTTCATGCAAAAGCCGATGTGGGTTGCTCCCGGTATTAAAACGGGGATCAATTTGAAATACGAAAACCCGCAGACGCTGGGCACCGATCGTATTGCCAATGCGGTGGCGTCGTATGAGTTTTACGGCGGGCCATGTATTTTCATCGATTTTGGTACGGCTACGACCTATGGCGTGATGAGCAAAAAAGGCGAGTTTTTGGGCGGCGTCATCTGCCCGGGGCTGAAGCTTTCGCTGGAAGCGCTGGCGGATAAAACGGCGCAGCTGCCTAAAATCGAATTGATCAAGCCGGATTGCGTCATCGCCAGAAACACCATCAAAAATATGCAAGCCGGCCTGGTTTACGGTTTTGTCGGCCAGGTGGACTATATTGTCAAAAAAATGAAGTCGGAAATCGGCAGCGAGGAAACCAAGGTGATCGCCACCGGCGGGTTGGCCCGCATGATTTCTTCCGAGGCGCACTGCATCGATTTTATCGACGGGGAACTGACCTTAAAAGGGCTGCGTCTGCTCTATGAGCGCAACAGCAAGCCTGCCGCGGAACATAGCTGAGGCGCGCGATGGATCAGAAACGCATCAGCATTTTTTCGGATTCTTTTCGCATCGGCCTGCTGCCCGGCATCGCCAAATCGGCGGAGCTGGGCGCAGGCGCGGTGCAGCTTTATACCGAGGGAACGGCGCTGAACCCACAAAGCTACGATCATCTGCGCCGCAAGGAGCTGCTTTCCTATGTGCACGGGCTGGGGCTGAAAGTTTCGTCCATCTGCGCGGATCTGGATCATGTCGGATTGAGCGACGCGGGGGAGAATATCCGCAAGCTGCCGCGCTTTATGAAGCAGATTGATATGGCGGCCGACTTTGAGTGCGCGACAATTTCTTCCCAGATCGGGATTATTCCGCAGGAGGAGCAGGATCCCGTGTACCGGGTTTTGCTCGACGCGGTTGGACAGATCGGCGTGTATGCCCAGCATCGCGGGGTGCGTTTTGCCATTGAAACCGGGCCGGAAACGCCGCAGGTGCTCCATCGGTTCATTGCGCAGCTGCCGCAGAGCGTTGGCGTCAATCTAGATCCGGCCAATCTGGTGATGATCACCGGCGCAGACCCGATTGCCGCGACGCAGCTTTTTGCCGGTCGGATTTATCATGTTCATGTTAAGGACGGTAAAATGTTCAAACCTGTCGGCGCGCAGACGATTTATCGTTATATGACCCATCCGGATAGCAGCCTGCGTTTGGACGAATGCTATTTGGAGCTGCCGCTGGGCAAGGGCGACGTCAATATTAAAGCGTGGGTTGCCAAGCTGCGCGAGACGGGTTATGAAGGCTATTATACGATTGAGCGCAAAAACGGCGAAAACCCGGAGCGCGATGTGCGCATGGCGGTCAATTTCTTAAGAGGAGTTTAAAGACGCATGCTGCACCATGAACTTTGTCAGATCCTGCCCGGTTCTCCGGCGCAGCGTGCCGGCATTTTGCCGGGCGATTTGCTGACCCATATTGACGGGCATCCAATTCGGGACGTCATCGACTACCAGTATTTTGTCGTTGCCGGCAATCCTGTGCTGACGGTTGTACGCGGCGGGCAAACGATGAAAATCCGCGTGCGCAAGCGCGAGGGGGAGCCGCTGGGCGTCTATTTTGATACCATGCTGATGGATAAAACGCGCACCTGCGCCAACCGGTGCGTCTTTTGCTTTATCGACCAGATGCCGCCGCGTCTGCGCGAAACGCTCTATGTCAAGGATGACGACTGGCGTATGTCGATGCTGACCGGCAATTATGTTACGCTGACCAATGTTTCGGACGCGGAGCTGGACCGCATTGTTGCAAGACAGGCCAGCCCGCTTTACATTTCCGTACACGCGGCGGATCCTCAGGTGCGCGCAGCGATGATGCAGAACCCAAACGCTGCCAGGCTTATGCCGAAACTGGACAAACTGCGTGCGGGTGGGATTCGTTTTAACGCCCAGATTGTCGTTTGCCCCGGACTAAATGACGGCCGGGTGCTGGAGGAGACAATTCAGAAGCTTTTGGATTATGACAACTGTCTGTCCATCGCCATGGTGCCGGTCGGACTGACGGCTTATCGGGAAGGCTTGTATCCGGTTACGCCGATGAACCGGGAGCGTGCGCGGGCGGTTTTGGCCATCTATGAAAAATACCGGGATTCCGGGCGGGTTTTTGCGTCGGATGAGTTTTATATCCGTGCGCAGATGGAACTGCCGCCCTGCGAAAGCTACGGCGATTTTCCGCAGATTGACAACGGCGTTGGGATGCTGCGGTTGTTTGAGGACGACTATCTGTATGCGCGTACGCAGCTAAAGCAGGTGCGGCCGCGCCGGGTATTGATTGCTACAGGCGTATCCGCCGCGGGTTTTATTCGGGATATGCTTGAAAAAGCGCCGGTTGTCGGCGTACAGGCCACGGTATTGGCCGTTGAAAACCATTTCTTTGGGCCGACCATTACCGTTGCAGGGCTTTTGACCGGCAGCGATTTGATTCGTGTGCTCAAAGATATACAAATTGACGAAATCCTGATCTCCGCTTCCATGCTGCGCGCGGATGAGGAGATCTTTTTGGACGATATGACTCTCAAGCAGGTTCAGGCACAGCTGAAAAGTCCGCTGCATGTTTCGCCGGCGGACGGCGCAGGGTTTGCCCGGGCGCTTGCAGGGGTACAGGAGTAGAATATTATGGCAAAACCGCTTGTCGCCGTCGTTGGGCGTCCCAATGTCGGCAAATCGACCTTTTTTAACAAAATGGCCGGCAGACGCATTGCGATTGTGGAAGATACGCCCGGCGTCACGCGCGACCGAATCTATGCAGACTGCCAATGGCAGCGCTATAGCTTTACCTTGATTGATACCGGCGGAATCGATCCGTATTCGGAAGATCCGCTTTTGCGTCAAATGCGCTTTCAGGCGCAGGTTGCAATCGAAATGGCGGACGCAATTTTGTTTTTTGTCGATGGCAGGGAGGGTGTGACCGGCGCCGACGCCGAGGTAGCGGATCTTCTGCGCCGCAGCAAAAAACCGGTTATCCTGGTGGTCAACAAGATCGATAATTTTGAAAAAGAACAGGATGCGCTGGATTTTTATCAGCTGGGGATCGGCGTGCCGTATCCGATTTCTTCGGTCAACCTGCTGGGGATCGGCGACATGCTCGACGAGCTTTGCGCGCTTTTGCCGCAGTCCGCTCTGGAGCAGGAGGACGCAGAGGTGATCTCTGTGGCGGTGGTAGGCCGCCCCAACGTAGGAAAATCCTCGCTGGTCAACCGTATTTTGGGCGAGGAGCGCGTGATGGTTTCCGACATTGCCGGGACGACGCGCGACGCGATTGATACGCCTTTTGAAGCGCAGGGGCGCAAATTCCGGATTGTCGATACGGCGGGGATTCGCCGCAAGGCAAAAATTTCCGGCCGTTCGCTGGAACGCTACAGCGTGATCCGGTCTTTTGACGCGATTCGCCGCTGCGACGTTGCGCTGATGCTCATTGACGCCAACGACGGTGTGACCGATCAGGATACCAAGGTTGCCGGTTATATTATGGAAGAGGGCAAGGCCTGCATCGTAGTGGTCAACAAATGGGATCTGGTGGATAAGGAGACGGGCACCATGGAAGCCTTCCGCAAGAAGGTGCTGGAAGAGCTGAAATTTATGGATTATACGCCGGTGGTGTTTATATCTGCATTGACCGGCCAGCGTGTAACGCGCATTGTGCCGCAGATCGTCTCGGTCTATGATGCGGCGACGCTGCGGATTACCACCGGTGTTTTAAACGACGCGCTGCACGACGCGATGACGGTTACGCCGCCGCCGGCGGACCGCGGACATCGCCTGCGGATCTTCTACGCGACGCAGCAGTCGGTCAAGCCGCCGACTTTTGTGCTTTTTACGAACGATCCCACGCTTATGCATTACTCCTATGAGCGATATCTGGAAAATTATTTCCGCAAAACATTCGCTTTTGAAGGTACGCCGATCCGCTTTATTGTGCGCGGCAGAGACGAAAAAAAGGAGGGCATGGGCAATGTCCGCAGTTAAGCTGGTTTTGGCGGCGCTTGCCGGCTATTTGATCGGCAATTTCCAGTCCGGGATTTTGGTTTCCCGTCGCTTTGGCGTGGACGATATCCGCAAGGTGGGCAGCGGCGGCACCGGCACAACCAATGTTTTGCGCAATCTTGGCTTTTTACCGTCGTTGATTGTTTTTGCCTGCGATATGCTCAAAGGCGCGCTTGGCGTTTGGATTGGCCGTTGGCTGGGCGGCGCCTGGGGCGCGGCGTTAGGCGGCGTTTTTTCGATCGTAGGACATAACTGGCCGGCTCTGTTCGGGTTTCGCGGCGGTAAAGGCGTTGCAACCGCACTGGGCGCGCTCATTGCGCTGGAACCGGCGCTTGGGCTTGTCGTGCTGGCCGTGGCGGTTGTCCTTATTGCGCTGATCCGCATTGTATCCATTGTTTCCATCCTGGGGACGCTGGCGGCGGTCATTGTCCTGATCGCCTTGAATCCCGGCAACGGGGCTTACGTCTTTTTTGGGGTCTGTGCGCTGGTGATGGTGGTATATGCGCACCGGGAAAATATCGTCCGGCTGAAGAACGGCACGGAGCGCAGACTGGATTTTAAAGCGATTTTAAATAAAGGAAAACGAAAATAAAATAAATGCGATGCATACGACTTTGCGCATGCGTCGCGTTTTTATACAGAGCACAGCGCTTTTATAAGAATTGTGCTGTCCAGGTGTATATCGCCCATTTTGAATGTTTGAAGAAGCAGTGGCTTTTTGGCGAAATTCTTCCCAGTATGCGTACAAAGCAGGCGGCGACAGTATCGCTTTGGCAGAATGGACGGATTGTATGAGCATGTACTGGTGAAATCTTTGACCAACTCAAATGCGAATCAGCGGCGCAAGGCACGAATTGTGGGAGTCCAGAGGGATTCAA
>DCTY01000030.1:0-14949 GCA_002329335.1 Christensenella sp. UBA1428
GCCCTTCGTCCACTGCGTGGCCTTACACAATGTTCCGCTCGCTGCGCCTGCGCGCCGCTCCCTTCAGGTCAGCTTCGCTGACCCTCCGACGAGTCTCCCATTGCCCTTCGTCCACTGCGTGGCCTTACGCAATGTTCCGCTCGCTGCGCCTGCGGGGAATTTTCCATCGGCCGCTGCAATGCACGCAGGCCAATGCGGAAGTCTATTTCTGTTGCACTTTCCCTGAAGTCGCCTTCGCCGGGCGTTACCCGGCACCCTGCCCTATGGTGCTCGGACTTTCCTCGCACGCAAACGCGTACGCGGCCGTTTGTCCGGCTCATCCTGATCGTTTTTCAGCCTTTGAGCGCCTTATTCGCGCACATAAATGATCCGCCCGCAGGTTTCACACTCCACAATACGTTCGCCCTTTTTCGCCGCGGATACCACCACCGCCGGCTGGGACATGTTGCACCCGCCGCACTGATCCGCGCGCAGCAGCGCAATGGGCGGGCTGCACCGTTTTTTCACCGCCTGATAGCGGTCCATCAACGCCGGATCAATATCTTTTGCCGCCTCGTCGCGCACCTTGACCAGCGCGTCGAGTTCCCTGGCCTGTTCGGCATAGATTGTATCGTACTGCGTTTTAATCTGCGTATAATCGTTTTTTGCCTTGGCGGCGTTTTGGCGGGCAGCGCGCAGATCCCGTCCGCTTTTGTTCAAATCCCGCATCAGCTGCGCCAGGCGCTGTTCCATTGTCGTTAAGCGGCCAAGCAGGTCGCGCATCTGCGCCAACTGCGCGCGCGCCTGCGCGGCGGTCTCAAGCGTTTCCTGCCCGACGCCCTGCGCCTGCTCGCGCACGCGCACCTGCAGGGTTTCATATTGGCTCTGAGCCTGCGCCAGCGTCTTGCCGACGCGCTCCGTCTCATTTTCCACATTTTTCATCGCATCCTGCTGTTCCTTGAAATAGTTTTTCAACCGCAGCAGCTTTACCCGCGTCGGGTCCTGACGCATCCGGCTCTCACACTGATCTACCTGCATATCCTTTTGCTGAAACTGCCAAAGAGCCTCCAAATTGACCATAGCTTCCTCCTTGCCCGCTACCGGCCGCGCGCAGCCGCCGGGCCAATCCCGTACGCACCGCTGGCAATCCGATACCGTACCTGATATTGTACCAAATCTTCATCGTTTTGTAAATGACGCATCAATCCCGGCAGCGCAATCGCCTCGCTCTCGCGATGGCCGCAGGTAACGACCGCCACGCCGCGGGCCAGATATTCCGTCATCTGGTGATATTTCAATTCACCGCAGACAAACGCATCGGCGCCGCTTTCCAAAACGCCTGTCAATTCTCCGTTTCCGCTGCCCGCGCAGACGCACACCCGCGCAATCGGTCTTTCCCCAAAAACGCACACCGCCTGAGAGGACAAAATCGTGCGCAGCCGCTGCGCCAATTGGGCGCTCGACTGTTCCTGTACCGGCCCAAACGCCAGAAAATCCCTGGTTTCGATTCTCTGCATGCCGCATGCCTGCGCCAGCGCGCGGCTCGTCCCGACCGGGCAGCGATCAAAATTGGTATGCGCACAGTAAAGCGCAATCCGATGCTCGATCAGCAGGCGCACCGTCTCCCCCGCCGGAGTATCCGCCCGCAGCGTTTTGATCGGATCCAGGAACAAAGGATGATGCGCCAGGATCATATCGCACCCGGTTTCCATCGCCTCGCGCACAGTAAACGGGTCGGCCTCCATCGCCAGCAGCACGCCGCTTACCGGATCGTCCGGATGCCCCAGCATCAGCCCGCTGTTGTCAAAATCCGCGCAGGTTTCAAGCGGCGCAAGCCGCTCTACCGCCCGGGCAATGCGTCCTACCGTTGCACCGCTCATCCCATTGCCTCCTTTGTCAGCTTAAGCGCCCGCGCCACGCGCGCGCCGTCCTGCGCGTCGTTTTGCGCGCCGCGCAGTGCTTTTTGCAAAATTGCCTGCTGGCGTTTCAAATACGCCTCAAACAGCGCCGGGCGCTGCTCCAGCAGTCTGGGGCCAAACGCCGCCTGCAAATCCGACAGCAGCTCCATCCCCGCCTCATAACGCGCCAGGATATAATAACGGCCGTTTTCAAATAGAATCTGCTCCTGACTCGCCCGATAGCCCAGCGCCGCCAAACCGCGGCGCAGCGCCTCCCGCTCCGAATTGGCCTGAATAATCACCGGGCAGGGCAAAACGCCAGCGTTTGACACGATATGCAGCGCGCCCAGACCGCCCATACCGCAAATACTCACCGCATCCCGCGCGCAGGGGGTCAGCCCGGTCAGGCCGTCGGCCAAGACAAACCGCGCCTGCGCCGTCCATCCGGCCTGCGCCGCATGCGCACGCGCTTTTTCAAGCGACGGCGCGCTGATATCGCAAAAACAGGCGTTCTGGATCTGTCCGGCCTGCAACAGCGCCAGCGGCAGATAACCGTGATCGCACCCTACGTCATAAAGCGTTGCACACGAGCCGATCAGCGCCGCGGCCGCGCCGAGCCGTTTGGTAAGCATAGTGCCTCCTTTGCCCCATAAAGCAGGCGGGGCGGCCAAAGGCGCCGTCCCACCTGTGAATAAACAATTTTTCAAAGATTTCTTCGGCGGCCTGCCGGTTTACGTCAATCCAGAAAATCCTTGAGCTTCCGGCTGCGGCTGGGATGACGCAGCTTGCGCAGCGCCTTGGCCTCGATCTGACGGATCCGCTCGCGGGTGACGTTAAACTCCTTGCCGACTTCCTCCAGCGTACGCGCACGGCCGTCGTCCAGCCCGAAGCGCAGCCGCAGCACCTTTTCCTCCCTGGGCGTGAGCGTATCGAGCACATCGGTGAGCTGTTCCCGCAGGAGCATAAACGCCGCAGCGTCCGCCGGCGCCAATGCGTCGTCATCGGGAATAAAGTCGCCCAGATGGCTGTCCTCTTCCTCACCGATGGGCGTTTCCAGCGAAACCGGCTCCTGTGCAATTTTAATAATTTCGCGCACCTTATCCTCGGAAATCATCATTTCCTTGGCAATTTCCTCCGGCGTCGGCTCGCGGCCCTGTTCCTGCAAAATCTGGCGGGAAACACGAATCAGCTTGTTGATCGTTTCGACCATATGCACGGGGATGCGGATGATGCGCGCCTGATCGGCAATCGCCCGGGTGATCGCCTGGCGAATCCACCAGGTAGCATAGGTTGAAAATTTATACCCTTTACGGTAATCAAACTTTTCAACCGCCTTGATCAGCCCCAGATTGCCCTCCTGAATCAGGTCCAGAAACTGCATGCCGCGGCCCACATAGCGTTTGGCGATTGAAACGACCAGGCGCAGGTTCGCCTCCGCCAGCTTGCGGCGGGCGTCCGCATCGCCGGCCTCCATCCGCTTGGCAATGTCAATTTCCTCATCCGCCGTCAAAAGGGGAACCTTGCCGATCTCTTTTAAATACATGCGCACCGGGTCGTCGGTGGAAATCCCCTCCGGGATCGTCGCCTCCAGATCCGCGCCGCTCTCCACTTCGGCCTGTACTTCCTGATCGGTCGGGTCGGACATTTCGCCCACGACATCCACGCCCATGTTTTCAAGCGTTTCATAGATTTTTTCAAGCTGATCGGCAGTAAATTCCACGTCCACCAGCATATCGTTGACGTCCTTGACCGACACGCGCTCGCCCTTTTGCTTCATGGAATCGATTACGGCGTCTACGTTCATCTGTTTCTTTTCTTCGCTCATGTTGCTCTCCCCTTTTATCATCGGGTCGTATCCAAACCAAAAACTAAGCTGCCGTCATCCGCGGCGCCGCAGCTGGTCAAGTTGTTTTTGTAAAACGGCGATCTGTTCCAGGGCGCCGCGCGCCGCGTCCGGCGCCATCTGCGGCAGAGTCTTTTGAATCTGCTCAATTTGCTGCGTCAAACGGTGCCGCCGGATCACATCCACATATTGACGCACCATCATCGCCTGCTGCTGCGCGCTGAGCGACGCGTCGTGTTCCTGAAAAATCTGCGCGGCTGTATTGCGCATCGCTTCATCGTCCTCAAAAGCCGTCAGCACATCCGCCGCCAGGCTTTTGCTGCCCAAACGCGGCCAGAGCACCTTTGCAATCCGGATACAGTCCTCATCGGTAAAATCCTCCTGGCTGATCAGCCCCGGCGGAACCTCCAGCCCCGTCCCCAGGACGGACAGCAGCGCGCGCTGCGCGCGCACATAGTCGGGCATCAGCGCATTTTTACCGATATTATGGATTTTTACGGCCGGTTTTATGTCCGAAGCAGGCGAAGGCGCAGGCGCGCTTCGTCCAATCTGCTCCAGAAGCACCTCCCGGGAAAAACCGGTGTCCACCATCAGCTGGCGCAGATAGCCTTCCAGCACGACCGGCTCCGTGATGGGCTTGAGGATTTTGCTGGCGGCAATGGCATACTGCGTCCGCTGATCCGGCAAAGAAAGATCCAGCTGCGCCTTGGCGCGTCCCAGCAAAAACGCCGTTCCCGTCATGCGCTGCAGGGCCAAAAACGCCTGCGCGCCGTTGGCTTTTACAAAGTCGTCCGGATCCTGCCGGTTCGGGATGATGCATACGTCCGTCTGCATCCCGGCAAATTCAAAAATCTGCAGCGCCCGCTCCGTCGCCTTCTGCCCTGCCTCGTCGCCGTCATAGCAGATCGTCACATGGCTGGTATAGCGTTTGAGCAGCTGCGCCTGCTCGGCGGTAATGGCGGTGCCCAGCGTCGCCACACAGCCCTGCACCCCATGGGATACCAGACTGACCACGTCGATGTAGCCTTCCACCAGATGCAGCGTTTTGGCCTTGAGATTTTTGCACAGGCTCAGGCCGTACAGATTGCGCCGCTTGTTAAATACAACCGTGTCGGAGCTGTTGAGGTATTTGGGCTGACCGTCGGTCATGATTCGTCCGCCAAAGGCGATGACTTCGCCGCGCGGGCTGAAGATCGGAAACATCACCCGCTGACGGAACATGTCGTAAAACTTGCCGTTTTTTTCAACCGCAAGCCCCGCCGCCGTAATTTCCCCCGGCGTAAAACCCTGCTCCTTGAGATGTTCAAAAAGGACGTCCCAGCCCTGCGGCGCATAGCCGATCCCAAACCGGCGCACCGCCGAAGGTGAAATTTCCCGTTTTTCAAGATACGCGCGCGCCGCGTCGCCCTGCGGGCCGTTGAGCTGCGCATGAAAAAACCGTGCGGCGCAGGTGCATGCCTCCTGTGCACGCGCACGCAGCTGCTTTGCCGCGCTGCTTTCCGGCGCGCCCCCGGTATGGGGCACCTGCATGCCGGCGCGCTGCGCCAAAAGCTCCACCGCTTCAACGAAAGACAGATGCTCCTGCTCCATCAAAAACGTATAAACATTCCCGCCGGTATGGCAGCCAAAGCAATAATAGGACTGCCGCTGGCGATCCACCGAAAACGAGGGCGTTTTTTCCCCGTGAAAAGGGCAAAGGCCCCAGAACCGGCTGCCCTTCTGCGTCAAATGCATATAGCCGGACAGGACGTCGACGATGTCGCTGCGGCTGCGCAGTTCGTCAATAAATGTGTCCGGAATTCTCCCTGCCATGTCTCACCTGCCGCCCTCTCCCGCCGCATGCGCCGTTTTAATAGTTTCTACACGCCGGACGATTTTCCTGCCACAAAATGACCTTTTTCGCATACCAACATTTTCAGCCCATGTTTTTAGGCATAAACAAACAGGTAAACATCCGGGTTGCATACCGGTCCGTCATCGAGGCAATATAATCGCACACCGCCCGCGCCGCGCCCTGATTGTCCCACACGGGCCAGTATTCCCGCGGCATGGCCGCACGGTTGGCGATAAAATACCGGTACAGCTTTTCAAGCACCATCGCGGTGCGCGTCTCCTCCTCCACCGCCTCCTGGCGCTGATATACCCTGGCAAACATAAATGCGCGCAGCGCGTCGGTGGCCTGGCCGACCGCAGCGCTCATGCGCAGCTGCGGGCTGCCGGCAGAGGCCTCAACAATATCGCGGATCATCCGGTCGATCCGCGCGCCGTGCGTTTTGCCCAGTATCCGGGTCAGTTCCGGAGGAATTTCCTGAGGATGCAGGACGCCCGCCCGCACCGAATCGTCGATATCGTGGTTGATATAGGCAATGCGGTCGGCAAAGGAAACGGCCATGCCCTCCGGCGTGTGCGGCGTACCGCGTTTGGGGTGGTTTAAAATGCCGTCGCGCACCTCCCAGCTCAGGTTCATGTTTTCAAGCACCGTCACCACGCGCAGGCTCTGCTCATTATGCTCAAAATGCCCGGAAAGACGCGCCAGCGTCCGCTCCCCCATGTGGCCAAAGGGCGTATGCCCCAGGTCGTGCCCCAGCGCAATGGCCTCGGTCAGATCCTCATTGAGCGCCAGCGCCCGCGCAATCGTGCGGGCGATCTGGGAAACCTCCAGCGTGTGGGTCAGCCGCGTCCGGAAATGATCCCCCTCCGGGGAAACAAAGCACTGCGTTTTATATTTGAGCCGGCGAAACGACTTGCTGTGCAAAATCCGGTCCCGGTCCCGCTGAAACTCCGTGCGCAGATCGCACGGCGTCATCGCATGCTCCCGGCCGCGGGATTGATCGGAAAAAGAAGCGTAGGGGGCAAGGAACGCATGCTCCTGTGCTTCAAGCCGCTGGCGAACCGTCGTCATCGATGCATCCCCTTTCTTCCAATTATATACGTTGTTACATTCTGCACACACCGCCCAAAACCCTTTTTTCTGCCGGCCGGAATGCAAAAGAACCGGCAAAAGCCGGAAAGCGGCGCATTTTCCGCAGACGCTCCCGGCGTTTTGCGTTTTACCCGCAGCAAAAAATAAAAACCGGGCGGGCACGCAAAATCCGCGTCTCCACCCGGGTTTTATACGCTTTTATTTTTCCATACAGCACCAAAGCGCGCCGTAAGCCGCAATCCGGCGGCCTGCGTTTCAAACGCCATACCGCCTGAAAATTTCACGCAGAAAAATTCCGCTTCCCGCCTTTCGTCTTTACGCCCTCAGCAGCAGCGCTATCGCCAAGCTTTGAGCGCCCGCGGCTTAAACCGGATAAACAATTTCATGCTTGACCGGCGTGATGCGCACATAGTCAAAATCCGCATACCCCGCGCTGACGCGGCCCTGACGGTTCATACAGAAAATACCGGGGCGCGCGCCCGTCCATCCGCCGGGAGCCGCCGCAAACGGCGCGCCCATTTCCTGCCACGACTGTCCGTCGGCGCTGATTGCAAACTGCACCCGGCAGCCGTCGCGCACCTGCATGCGCAGATACGCCCGGCGCTGCGCCCAGGCAATGCGCTCAATCTCCCGTTCCGATACCGCTTCATCCCCGCGATCGGTCTTGACCGCCATCCCTTCATAAAGCACAGCGCAATCCTTTTCAACCGCCAGATACCGATAGGTATACCCCATCATCGCCAGCCCGGCGCAGTCAGACGCCTGCTGCGGCTCAAATTCCACGCAGGCGGTCATATCAAAGCTGCCGTACTGCATCAGCTGGCTCAGATAGGCGCCCAGATGAAACAGCGTCGGCGTCTGCGCCGGCCTTGCCGCAAACAGGCGCAGCCATCCGGGGCGCTCCCCGACGTCGTACCAGGTGGGACGGACGTTTGCCTGGAACTGCCATTGCAGGCCCAGCGCCGAATCAAACTCGTCGCTGGTTGGAATATCCATGGGGCTAACCTGACCGGTTTCGGGCACGGGATAGGTCAATACCGGCTCGCCAACGCCGTCAGGATCCGGCTGAACGCCCATTTCCGGCCATCCGTCGCGCATCAAGACCGGCTGCAAATGGGTAATCCGGCCATACGGCCCCTGATCCTGAAAATGAATAAACCACTGCTGCCCCTGCGGCGTGTCCACCCAGCCGCCCTGATGCGGGCCGTTGACCGGGCTGGCGCCCTGGGCCAATACGATCTTCACTTCATAGGGGCCATAGGGATTGTCGGCGCGCATGGCCAGCTGCCAACCGGTTTTCACTCCGCCGGCGGGCGCAAGGATATAATAGGTATCCCCGACCTTATAAAACTTCGGCCCTTCCGTCGTGCGGTGCTGGTCGCCCCCGTCAAAGACCATGTGCCCGCGATCCAGAATTTCGGTGCCGTCCGGGCTCATCCGGTGCAGATACAGCACATTGCCGATGCCCGCCCGGCTGGGCGCAAAAGCGTGCAGCAGATAGGCCTTGCCGTCATCGTCCCAAAGCGGGCAGGGATCGATCCAGCCGGAAACGGCCTTGACATGGAACATCGTCCACCTGCCGTACGGATCGCGCGCCTTGAAACAGAACAGCCCCTCGTCGGGCAGGCAGACGTACACATAAAACTGCCCGTCATGATACCGGATCGACGGCGCCCAGGTTCCCCTGTTGTGGCAGGGGCGGTCGTACCGGTCAAAGGGCAGTTCCCGGCAAACATAGTTGATCAGCCGCCAGTGTACCAGATCTCTGGAATGCAAAAGCGGGATTCCCGGCACATAGGTAAAGGAAGAGGAGATCATGTAATAGTCCTCCCCCACGCGCACCACGTCCGGGTCGGAATAATCCCCCCTGAGAATTGGGTTTTGATAAACTGCCATTTTGCCGCTCCTTTCATCAATCCGGCGTATCAAACGCCTCCAGCTTCGACGCTGCGGGCTGCGGCCTGCTGTCGCCGTGGCGCGTCAGGCTCATCGTGACAAACGCCAGCGCAACGGCAAGCGCCGCATAGGGAAACAGCGTCCAGTAACCAAACCGCTCCAGGAAAAAGCCGGAAAGCACCGGCGTAATGATTTGTGCCGCCATGGAAAACGTATAATAATAGCCGGTATATTTGCCGACATCCGCTCCGCGGCCAATTTCCACCACCATCGGATAGCTATTGACGTTGATCGCCGCCCAGGCGAACCCGACCAGCATAAACAGCCCGTAAAGCCACGGAGAAAAGCTTCTGCCCACCAGCGCCGCCAGCGCAAAGCATCCGGAAAGCACCGTCACGCCCAGCAGAATCGTTTTTTTCCGTCCCCAGCGGGAGGACAGCGCGCCAATGGGCAGGTAGGAAATTACCGCGCTGACCGTCGCAACCATCAGGCAGGTGGACGCCTGCCCCACATCATGCCCCCAAACCGAAGTGGCGTATTTGGTAAACGCGGAAGTCACCGCGTTATAGCCCATAAACCACAGGGCAACCGAGCAAAGGATCAGCGCCAGACTGCGGCGTTTGCCGGCGTCCAGCCCTGCGCCGTCCCCTGCCTGCGCTTCCTCCCGGGACGTTTCCTGCGCAGGCATCTGCGCCGCCAGCTTGTTTTCCTTGACCGTCAAAAACAGCACCAGCACGCAAAGCGCCATCACCGCGCCCATGCACAGAAAAACCGGCAGATAATCCGGATGCGCGCCTGCCGGCGCCATCACCGCAATCATCCCCAGCGCCAGAACCGTCCCCAGCGCGCCCATCAGGTTGATCACCGCATTGGCCTTGGAACGCAGGGGTTTCGGCGTCAGATCCGGCATCAGCGCGACCGCAGGGGCGCGATAAGTGCCCATCGCCAACAGCAGCAGGCCCAGGGAAACAAAGAACATCGGCAGCGACGCCGCCCGGTTTGCCAGAGGCAGCAGCACAATCAGCACCGCCGCGGCCGCCGTCCCCGCCAGGATATAGGGCATGCGCCGTCCGATCCGGGTATGGGTTTTGTCGCTGAGCGTTCCGAAAAGCGGCAGCATGAACAGCGCCAGCACATTGTCCAGCGCCATGATCGCCCCGGAGACGGTGTCGCCAAGATGGAAGGTGTCGCGCAGCATCAGCGGCACAACCGCCTCATACAGGCCCCAAAATGCGCAGATCGACAAAAAAGCCAGGCCGATCAGCGCCGTGCGTTTATAGTTGAGTTTCAAAAACGGCTCCCTTCCGCGTGCGCCAAGCGCCGCCGGTATTGTATGGCGCGTAACCCCCGCGCCGGTTCCAAACAAAGTCCCCATGCCTGTCGCCGAAAAAGTTTCCCGCTTCGGGAATTCTTCCAAAATTATGCTACCATCCGATTCGCAGGTTTGTCAAGCAAAGAAAATCCATGCCCGGCAGGGCATGGATCCGTAAAGCAGGCGGTTTCGTTATCGCCGGTCAGAAGCGCAGATTTTTCAATGGTATCCTGCGGCATGCGTTATCCCCCGCAGACCAGCAGCACCAGCGGAATTGTCGCCACAGACAACAGCGTCGCCACCGAAATCGTCCTTGCCGCCAGGGCAACGTCGGCGTCATGGCGTTCGCACAGCATCTGGCAGGCAGCAGCCGGCGGCATGGCCATCAGCATCACCGGCACAGTAAGCAAAATCCCCGTCACGCCGCAAAGGCGCAGCACGGCGCACAGCGCCAGCGGCATCGCCAGATTTTTAAGTCCCGTCGCCGTCCAGATGCGCCAGTCGGCCAGATGGCGCGGCCGCAGCGTATCCATGCGCGAGCCCAGAAGCAGCATGGACAGCGGCGTATTCATCGCCCCGATCTGATTGACGGTGGACAGAAGCGCCTCGGGCAGACGGATGCGCGCCAAAAACAGCACGACGCCCACAATGGAGCTGATAAAGCCCGGACTGAGCAGATTTTTAAGCGATTTTGCTTTAAATCCGGTAAACATCGACGCGCCCACCGTCCAAAGCACAATATTAAAGCCGACCACAAACGCCGCCAGATACAAAACGCCCACGTCGCCGTAAACAACCTGCACGATGGGCAGGCCCATAAAGCCGGCGTTGGGCAGCGCGGAAAGGTTGATCAGCGCCGGACGGACGCGGTCGCTGCGGTTGCGGAAAAACAACAGCCATGCAACCAGATACGCCACCGTCATGCCGATGACCGATACCGCCAAAACGAACAGAAAGCCATAAAGCGTCTGCTCGTTATAGTCCTTCTGCGTGGTCATAATCGCCATGCAGGGCCAGGTCACATTGAGCACCGTCGTATTGATCGCTTTGATCACCGTATCGGTAAAAACCCCTTTGAGCCGCAGCCCAAGCCCGATGGCCGCAATCAGAAACAGCATGATGATCTGATTGACAACCGAAATAATAACGCCGTCCATGTTCATCCCTCCGTGTGACAAAATACGCACAGGTTTAATTATATTCGACACGCCCAGGGCAAGTCCTGCCCTTTTCATCACGCCGCTTTTCCGATATAATAAAAGAAACAACGGATACGGCGGATCCTGCCGCCGTGGCGCGCATCTGGGGGGGCTCAAATCCGCCGTCATACTGCGCGTCCGATCCAATCGCGACTTTCAGGAGGATGTTCCATGGAACTCTCACAGATTTTGTCTCACGTTGATCATACGCTTTTATCTCCGACCGCCACCTGGGCGCAGATCCGCGCGCTGTGCGACGACGGCGTACGTTTTGGCGTCGCCAGCGTGTGCATCCCGGCCGCCTATGTCAGCCAGGCGCACCAGTATCTTTCCGGACGTCTGCCGGTATGCACCGTCATCGGCTTTCCAAACGGCTATGACACCACCGCCGCCAAATGCTTCCAGGCGCAGGACGCCGTCCAAAACGGCGCGGAGGAAATCGACATGGTCGTCAACCTGGGCTGGGTCAAGGACCGGCGCTATGACGATATTTTTACAGAAATCGTCAAAGTCAAGCTGGCCTGCGGCGGGAAGCTTTTAAAAGTAATCATCGAAACCTGTCAGCTGACGGATGAGGAAAAAATCCAGCTTTGCGATATCGTCAGCCAGTCCGGCGCAGACTATATCAAAACCTCCACCGGCTTTTCAACCGGCGGCGCAACCTTTGACGACATCGCCCTGTTTAAGGCGCATGTCGCCCCGCATGTCAAAATCAAGGCCGCGGGCGGGATCGCTTCGCTCGAGGACGCCCAGCGCTTCCTTGCCCTTGGCGCAGACCGGCTGGGCACCAGCCGCATCGTCAAGCTGGCCAAAGAACAAAACCCCTAACCGACGCAGCTGCCGATTCCAGGCGTCCCCTGCGCAATTGCGTCAGGCAGCGCGCTTTTGCGTCCAGACAACGACTTTTTTTACCGGAGGAAACAATTATGAGCGAACAAAAACGCTGGCCCACCCCGCACATCGCCGCCGCGCCGGAGGATTTCGGCAAGACGGTGCTGATGCCGGGCGACCCGCTGCGCGCCAAATTCATTGCCGAAACCTTTTTAACCGACCCGGTGCTGATCAACAACGTACGCGGCGTGCAGGGCTACACGGGCCTGTATCGCGGCGCGCGCATCTCCGTGATGGCAAGCGGCATGGGCATGCCGTCGATGGGCATCTATTCGTATGAGCTTTTCAACATTTTCGGCGTCCAGAATATTCTGCGCGTAGGCTCCGCCGGCGCGATGCAGGAGCATCTGAAGCTGCGCGATATCGTGCTGGGCATGGGCGCCTGCACGGATTCCCGCTACGCCAGCCAGTTTCATCTGCCCGGCTCCTTTGCGCCCATTTGCAGCTATGCGCTTTTATCCGCCGCGGCCCAGTGCGCCAAGGCGGCGGGCGCGCGCTTCCATGTCGGCAATCTGGTTTCCTCCGACGCGTTTTACGGGGACGAGGCCGATCTGCCGGAGGCGCAGAAAAGCTGCGCGCTATGGGGGAAAATGGGCGTTCTGGCCGTTGAAATGGAGGCCGCCGCGCTTTACATGAACGCGGCGCGCGCCGGCAAAAACGCCCTGGCGATCTGCACCATTTCCGACCATCTGTTAACCGGCGAAGCCACCGACGCCCTGCAGCGGCAGACCTCCTTCACCCAGATGATGCAAATCGCGCTGGAAACCGCCGCCGCGATGGCCTGATGGACGGCCCGCCGTTGGCCCCGGCCGTACCCGTTGTTTTGGAGGGAATGTCCCATGGATGAAAAGAAGCTGGCGCATCTGGCGCTCAAAGCGCAAAGCCGGGCCTATGCGCCCTATTCCCACTTTCAGGTTGGCGCGGCGCTCGCCTGCGCCGACGGCCGGATTTATACCGGCGCCAACATCGAAAACGGCGCGTTTTCGCCGTCCTGCTGCGCGGAACGCACCGCGTTTTATCAGGCGGTGCTCGACGGGCAGCGGTCGTTTGCCGCCATTGCCATCGCCGGCGGCCCGGGCGGCAGCGCGCCGGCGTTCTGCGCGCCGTGCGGCGTTTGCCGCCAGGTCATGCGTGAATTCTGCGGAGAGAATTTTGTCATCCTGCTGGCGCGCCAGGATGGCATGATCCGGCGTTTTACCCTGGCGCAGCTTTTGCCCGAAAGCTTTACGCTGACGGAAGCAGCCCCGGATCATCCATCGTCATTTTAAGCGCCGCCGCAAAAACGGCGCGGTTTTAAGGAGGGATATCCCATGACCATGCTGGAACTGCTGGAAAAAAAGCGGCACCGCCAGGCGCTGTCGCAAGAAGAAATTGCTTTTTTTGTGCAGGGCTGCACCGACGGCAGCCTGCCGGATTATCAAATCAGCGCGCTTTTGATGGCCATCTGCTTTGCAGGCATGAACCAGGAGGAAACCGCCGCGCTGACCATGGCGATGGCACATTCGGGCGATCTGGTGGATTTGAGCCGCTTTGGCGCCTGCTCGGTCGATAAACACAGCACCGGCGGTGTCGGCGACAAAACGACGCTGATATTGGCGCCCATCGTCGCCGCCCTGGGCGGCAAAGTCGCCAAAATGTCCGGGCGCGGCCTTGGGCACACGGGCGGAACGATCGACAAGCTGGAATCCATCCCCGGTTTTCGCACCGCGCTAAGCGCGCAGGAATTTCTCGATCAGGTGCAGCGCATCGGCGTAGCGGTCGTCGGTCAGACGGGCAATCTTGCCCCGGCGGATAAGCGTTTATACGCGCTGCGCGACGTCACCGCGACTGTCGACAGCATGCCGCTGATTGCATCGAGCGTGATGAGCAAAAAAATTGCCGCCGGCAGCGCGTCCATCGTGCTGGACGTCAAAGTCGGCAGCGGCGCTTTTATGAAAACACAGGCCGACGGCGAAGCGCTGGCGCGGCAGATGGTTGCCCTGGGTCAGGCCTGCGGCCGCAATATGGCGGCGCTGGTCACCAACATGGACGCGCCCCTGGGGTGCAATATCGGCAACGCGCTGGAGGTACAGGAGGCGTCGCAGGTGCTGCGCGGCCAGGGCTGTCCCCAGCTGCGCCAGCTGTGCGTGCAGCTGGCGGCGCAGATGCTCTGCCTGTGCCAGGGCTGGCCGATGGCGCAAAGCCTTGAAAACGTCGAATCCGCCCTGAGCAGCGGACTGGCGTTTGAAAAATTCTGTCAGTGGGTGGACGCCCAGGGCGGCGACGCGAAAGCGCTGACGGATTTTTCGCGTTTTCCCGCGCCAAAAGTATCGGCGGACATATTGGCGGGTCAAAGCGGCTATCTTTACGCGATGGACGCCCAGCGCATCGGCGAAGCGTCCGTGCTTTTGGGCGCAGGGCGGCTGCGCAAGGAGGACCCGGTCGATCCCGCCGCGGGCATTGTGCTGCATCAAACCGCCGGCGGCTTCGTTGAAAAAGGGCAGCGCCTGCTCACCCTTTACGCCAGCCGCCCCGCCGCGCTGGATGCCGCGCGCGCCATGCTTTCCGGCGCCTGGCAATTCGCGCAAACGCCGCCCCAGCCCGCGCCGCTGATCTATAACCGGATCGGCTGAAACGCTGGATACAGGCGCCCCCAGCCCTTTATTGAAAAAAGCCGGGAAGTATCCCGGCTTTTTTAAATATCCGTCTCCGGCGTTTTTTGCTCAAGCTGCTGCACAAAGCGCGCCGCTGCCCGCCGGTTTTGAAACACAAGCACCTGTTTATCCGTTTGCTCCGCCATCAGACGCCGGTATGTGCCGCGATGCTTTTTGTTAAACTGCCATACATAGCGCAAAAACGCCCCGTCAAACCGCTCCGGGCAGCCCGCGCCCATATCCGCCCGGGTCTTTCCATAGTTTCGGATCACCCGCCCCAGCACGCCAAGGATGCAGGCCATGCGCGGATAATCCAGAAAAATCACCGTGTCGCAAAAGCGCAGCCGCATGCTCAGCGTCCGGCCGTAATTACCG
>DCTY01000030.1:14968-31920 GCA_002329335.1 Christensenella sp. UBA1428
GGCAGATTCAGCTTTTCCGCCAGCGTTTTTGAAAGCGTGGTTTTGCCGCTGCCAGGGCTGCCGATGACCAAAATACGTTCCATCCTGCATCCTCCCGTGGGTTGCTTTTTTGCTGTTTCAAGTTAAGAACACATCAAAAATAAAATATGCTGCGTCAGGATTTACTTTTCGAAGAAAAGAATCTATAATATGCATATCCAAAAAAAACGCATACAGGAGGTTCTTTTATGAGCACCGCTTTGCCCCGCCCGGAACATCCCAACCCGCAGTGGATGCGCAGCACCTGGCAAAATCTCAACGGATCGTGGGAATTTGAGATCGACCCCGGCGCCTCTGCGCTGGACCGCAGGCGCTATGCGTCAAACGAGCCGCTTTCAAACCGGATTCTGGTGCCGTTCTGCCCGGAAAGCGCGCTTTCCGGCATCGGACAGACCGATTTTATGGACGCGGTTTTATACCGGCGCCGCTTTACGATCTCAAAGGAGGCGCTTTGCGGCCTTGTGTATCTGCACTTTGGCGCAGCGGACTACCAAACGCATGTTTTCGTCAACGGTGCGCCTGCCGGAACGCATACCGGCGGGTACGACTCGTTCTGCTTTGAAATCAGCGCGCTTTTGCACGCCGGGGAAAACACGCTCTTTGTCGCCGTATTGGACGACACCCGCTGCGGCAAACAGCCCAGCGGCAAGCAATCCGAAAAATATGCTTCGCATGGGTGTTATTATACCAGAACCACCGGCATCTGGCAAACCGTCTGGCTTGAAATGACGCCCCGGGCGCATATTCTTTACGCCCGCTACGAGCCCGACGTTTCAAACGGCGCGCTCACGGTGCGGGGCGCGGTCTGCGGCGCAGGCACGCTGACCATCGAGGCGTCCTATGAAGGCCGTCCGATGGGCCGGCAAAGCCTGCGCTGCACCGGCGGCGCGTTTCAAACCACCCTTTCGCTTTTGGAAAAGCATCTTTGGGCAGTGGGTCAGGGTAATCTGTACGACCTCACGCTGTCCTTTGGGCAGGATCGCGTGCAAAGCTATTTTGGGCTGCGGACCGTCAGAATGGACGGCATGCGTTTTATGCTCAACGACCAGCCGGTTTTTCAGCGGCTGGTGCTCGACCAGGGCTTTTATCCCGACGGCGTCTATACGGCCCCAACGGATGCGGCGCTGAAAAACGATATCGCGCTGTCGCTTGCCATGGGCTTTAACGGTGCGCGCCTGCATCAAAAGGTTTTCGAACCGCGTTTTTTATACCATTGCGACAAAATGGGGTATCTGGTCTGGGGCGAGCACGGCAATTGGGGGTTTGATCATCACAGTCCGCAGGCAACGGAGCGGTATCTCAACCAGTGGTCCCGGATCGTCGCGCGTGATTTCAATCACCCTGCCATCATCGGATGGTGCCCGTTTAACGAAACATGGGGCTATGCGCAAAATCAAAGCGGCAATACCCTTTTATCCACCATTTATCAATACACCAAAGCTGTCGATCCCACCCGTCCGGTCATTGACGCCAGCAGCAACTATCATGAAATCACCGATATTTACGACGTACACGATTACGACCAAAACCCGGAATCGTTCAAGGCGCATTACGACCAGCTGTTTTTATCCCACACGCTCTATGACCAGGTCAATCTGCGTCCGGACTGCGCGCTGCGTCAGACCTACGCCGGGCAGCCCGTATTCATCAGCGAATACGGCGGCATCCGCTGGGATGCCCAGGGCGGCAGCACCGGCTGGGGATACGGCCAGGCGCCCGGGACGCCGCAGGAGTTTCTCGCGCGCTACCGGGATCTGACGCTGGCAATTTTGAACAATCCGCAGATCATGGGCTTTTGCTATACGCAGCTATACGATGTCGAGCAGGAAATCAACGGGCTTTATACCTATGCGCGCCAGCCCAAGTTCGACCCGGCTGTGATCCGGAAAATCAATACCCAGCCCGCCGCCATCGAGCAGCCCGACGCGCAGGAATGATCTGTTTATCCCCGTTCGCCTCATGAAAAAGGGTTCCAAAACCGGCAGTTCGCCGGTTCTGGAACCCTTTTGATCGCAGCGCTGTTTATTTATTTGCGTTCCGGCATCAGGCCAAGCTCCTTCACCTTTTCCACAAACGCCCGCACATCCTTTTGCCACACCGGGATTTCCGGCCAGCCGTTCAGATCCTCCGGAAGCTTAAAGGGGATTTTGGCGCGCTCGGGGTCAACCGGCCAAAGCACCTTCACTTCGTCCTGATCCCGGTCGGCTACCAGCGGCATCGCCACAAAGTCGGCATAGCGCTCGGAAATCTCCGCGCTTCTGGTATCGCCGTTGTGGATGACCACGCGGAACGTCCACTTTGCCTCATCGCCCGCTTCAATCCTGCGCGGTTCGGGGATGAACGAATTGTTGGGCGCCATCAGGCCATAGTTGCGGCTGTGCCAATAGGTCGGATACCCAAAGTTGTCGGGGCAGTCCATAATGGTAATGCCGCAGCGATGCCCTTCGGCCGTGCCGCAGTAATCGCACCAGGGGGCGCGCTTCATCCAGATTTCATCCTCGTTGATGCCGTCCGGCGTTTCAAAGCGGCCGGTTTTGCCCACAACCAGTTCGTCGTTCATGCGCACGGCGATGGGGCCGGCCTCCTTGGTTTTGCCAAGGGTGAACGCGCCGTAGGAAGCAACCAGGCGGATGGTCACATCCATCACGCGCACCTCGTCGCTGGTGTTATAGATGCGGTAGGTCGTCACCTCGTCGCACTGCTTGGTGGTCTTGTCATGCTTGGTCCAAACATTGTGCGCAGTAAATTCGCAGTATGCCGGGCTGCTGACCACGCCGTCGATGCCCTGGTTGATGATGTAGCCATGCTCGGGACGTTCGTTCCAGTTGTCCACGCCGTCGATATCGCCATGGGAAACCCACAACGAACGATGATGCGGATGTTCCTTGATGGTAAAGTTCAAACGGGTCATCTGCTTGCCGTATTTTTCATAGAACGGCCCCATGTACGGCTTGGCCAGATCGTCGCCAAAATAATATTTGGAGAAATACTTGCCGCCAACCGTCAGATCGACCTGATTGCCGTTGATTTCCGCCTTATTTTCCGGCGCGCAGTCGCAGGGCACCAGTTCAAACCGGAACGCCTCGCCGCAGGCCAGATGATCGATCACAAACGTCACGCGCGCCTGATCGCCGTTTACGACAACCGTCGCCGGCAGGATCGTGCCGCCGTCGGCCTTGACCGCGACCTGTGCCGCAGGCAGGTCCGCCGCAGGGATGTCAAACCATACCGGGGTATTCTTACGGTCATGATTGCCGGCAAATACCTGATACATAATAATTCCTCCTTTTGTTTTAAGAGCATTCTCTTGTTTTGCCGATGCATTTATTGTAGCATGCTTTGGCAGATTTGGCAAGATTTCTATGGATCGCCGGTCAGATCCGCCGCGTCGGCAATCTGCGCGCCGGTATAATAATACAGCAGGATCTCACGCCACTGCCAGCCCTGCTGCGCCAGCGTCTGCGCGCCCTGCTGGCTCATGCCGACGCCGTGGCCGTAACCCTGGCAGACAAAGACGACCTCTTCGGCCGTTTCCTCTATGTCAAAGCGCGCGCTGGGCAGCCCCAGCTTCCGGCGCAGCTGCGCGCCGGTAAACACGCTGTCGCCCGCACGGATCAGCGCCGCGCGCCCGGAGGCGCTGACCGACTCGATCTGAGGCGTTTCCCGGGTCCCCAAAGCGCGCGCAAGGGTGGCACGGTCAAAGCGGAGCCGGGTCTGCTGCGCCGGTTCATCGGAATCCACCGCGCAAAGATAGGGCAGCGCCTGTGCAAAAACCTCCTGGCTGTCCGCCGTTTTGCCCCCTGCGTTGGCGTGAAACAGCGCCAGCGCCAGCGCGCCGTCGTAGGTTAAGACCATATTTTCGGTGTCCTGCACCGCCTGCGCAAGCGTTTGCTCGTAAATTTCGGCGCAATCCGCCCAGGCCTGCGCCCGCTCCTGCACGTCCAGGTAGGCCTGACAATGCGAAAAATCCGTGCAGACGTCCGCCCCGGGATGCGCGCTGCATCCGCCGTGCGCCTTCAGATACAGCGCATAGGTGCGCGACGCCACCGCCTGTGCCCGCAGGGCGTCCGGCGCATAGGACGCAGGCATTTCCCCCGCCACGGCGCCCAGCACATAGCGCTCCAATGGCATCTGCGTCATCCTGCCGCGCGCCGCATCATACACCGTCAGCGTCTGTCCCGGCCGGTTCACCCGGATCTGCGCGGCGGGCATGCCCTGTACCGTGATGATAAACGGCGGTTCCGGCAGCGCGCCGCCGCGCATCCGCCATCCCAGCACGCCCGCAAGCGCCAGCACCACAGCCAGCAGCCCTATGACTTTGCGCCTCATCCCATCCCCTCCGGGTCATCCTATGCGCCGCGTCCCCGGTAAAGACGCGTCCGGGACAATCAAAAAATCCGGGACGCTGCGCTGCGCCCCGGATGGCTTTTAAAAGAAACGATTGCGGCAAATTTTCAAAACGCTCTGCCGTCAGAAACGGATATCGTACCGTTTTCCATCGGCAAACAAAACGCCGTCGGTCAGATCCACCCGCAAAATACAGGTGTTTTCGTCGTCAAAATCATTGTGTCCGTTATCAATCCAGGCTTCAAAAACCTTTCTGAGCGTTTGGGCAATGCGCTGATTTTCACTTTTGCAAAACCAGCCGAGATTGACGGCGTTTCCGTGGGCTGTAAACCAGTCCCCGCAAACGGCTGCGCGGGGATTTCGGGCCAGCTGCTTCATTTTATTGGACCTTGCATGGGTAATGATATAAAAAGCGCCGTTTTCATAATAGCCGTTCACAGTTCTGACCGACGGCACATCCCCGTCAACGGTCGCAAGCGCGATTAACGTATCGCGGCCAAAGCGCGCGTTTAAGATTTCTCTGACCGATTCGCAAAGCGTTTCCCGCATCTAAACTTCTCCCCCAACGTCCTTTATCCGCCCCGCGGCACAGCGTCCCAAAGGCGCGCAGCTTGCGCCGCAGATTCCAGTTTTCATCCAGCGCCCTTTCAACCGCCCCGGGGCTCTTTTTCCGCCGCAGGCTGCATCGCACACCGGCGGCAAACCAGAAAGCCGCCTCAAACGATCCGCAGCGATAAAAAAACAAGACGGGCATATACATTGTTTGAATGTAGAGACCTATTTTGATACGCAATGTACATCCCTTGGGATTGTTTCATTAAATGGTGCTGGGAACCGTTAAAAGGTTATTCCAAGCGAACGAAAGAACCTTAGCACAGGCTATATGTGGAAAAAATCAAAGCGGACCACCGCAATGCTCGCAAATGTCGCTGGAATTGTTGATGACTATACAACCACACCACGGACATCGAGACGCTGCGTGTTTCTTTTGTAAAGATGTTTTTTCTTCCCAAAGAGCATCTCTCATCTCATTGGCAACTCTTTCATATTTTAGATATGCGCTTGATGACTGTACCTCCGCAGCATTAGAAGTCATACCATTGTAGCTTCTTGCAGAACCTAACGCATCTCTGAACATCTGACCGAGACTGCCGTTTTTTTCTATCACATGTGGTTGATCGTTATCGACTGGATTTTCGTTGATTTTAATTTTTATCGTCTGGATGTAAGGAATGTTAACAGAAATATTAAGGATGAAATCGTAAGAATACGCATAATACGGAGGCGCAAAGCTCTTGAGGTTATTGTTAAAATCCTTATACTTCACCTCTGCTTTTGCTTCAACAATTTCAACTGAACAATCAGTAAGCAGTGAAAAATGTATCACATCAGGTGTTGGATTTTCGTCTTTTTGAAAAGTTAATAATACAAACTGACGATTGTTTCCATCAATAAGCAATTTCGGTTGATTGCCAATAGTTTTTGTTGGGACAAACTGTGTGAATAATTGCTCGTTTATTTTGCGTTTCTCTAATTGATCACGTATGTCAGTTACAGTGAGGGTCCTCTTGTGAATAAAGAACGGCGATAGTTTTGCTTTACAATGCTTGCAATAACACCCATCTTTAAGGGAATTACCTCCTAAAGCAAATACGCTCGTACCACAAAGACTGCATATTTTGGTTAAGAAGCCCATATTATTTCTCCTTGTGTTAAGTATGTGTAAAATACTGTAGAGAGAGACGAAAAAATAGATATTACTTTGTCTTACGATTAAGAGATTACAAATATTATATCATATTTTTTGATTGCTGTAAATAAATACGAGCACATGGGACGATTTGCGTTGGATAAAGCAGATTTACTGAGCGTATATGCGATTCAAAGATATAGGTGTTCTATGTGGCAGTGTTAGCACCATTTGCTCACTTCCAGAGTGGAAAATGCACCCTCTAAGATCTACCATTAAATGGTGTAAAAAAACAAATAATGCAGACTCCGCGGTGACTTAGTAAAGTCACTACTGAATCTGTTATCGTTAAACCATATAAGAAAGGCCTTGCAAACCAAGTATTTTTTCAAAAAAACTGGACACCCGCTTCGATACGCATTGTATCAAAACTGGTGTCCAGTTATGGTACGAGTGTTCTTACAGCATTTTTTGAAAAAAGCCAGTAAAATCAAGGGTTTGCGGGCAGTCAAGCAGCAGTATTTACATCAAAAAAACGGATAAAACAACCTGATTTCAAGGGCGTTCCTTTACGGGAGCGCCCTTTTCGCATCTCTGGAGGTGAAATAGTTTGAGCGATAAGGTTGACAAAGCACCACGAAGAAAAGCAAAAGAAACACCCACCAAATCCACCGGCGAGGTGGTCATCCAAATCCCGCTTGCCGAACTGTACTCATTCCCCGGCCACCCGTTCAAAGTACGGGATGATGAAGCCATGCGGGAGACCGCCGATATCGTACATACAACGGAATTACTTACAAAATTGAAAAAGCAATATGTATTGATATAGTAAAACCAAATATAATAAAATGTGAAAACGATCTTAAAAAAAATCAAGAGAAAGCTATTTTCCCTTATACAATTATAAACGGAGAAGCCAAAATCATTAGCGAAGACTTCTTTTCTTTGATGTACCCTATGGCATATGCCTTTCTCAATTCGTATAGGCACTTGCTACAAGCAAGAGACAAAGGAGCTGGGAATTACCTTCAGCATGACAGGCTGAAAGAGATGGGCATGGCGCATTTCGACTGTTGGGCCAGCCGCTTCGGGGAAACGACAACGGCGCTGGAGCTTGCCCCGGAGGGAACAGGCTACCGGGCGCGCACACGCTTCGCCAAGTTCTTCAACCTCCCGGAATTGATGAATATGTTCCGCGAGGTTGCGGACATCAAGACCGCCGACCAGCTTGACCTTCCCACGCCGGAAGTGGAATACCACACGATTGCCTCCAAGCCTACCGAGCATCAGCAGGCGATGGTTCAGGCGCTTTCCGAGCGCGCCGCCAAGGTACATGCGGGAAACGTAGACCCCACCCAGGACAACATGCTCAAAATCACATCGGACGGGCGCAAGCTGGGCCTCGACCAGCGCATCATCAATTCCATGCTACCGGATGAACCGGGAACAAAGGTGAACGAGTGCGTGGATAATATCCTGCGCTTCTGGCGGGAGGGCGAAGCGGATAAGCTGACGCAGCTTGTCTTTTGCGACATTTCTACCCCCAGGGCCACGCCTTCCAGACGGGCCGCGAAAGCGCCCGGAGGCAATCTGGACAGCCCGGAGATACACGCGCTGGAAACGGCCATCGACCTGCCGGAGCCGGAGGCGGCGTTCACCGTATATGAGGACATCCGACAAAAGCTCATCGCACAGGGCATCCCCGCCGAACAGGTTGCCTTTATCCATGAGGCCAATACCGATATGCGGAAAAAGGAGCTGTTTGGGAAAGTGCGCTCCGGGCAGGTGCGCGTGCTCATCGGCTCCACCCCCAAAATGGGCGCTGGCACCAACGTCCAAGACAGGCTTATCGCCATGCACGATTTGGATTGCCCGTGGCGGCCGCGCGACCTGACCCAGCGCAAGGGGCGCATTGAACGCCAGGGCAATCAGAACGAAAAAGTCCATGTTTGCCGCTATGTGACGGAGGGAACCTTTGATGCATATCTGTGGCAGACCGTAGAAAACAAGCAGAAGTTCATCAGTCAGATCATGTCCAGCAAAAGCCCGGTGCGTTCCTGCGACGATGTGGATGAAACGGCGCTTTCTTTTGCGGAAATCAAGGCGCTCTGCGCCGGAGACCCGCGCATCAAGGAGCGTATGGATTTGGATGTGGACGTATCCCGCCTGAAAATTATGAAGGCTGACCACCAAAGCAAGCGGTTCCGCATGGAGGACAATCTGCTGAAATACTTCCCGGAGCAGATAGAACAGAACAAGGGCTATATCCGGGGGCTGGAAGCGGATATAAAAACCCTCGCGGAGCACCCGCATCCCAAGGACGGTTTTGCCGGGATGGAGGTACGCGGCGACAGGCTGACCGATAAAGAGAACGCCGGGGCCGCGCTGCTGGACGCCTGCAAGGAAGTAAAGGGCAACGACCCGGTGCAGATCGGCAGCTATCGCGGGTTTGCCATGTCCGTCAAGTTTGACCCCTTTGAAAAAACCTATGAGCTGACCCTGCGCGGGAGCATGAGCCACCGGGCAACCTTGGGCGCTGATCCGCGCGGCAATCTCGTCCGTATCGACAATGCGCTGGACAGGATGCCGGAACGCCTGAAAGATGTGCGGGTGCAGCTTGAAAATCTACATCAGCAAAAGGAGGCGGCGGAAGCCGAGGTCGGCAAGCCTTTCCCCCAGGAGGAAGAATTGCGCGTAAAGACCGCGCGGCTCGTTGAGCTGGATTCCATTTTGAACATGGATAACCGTGGCGGCCAGCCGGAACAGGCCATCGCCAAGAGCGCGCGACCCTCCGTGCTGGATAAGCTCAAAGCCCAGCCCGTCCACGGAATGCCTGACAAACCCCGTAAAAGAGAGAATAAGGAAATGGAGGTACTATAACTTGAACAACCAACAACTCAACAACGCGCTCTTTGAAAAGATGTTTGAGGAACAGGAGAAATATCGGGGCTGGCTGCTTTCGCAGCCTCCCGAAGAAATCCTCAATCACACCTATGAATACACCGTCCGCGAGGACATTTTGATGTCGATGGAAAACAACGACCTGACGGACGCCCAAGCATCCGCGCTCATGAAATCTCCAAGCCCCTTGGGAGATGTTTTCAGTGAGTTTGAAAACAGGGAGACCGGCTATATGGACATCGTTCTGAACTGTATCACGGACAGGGCCAACAGCGTCATCCAGACCGAGCGCGAACAGCGGGAGGCGCTGCTGAATACGCCGCTTTACAAATACCCGGCGACCTACGCCCATGAGCACAACGAACTGGAGGCTTACCGCGCGTCCCACAAGGCCAACATCGCCTGCCGGGACGCCATTGATGATGCCATCCGGGATAACTACAACGATAACCGTCTGAGCAAGGAGGCCGCAAAACAGGTAATTGCGGACTTCGGCTTTGACCGCACCCTCTATGTGCTTGCCAACACCGTGCGCGAAAAGGATTGGGACGGGCGCATCGACTATAAAAACAAGGAGTGGGCGCGGACGATTCCGATTTACGAGGACAACAACAGCTTCGGAGATAACCGCAACCGTGAGTACATTGTAGACAAAAGCCATCCCGGTCTGCTTGACCTGTTCGTGACGCAGGCGCGGCGGGAGTATCTTCTGACACAGCCGCTTACGAAAGAGGAAATCCGCGCGGAAGCAGCAGAAGTCTTGAGACGACTGCAATCGCCACGAGAGCCGAACAGTCCCAACGGCACACATTTTATCGCGGAGGTATCCCCGGATTTTCTTTATCGGGCAAAGGACAAAGACCGCGATAAGCTCTTTGCTCTGCTGCCTTTCGATTCGCTGGCGTTTTCTACACTCAATGACCGCAAGGGCATTTTCGCTGTGATCTCCAAGGATGAAAACCGCAGCCAGCCGCTTCGGGAGCGCAAGCCCTCCGTCCGGGACAAGCTGAAACAGACGCAACCGGCCAAGGCCGCGCCGGTTCCGAAGAAAAAGGATTTGGAGCGGTGAGAATGGCCAAACGCAAGCGCAACGTGCCACTCCTGTTTTGGGTTTCGGAACAAGAGAAGGACATGATACAGCAGAAGATGGAACAGCTCGGCACAGACAATATGAGCGCCTATCTCCGCAAGATAGCGGTGGACGGATATGTGGTAAAACTGGATTTGCCGGAACTAAAGGAGCTGATCTCTCTCCTGCGGCGTTCCAGCAACAACCTCAACCAGCTCACGCGCCGGGTGCATGAGACGGGCCGCGTCTACGATGCGGATTTGGAGGATGTGCGGCAGAGCTATGACCGGCTGTGGGATGCGGCCAGCAAAATCCTATCCTCGCTGGCCGCCATTCAATAGCATACGGGCGGCATCGCTTTATCGGGCGCGCCGCCCCTTTTTATACAAAAGTTAGCCGATTACTTGGCGCATATCCCGCATCCTTGCGAAAAGGGATGTTTCCCGGTATTCTTGCAGTAGAACAGGGCGTGAAAGGAAGTGACGTAATCATGTTGACACACGAAAAAGTCTTGGAAATCTTCAAGGACTATCTCCGTGAAGATACGGAATATGAGGTAGTCTTGACCAGCCGGGGTTACACACTCATGGAGTGGGAAAGCAAGGGCGAAGAATGGAGCGACGCCCGTTTCTGCAAAACGCCGGAGGTTCTGGCCGAAGCCCTGCTGGACGCTTACGAGGGGTATCTTGAATATAAAGCCGCATACGGGCGGCGAGACCTGACCCCGCAGGAGGAACAGGGCATACAGGAAAAGCGGGCCGCCCTCGCGGAGAAATGCCGGAAAGCGGGTGAAGAAATATAAGGTTCTTACTAAAAATCTTTGCCGCGCCCATTGTGGCGATACTGACGGTG
Organism: Christensenella sp. UBA1428; assembly: GCA_002329335.1. Lineage (GTDB taxonomy): Bacteria > Bacillota > Clostridia > Christensenellales > UBA1750 > UBA1428. Next base: position 25,867 of record DCTY01000030.1, read on the forward strand.
CTCGTCTGGATTTGCTCCGGCCTGCTCTACTGCTCCGCGTGGATATTTTCTCTGGCCTCCACCATTTTCGGTATTCTCGGCCTTGCTATTCTCATATTGGATTCGGTGAAGAACGGCATCATCGTTTTGGTGATCGCTTTTCTCGTCAGCCCCGTGGGATTGCCAATGGCGGCAGCGTGGCTGATAGGTCAGGCGCAACGGCTGCGCTACGCTATCCAGGATAGGGTTTACGGGTAAAAATAAAGCGCGGAGCGTAATGATCGCTTCGCGCTTTATGGTTCCTGACTTCAACAGTTATTCTTTTTGTTCAGAAAGCGGAATTGTTCCGTGCGATTCTTCAAACTCACCGACGCATTTGCGGACGAGCGACAGCAGGAGCCAGTTCATTGAGCGGTCATCATATTTTGCCACATAGTCAAACTTCTTGAGCAAATCCTTATCTATCCGCAGAGACAAGTGCCTCTCATTCTTTTTCATAATTGCCTCCACCTTGAACCTATTATGAGTTTATTTTAGGTTCTGTATGCGTTATAATGCAGACATGAACCCATGTTGGGTTCACAATAACTTGGTGGTGGTGATGGATACGCTGGTGACGCTCTGTGGACACAGCGAAATATCTCAGCCGGATGCGGTAAAGGACTGGCTCAATATTGTAACGCGCGAGCTGCTTTCAAGCGGTGCGGATATATTTTATTTTGGAGGATATGGTGCGTTTGACCGGCTGGCGGCGTCTGTCATACGCGAGGTAAAAGCAGGACAGAATAATGTGAAAGCGGTGCTGGTATTGCCGTATCTCAATTCCAATATTGACGCTACGGGCTATGACTATACCGTTTACCCTCCGTTGGAATCCGTACCGCTTCGTTTCGCCATTTCAAAGAGAAATCAATGGATGGTAGAGCAGGCTGATGTGATTGTGGCGTATGTCACTCACAGTTGGGGCGGTGCGGCAAAGACTTTGGAATACGCGAGACGGAAAAAGAAACAAATTATTCTTTTCCCTGAAGCAAGACCCAAAGATTTGTAGCTTTTACATCCTTGTGTGAAAGCTCTCAAGTCACTACAATACATTTGAAGGAGGTGTAAAAAACATGGCAGAGCGAATGGTATATCCCGAATGGTTGGAAGCGGATGAGGACGTTCTGGCCGAGGAAATAAGTCAGCTTGAGTTCGAGCTTTACGACAGTAACGAGGACTTTAAGGCGATGCGCGATGAAAGGCACAAGTTGCTGAATGATTCTCCCGCCTTAAACGCTGTGTTCGACAACGGCGAGCCGAAGGCGCTTACCGTCCAAGAGGTTGAAAGTCTTATCCGTATCTTCGACTTAGATAATCGCATGAGGAATATAACAGACCAAGCAATCTTTCTCTACGGCAGGAAGAACGCATATCAGTTCATGAGAAGTATGGGAATGTGCTGAAAATGGAACGTCGGAGCTTTGCATGGCTCCGACGTTTTACTATAATTCAATAACTATGAAGGGAGGCGGGCGGCGAGTGGCCACGACGTGCATCATGCCCCTGCACACCGGCAAAGGCCGGACGGTGGGGACAGCCATCAGCGACATTCTCGACTATGTGGAAAATCCGAACAAGACGGACAACGGCAGGCTCATCACCGGCTACCAATGCGACAGCCGCGTTGCCGACGCGGAGTTTCTGTTTTCCAAGCGCCAGTACGCCGCCAAAACCGGGCGTGTGCGGGGGACCGATGATGTGATAGCCTATCACGTCCGGCAATCCTTCCTCCCTGGAGAAGTCACGCCGGAGGACGCCAACCGCATCGGCGTGGAGTTTGCCAAACGGTTCACCAAGGGCAACAATGCCTTTATCGTCTGTACCCATATTGATAAATCCCATGTGCATAATCACATCATCTGGAACTCCACCGCTCTTGACTGCTCCCGGAAGTTTCGCAACTTTTGGGGCAGCACCCGCGCTGTGCGGCGGCTCTCCGATACGCTGTGCATTGAGAACGGCCTTTCCATTGTGGAGAACCCTAACCGACACGGAAAGAGCTACAATAAGTGGCAGGGCGACAGGGCCAAGCCCTCCCATCGGGAGCTGCTGCGCGCCGCCATCGACACGGCGCTTAAAGCGAGACCGTCCGACATGGACGCGCTCTTAAAGCTGCTGCAAGAGGCTGGCTGTGAGGTCAAGCGGCGCGGAAAATCCATATCCCTCAAAGCGCAGGGCTGGGATAAACCGGCGCGGCTGGATTCTCTCGGTGACGATTATGCGGAGGGCATTCTGCTGGAAGTCCTCGCCGGGAAACGGGCGCATCTGCCGAAAAAGAAGAATATCATGCAGGCCGCGCCGGAGAAGCCGAACCTGCTCATTGACATTCAAGAAAAGCTCCAGGCTGGTAAAGGCGCGGGCTATATCAAGTGGGCCAAGAGCTTCAACCACAAACAAATCTCACAGACCATGAGCTATCTTTCCGAACATAAGCTGCTGGATTATGGCGCGCTCTCGGAGAGAACGGCGGCGGCCACAGCTCGTTATAATGCTCTCTCCGCGCAGATCAAAGCAGCGGAAACGCGCCTCGCGGAAATCGCCGTTTTGAAAACGCACATCGCAAACTATTCCAAGACCCGCGATGTTTATGTTGACTACCGCAAGGCCGGATATTCCAAAAAGTTTCTTGCCGAGCATGAGGGTGACATCCTTCTCCATCAGGCAGCGAAGAAAGCCTTTGACGAGCTGGGCGTAAAGAAGCTACCCACAGTCAAGAGCTTGCAGACCGAATATGCCGCGCTGCTGGAGAACAAGAAGAAAGCCTATGCCGAATATCGCGCGGCCCGCGATGAGATGCGCGAACTGTTGACCCACAAAGCCAACGTGGAGCGACTGCTGGGCAAAGAACAGGAAGCCGAGAAAGATGCTGAACGAAAGAAGGAGCCAAACCGTTGACGCCGTTTTCTGGTTTTGCGGGAGGAAAACGCGAAGTGGTTTTCCTCCCTTGTCTGCCGCACGGCACGGCGGGGCTGGCAACGTCAAAGGGCGGGCGTTTGCGCCCGTTCATCTCGACCCTTGACGCGCGGCTGGCCGCCGTGCTATCCCCGTGGCCGCAGGCCACGGTAAAGCGTTTCGCAGAAACGCGCAGCCGCACATTTATGTGCGTTCATGGGGGCTTGGGGGCTTGCCCTCAACAAGCAAAATGGAGGTTTCCGCGCAAGCGGAAATCTCCATTTTCGCCTGTGTGTATTAACACAGGCATTGCTTGCCAGTTTCTTGCTCCACGTTATCATCTCATGGTTTTCTATTACATTTGTTGGACAGCATTAAGTGCGTAATGATACACAAAACAACAAAAACGGATTGTTTTTATCGCTGAATACTGCTATAATGATCTCACACATATCGTTCACTGAACCGGCCAAAGCGGAGGGATTATTATGTCGGAAAACAGCATTCAAGATAGATGGATCTCTTTGCAGGAAGCCTGCGATTACCTTGGCGTGAAACGGCATACCGTCATGCGCTGGATTGAGCAGCGCAATATGCCCGCGTCAAAGGTCGGCAAGCTGTGGCGCTTCAAAACCTCCGAGATCGACGAATGGGTCAAAAGCGGCGGAGCTTCCGAGGAACAGGAGGCACAGAGTGAGTAGATTATTTAGAAATAACCGCAATTTGTCCGTGGCGGCATTTTCCTTCCTGTTCGCCTATCTGATGTCTTTCCTGTTTCAAGGGCGGGTTCTTTACAGCTCCATCGAGGCTTTCGGCGCACAAGCAGAGTCCTACATATTCACGAGCATTATCGCTCACTTCGCCGGGCTTTTCTCCTGCGGATACTTCATCAAAGCACAACGGCATGCGAAACGATCCATGCTGATATACATGGCCGTTTGCCTGCTGGCAACGGTACCCTTCTTCTTTGCACCCTCCGCCCTGTGGAATGTCGGGCTGGCTGTCGCCGGCTTTGCCGCAGGCTGGGCGGTGGCGGCGTGGGGTTTCTTTCTCAAGGCGTACACGCCGAAGCGGGAACGTATCAAGACTTGTGCCGACGTGCTGATCTGCTCCAACCTGCTCATGATCGCCATCAATGTGGTAACTGAATATACCTCCCACGGTATCGGGATCATTCTGTCTATGCTCTGCCTTATCATCGGCGGCGTGTTGACCCTGCCGTTACCGGATGAATCAGAGCAGTCCAATGAAACGGTGCAGAAGCCAGAGCGCGCAGCTATCGGTTCCATCAAGACTCCGATGCTGGTGCTGTTCCTATTCGTCACAATAATCACCATCGACTCCGGACTGATGTATCAGGTCATCAACCCGGCATTTGAGCATTTGACCGGCCTTGTGAGTTGGTATTGGGCTGTTCCTTACATCGCCGCTCTTGCTTTTATGCGAAACATTTCACCCAAGAACAGAGTGCAGCGTTCTCTGTTTCTCTATGTGGGCATGGGCATGATTATGGCGGCGTTTATCACCTTTATGCTGCTGGGCCGGAGCGCCGGAGATTATCTGGTGGTCGATACCCTGATGCTGGGTGCCTGCGGCATCTTCGACCTTTTCTGGTGGAGCATCATCGGCGAAACGCTGGACTACTCCAAGAATCCGGCACGGGTGCTCGGCGTCGGACTCTCAGCCAACGTGCTGGGCGTTTTGCTCGGTGGCATTCTCGGCTCAGTCGTGACATCCATAAACCTTGGCAAAGCGGAGGTAGCGGTCATCGCTCTGTCGGTGGTCTGCGTTACACTGGTCATCCTGCCCCCGCTCAACCGCCAGCTTACCATGCTGCTCAAAAACCATGCGTACCTCTCCGCTTATGCCGACATGAGCGAGAAGCAGCAATCGGCGGTCATTCACCAAGTGAAATTGATAGACCCCTTGACTGAAAAAGAAAACGAGGTGCTTACTCTTATCCTTGCCGGTAAATCCAACAAGGGAATTGCCGCCGCCATGTCCATCAGTGAAAGCACGGTCAAATTCCATGTGAGCAATATTTATTCCAAGTACGATGTGGGCAGTCGGGCGGAGCTTATCAGCACACTGCTCAAAAATCAGGCTAAAGCATAGCGTCCCCCCTGAAAATACTGCGTATTATGGCTACCTGTACGAAAGTACAGGTAGCTTTTTTCGTAAAACTGTACTTTCGTCGGGCGACATTTACCTCGGTTTACCCTATTGTGGTATTGCGAGGAGGTGAAGCCAGCGGTGAAAGAGATAAAAAACAGGCGGAATCTATATGCCGCGCTTTCCGTGACCGTCATGCTTCTGACCGTGCTGCTTCTTATAACGCAAAAGACAGAGGCCGCGATTATCTGCGGCGGTTTGACCGCTGTGGCGCTGTTCCTGCTGTACCGGCAAAGCCGATTGCTGAGAGCGGCGGTAGTAATCTACGACAGCCGGATTCTGACCGTACCCTCGTCTATTGTTACTTTGGAAAATCAGCCGGAACAGAAACAGGCGGAGGAAACCATTGTCTCCACCTTCGGCTTGCTTCTTGGAAACAAGGTTTATCAATGGGGCTGCGAGGGCGTGTATGGCGTCCGGCTGCGGGAGGTACAAATCGACAAAGAGCATATCTGCCTGTCCTTTGGAGCCGACGGAGAAATGCTGCGCGTCCGTCTGCTGCACGGCCTGACCGACGGGCAAAGCGTAACGGAAATCGCGCAAAAGATTTGGCATGAAACAGGAGTACGGGCGGAAATCAGTGATTGGTAACGAAAGGGAGGAAACCGATATGAAAAAGACAGTATCTATTTTACTCGCGGCGGCGCTGCTTTTAGGCAGTCTTGCCGGATGCGGCAATGGCGGGGGTGGCGGCAAAAGCGACTCTGCAACACTTTCGCCGGAGGCTACCGGCGTTGCCCTGTCAAACGGCGTCAGCGTAGAGCTGGGCGATTATGTGCTGGACGGTGAAGCGGAATTTATTGTGGCCAAGCAGCCCGTGGAAGAAAACAAGGATGAAGGGTACAAGATAGAAGCCTACGACTTCAAGCTGGGCGACTTGACCGAACTTTCCGATTTCATCACCCTGCGTATCCCCTATGATGCCGCGTACTGCGAGGATGGGCAGGACCCGGCAAAATGCGTGGGCGC
>DCTY01000030.1:31956-32511 GCA_002329335.1 Christensenella sp. UBA1428
CATCTCTCCACCTTTGGCGTGTTCCATGTCAAAGATGAGGGTCAACGCAGCGCCAAAATCACCAACATTTATGCAGACGTTACCGGCATCGACCAGCAGGAAGCCATGGAAACACTCCGCGAATACGTGGCGGGCGGCGGCGCGGACGGTGAGGAAGCGGTTGGTCTTGCGGCGCGGCTTCTCACGGGCTATAACGGATTTTTGGGCGGCGTGGCCGGAGCAGCCGGTGAAACGGGCTTTGCCACAGACCTCACAGGTACGATTCTAAACATGGCATCCCTCGGCAGCCCGACCTTTGACACGGCGCTGGCTGATTCCGCCTATAAAAAGATGAACAAGCTGGGCAAGGTAGCTGCTGCTGTGAAGATCGGCGCGGTGATGCTGAGTACGGAAAAGACAGACGCCGATACTCTCGGTTTGTATAAGGACACGGCGATGCTGGCGCTTTCCTATGCCGAATCCGCCGCGTGGGGACTTGCCGCCAGTGGTCTGTTCATTTTTGACTACACCATAAGCAGCATGTTTGAGCAGGGCTTGGCGATGAAGATGGATAAG
>DCTY01000030.1:32546-32738 GCA_002329335.1 Christensenella sp. UBA1428
TCAATGGACGGCCCGCAGCCTGAAAGATTGGCGACAGGTGCTGATCGACATAGCCGAAGCCAACCCCATCGAATCCGACGCCAAGGCTGCCGTCGAAGCGGAGATAGAACGCTATGCCCGCGTATTCTGGACGCTGGACAGTGTGGATATGGGCGTCGTCGTTACGGAAATGAAGGAGAAGAACAGCAAAGG
>DCTY01000053.1 GCA_002329335.1 Christensenella sp. UBA1428
GGGCTGTATTTTTCCATCGTATCGTCAAACACCTGCGCCGTATGCGCCGCGCCCGGCAGGCTTACCCCCTGCGCCTGCGCTTCGCTCAGCGTCAGATGCACGTCCTTGGTCATCAGCCCCAGCTTAAACCCGCCTTCGTACTGCTCCGGCGCGATGAATTTCCCCGCGTTGGTCTGGCTCACCCACGACGCCCCCGAGCTTTTGTTCACGATCCCCAACAGCAGCTCCGGATTGACCTCCAGCTTTTTCGCCAGATACAGCACCTCGCACATCGCTGTGGTGTTCATCGCGTTTAACAGCTGGTTGAGCATCTTTACCGTCTTGCCGTCCCCAAGCTTCCCCGCGTACAGCAGGTTTTTCCCCATCGCCTCCAGTATCGGCCGCGCCTGCGAAAGCTCCGCCTCTTCGCCCCCCAGCATGATCGTCAGCGTGCCGCTCTGCGCGCCCGCCACGCCGCCGCTGACCGGCGCGTCCACAAACCGCGCCGGCAAAGCGCGCTCCTGCGCGATCTGCTGCAGTTTTTTCACCGTGCTGCCCATCGCCGAGGTCATCTCGATGATCAGCTTTTCCCCGTTCATGCTGTCAAACACGCCCTGCGGATCTGTGTATACGCTCATAATATGCTTGTCCGCCGGCACAATCGAGAGGATCACATCGCTGGCGCGCGTCAGCTGTGCGATGCTCGCCGCCGTTTTGACCCCCTGCTGTGCAAACGGCTCCATCGCCGCCGCCACAACGTCGTATACCGTTACGTCAAACCCGGCCTTCACCAGATTCTGCGCCATCGGATTGCCCATCCGGCCAAGGCCGATAAAACCGATTTTCTGACTCATGCTCCTGCCTCTTTCCTGTTTGTTGATTTCCGGGGCGCTTCCCCGGAGCTTCTGCCAGGAGGCGATGCCTCCTGCATCTGCGCCCGGGAGACGCCCTCCCTCAGGCTTCCCGGATATACGCTGCGCGCCGCGGGAACCGGGATTGCGCCCGCCGGCTCGAAAAACGCCGGCTGCAAAGGGTCCGTTTTATGCCATCTCCTGCAGCAGCCCCGCGTCCACGCCGTATTCCTGCGCCAGCAAAACCAGGTCCTGATATACCCCCTGGCCGATCTCGATCCCTTCCGCCGCCGCCTTTTCCTCGCTGCGCTTTTCGATTTCGCCCGGAATATAAATCGTCTCCACCCCCGGCGCCCTGGGCGATTCTTTGATCCGGTCGTAGATCTCGTCCGCGCGCGTCAGGAACGTCTCATAGTCCGTCAGCTGCGCAATATCCATCGTCCCAAGGAAGAACCCCAGATTCTGCGGATTTTCAAAATCGTTCCAGAACGACTTCGTATCCGGCGACATGAACGCACCCGACAGCGCGCTGCACAGCACCTCGATGATCAGCGAGATCCCGTACCCCTTCGGGCCCCCAAACGGCAGCATCGCGCCCTTGAGCGCCTGCGCCGGGTCGTCCGTCGGCGCACCGTCCGGGCCGATCGCCCATCCCAGCGGGATCTTTTTCCCTTCTTTTCCCGCCAATATGACCTTCCCCTGCGCCACCGTACACGTCGCCATATCCAGCACCAGCGCCCCGTATTTCCGGCTCGGGATCGCCACCGCCATCGGGTTGGTCCCCAATATCGCCTGTCTGCCGCCCACCGGCGCCACGCACGGCGACGTATTGCTCAGCGCAAACGTGATCATCCCCTGCTGCGCGCCGTAGAGCGCATGGAACGCACCCGTGCCGAAATGGTTCCCGCCGCGCACCGCCGCAAAGCACGTCCCGTGCTTTTTCGCCCGCGCCATACATACGTCCAGCGTTTCCCGGCAGATCCGCACCCCCATCGCATTATGGCCGTCCACCAGCAAAAACGTGTCCGCGCTGTTTAAAATCTCGATGTGCGCATCCTTGTCCACCACGCCGCTGGCCAGCCGCTTCGCATAGGTCCGCAGCCGCGTGATCCCGTGCGACGCCACGCCGCGCTCATTCGCCGCGATCAGGCTGTCTGCAAACAGCGCCGCGTCCGCGCCCTCATACCCCGCTTTGGACAAAATCGCAATCGTAAATCCCTTCAATGTCTCCGTGCTGAATCTCATCTTTCATCCCCCTGCTTTCTGGTAAAATAAAACACCCGCGCGCATCCGCCGCCTGCAAAAACCACATTGGGCGCATACGCCCCTTCTGATACGGACAGCCGTCCGATATTTATAAAATCGATATCTCATTATACCATAAGAAACGCCGTTTTGTCTATTGCGCATCCTCCGCTGCAATCAACTCCACTGCGCCGCGGCAATTGCAAAAACGCACCTGCGTATCGGTCAGCGCATACTCGCCGTCCGTTCCCCAGGCCACCGGCGCTTCCGATTCAAATACGATGTGCGGCGTATGAAAAAAGCGAATGCAGTCATGCGCATAATTCTGGGTAGCAAGCCCGGTTAAAATGCCACTGAGCTCCTGAAGGTTTTTGGGCGACCGGATCAGCATGACCTCGTGGAGCCCGTCGTCACAGCGCACCTGATCCGCGCTGATCTGCACCAGCCCGGCCACCTGACGCGAATTCATCACCGCGCCAAAAATAAACGCATCCTGCAGCAAAAGCTCCTCACCGCGCACCGTCATGGCAATCGGACGGATTTCACCGATTGACCGGATCCCCTCCAGAAGATAGCCCAGATGCCCCAGCGCATTTTTCAGCGTCTGCGCCGTTGCATAAGCCGTGGACGAAAATGCGCCGAAAGAGGCCACATAGCTGAAATAATGTGTTTCATTGAGCCGGCCGATATCATAGCGCATGGTTTTTCCACTGGCCAGAACATGGGCGGCCTTTTTCATCTCCCTTGGCAGATTCAGACTTGCCGCAAAATCATTGGTCGTACCCGCCGGCACATAACCGACCCGCGGACGATCCTGCGCAGGCAGGCGCATGACGCCGTTGATCACCTCGCTGAGCGTTCCGTCCCCGCCGCAGGCTGCAACCAGATCAAACTGGCTGCCCAGCCGCCATGCCGTATCCGCCGCGTCGCCCGGCCCGACAGTCATATGGATCGTGGGATCAAAGTCCCGGCAAAGCTGCTCAATCAGCTCATACAGCTCAAATTTTGTTTTATAGCGGCCTGCATGCGGATTTAAAATAAACAGCAGCCGGTTTGAAGCGTCAGCCATTTTTTTGCCGTCCTTTCCGCATTTCAAGCCGGTCAAACGCCCAGGGCGTCAGCCAGACGCCCGCCAGCACGGCCGCTGCATAGCGCAGGGCGTTGGCGGCCTCATGACCGTTTGTCAGCGCAGCCAACGGCGCTTTGAGCAAAGATTTGAGCGAAAGCACCATGCAAAACCCCACAGCCGTCATCAGCGTTTTATACCATATCGGCCGGACGCACGCCCCGGCGGCTTGCTTCATGCCCGTTTTCAGATAAAGCCCCAGCGCCGCCAGCGTTCCTAAAAGCGTCCACGCATTTTTACGCGCGGCCATGTCAAATTCAGCGACACTCTGCGCGCGCACCGGCACAAAATACGCCACCGCAAACAAAGCGCCCGTCAGCGTCAGCGCCGCGCCCAGCACATACCAAAGCCCCCTGTCCCATCGCTGATATACCCGCTGGCAGATCCAAACCGTCGCAGCCCCGGTCAGCACGGAAACGCCGACGTCCAGCGGCGTATGCACGCCAAGATACATCCTTGAAAACGCCGTCAACGCCGCCGCCGCAATGCACAATCCTTTCTGCCAGCGTTTTTTCGCATACAGCGCCAGAAACAAAAAAAGCACCACTGCGCTTTGCGTATGTCCGCTGGGGAACGAATATCCGCCCGCCGCCGCGCGCGCCGCCTCCACAATGGTAAAAGAAGGATCCAGCAGCCATGGGCGCGGCACAATAAAAACGGCCTTGAGCAGCTGATTCAGCGCTGTGCCCGCAAGGCCCGCAAGCCCGATGCGCAGCGCCGTTTTTTCATGGCCAAACCAGAACAAAATCAAAATCAACGCCAAAAAGACCGTCTCATCGCCTAAGAAAGTCACGCCCAGCATGCATGCGTCCAGCCAGGGCTGACGCATCGCCTCCAAAAGTTTCAAAAACGTCACAAACGCACCCCCTGCAACTGGGAATTTTTGGATTTTACACAAAGAGTATACCATATTTTGTGCCGATCCGATATAATAAATTATAAGGTTCCGACCCTTTGGCGGCGCGCCTGGATTGAAAGCGCCGTCTGAAATGCATCGCTTTATTCGGGCCGCGCCCCATTGCGGGCTTGGACAAGCATATGACAGGAGGCTATTGATGACCCAATCGCTTCAGGAAATTCAAAAACCGCTGCTTCAATGGTACGCCGCTCATGCGCGCGCGCTGCCCTGGCGCGAAAACACCGACCCCTACCGTGTCTGGGTCAGTGAAATCATGCTTCAGCAGACGCGTGTGGACACGGTAATCGGCTATTTCAATCGTTTCATGCAGGCGCTGCCGGACGTTCAGGCGCTTTCCCGCTGCCCGCAGGACACGCTGTATAAGCTTTGGGAAGGGCTGGGCTATTACAGCCGCGTGCGCAATCTTCAAAAAGCGGCGCAGATCGTTGCCGATCAGTACGGCGGCCATCTGCCGGAAAACTATGAAGCGCTTTTAAAGCTGCCGGGCATCGGCGCCTATACGGCCGGCGCAATCGCTTCCATCGCTTTTGAACAAAAGCATGCCGCGGTGGACGGCAACGTGCTGCGCATTTTAGCGCGCATTACCGCCGACCCGGGCGATCTGAACAATCCCGGCCTGCGCCGCCGGTATGGGCAGATGCTGGAAGCCATTTATCCCGCCCGCGGGCAGCGCGGCGCGTTCACGCAAAGCTTGATGGAGCTTGGCGCAACGGTTTGTCTGCCAAACGGCCGGCCGCTGTGTGAAAATTGCCCGGTATCGGCGTATTGTCAGGCCTTTTTGGAAGATATGACGGATGCTTTCCCGGTCAAAACGCCCAGGCGCGCCAAGCAGGAGCAGGCAATTACGGTTTTTCTGATCTGCTGCGCCGGGAAAATCGCCCTGATGCGGCGGCCGGAAAAGGGCCTTTTGTCCGGCATGTGGTCTTTTGTGCATACGCAGGAGGCGCTGGATGCGCAAAGCGCAACGCGCTGGCTTGACCGGCATGGCGTCCATGCGGATCAAATCACGCCGCTGCCCGCACGCAGGCATATTTTTACGCACGTCATCTGGCATATGAACGGGTTTGCGGTTGCCGCCCCGCAGATTCCCGACGCGTTTATGGCCGCCGACGAAGCGGCGCTTGCGCGCTGCGCGCTGCCCACTGCGTTTGCCAAATACCTGCCGGAGGCGCTTTTGGCGCTTCGAAGCTGAAAAAACACGAACAATTCAAAAAATTTCGCGAAATCGGCCGAAAAAATTTGCGCTGACAGCGCTGTTTATATTATAATAGGTACGGTTCTTAAATCGGCGCGTTGATGCGCCGCGGCACCCCAACCCATACAGGAGGAATTTTTCATGCAGAGAATGATTGGAACCGTTTCGCGCGGCATTCGTGCGCCCATTATCCGTCAGGGCGACAATTTGGAGCAGATCGTTGTCGACTGCGTGCTGCAGGCAGCGGCGGGCGGTTCGTTTGAAATTCAGGATCACGATATCGTCGCCGTTACGGAGGCCGTGGTCGCCCGCGCGCAGGGCAACTATGCGCACATCGATCAGATTGCCAAGGATGTTCACGATAAATTCAGCGACGAAACCGTCGGCGTGCTGTTCCCGATTCTCAGCCGCAATCGCTTTGCCATCTGCCTGCGCGGCATCGCCAAGGGATTAAAAAAAGTCGTGCTGATGCTCAGCTATCCCTCCGACGAGGTGGGCAATCATCTGATCGACGTGAATCTGTTGGATGAAAAGGGCGTAAACCCCTGGAGCGACGTGCTGAGCGAAGCGCAGTACCGCGAGCTGTTCGGCTACCAGAAGCATGTATTTACCGGCGTGGATTATGTCCAATACTATAAGGACCTGATCGAGCAGTCCGGCGCCCAGGTTGAGGTGATCTTTGCCAACAACCCCAAAGCGATTTTGAAGTATACCGATTTTGTCATCAACTGCGATATCCACACCCGCAAACGGACCAAGCGCAATCTGCTTGCGGCAGGTGCAAAAAAGGTCTGTTCGCTGGATGAAATCATGACCCGGAGCATCGACGGCAGCGGCTATAACGACCAGTACGGCCTGCTCGGTTCCAACAAAGCCACCGAGGAAACCATCAAATTGTTCCCCATCGGCTGCGAAAAAACCGTTGCGCAGATTCAGCAGATGCTCTTTGAAAAGACGGGCAAGCAGGTAGAAGTCATGGTTTACGGCGACGGCGCGTTCAAGGACCCCGTCGGCAAGATTTGGGAATTGGCCGATCCGGTCGTTTCGCCCGCCTATACCCCCGGGCTTGAGGGCACGCCCAACGAGGTAAAGCTCAAATACCTGGCGGATAACGATTTTGCCGGTCTTTCCGGCGACGCGCTGCGCAGCGCCATTGAAGGGTATATCCGTCAAAAGGATGAAAAAGCGCAGAGCCTCAAGGGATCGATGGTCACGCAGGGCACCACCCCGCGCCGTCTGACCGACCTGATCGGCTCTCTGGCGGATCTGACCTCCGGCAGCGGCGACAAGGGCACGCCCATCATCTACATCCAGGGATACTTCGATAACTATACCAAATAATTTTGCGTTTTTCAAAGCCCGGCAGTTCAAGCTGCCGGGCTTTGATGATAAATCAGCATTTTTTCCAAAACAGTGCGCGCCAGATGCAAAACATGCCAGCGGGTATATAAAATACGGCGCGGTTTCGCGGCATTGGCGCTTTTCAAAAGCGCCGGTTTATGCTATGATCCTAAATGAGGTGATTCAATTGCATACTTCCCCGCTGGCAGGAAGCGGCATCATCGCCATTTTACGCCGTATTCCGATAGAAAAACTCACCGACGTGGCTCAGGCGCTTTTGTCCGGCGGCATCTGTACGCTGGAATGTACGTTTGATCCAGCCGATCCCGACTGCGAACAAACGCTCGCCCGTTCCCTTGACGCGCTGTTCCGGTTTGAGGGGCAGCTGACCTATGGCGCAGGAACGGTGCTTTCGCCAAGACAGGTTCAGATTGCGGCCGATCATGGCGCAAAGCTGATCGTATCGCCCGGCACAGACTGTGCCGTCATCGAGCGCACCCGCGCGCTCGGGCTTTGGAGTATCCCCGGCGCGGCAACGCCGACGGAAGCGCTGACGGCGCATCAGGCCGGCGCGCATTTTGTCAAGCTGTTTCCCGCCGGCGCACTGGGCGCGCCCTACCTCAAAGCGCTCACCGCGCCGCTGGCGCATATTCCCTTTCTGGCCGTCGGCGGAATCGACCGGCATAATATCGCCACGTTTCAGGCCGCCGGCGCCGCCGGCTTTGGCGTAGGCAGCGTTCTGACGCCGAAATCCGCCATTGACAGCGGCGATTTTGACCAGATCACACAGCATGCCGCGCAGCTGATCCGCGCGCTGGCTCGCAAGGAGGACTGACATGCAAAAATCGTTGATCATCGACCGGTTTGAACTGTTCAAAGTGCCGCCGCGCTGGCTGTTTTTAAAACTCACCACCCGGGACGGCTTCACCGGCTGGGGCGAACCGGTGATAGAAGGACGCGCCGACACCGTAGCGGCGGCTGTAAAAGAGTTGTCCTATGCGTTTATTGGCCGCAGCGCCAACGATATCGAGGACGTATGGCAGGTTCTGTACCGCGCCGGCTTTTATCGCGGCGGTCCGGTGCTCACCAGCGCCATCAGCGGCATCGAGCAGGCCATGTGGGACATCAAGGGAAAGGCGTACGGATTGCCGGTTTATGAATTTCTCGGCGGCACCTGCCGCAAGCATATGCCCGTATATTGCTGGATCGGCGGCGACAGGCCGACGCAGGTCGCCGCGCAGGCCCAGGAAAAATTCCAAAACGGCTACCGGGCGGTTAAGATGAATGCAACCGCCGAGCTTGGCTGGCTTGACAGCTTCCAGCGCGTCGAAGAAACCGTCGCCCGCGTACAGGCCATCCGCGAGGTTCTGGGCGATCGTATCGGCATTGCAGTGGATTTTCACGGGCGCGTACACAAATCCATGGCGCGCGTGCTGATGAAGGAGCTGGAGCCCTATCACCTGATGTTTATCGAAGAGCCCGTACTTTGCGAAAACGAAGAGGCTTTTTTGCAGCTTCGCCGCCACTGTACCGTTCCCATCGCCGCCGGCGAACGCAACTATACCCGATGGGGATTTAAAAACCTGATCACGCAGGGCGGCGTGGATATCCTCCAGCCGGATCTTTCCCATGCCGGCGGTATTTTAGAGGTTCGGAAAATTGCCGCTATGGCAGAAGCCTTCGACGTTTCCGTCGCGCCGCACTGCCCGCTGGGCCCCATCGCACTGGCCGCCTGCCTGCAGCTGGATTTTACGACGCCCAACGCCGTCATTCAGGAGCAGAGCCTGGGGATTCATTACAACCAGGGCTCGGATCTGATGGATTATCTGAAGGACAAAGCCGTGTTTGCCTATGAAAATGGGCATGTGCCGCTGCTGACCGCGCCCGGCCTGGGCATTGAAATCGACGAGGAAAAGGTACGGGAAATGGCCAAGATTGGCCATGACTGGAAAAACCCCATCTGGCGCACCGCCGACGGCGCGGTTGCCGAATGGTAGCCCGCATCGCCCGCATGCTTTGCACTTTGCGCCAATTTATGCTAAAATAGAAAAAATCAATCAACAGCGTTCTGCCGCCGATACGGCCTTTTGCCCCTTCGGCGCGCAGCCGCTGATAAAACTCGGAGGAAATCAAATGAGCAGCCATACCATTCCCAAAAGGAGCGAGGTTCCTCAGGCGTATACCTGGAATTTAAAAGATTTGTTCGACAGCGATGAAAGCTGGCTGAGCGAATACGAGGCCATCCGGGCGCTGCCGGAAAAAATCAGCGCTTTTGCCGGCACCCTTGGTCAAAGCGCTCAAAACCTGCTGGCGTTTTTCCGGCTGCAGGACGAGCTGGATCTGCGTCTTGGCCGTTTTTTTGGCTATGCCAGCTGCAAAAGCGACGAGGATACGGGCAACAATTACTATCAGGATCTGCGCGGCAAGGCGATGAGCGCATATGTCGGCATTTCCAGCGCAGCC
Organism: Christensenella sp. UBA1428; assembly: GCA_002329335.1. Classification (GTDB taxonomy): domain Bacteria; phylum Bacillota; class Clostridia; order Christensenellales; family UBA1750; genus UBA1428. Next base: position 9,120 of record DCTY01000053.1, read on the forward strand.
GCCTTTTCAACGCCCGAGATCATGGCGATTCCCGAGGAAACGCTAAACCGCTTTTATGCCCAGGAGCCGGCGCTTGAAACCTACCGGCGCAATCTTTACCAGATCCGCCGCAGAGCCGCGCACATTCTTTCGCCCGAATGTGAAATGCTGCTGGCCAGCGCCGGTGAGATGGCCAACGGCCCGGATGATATCGGACGCACATTCCGCAATGCGGATTTGAAATTCCCGCCGGTAACGGACAAGCAGGGCGTCGTTCATCCCCTGACCAACGGTTCGTTCGTTTCCCTTTTGGAAAGCACGGACGCCGATTTGCGCAAAGACGTGTTTGAAACCTATTACAACAGTTTGGGCCAGTACAAAAACACCATCGCCGCCACGCTGGACGCACAGTTTAAGCAGCTTCGGTTCTTTGCAGGCGCCCGCAAATATGAAAATACGCTTGCCGCTTCTCTGGATGCAACCGAAGTGCCCGTTCCGGTTTATCTGAATCTGATCGAAGCGGTGCATAACAATCTGGACAAGATGTACCGCTATGTCTCGCTGCGCAAAAAGATGCTGGGCGTGCAGCAGCTGCACATGTACGACGTCTATACGCCGATCGTCGCCGATGCCGCGCAGGAAATCCCCTTTGAGCAGGCCAAGCAGACGGTTTTGGAGGCGCTTGGCGTACTGGGCAGCGATTATGTGGCCATGCTGCGCGAGGGCTTTGAAAACCGCTGGATCGACGTGTATGAAAATGTCGGCAAGCGATCCGGCGCATATTCCTCCGGATCCAGCCGGCCGCATCCCTATGTGCTTTTAAACCACAAAGACAATCTGGACAGCATGTTCACGCTCGCTCATGAAATGGGTCATGCGCTGCACAGCTATCACAGCTGCAAATACCAGCCGGTCAATACCAGCGATTATGTGATTTTTGTCGCCGAAGTCGCTTCGACCTGCAATGAAATTCTGCTGATGCGCCATCTGCTTGGCAAGACGCAGGATAAAAAGCAGCGCGCCTATCTGATCAACCATTTTCTGGATCAGTTCAAGGGCACCGTTTACCGCCAGACCATGTTTGCGGAATTTGAGCTGGAAATGGGCCGGATGTCCGAACGCGGCGAATCGCTTACCGCAGACGCGCTGTGCGCCAAATACCATGCGCTCAACAAGCTCTATTTCGGGCCGGATATGGTTTCCGACGACGGGATTGCGCTGGAATGGGCACGGATCCCCCACTTTTTCTACAACTACTATGTCTTCCAGTATGCTACCGGCTTTTCCGCAGCCGTTGCCATTGCCGAACGCATCCTCAAGGAAGGTGAACCGGCGGTTCGGGATTATAAACGGTTCCTTTCCGGCGGCTGCAGCACCGACCCGATCTCTCTTTTGAAGATCGCAGGGGTCGATATGAGCACGCCTGACCCCATCAATGCGGCGCTCAAGCTGTTTGGCGAACTGGTGGAGGAAATGGAAGCGCTGTGCTGACCGCATAAAAAACGCTTCGCACGCATTTGACGCTTTGGTACAGCGCATGCCGGCTCCGGCATGCGCTGTGTTTTTCTGTTTTGACGCTTCAAAATGCCTTTTTACAAAACAGCCCCCGCCGGACAAATCCCGATGGGGGCTGTTTTATGACAATTGAGCTTTTAACCGACAATGCCCTTTTCCTTCAGGAAACGGCGATAATAGTCCAGGTTTTTGGCAATCAGCGACGGGCAGTCCAATCCGTACGGGCAGCGTTTTTTACAGGCGCCGCAATGGATACAGTTGGCTACGTTTTCCATCATTGCCTGCTGCTCCGGCGTAACCAGAAGCTCCCACGGCGAACGGTTGAGCAAAAGCTCCATGCGCGCGGCAGTATTGATCTCAATGCCCTTGGGGCAGGGCATACAATAGCCGCAGCCGCGGCAGAATTCGCCGGAGAGCGTCTTTTTTTCTTTTTCAATATAAGCGCGCATCTGTTCATCCAGCTTGGGCGGATTGGCGTCAAGCGCCACAATTTCCATCAGTTCGCTTTCACGCTGGACGCCAAAAATCGGCGCGACATGATCAAACTGATCCATCACCGCCATCGACGGCGCAGCGCTGGTGAGCAGGCCGCCGCACATCGCCTTCATGCAGATCACGCCGACGTCCTTTTGCTTTGCCAGCCGGATCAGATCCAATTCCTCCGGGCTTGAAAGCGCCGAGAGCGGGAATTGAATCGTTTCATACAGCCCGCTGTTCACCGCTTCAACAGCGTTTTTCAGCTGGTGATTGGTCAGTCCGATATGGTGGATTTTCCCCTCCGCCTTCAGCTTGAGCAATTCCTGATAGGCTGGGTGGTCTTCCTGGGGCACAAAGGCCGGGTTGTGCAGCTGCAAAATGTCAATATAGTCGGTTTTCATGTGCGCAAGGCTCATTTCCACCTCTTTGCGCAGGACCGCAGGATCCAGCGCGCCGCTCTTGGTCGCCAAAACCACGCTCTGACGCGGCACATTTTCAAACGCAAGGCCAATTTTTTCTTCGCTGTCGGTATAGGCATGAGCGGTATCAAAAAAACGAACGCCAAGGTCGTACGCTTTTTTTAAAAGCGCGGCGGCCTGATCCATGCTCAGACGCTGAATGGGCAGCGCGCCAAAGGCGTTTTTAGTCACGATCAGCTCCGTACGGCCCAAACGAATGGTTCTCATATCCAATCCCTCCAAATCCAATCACGGTTCTGTATGATGCGCTAAAACTGCCGCTCATACGGCGGTATATCGGGCGGGGGAATATCCCCGGGAGTAAACGCAGGCGCGTCGTATCCGGCAAAATCGCGCTGTGCCGGGGCGCCGGCCTTGCGCGGCCCGCGCGGTTTATCCTCTGCCGTCTTTTTTGCCGCATCCGCCGCGCGGTCCTGAGGCTCGCCCGAGCGGTCCGCGGCCTGTTTTTCCGGCGTCATCCCCGGCACAAAAACGGCTTTCCCGTTTTGAAGCCTGAAGCAGCCGTTTTCTGCCGCTGCATAGCCGTCCTGCAAAAGCGCTCCGGCCATTTTTTTATCCAGCGCCGGGCCGCCCTGACGTTCGCCCGCATTGATCCACAGCGTCACAGGACAGCCCTCGCGCCATTTTTCACAGGAAAAGGACTGCGGCATCTGTACAATGCGTCCGCCGCACATCGGGCAGCGCGCGCCGCGCAGATAGGTGTTTTGATAGACCCGCGTTTCCTTTTCAAAGCCTGCCTGCTCCGGGGCGGCAGTACGGGTATATTCGGTAATAAAACCGGTAAAGCGCCGGATGGAGGCCATAAACTTTTCCGGCTCCATGCGTCCCTCGCTGATGGAGACCAGCGCGCGCTCCCATTTGCCGGTGGTTTCCGGCGAAGCCAGCTGCTCCGGCACGACCTCGATAAGATGGACGCCCTTATCGGTTGCCAGCAAAGACTTGCCCTTGCGCTGCACATAGCCCACCTCGACCAATCGCTCGATAATGGCCGCGCGCGTTGCCGGCGTACCCAGGCCGCTGTCCTTCATGCTTTCCTTCAGCGCCGGGTCGTCGATTTCGCGTCCGGCGTTTTCCATCGCCGACAACAGGGACGCCTCGGTATGTGCGGCAGGCGGTTTGGTTGCTTTTTTCGTACTGGACGCCTTGACAATCGGCCGGGTATCCCCCTTTTGCACCGACGGCAGCGTTTTTTCCTCGCGGGACGCTTTGCCGATTCCCTGATACAGCGCGCGCCATCCCTGCTGCGCAACCGTCGTGCCCGTGCTCAAAAGCGTTTCCCCGGCACACCCGGCCAGCACCCGCGTACGGTCGTACTGATAGGCCGGATAAAACGCCGCAATCAGCCTGCGCGCAACCAGATCATACAGCTTGCGTTCATCGGCCGTCGCCCCGGCGGGCAGCGCCCGTTCCGTCACAATCAGCGCATGATGATCCGTGACCTTATCATTGTTGAACACCCGTGCCAACACCGGCAGCTGCTCGCTTGCCAGCACCGGAGCGGCAAACGCGCGATACGGTTCGCCGAGCCTTGCCATTGCGCTGCGGGTTTTACCCCGCATATCCATGGGCAAATACCGGCTGTCCGTACGTGGATAGGTCAACACTTTGTGGGTTTCGTACAGGGACTGCGCCAGCTGAAGCGTTTTGGCGGCGCTGAAGCCATAATAGGTGTTCGCATCGCGCTGAAGCGCAGTCAAATCATACAGCTGGGGCGCGGGGGTCTGCTTGCGCTCGGTATTCACCGACGTGATCTGCGCCGTCTGCCCGCGCAGCTTCCTGGCAATCTGCTGGGCCTGCTCCTGCGTGCCGATACGCGTGGTATCCCCCTCCGGATCATACCACTGCGCGGTAAAGTCGCCGTAATCTGCATTGACCTCATAATACTCCACCGGCACAAACTGCTCAATCTCGCGCCGCCGGCGCACCAGGATTGCCAAGGTCGGCGTCTGAACCCGGCCAACGGACAGCCGCACGTCATATTTGAGCGTAAAGGCCCGGCTGGCGTTCATGCCCACAAGCCAATCCGCCTCGCTTCGGCACCGCGCGCTTTGATAAAGGTTGTCATAAGCGGCCCCCGCCTTCAGCGACGCAAAGCCCTCCTTAATCGCCTCGTCGGTCATCGAATTGACCCACAATCGTGAAAACGGTTTTTGACACCCTGCTTCCCGATAAATCAATCGAAAGATCAGTTCGCCCTCGCGGCCGGAGTCCGTTGCGCAGATCAGCGAATCGATNNCGGCAGCATGGGCAAATCCTCCATGCGCCATTTTTTCCACGCCGGGTTCATCTCCCCCGGATCGCAAAGGGCGACCAGATGCCCCAGCGCCCAGGAGATCACATAGCGGTCATTAAAATAAAAGCCATCCCCACGGCTGCGCGCGCCAAGCACCCGGGCAA
>DCTY01000027.1 GCA_002329335.1 Christensenella sp. UBA1428
GAAGCGCCCCTTATGGGCGTCAAGAGGGGCTTAGTCCCTCTTGCGGGGTGCGGGGCAGCGCCCCGCCTCCCCCAAAACCGCTTCACAGCGGACACTGCGCGGTATTGCGCACGAGCAGCGCCCAATCGCGGTTGGGGAACTGCCCCTTGGGCGGGTCGATCGCCAGCGCGGCCGCGGCGTCAAAGCGTCCGGCATAGTTCAAAACGCCGGTTTCGGGGTTAAACCACCAGCAATAGAGCGTATCGCCGTCCAGCGCGTGCGCCTTAACGCGCAGCGTGCGGCCGGTAAAAGCATACAGGAGCAGGAAACCGTCCCCCTTAAAACAGCTGACACGCTCATAGCGTTCGCCCTCCGGCTCGTCGATCCACTGCTGCGCAGCCTTTCCGGTGGTATAGGGCAGGGCAGTAAGCAGGCGTTTGAGATGGCAAACGCTGTCGCTGCCCACATGCATCAGCGCATCGCGCCAGATATATCCCTGACCATATTTCGCGTCCTGCGCCTCACCCTCCAGCGCCATGCGCATCAGATCGCAATGTCCGTAAGTAAACCCGCAGGCGCCCGCCAGCACGCTCCAATACGCATACCGGCGCACATCCGCCGCGGTCCAGCGGGGCTGCGTCTTATCGTGCAGCCCCTGCGGCAGGGCTTCATACGAGGGCTCCGCATCCAGGACAGGCTTCACATACTGCGCCGGGCGGTCAAAGGCGCGCTGGACATACCGCCAGTTATCCTCGCCATACCAGTAAAACGTTTCCTTCTGCCGGTTCTGGTCGTCCCAGGCGTTGAGCACAACCTGGTCATAGCGCCGGTGGCCGGACTGGAACATATGAAAATCGCACCAATCCTCCGTGGGGAAATAATCCGCCGAAAGCGTCCGGCCAAACGGATGGAACGTGACAAGCCTGTCCGGGGTCAGCGCCTTGAGCGTGCGGCCCATCGTACACCAGAATTCCCGGTTTTCATTGCCGCGCGTATCGCCGCCGTTGATCCAGATCAGATTTTCACGTTGACCGTACCGCTGCGCCAGAAACCGGGCATACCCTTCGGCCTGCTCCGGCCTGACCGCGCCGCGCCCCACCAGGCTGCCCCATACCGGCAAAAGCCCGATATACAGCCCGACCTGCCGGGCGATATCAAACGCCGCATCGATCAAGTCCCAATAACCGTCCTGCGCAGGAGCCGAAAAATCGTCGTCCACAAAGGGCGATTGTCCATAGGCATTGCGCGCCGGCATGCGCATGACGGCGACCGCCTGAATGACGGTATACCCTTTGTCGGCGCGGTTGCGCAAATACGTCTCGATCTGCTCGCGGGTAAGCCGGTGGAACATCAGCCATGCGGTGTCGCCCAGCCAGAAAAAGGGCGTCTGGCCGTTATACAGATAGGCGCCCTCCACGCGCAGCGCGCCATGGGTCCAGGGAGCTTGCTTCATCCTCGTATCCTCCTTGATCTGTGATATTGTAATCATCCTACAAAATATGCGTCCGAGCGGTCAAACCCGCTTGTTATTCCTTGAGCGACCCGACCATCAGCCCTGAAACAAAGTATTTTTGCAAAAAGGGATAAATCGCCAAAATCGGTAGGGTCGTGACGATCACAATGGCCGCCTTGGCCGTTTCCTGCAGCTGCTCGGTGTTGATGGCTTCCTCGTATTTCGTATCCAATTCCGTACCGGCGATCAGAAAATCGCGCAGCACCATCTGCAGCGGCCACAGCGTTTCGGTGCGCAGATAGATAAACGCATCAAACCAGCTGTTCCAATGCCCCACGCCATAATACAGAATCATCACCATCATCGCCGGCAGCGACAGCGGAATGACGATTTTAAACAGCGTCACAAAATGCCCGCCGCCGTCGACAAACACCGATTCGATCAGGCTGTCCGGGATCGACGTAAAATAGGAACGCAGCAGAATCATGTTAAACGTACTGATGGCGTTTGGAATCACCAGCGCCCAAAGGGTATTGTAAAGCCCGAGGTTTTTGACGTTGAGCCAGGTTGGAACCAATCCGCCGCCAAAATACATCGTAATGAGAAACAGTACCATGACCGGCTTGAACCACAGGACGTTTTTGCGCGACAGAAAATAAGCGCCAAGGGACGTCAGCACCAGATTGAAGCTCAGCCCGACAACCAGCACGAACATTGTGTTGCGAAACCCGCGCAGAATGTTCTGCTCGGAAAAAACCATTTCATATGGCACAGTGGTAAAATCCAGCGGCCACAGCAGCAGCCCGCGGTGCTTGGCCACCAGGTTGGCCGAACTGAACGACAGGCACAGCTCATACCACATGGGATAAAGCATCACAATCGCCAGCGCCGCCAAAAGTACCATATTGACCGCTTCGCCGAAGCGTTCCGCGGGGCTTTTTTTGATTACAGCCATGTCTGCGCCTCCTTAAAACAGGCTCGTCTCGGAAAATTTGCGGCTGATGGCGTTGGCGCCCAGCACCATGGCAAAATTGATCACCGAGTTGAGCAGGCCCACGGCGGTGGAAAAGCTGAAATTGAATTCCAGCAGACCGCGCCGGTAGATGTAGGTGGAAATAACGTCTGCCGTTTCATAAATCGTCGGATTGTACAGCAGCAGGATTTTTTCCGAGCCGACGCTCATCAGGTTGCCGACGTTTAAAATCAGCATGATCACAATCGTCCCTGAAATGCTGGGCAGCGTGATGTGTATAATCCGCCGCAGCCGGCCCGCGCCGTCCAGCTGCGCCGCCTCATAGATTCCCTGATCCACGCCGGCAATCGCCGCCAGATAGATGATCGATCCCCAGCCGACGCCCTGCCAGATGCCGCTGACGACATAAATGGTGCGAAACAGTCCCGGTTCCTGCAAAAACGAAGTCGGCTGACGGCCAAAGAGCGTGGTGGCGATCTGATTGAACAGCCCGTCGCTTAAACAAAACTGCGTAATCATGCCGCAGACCACAACAGTGGAGATGAAATGGGGAAAATAGGAGATTGTCTGAACAATCCTTTTAAATTTTGCGTGCGTGACCTCGCTGAGCATAATCGCCAGCAGCACCGGCGCCGGAAACCCGAACACCAGGCTGTAAATGCTGATCAGCAGCGTGTTGCGCACCAGCCGGGCGAAATAGGGATTGACGATAAAATCATAAAAATGATAAAACCCGCTCATCGGCGCCCATGGACTGCCCAAAATCCCCAGGGCAGGCTTGTAGTCCTTAAAAGCGATCAAAATCCCGCCGATGGGGATGTATCGAAAGACAATATAATGCGCCACAACCGGCAGCACCAGCAGATACAGCGACCAGTTGCGCTTAAAATCCAATGCAAACCGGCGCGAAAAGCTGCGCCGGACGCCTGCGCGGCTCTGTAAAGCCATGGAAATGCCTCCTTTTCATACGCCTGCAGGAAAGGCAGGCCAAAACGGTCTGCCTTTCCCGGATAAGCAAAATGGTCAGCGCGCCATATAACGATCGTAAGCGTCCTGATAGCATTTGAGCACGCTGTCGATGCCATAGCTGTTCAGCTGCTCTAAAAATGCGTCGTAGTCCGTCGTTGTATTCCACTGCCCGGTGACGAATTTTGCCATGGATTCCTGACAATAGGTCTCGATGTTGGAATAGCTGCGCGAAATGATGCTCGATTCAATCGCCGTGAAGGTCGTGGGCGGGTAAACATATTTTTCCATGTTTTCGTTGGCCCAGACCGCATGAATCACCTGACCCGGCTCGATGATATGGTTGATGAACCCCTCGCGAATCGCCGCATAGTTATAGTTGCGGGAAATTCTGTTTTTCACCGTACCCGGCACATAATCCGGATTGTTGAGCACATAGTCGGTATAGACCGGCTGACCGTCCACATAGTTGAATGTCACGCCCTCGGTGCCGTAGGAGGCAAAGGTCCGCCCCTCGTCGCTGTAAAGATAGTCCAAAAAGCGGCAGGCGTTTTCAATCTGGCTGCACTGGGAGCTGATCGCCACGCCAAAGGATCCGTCGTAGGTGTCGTAATAATGGCTGAACATCGCAATGCCCGTGTCCGGATCCTCAAAGGACGGCATGCCCGTGACCTGATAATCCGGATCGTCATAGTTGGCTTCAATACAGCTGACCACGTTGTTGAGCTGCTGAATGGATACGCCGACCTCGCCGGAAGCAAATTTCGACTGCACCGTCGCTTTGTTGATGCTGGGGAAGTCCGGATCCAGCAGCCCTTCGGCATACCAGGACGCCATTTGGGTCATAAATTCACGGTATCCCTCCTGCTGCATCCCGAAATATACAACGTCGTCCACCACATAGAAGGGGAAGCATACGCCATAGGCGGAGCTTAACCCTGCGCTGGTGAGCTGCTGCCACAGCCAGCGCATTTCAAAGGTAAAAACGCTGCTAAGCTGATACGCCGATTTGAAGGTGCGCATGGTTTCAGTCAGTTCGTCGATTGTCGCAGGTACCGGCAGGTTCTGTGCATCCAGCCAATCCTGGCGGATGACCATGCCCGCCTCAAAGTGCGCGTTGGGATCGCCGCGCAGATAGGGGAAATTGTACAGCACCCCGTCGTCCGTTTGCACCATGCGGTACCAATCCGGGTTTTCCTCGTACACCGCCATCAGCGACGGGAAATATTGGGTGTAATCGTTGAGCGGAATAATGTATCCGTCGTTCATCGCTGCATTGGGTCCCCCGGTGAACGATACCCAGTTGGCCTGGATCAAATCCGGATAGTCGCCCGACGCCAGCAGCAGCAAAAAGCTTTCCGTCATATCAAAGCCGCCCGACGCGCCGCCGACCGCCTCGAGCGTCACGCCCGTCTTTTCCTGATACAGCGGCCAGAACCACTGATCCAGCAGACCCGCTTCAATGCCGCTTGCATCGTAGGGATCGGCGTCAAAATTGATGGTCAGCGTTACATTGTCCATCGGATAGGTAAACGCGTCGGCTACCGCATCCGGCGCTTTTGTCGCCTGCGCTGCGCTGGTCTGCGGCGCTGCACTTTGCGCCGGCTGCACAGCCGGATCTGCCACTCCCTGCGTACACGAGGCGCAAAGCACGGCCGCCAGAAGCACCACGCACAGCAGCATGTTTCTGCTCTTTGACTTCATCTGTCCAAACCTCCTTTGATCGTTGGGTGAAACCGAATCCAGGCGTGCTTTAAACGCAGCTTGGCGTCAAACACAGCCCTTGAATCAGATTCCATATTTAAAGTAATCACAACACTTTGTAGTATATCGGGTTTTATAAACACTATCAAGTAAAAACAACTGAATTTTAATTAATTATTTAAGTTACTATTTAATTAATTTACTGAATAATTTTTTACTTATTTTATATCAGCCAAATAAAAAATGCAGGAAACAGCGTCTGCCGATCCCGCCGTTTGATTTATTTTTTCAAGGAATACCGCCTTTATGGCATTTCATCCTTCAAAAAAATGCAAAAGCACAGCTTACTTTTACTGATAATTTACTTTTTGTTTCATCAGGATCAAAGGACCTCGCCTCTCTTGCAAGCGTCCTCTGACAGGATGCAGAAGCAGCGCCCTGCCTCCCTTTTTTCCCAAAAACCGCAGGAGCAGGCCGTACTTTTGGCCTGCTCCTGCGGACAATATATACTTTATTTTATCAGGGCCAAGGGCGCTTTGCGTCCGCCGGTGAAAAGCAGAATCGGAAGGCCGCATCATTCCCACCGGAGCACCCATGTTCGCACAAAAAAGCATGTGCAGGTCGTCCTTTTTGACCTGCACATGCGTAAAGTCGGGCAGCGCGAAGCGC
>DCTY01000028.1:0-1566 GCA_002329335.1 Christensenella sp. UBA1428
TTCTGAAAACAGCAAAGAGTATTATGAGATTTCCGTTTCCGATGGAAATGTGCTGACTATGGTAAATGCCAGCAACAAAGAATGGACGGATTATATCGGAGGAAAACCCTCTGCCGAAGATCGGAAAATCGTATTGCAAGTGCCGACCGCACTTTTAGATACCGTTACGCTATCTACGACAAATGAAGATGTATCACTTCCGGTGTTGGCTGTGACGGGAAGCATTGATATTTCAACTAACGGCGGAAACATCACTTTTGAAAGTTTAGATGTAGGAAACACATTAACTTTAACCGCTAAAAACGGAGATATTTCCGGTACGGTCATTGGCAGCTATGACGATTTCGCCATTCAATCAGAAATCAAAAAGGGCGATAGTAATTTGCCAGACAATAAGGACAGTGGCGATAAGACATTGAAAGTATCCAGTAACAACGGCGATGTCAACATAGAGTTTGTTGCAAAGTAATACCGCAGCGCAAAGGATAGAAAAATGAGAACGACAACCAAGAGAAATAATTTATTGACAATCATGTTGATACTGCTTGTATGTGCAGTTATGCTAACAGGCTGTATCGGCAACCATAGTTCAGAAGAAAAACAAGAACCTGCAACAACTCAAGTGATCGATGATCCTGAGGAGGAGGAAACGGACAATTCCGCTGAAACGATAGATGTAACACCAGAAATTGTGGAAGCAGATTGGTCAAACTATTTTAATGGGCTAAATGGAACAGCCGTTGTTTATGATGCCACAAACCAACAATATACCATTTACAACCGTGATCTTGCTGTTACAGAAAGTTCCCCTTGTTCAACATTTAAAATTATTTCTTCCTTAATTGCGTTAGAAAACGGGATTATCGAGCCGGAGAACTCCACTCGTACATGGAGCGGCGAAATATTTTGGAATGAGGATTGGAATAAAGACATTGATTTCCCGGAGGCTTTTCGTACTTCGTGCGTATGGTATTACCGGCAGGTTATTGATGATATTGGACAAGATTTAATGCAAAGAGAATTAGACAAGCTCCAATATGGTAATTGCGATATTTCTGATTGGGAGGGACGATTAAACACGAACAACAGCAATAGGGCTTTAACAGGTTTTTGGATTGAATCGTCTTTACTAATTTCCCCAAAAGAGCAAGTAGAAGTGATGGAGCGTATCTTTGGTGACAATTCGGTTTATTCAGAAGAAACCCAGTCTGAATTAAAGCAGGTTATGAGGAAGCCGCGAAAAAGCAACGGTTCCAAGAAGCCGAAAAAGAGACCAAGAAGCGCAAGCGTGAAATTGCCCGAGCGGAAAAGCGCATTGGCGAACTTGACCGCATTTTCAAGCGTATCTATGAGGACGACATCAGCGGGGCCATCAGCCACGAACGGTTCTTGAAACTCTCCGCTGACTATGAGGCAGAACAAAAAGAACTGACGGAGCAGGTCAAGGCATGGCGGGACGCGGTAGAAACCTTTGAACAAGATCAAGCCGATTTTGCCAGCTTTGCAGCCATTGTGCGGAAGTATGTGGGCATTCGTGAACTGACACCCACCATCGTCAATGAGTTT
>DCTY01000028.1:1658-23966 GCA_002329335.1 Christensenella sp. UBA1428
TCAGCCATGCCGCCCTGCGACAATCAAATTACTTCCTTATGAGCGTGCGCCTTTGGTCACGCCGCGTTGTTTTGAATTTATGCAGAATTGGCGTGATGCAGCGTAAAAATCTGTAGGGCAGGAGATGGAAATTCCCGAAGGATTCTGCAAAGGGGCGTTTTGGGATTTGGAAGCATTTCTGGAGCAGTGGGAAGCTTGACCTGCCTGCGGAAAAAATGATATCATGCGTGTAAAATCACGGTTCAAGGGATGCCAAAGGAGGGAAAGTAAAATGGCGATCAAATGCATTGCGTTGGATCTGATGGTACAACCTTGCTGGATGATAAGCGTCTTTCCGGGCGAACGCGCAAAGCGATGGAAGCGGCGATTTCCAAAGGCGTGCGGATTGTGGCGGCAAGCGGAAGGTGTTTTGACGCGCTGCCGGCTGAGATTCGACAAATGCCGGGAATTGAATATGCGATTACGTCAAATGGTGCGGCGGTATATGATTTGAGGCAAAGCAAATGCCTGATCCGATATTCGATTGCGCAGGATGCCGTTGAAAAAATTATTGAAATGACAAAAGCGATGCCGTGTACCTATGAAGCGTTCTGGGATGGAAAGGCCTATGCGCAAGCGGATTATATAAAAAACCCCTGTAAATTTGGTGTGAGTGCGGAGCTGACGGCATATATTCAGGCGACGAGACACTCCGTTGCGGACATTGTTTCGTTTATGACGGCGCATAAGCATGAGATGGACAGCGTGGACGTTGTTGCAGAAAATGAACTGGACTGCAAAGTTTTGCTTGAAAAGCTAAGCCGGGCGAATCAGGAAATATATTTTACGCCGTCTTTGAAAAATCGAATTGAAATTGCATCCTGCCATGCGGGAAAGCACAAGGGGCTCCAATATGTATTGAAGCGCTGCAATATCAGCCGGTCAGAGACGGCGGCTTTTGGGGATGCGGATAACGATGTTGAGATGATTCGATTTGTCCGATACGGCATTGCGGTTCAAAATGCATCGAAAAACTGTCTGGATGCAGCGTGGCGGGTTGTGCCGAGCAATATGGCGGACGGAGTTGCAATTGGCATTGAAAATTTGCTGTCTTTAAAATAAACGATATGCGCGGGGGACGGGGCGGGTTGCAAACGCATGAGATTTCGGGCGGGCTGCGCTTGACAGAAAAAGAAATCGTGGATTTGAGCGTTTTTTATATTGGAAAATAAGGGGAGCAGTTTTTGGACGCGTATTGGCAGATTGGCTGAAAAAAGATAAAAGCGCCGCTTTTAGATCGAAAAAAACGAAAAGCGGCGCTTTTTGATGCGAAAAAACGACATCAGCTTTAGAAGCTTTGACGGGAATTGACGGCTTCAATCGGTGGTATGCGGCTGGAAAAATTGCTTTTAACGACCGGCTTTGCAGAGGAGAGGATCAGCCGCGCAGCTTGAAAAGCGTGCTGAGAATGCCGCGGCCCAGGGAGGCGCCTACATTGCCGCCCAGGCGTTTGCCGAAGCTGCCGCCAAGCGCGCCGCCCAGCTGATTGCCAAGCTCGCGGCCGATGGTACCGGCGGCCGTGCCGGCAACGCTGCTGGCGGCGCTTTTGACGGCGCGTTGGCGGGCGGCGGCCTTTTTCTCAGCGGCTTTCCTTTCGGCTTCCGCTTCCTTCTGGCGCTGCTTTTCCTGCGCTGCGGCAGCCTTTTGAGCGGCCTTTTTTTCCGCTTCGGCTTCTTTTTGACGCTGTTTTTCCGTTTCGGCGGCCTGCCGGGCGCGCTCTTTTTCCGCCAGCGCATCCTGTTGCTGCTGCTGAACCTGAAGGGAGAGCCGGTTTAAAAATTCATAAGCGCTGTCCCGGTCGACCGATTCCCCATAGCGGACGAAAAGAAGGCTGGACTGGATCTGTTTGGCGCGCAGCGCATCTGAGAGCATGCCCATTTGGCTTTGGGGCGGCAGGATGGTGCATTGCCTGGCGACGGTAGGGACGCCCTGTTCGTCCAAAACGGAGACGAGGGCTTGACCGATGCCGAGATTCTGAAGGACGGTGAAGGTATCAAAATCCGGATTTTCACGCAGCGATTGCGCAGCGGCCCGGGCGCGGCGCTGTTCGGCGGGCGTATAGGCGCGCAGCGCATGCTGAATTTTGTTGCCGAGCTGGCTTAAAACGCCGTTGGGGATGTCGGCGGGATTTTGGGTGATAAAATAGATGCCGACGCCCTTGGAACGGATGAGCTTGACGACCTGCTCGACCTTATCTGCAAGCGCTTTGGGTGCGCGGTCAAAAAGCAGGTGCGCTTCGTCAAAGAAAAAGACCATGCGCGGCTTGTCCAGGTCGCCCGCCTCGGGCAGGGTTTCAAACAGCTCGGACAAAAGCCAGAGCATAAAGGCGGCGTACATGGCCGGGTTTAAAATCAGCTTGCGGCAGTCAAGCATCTGGATCATGCCAAGGCCTGAAGCGTCGGTGCACAACCAGTCGCGGATATCCAGCGCAGGCTCGCCGAAGAAAAGATCCGCCCCCTGGCTTTCCAGGGCGATGATGGATCGGGTGATGGCGCCCAGGCTTTGCTTGGCGATGTTTCCGTAGCGCAGGGAATATTCTTTGGCGTTTTCCCCGACATACTGTACCATGGCGCGCAGATCCTTGGTATCGATCAAAAGCAGGCTTTCGTCGTCGGCAATCTGGAAAAGGATCGACAGAATATCGCTTTGCGTATCGTTCAGGTCAAGAATCTGCGCCAGCAGCAGCGGCCCCATTTCAGAAACGGTTGTGCGCAGCGGCAGACCGTTTTCACCATAAATATCCCAGAAATTGGCAGGAAACGCGCGCATGGAAAAGCCGTCCGCATCAAGGCCCAGCTTTTGGATGCGCTCCTGAACGCTGGGCGAAGGCTGACCAGGGACGCCCATGGCGGAAAGGTCGCCCTTGATATCGGCCAGAAACACCGGAACGCCGATGCTGCTGAAGGATTCGGCAAGGACTTTGACGGTGACGGTTTTGCCCGTACCGGTCGCGCCGGCAATCAGGCCGTGGCGGTTGGCCATTTGCGGCAGCAGGAGTATGTTTTGATTGTCGGATTTGCCGATGAGCAGTTTGCCGTTGAAATTCATAACAGCGCCTCCCAAACAAGGTGTAAAATTCGATGGATCAAGGTCATTATAAAGCCGGCCGGGCGCGGTGTAAAGAAAAACAGGACAAACCTGTTAAAAAAATCACAAGACGGGCCCAGATGGTTGTAAATTCCGGAAAATGCGTGTATAATATTATTTGTGAAAATTTGGGGCAGCCCAAAAGACGGGAGTGTATATCATGAACAAAAAGACAGTCAAAGATATCTGCGTCAAAGGGAAGAAAGTCCTGGTTCGCTGCGACTTTAACGTACCGCTTGACGGCGACCGCATCACCGACGAAAACCGTATCCTCGGCGCGCTGCCTACCATCAAGTACCTGGTGGATAACGGCGCCAAAGTGATCCTGTGCTCGCATCTTGGCCGTCCCAAGGGAGAGTTCAACATGAAGTATTCCCTGGCGCCTGTGGCGAAGCGTTTAAGCGAGCTGCTGGGCCAGCAGGTCAAGCTTGCCAAGGACGTGATCGGGCCGGATGCGCAGCAGCTGGCGGCCGGACTGGAAGAAGGCCAGGTCATGCTTCTTGAAAACGTTCGTTTCCACAAGGAAGAGGAAAAGAACGATCCCGCATTTGCCAAGCAGCTGGCAAGCCTGGCGGAGGTTTATGTCAACGACGCGTTCGGCACGGCGCACAGAGCGCATGCGTCCACCGCGGGCGTGGCGGATTATCTGCCCGCTGTGGCCGGCTTTTTGATCGGCAAGGAGCTGGACATCATGGGCAAGGCGCTGGAAGACCCGGCTCGTCCCTTTGTGGCGATTCTGGGCGGCGCGAAGGTGTCTGATAAAATCGGCGTGATCAACAACCTGATTGAAAAGGTCGACGCGTTGATCATCGGCGGCGGCATGGCCTATACGTTCATGGTTGCGCAGGGCAAGGATGTTGCCAATTCGCTGCTGGAAAAGGATAAGGTCGAGCTGGCCAAGGAGCTGATTGAAAAGGCGAAGGCCAAGGGCGTGAAACTGCTGCTGCCTGTTGATACCGTCGTTGCCGACGCGTTTGACAACAATGCCGCAACGCAGATCGTTTCCGGCGATTTCCCGGCCGGCTGGCAGGGACTGGATATCGGCCCCAAGAGCATCGAGCTGTTTGCCCAGACGATTGCAACGGCCAAGACCGTGATCTGGAACGGGCCTATGGGCGTATTTGAAATGCCCAACTTTGCGGTGGGCACCAAAGCGATTGCCAAGGCGATGGCCGAAAGCGGCGCGGTGACCATCATCGGCGGCGGCGACAGCGCGGCGGCGGTTGCACAGCTGGGCTATGCCGATAAGATGACCCATATTTCCACCGGCGGCGGCGCTTCCCTGGAGTTCCTCGAGGGACTGGTACTGCCCGGCGTGGATTGCTTAAACGATAAATAAGTCAAGCCGTTTGATGCCCCTGCGCGGCCGTTTCGTGCAGGGGCATCGTTTGAAAAGCCATCAAGGCGCGCACGGCGCGCAGATATAAAAGGAGAATACAGAATCATGAGAAAGCCCATTATTGCCGGTAACTGGAAGATGAATATGACGCCCGCGCAGGGCGCGCAGCTGATCGAGCAGATCAAGCCGCTGGTGGCGGACGCAAAGTGCGACGTGGTGGTATGCGTGCCTTTTGTGGACATTCCTGCGGCGGCGCAGGCGCTTGCCGGCAGCAATATCGGCCTTGGCGCACAGAACCTGCATTTTGAGCCCAAGGGCGCCTATACCGGCGAAATCAGCGCGGACATGCTCAAGGAGCTGGGCGTTGAGTATGTGATCATCGGCCACAGCGAGCGGCGCGGATATTTTGCAGAAACCGATGAAACGGTCAATAAAAAGGTTCAGGCGGCGCTGGATGCGGGCTTTACGCCCATCGTCTGCGTTGGCGAAAGCCTTGCGCAGCGCGAAGCGGGCGGCTGGGAAGCGTTTGTTGCAGGTCAGGCCAAGGCGGCGCTGGAGGGGCTGTGCGAAAAGTGCGTGGCCAAAGTGGTGATCGCCTATGAGCCCATTTGGGCAATCGGCACCGGCAAGACGGCCTCCGATGAGCAGGCGAACGAGGCCATTGGCATCATTCGTGCGGCGGTAAAGGAAATGTTCGGCGATGCGGCGCAGGAAATGCGCATCCAGTACGGCGGCAGCATGAACGCCAAAAACTGCCAGGGCCTGATGGCGCAGGATCAGATCGACGGCGGGCTCATCGGCGGCGCGGCGCTGAAAGCGCCGGATTTTGCAACGATTGTGGCGGCTGCCAGCGCAACGGTAAAATAATTGCGTCAGGAAGAGGATATTTCGATGAAAAAAATGACCGCACTGATCATTATGGATGGTTTTGGCATCAACCCCAACGGGGCGAACAACGCCATTGCCATCCAGGGCACGCCGCATATTGGGGCGCTGCTTGAAAAATACCCGAATACGCAGCTTGGCGCTTCCGGCATGGACGTTGGCCTGCCGGACGGTCAGATGGGCAACAGCGAGGTTGGCCACACCAACATCGGCGCGGGGCGCGTGGTGTATCAGGAGCTGACCCGGATTACCAAATCCATTCGGGACGGCGATTTCTTTGAAAATGAAGCGTTTCTCAAGGCGTGCGCGTATGCAAAGGAAAACGGCGGCAAGCTGCATTTGATGGGGCTTTTGTCCGATGGCGGCGTTCACAGCCATAATACGCATCTGTACGCGCTGATCGAACTGGCCAAGCGCCAGGGCCTTGAAAACGTGTATGTCCATGGGCTGATGGACGGGCGCGACGTCCCGCCGGACAGCGGGCTTGGCTATGTCAAGCAGCTGAGCGAAAAAATGGCGCAGCTGAATTTCGGCAAGATCGCGACGATTACGGGGCGGTATTGGGCGATGGACCGCGACAAGCGCTGGGATCGTGTGTGCAGCGCGTTTGACGCCATTGCGGCCGGCAAGGGGATTACGGCCGGCTCGGGCGAGGAAGCGATGGCGCAGTCCTACGCCAAGGGCGAGATGGACGAGTTTGTCAAGCCGACGGTGATCGTTGAAAACGGCAAACCGGTGGCGACGGTGGAAAGCGGCGACGCGATTGTGTTCTTTAACTTCCGTCCGGATCGCGCAAGGGAGATTACCCGTGCGTTTATTGAGCCGGATTTTGCGGATTTTGAGCGCAGCGGCGGTTATCGCAAGGTTTGCTATGTGTGCATGACGCAGTACGATGCGACGTTTGAAAACGTGCAGATCGCGTTTAAACCCCAGTCTCTGCATAACACGCTGGGGCAATATCTGGCGGACAAGGGACTGACGCAGCTGCGCATTGCGGAGACGGAAAAGTACGCGCATGTGACGTTCTTTTTCAACGGCGGCGTGGAAGCGCCCAACGTCGGCGAAGACCGCGCGCTGATCAATTCGCCCAAGGTGGCAACGTATGATCTGAAGCCTGAGATGAGCGCGTATGAGGTTGCAGACGAGGCGGTGCGCAGAATCCAGAGCGGCAAATATGACGTGATGATCCTGAACTTTGCCAACTGCGATATGGTCGGGCACACCGGCGTTCTGGAAGCGGCGGTCAAGGCCGTGGAGACGGTGGATATCTGCGTCGGGAAAGTGGTCGATGCGATTTTGGCGCAGGGCGGCCGCGCGCTGATCACAGCGGATCACGGAAACGCCGATCAGATGGTCGATCCGGTTACGGGCGGCCCGTTCACGGCGCACACGACGTTCCCCGTGCCGCTGATTTTGGCGGACGACGGCAACCGTGCAGTGACGCTTAAGCCCGGCCGTCTGGCGGATCTTGCGCCGACGATGCTGGATTTGATGGGGATTGAAAAACCTGCGGAAATGGATGGGATCTCGCTGGTCGTTCGTTGACGGATATGGGGGAGGAAGCCGGGCGGCGTCCTCCCCCCTTTTTTGTATGGGGCAGGCGTGAGAAGAAAAGCCAAGGGCGGGAGGAAAAAATATGTATCAGGAAAAGCGCGCGTTTGAGCTGTTGGAAAAGCTGGCGTTTGTGCGCACGGCCGGGACGCGGCAGGAAGCGCAGGAGGCGCAGATTCTGGCGGCGGAATTGGAAAGCTTTGGCGTTGAGGCACAGATTGTGCCGTTTGAAATTCAGGACGCGAAGGAACCGCGGGCTTCGCTGAAGGTCGTTGCGCCTTATGAAAAGACGTATGCGGTAACGGGGTACAAATGCGGCAAGAGTACGCCGCAGGGCGGACTGCGTGCGCCGCTTGTATATGCGGAAAACCTGCATGAGGCCAATCTGGTGGATGCGCAGGGAAAGATCTTGCTGGTGAATACCAGGGTAACGGCGGAAATTTATCAGAAAATTGTGCAAAGCGGCGCGGCGGGGTTTATTTCCATGAGCGGTTCGATGCTCGATGAACCGGACCGGACCGATCTGGACACGCGCAAGCTGCGCGAGCCGCTTTTGCGCCACGGTGACATGACCGGGGTGCATATCCGCATTGCCGATGCGTTTGAAATGGTAGCCAGGGGCGCGCGGGAAGTGGAAGTGACGCTGGAAAATGAGAACGAGACACGGACCTCCCAAAATGTGGTTGTGCGCATGGAGGGCAGCAAATACCCGCAGCAGGTGGTATCGTTTGGCGCGCATTACGATTCGGTGCCGTTTTCCACCGGCGTGTATGATAACGGCGCGGGCAGTGTGATTTTGATGGAGCTGGCGTGGTGGTTTGCCAAAAATCCGCCGCTGCGCACGGTGGAGATTTGCTGGTATGGGTCGGAGGAAATCGGGCTGATGGGCAGCAAGGCGTATGTGTCTCAGCTGGACGAACAGCAGCTCAAGCAGCGGGTGCTGATGGTCAATGTGGATGTGGCAGCGCCGGTGCTGGGGCATGATACGGCGATTGTGACGGGGGCGGAATCGTTCGCGCATTTTACGGATTATTGGATGAAGATGGGCGGATATCCGGTGACGGTCAAGCAGGATATTTATTCCAGCGACTGCATACCTTTTGCGGACAAGGGGATCCCGGCGATCAGCTTTTGCCGCTTTGGCGCGCAGGGAGCGGCGTTTATCCATGGGCGCAACGACGTGATGGCGTATTTGTCCCAGCAGGGATTGGCCTGTACGCTGCGCCATGTGCTGCCGTTTTCAGACGCGCTGGTGCGCGCGGCCGTGTTCCCGGTGGAGCGGGAGATGCCCGGGGAAATCGTTGAAAAAATTGATCGGTATCTTTTTAAGCAGGATTTGAAGCAGGCGTGACGCGGCGTTTTGAAACGCTGGGGTAAATGGGAAACGGGAGTTTATGATGAAGGTATATGCAACCTATTTTCAAAACAGCGCGCAGGCGCCGCTGGTTTACGGGCAGACAGCGCTTGTGGATCCGCCGCGCAGGCGGCTGCGCGGGGAGCGGGAAAAGACGGGCGTTTTAGCCCGACCGGTAATCGTGGGCTTTTGCGGAACGGATCATACGCTGATGCAGATGGGCGCGCGCGGCGCTCTTGGCGCAAAATTTCCAAAGGGGCAGACGCGGCTGATCAACGGACATGAAGGCGTTGTGTGGGTGCCTGACCAAAACCGTTTTGCGGTGGTGCTGATTCGCGGCGGGGATTGTTATGATCCGACGCGCTACGGCGAGGATGAGACGTACTTTGAATACGGATGCGACGGGGCGGACGGGCTGTTTGCGGACGCCGGATATTTTCATCCGGATATGCTGCTTCCCTTGCCGCAGGGGATTGGCGAAAACGGATGTTTGCCGCTTGAAATTGCCAAACGGCTGGTGTTTTGCGACCCGTTTGCCTGCATGCTGTTTCAGCTGGAACGCATTGAGGATCTGGGCGGGGCGCATAATTTCCGGATCTGGATGGCGCGCGAAGGGCTGGACGAGCAGGCGGCGCGCAAAAAAGCGGTGCAGGCGGTGTTTGAAAGGACGGTGATCTTTGGCCTTGGGACAACGGGATTGTTTTTGGGCGATTTGATCCGGCGCAAATATCCTGGGGCGCAGATTTTGTATGTGGGGATGGACGAATCGGACAGCGAAAAGGTGCAGTGGATGCATGAGATCACCGGCGGGGCGTATGTACAGAACCGTTGGGATACGGATGCGCCGCTGGCACGGCAGATTCTTGAACAGCTGGGCGGACGGGCGACGCTTTTTGTCGGCGCGAGCGGCAGCGCGCAGGAGCATCGGGTGGCTTTTGAGGGGCGCGTGCTGGGGTGCAACGGCGTATACGACGGATTTTCGCTGGGGCCGCAGGTGACGTTTGATACGATGCCGTTTGGGTTTGAAAACCATTTGATTTTTTCATCGATCAATTTCAGACAGTGCCACATGGAGCAGGCGATTTTGATGCTGTGCCAGAGCCGGTATGACCGGCTGGTGACGCTGATGGATAAAAAAACGCTGATCGAAGACCCCGTGGGGGCGTATGAGCAGCGGATTTACTGCAAGGGCGCGCCGCTAAAGACGGCGGTGCTTTGGGACGAGACCAGAATCGGAGGATGAAATGAAAACAATGCTGTTTGAACCGGGGCGGTATTTTGCCAATTGTCACGCCTCGACGGTGCTGGCGCTGGCGGACGGCACGGTGCTTTGCGCATATTTTGCCGGGACGCGGGAAAAGGATCCGGACGTGGGCATTTGGCTGTCCAGAAGGACGGAGGGCAAGTGGGCGCAGCCGGTATGCATTGCCAAGTCTGAACAGACGGCGCATTGGAATCCGGTATTGTTTGAAGACGGCGATGGGGTGCGCATTTGCTATAAGGTCGGACGGGAAATTCCGATCTGGCGTACGCGTACGCGCGTTTCAAGGGACGGCGGAAAAACGTGGAGCCCGGAAACGGCGTATCCGGAGCCCCTGGCGGATTGCGGGCCGGTACGCTCAAAGCCGCTGAAGCTTTCGGACGGCAGTTTGATTGCGCCCAATTCCACGGAGACGCCGCAGGACTGGGCTCCGAGGCTGGATATTTCCCATGACGGCGGCGCAAGCTGGGAAAAACTGTGCGATTTGCCCATCAATAAGACGCAGCGGGATAAGCCGGGGTATTTTGCCGGTAAAGGCGCCATTCAACTGGCGCTGTGGCAAAGCGCAAGCGGGCTGCATGCATTTTTGCGTACGACGGAGGGGGAGATTTACCGTACCGACAGCGCGGACGGAAAAACATGGTGCATGGCCTACCCAACCGGATTGCCGAACAACAACAGCGGGATTGAGACGGTGCAGGACGATCAGACGCTGTTTTTGGTGTGCAACCCTGTGGGGGCAAACTGGGGCGCGCGGTTTCCGTTGGTGATTTTGCGTTCGGACGACGACGGAAAGACCTTCCGGACGGTGAAAACCCTGGAACCGGAGCGGGATGAGGCGTATATTGAAGCGGTTTTGGCGCAGGGCGCGCGGGAAGGGTATCATGTGAAGGTGGAATATTCCTATCCGGCGGCGATGGTGCGCGGCGGCAGGATGTATGTCACCTATACCTATCATCGGCGCAGCATTGCATTTTGGGAAATCCCGCTGGAAGAATTGAAATAATACAGGTCAGATGAAATTTATTGTGGGATGCGCTTTGCGAAAATGGCAGGCCGATATGCTTGTATATAAGCGGCGAGTGATGCGCGAAACCGACAGTACGCGGATGGATTCCAACGGATACCGCATTTTGATGGGGATTCAGGATGAAACTCCTGCGTGCCGAAACGAAAATGCCAGACCGATTTTGGTCTGGCATTTTTTTAATTGTGTTAGGGAAATGTTGGAAATTGTCTATATTGAGTACTGGTAAATAAAGTAAGCCATTTATGCGCGAGTGGGATTATTTGGCAAGGGCTTTCATCAGCGCCAGAGAGGCGGCGCCGTCTTTTTCCATGCCGTTATAGCAGGTGCCCTCGACGCTGACGCGTTTGGTATAGCCGGCCTTTTTCAAGGCGTCAAAGAAGGGCTGATAGCTTTGCTCGTCCTCGGGCAGCGGGTAGGCGCGGCCTTCCAGGCGGGCGATATGGCAATGCTCCAGACGATGGGCGAAGCCGGGGATGGACTCGGGGTCCTCTTTGTTGCTGACGATATGGTAGTAGTCGGCCAGGCAGCGTACGGCGGGATGATTGACACGGGCGGCCATATATGCGCCCTCGCTGACCAGGTTGATGATGTTGCTTTCCTCAAAGCGCAGCGGCTCGATGGAAATGGTTGCGCCGTATTTGGCGGCGATTTCACCGGCGAGACGGAGGTAATCTTCAATCTGCTGGTAGGCTTTTTTGTAGTTGGTGAAGCCTTCCGGCAGATTGCGCGCGCCGCCGGAGCCAAACACGACGGTTTTTAAGCCGACCTGCGCGCCGCGGGCAAACCCTCTTTCCACGAAGGGCAGCACGGGGCCAAGATCTGCCTGATCGCCGGTGACCTGGAATCTGCCCGGAAGCATGAGGTTCATGGCCTCGGGATAAAAGTCCAGTTCCTGAACGCCTTTTTTGAAAGCCTCGAAGTCTTCGTCCGACATATCGGCGAATTTGGTAAAGGGAAATTCAAAATAGTCATAGCCCAGCTGTTTGACGACGGCGGCTTCTTCAAGATTGCCGACGCAGATGCCGAATTTCATGGTGTTTCCTCCTGTCAATGAACTTTTTTATAGGGACAGCACCGCGGGCGAGGCTGTCCGGGAAAACGGAAGGGGAAAGGCGCGCTGCTTTTAGCGATACAGCGGGCCGAAAGCGGCGCAGGCGCGCATGTCGGCGCCCTGGGGGTCGTCCGTACCGAAGGCGGCCCAGCAATGCGGCCGGTAGATTCGGGCGGCGTCGACGTTGTGCATGTTGACCGGAATCCGCAGCATGGAGGCAAGCGTGATCAGATCCGCGCCGATATGGCCGTAGCAGAATGCGCCGTGATTGGCGCCCCAGTTGGCCATGACGGAATAGACGTCGGTAAACGCGCCCTTGCCGGTGAGAATCGGGGCGAACCAGGTGGTGGGCCAGGTGGGATCGGTGCGCTGATCCAACGCCTTATGGACGTCCGGATCCAACTGGCAGGTGTAGCCCTCGGCCAGCTGCAGCACGGGCCCCAGACCCTTGACAAAATTCAGGCGCGCCATGGTTACGGGCATGCCGCCGCGGGTGCCGCCGGTATAGTGGCTGGAGAACCCGCCGCCGCGGAAATAGTACCGGTCGGCCGGGCACCAGTCGGTGGCGTCCAGACAGGCTTTGGCATCCTGATCGGACATTTGCCAGAAGGGACGGATGACCGGTTTGCCGTCCGGGCCGGTGACAGCGCCGGTTCCGTCCAGGGACGCGGCGCCGGAGTTGATCAGGTGAATGACGCCGTTTTTGGCGTCGCCGGTTAAGGTTTTGCCGGTAACACGGGCGACGGCCTCAGGGCTCCAGTAGGTGCGTACATCGGCAAAGATGCCGGGCGTACCGGTGAGCAGATGCTCAAAAAGCATCGTCAGACCGTTGAGGGTGTCGTTTTCGGTGGCGATCACATAGGCATCGCGCAGCCCGTTCCAGTCGAACTGAGAGTTGAGCATGGCCTCGAGAAAATCGAAATTGGGCTTATAGTCCGTCCACTGGCGCTGGCCCTGAATCCCGGCGGCGATGGCGTTGTGACCGCAGCTTTCCTCGGTAAAGCCCATCTGATCCAGCACGGGATTGCCGGTCATCAAATCGCGCACGATGAGCATGCATTTGACGACAAACGCCCACTGATCGTCTTTTTCCTGGCGGGAAAGGCGCAGGTGCTCGGGATTTTTTTCATAGCCCTCACGGCAGTTTTCCCGAACCCATTTGAGCGCTTTTTCAAACTCGTCATGGTCATAAATTCCCAGATCGATGCGGCGCAGCAGCTCTGTTTCGTCGACGGATTCGCTGCGCATGCCCAGATATTCCTGGAGAAAATCCTGATTGAGGATGGACCCGGCGATACCCATGCACATGGAACCGATCTGAAGATAGCTTTTGCCGCGCATCATGGCGGCAGCAATGCCGGACTTTGCAAAAAGCAGGATCTTTTCGCGCACGTCGGCGGGAATTTCGCCGTCGCCCAGATCCTGAACATCGCGGCCATAGATGGAAAAGGCGGGCAAGCCCTTTTGCGCATACGCCGCCATGGCGCAGGCCAGGTAGACCGCGCCGGGGCGTTCCGTACCGTTAAAGCCCCAGACCGCCTTGATGGTGTGCGGGTCCATATCGATGGTTTCCGTACCATAGCACCAGCAGGGCGAGACGGTCAGGGTTACGGCAACGCTTTCGCGCTCGAATTTGGCCTGGCACTGGGCGGCTTCACGCACACCGCCGATGGTGGTGTCGGCGATAACGCATTGGATGGGAGAACCGTCGGGGTAGCGAAGATTTTCCTCGATCAGCCGGGCGGCGGCCCTGGCCATGTTCATGGTCTGGTCTTCCAGGGATTCGCGAATTCCCATACGGCGGCCATCGATGGCGGGACGGATGCCGATTTTAGGCAGATTGCCAACCAGACGGGGCTGTTGACTGAGCATTTTTTAACCTCCTTGCCTAAGCGTGGATGAATTGGTTCATTGATACCCATATTTTAACACAAACCGGTGCGTTTGAAAAGCGGGAGCGGGCAGAAAACGGGAAAATGGGAAAGATTCCGTGACGGGCGGCCGGAAGGGCTGCATCCAGCCGATGGCGCAGGCGGACCGCCTCAAATGGGATCTTCGATTGTAATAGAAACAGCCCTGCTGCGTGCCAAAAGACGCTTGCAGGGCTGTAAAGTATGAAAACCTTTTTGGCCTTGTTTGCTTTGCGGAAAATCCGGCAATGTCTGGAAAGGGCGATAAGGAACTGTGTTTTGCTTAATGGTTATTTTTTAATTGCCGAAACGCAGCGGTTGATTCGGCGGCATTTGTTGTTCTTATTTGGTCAGGTTCTGTCTGAATCGCTGATCCCTGTTCAGGGCGTTTTTGGTGGCCTTGAGCACATCGAGTAAAATGCGGATTTCATAGGGCGAGCAGTCACGCAGCAGTTCCTGCGCTTCCCTGCAATAAACCGGGTTGGCATGGACGATGTTATCACAGAGCAGGTCGTCGACAGAGACGGAAAGCGTGTTTGCAATATCAATAATTGCCTGCAAACTCATTTTAGCATTTCCATTTTCGATGTTGCTGATATGCACGACGGACAGCCCAACTTGATCCGCAAGGACTTCCTGGGTCATTTTTGCTTTGATCCGCGCAATTTTAATGCGCATGCCAATGGCATCATAGTCAATAACCATGCTTTCACCTCGTTTGATTTTATTTCCTCGCCTGAACGTGGATAAATGTATTTATTGATATCCGTATTTTAACACACACTGGTGCGTTTGCAAAGCGGGAGCAGGCAAAAGATGGCAAAATGAAAAAGACGCCATATCTGGCGGCTGGCAAAAGGTTTGTATAAAGCTGATGCCGCAGGGAGACGGCCTCAAATCGAATCTGCGATTTCAATAAAAAAAGCCCTGCCGTGCGCGAAAGACACATGCAAGACTGCAAAGTATGAAAATCTTAGGATTCATGTCTTCTTTACGGCAAAGCTGGTAATGCTGGAATTGGAAAGCAAGGAGACTGTATTTTGTTGTTCTTATTTGGTCAGGTTTTGTCTGAATCGCTGATCCCTGTCCAGGGCATTTTTGGTAGCCTTGAGCACATCGAGTAAAATGCGGATTTCATAGGGCGAGCAGTCGCGCAGCAGTTCCTGCGCTTCCCTGCAATAAACCGGGTTGGCATGGACGATGTTATCACAGAGCAGGTCGTCGACAGAAACGGAAAGCGCGTTTGCAATGTTGATAATCGTCGGCAGGCTCAGTTTGGTATTGCCGGTTTCTATGTTGCTTATATGTGCAGTAGAAAGCCCTGCTTTGTCAGCAAGTACCTCCTGTGTAATTCTTGTCTTGATTCGTGCGATTTTGATACGCAGGCCAATGGCGTCATAATCGATAACCATACGATCACCTCAATTCGGTGGATTTATGGTTAGTATTGTAATATTTGCTGGAATATATTATAATGCTTTAAATGAGGTATACAATTTTGTAAGTGTGATTTATATATTATAAGATGAAATGCTTTATAAAGTATATAAAAACTGTTTGGTGCAGATAAACATATTATTGATTGTGGAGGCGTATGATGGCAGTTTGTACTTTTTTGGGGCATGAAACCATGTATGAGGAGGATTTGCCTGGCCGCATACAGCGGGCGGTTGACGCGGTGATCGAAAAATATGAAACGGTGGATTTCTGGTTTTGGAGGCCGGGGCCTTTTTATGCGCAGTGCCATATGGCGGTTATGAGGGCAAAGCAGCGTTGCCCGGATAAACGGATTACGGTGTCGGTGGTAATGGACCGGGCGGCATGCCAGGCGTTTATGGCGCAGACCGAGCCGGCGTACGCGCAGATGCCGCGGGGGATGGTGGACCGGGTGATTGCAGCGCCGGAATTTACGGCGGCGCAGGGCGGGACGCATGCGCTGACGATTGGCAAGAAGATCAACCGGTGGGTGATGCGTAAGGCGGCATGTGTGATTGCTTATTTATATGAAGCGCTGCATGCACCGGAGCAGGGGCTTTATGGGGCGGCGCAGCGCGCGGGCGCGCGGATGGTGGATGTAACCGCGCCGGAGACGGCGGCGTTTTTTGAGCAATGCATCGAACGATTGGACGGGACGGAAAAGCAGATCTTTGAAGGGTATCGGCAGCGGCGGACGCTGGGGCAGATTGGCGCGGCGCTGGGCGTGAGCGGGACGAGAATCCAGCAGATGACCCGGACGGTCTGCGTGCAATGGATGCAGGCGGCATTGGCGCGCCGGCGCAGCATGAGCGAAACGGGCGGTATGGGTGCGCCGGCGTGCAGCGTTTTTGGAATGGGCGAGGCGACCTATTGGAGTATGGCGGCATTGGAGCAGGCGGCGCGATATTTGGTGCGGCAGTTTGGCGTGCAGGTATTTTATGTGCCGGCACAGGAATGTTCGTGCGGATATCTGTATGTGCTGCGCGCGGTGACCCAGTGGCACGATGGGGTGCAGATCGTTGCGGTGACGCAAGGGCAGGCGGATCCGGCGCAGACGGCGCGATGCTGTCCGCCTTGCAGCCGGGTGGAACGGGCTGGCTGCAAGGGGCGGGAAACGGCGGACGCCAGGCGGTGGATGATTCAGCGATCGGCATTTTGCATTTGCCAGACGGCTTCGGACGCCGGAGATGAGACGATGCGCGGGGATTGGGAACGGGGGGATGCGCCGATTTTGATCGATATCAGCCCCGCGGCATGGTATGAACGGCAGATCGCATTGGAGAAGATGGACGAATAAGCGGAAGTGAGCGGGATTCCGGAGCAAATGAAAGCGCATGCCTGGGATGGAAAGCTTAAAACAGCGAAAAACATCCTGTCTGCTATCCCAGCGGACAGGATGTTTTTAACGGTATGATTATCTGTACTTTCTATAGTAGAAATAACTGTCGCTTTCCATATTAGGCTGTTTATGACCAATCGGGGTTCTTTTTTCAAACAGCTCGAAACCTGCCCTTTTTGCCACCTTACAGGATGCTTCATTGGCACAATCGATGGTAAGAATGAAATAGGGAAGATCTGAAACCTTTATACACCAGTCAAACAATCCATTCAATGCTTCTGTTGCATAGCCGTTGCCCTGATATTCCTCGTCCAGGAAATAAGCCATTTCTACTTCATTTAAAGTATCTTCTAAGCCCATTCCCACCATACCAATTAACAAATCGGTTTCTTTCAATGCAATTGCATAACGCTTGTTTTCATATACATCTAAAGAATCCTTCTGCTTCTGGTGCCAGTTTATGTATCCCTCAAATGACTTGGGGGAGGGGTTGTTTTCAGACCAGTCACGCATAAAACGCACGACGTTTTTTTGCCAAACAATTTTGAAAAGCTGTTGAGCGTCCTTGTGTTCCAAATCCCGAATCCGTAATCGCGCTGTTTCGATATGCATAACAATCTCCTCTCTTTATTGAAGATAGCATGTGCTATAGGATTATGAGGCTTCATATATCATTGCCACAAACTAATATCCTATCAGTTGCCAATTATTATCCTATAAACAGGATAGACGAATGGATGTTTGACACATGCTTGATCAGATTGCATCACGCAAGAGTGATCACGCAAAGATGCGCGCGCTTCTGCGCCGCACTGCGATGCAGTGTATAAAAGCTGACGGCAAGATACCTGCCGTCAGCCTGCTTTCGGGCGCCTGACTTGAGGTGCGCGCTTTTTTTTGTTTTTTCAGGTTTCGGTTGGTTTTTCGCGCCGTGCGCCGCGATAGGCATAGGCGCCGCACTCGAGTTTGCCGTTGAAGATCCGGCGCTTTTTCTGGGCGCGGGCGCCAAAGAGGCGTTCAAAGTCGCGGCAGGCGGTAAAGACGGTGAGCGACCAGAAGGGATAGTCCCGATACCAGCGGCCCATCTGGGCATAGAGCGTTTCGATTTGACGGCGATCCATCAGGCGCACGCCATAGGGGGGATTGGCGACAAAGCAGCCGCGGTCCGGCAGGCCGGAGAGCTGGTCAAAGGGGGATTTACGGATCTGGATTTTCCAGTCCATGCCGGCGAGCTTGACGTGTTTTTTGGTCAGGGCGACAGCCTTGGCGTCGATATCGGAGGCGAAAATTTCGGTTTTCAGATCGCGCAAAAAGCGGTCCTGCGCCTGCTGACGCAGGGCGGCCAGCGAGTGGTCGTCGGCAAGACGCCAGGCCTCCATGTCAAAGGAGCGATTCAGGCCCGGGGCGCGGTCGGCGGCGATCATGGCGGCCTCAATGGCGATGGTGCCGGTGCCGCACATGGGATCGCAAAGCGGCATATCGGGATACCAGAAGGAAAGGCGCAGCAGGGCGGCGGCCAGGGTTTCGCGCAGCGGCGCGTCGCCGTTATAGGTGCGGTAGCCGCGCTTGGCGAGACCGGCGCCGGAGGTATCTATGGTTAAAACAGCGATGTCGCCGTGCAGATGGACGTCGATGGCAAAGCGCGCGCCGGTTTCCGGCATCCAGGCAAGGCCGTAGTGGGATTTCAGACGCTCACTGACGGCTTTTTTTGTAATCGCCTGACAATCCGGGACGCTCATAAGCGTGCTTTTGGCGCATTTGCCGCTGACCGGAAAAACGGCGTCGCGGGGCAGATAGGTTTCCCAGGGGAGGGCCTGGACGCCCTGAAACAGTTCGTCGAAGGTTTTGGCGGGGAAGCTGCCGACATGCAGCAGGACGCGGTCGGCGGTACGCGACCAGAGGTTGACAAAAAAAGCCTGCTCAAAAGTCGCGTCAAAAGCGACTTTGCCGCTTTGAGGGCGTACGTTTTGGAAGCCTAAATCGCGCAGTTCCTGGGCGACGACGCCCTCCATTTCAAAGGGCGCGGTGGCAAAAAATTCGGGCATTGCAAAAATCCTTTCAGCAAAAAGCGGCGGGATACCGGCGGGAATCGCCATTTTTTGAGTATACCACGAATCCCGGCAAAAAGAAACAAAGAAAAATGAAGCGGCGGCATGTCGCGAAATGTCGTTTGGGACGCGGTAAGATCTTGATGCAGGCGGAAAAGCGCGGGGCGGCAAAAGGAGGTGCAGGCGATGGCGGTGACGAGAAAGGAGATGTCCCCGCAGTTGGGGAAGCTGGTAAACCAGGCGGCGCAGACGGCGGTGGAGCAGATCCGCAAGATGCTGGAGGATCCGCAGGCGCGCGATGCGGACCGGCTCAAGGCGGCGCAGCTTCTGGTGGATTTGGCGTGCATTGCGCCGGCGGACAAGGCGCAGGACGCGCCGGTGCAGACGCCGGAGAAGATTGTACGGTTTGAAATTGACGGGCAGGCGCAGGAATATGCGCGATAAAAAAACGGTAACGACGGTACGGCTTGGAACGCCCAATGCGCGCCAGCGGGAATTTTTTCTGGCAGACAAACGATTTGTCGCCTATGGCGGGGCGCGCGGCGGGGGAAAAAGCTGGGCGGTGCAGCGCAAAGCGATTTTGATGGCGGCGTATTACGGTGGGATTCAGATTTTGATCGTTCGCCGGACGCTGCCGGAGCTGCGGGAAAATCATATTTTGCCGATGATGGCGCTGTTAAACGGGGCGGCGCGGTATCGGGAGGCAGACCGGACGTTTGTGTTTGAAAACGGTTCCCGGATTCGATTTGGGTATTGCGACGCGCAGACGGATGTTTTGCAGTATCAGGGGCAGAGCATCGACGTGATTTTCATCGATGAGGCGACGCAGCTGACGCAGTTTCAGTTTAACGCCCTAAAGGCGTGTCTGCGCGGCGCGAACGATTGGCCCAAGCGGATGTATTTGACGTGCAATCCCGGCGGCGTTGGGCATGCATGGGTCAAACGGCTGTTTGTCGACCGGCAGTTTGAGGCGGACGAGGATGCGCGGGAGCATGTATTTATTCCGGCGCGGGTATATGACAACGAGGCGCTGATGCAGCGCGACCCCGGATATGTCAAAATGCTGGCGTCTTTGCCGCAGGCGCAGCGGCGCGCATGGCTGGAGGGCGACTGGAATGTGTTTGAGGGGCAGTATTTTACGGAATTTCGGCCGGATATCCATGTTTGCAGGCCCTTTGAGGTCCCGCGGGATGCACGGATTTACCGAACGATCGACTACGGGCTGGACATGCTGGCCTGTTACTGGATTGCGGTGGACCGGCGGGAGCGGGCGATTGTTTTTAGAGAGCTGTACCGACCGGGGATGACCATTTATGAGGCTGCGCGGGCGATTTTAAACGCAAGCGCGGAAAAAGCCGACGCGACGCTGGCCCCGCCGGATCTTTGGAACCGGCGGCAGGAAAGCGGGAAGTCGGTGGCGGATTGGTTTGCGCGTTATGGGATTGCGCTGACAAAGACCTCAAACGCGCGGGTGAGCGGGTGGATGGCGGTACACGAGTGGCTGCGAGTATTTGCGGATGAAGACGGACAAACGACCGCGCGGATGCGGATTTTTGAAACGTGTCCCAATCTCATCCGCACGCTGCCGCAGCTGCGCCATGATGATGTGCAGGTCAACGATGTGGCGGGGACGCCGCACGAATTGACGCACGGGCCGGATGCGCTGCGCGGATTTTGCGTGCATTGGCTGGCGCGCGGCGGCGGAAACGGCGCAGCGGCAGGACGGGAAAATTATGCGGATTTTTTATCGTATGGAGTGTGAGAAAAAATGTTGGAATTTGCGGTGGGACTTTTACTGGGAATCGTGATGGGTACGGCGCTTGGGCTGGCGGGCTGGATGATCCGGCATCTCGCGGCGCAGACGCCGGTTTGCCCGCAGGTAAAACCGCAGGAGGACGAGCAGGAGCAGCGCCGGCAGATGGCGGAGGCGCGCCGGGCGGCGCAATGGGAGGCGCTGATGGATTACAACGGAAGCGGCGGCCATGAGCAGGAATTATAGGAAGGCGGGAGGCCTGAGCGGTATGACGGTATTTGAAAAAGACGGGCTGGCAGACGCCCGGGGCAGGGGGACGGTATGAAAAATGAGGTTCGGAAGCCGGAATTGGCGCAGATTCGTGCGGAATATCAGCGCGCAACGGCGTACAAGCAGCGTATTGGGCTGTATGAGACGGTGCGGCAGAATGAGAATTTCTTTTTGGGGCGGCAATGGGAGGGGGTAAACGCGCCGGATCTGGAAAAGCCGGTGAACAACATCATCCGGCGGATTGTGACGTACGCCATTGCGCAGATTGTGTCCGACGATGTGTCGGCAAGCCTGTTGGAATACCGGCATGCGGATCAGCAGCTGGATGCGCAGACGCTTGAAGCGCTGGAGCAGGAGATTGGGCATGTGATTGAACGGTTGTCCTTTGCGGCGATGGGCCGGCAGTGGCTGCGCGATGCGGCGGTGGACGGCGATGCATGCGCGTATTTTTATTGGGATGCCACGAAAGGCGATTCGGGCGAGATTGCCTGCGAAGCGGTGGACAATACGCAGGTGATTTTCGGGAACCCGGCGACGGGCGAGGTGCAAAAACAGCCGTATATGATTTTGCCGATGCGCTGCATGGTGCAGGATGTAAAGCGCCAGGCGCGTGAAAACGGTTTGCCGGATGACGATATTCGGGCGGAAAGCGGCGACGGCGAACAGCCAAACGAGCAGCAGCTGCCCGGGGATGACCAGACGACGGTGCTGGT
Source organism: Christensenella sp. UBA1428 (assembly GCA_002329335.1). Taxonomy (GTDB): domain Bacteria; phylum Bacillota; class Clostridia; order Christensenellales; family UBA1750; genus UBA1428. The sequence continues at coordinate 22,765 of DCTY01000028.1, forward strand.
GCGGTTATGGCGGCAGGAGCAGACCGGAACGATTTGGTGCTGTAAGGTGACAAATGACGCCTGGGTGCGTTTGCCGTGGGACACGGGGCTGAAATTATATCCATTGGCGTATTTTTCGTGGGAGAAGGTGAAAAACAGCTGTCACGGGCAGGCGTTTGTCACCAGCGCAATTCCAAACCAGATTGCGATCAACAAATTGCAGGCGATGCTGATCAAGGGCGTAAAGGACATGGCGTTTCCAAAGATCGTGTACGACGCAACGAAGATCGAGCGGTGGAACAACCGGGTCGGGGAGGCCATTGCGACCATTGGCGACCCGAACGTCGCGGTGGCGCGGGTTTTGCAGGGCGCGGCGATTTCGCCTCAGGTGCAGCAGCTGGTGACGGCGCTGATGGATTTGACGAAGGATACGATGGGCGCGTCGGACGCGGCGCTGGGCAATGTACGGCCGGACAACACCAGCGCGATTATTGCGGTTCAGAAAGCGGCGGCCGCGCCGCTGGAATTGCAGCGCAGGGCGTATTTCCAGTTTGTGGAGGAATGTGTGCGGATTATGGTGGATATGATGCACGCGTATTATGGGGTGCGCACGCTGCGGGTATTGGACGAGCAAAACGGACAGTGGCAGGAGACGACGGTGGATTTTTCGCTGATGGATCAGTTGTATCAGCGCTTGACGGTACATGTGGGGCCGTCGGCGTACTGGTCGGAGCTGACGCAGCTGCAAACGGCGGATAATTTGCTGGAGCATGGGCTGATGGACGGAGAGACCTATGTGCGCAGCATTCCGGATTTGTATATTCGAAACAAGCAGGGCGTATTGGCTTATAACCGTCAGAAGCGCCAGCAGGAGCAGCAGATGGCAGGCGCGGCCACGGCGGCGGGGATGGCGTCGGCGGGACCGGAAATCGGTGCAGCGGCTGGCGCGGATTTGCCGCAGGACGCGGTGCAGGCGATTCTGGGCGGAGCGAATATCGGGGGGATGACAACGCAGATGGAACCGGTACAGCAGGTGCGTATGGAGGAAACCAGCGCGGTGCAGCAGATGCTTGAGAAAATGAAAAAACAGGAACAGGCGCCGCCAAGCGGGCGGCGATGAACAACGGGAAGAAAGGAGGGTGATACGGCGTGACGAGCATTGCGGTTACGACGCCAAAGGAATATCAGAGCAGCTTTATGCGTTTTGGCGGGGTGGATTTCAC
>DCTY01000065.1 GCA_002329335.1 Christensenella sp. UBA1428
ACCGATACCATGGGCCGCATGCACTCGGACGCTCAGTTTGCCGGTTCCTCCTCCGTGCCCGCGCACGTTGAGATGATGGGCCTGATCGGCATGGGCAATAACCCCATGGTTGGCGCGACCGTCGCCGTGGCTGTTGCCATCGAAGAAGCCATCAAAAAGTAAGGCTAGAAAAACGCAGAGGCTTTTGAGGATGCTTGAAAGCCTCTTTTTCTATTTTGCCGCAGTGCGTACGGAAAGGAATCTGGGATGCAAATTGAATTGGATCGGGTGACGGTGCGGCCGTTTGCGCCGGAGGATGCGGCGGATCTTTGGGAGATTCTGGGCGACGCGCAGACGATGGCATATTTGGAACGGCCCTATGATTTTTCGGGCACGCAGGCGTTTTTGCAGGATTTTTGCATTGCCCGCAAAGGCGCGCTGGCGTGCGTTTGCCGGGAAACCGGCAAGGTGATCGGGTATTTGCTGTTTCATGCGCTGCAAAGCGGCGTGTATGAGCTGGGATGGGCGTTTAACCGGCGGTTTTGGCGGCAGGGCTATGCCTTTGAAGCGCTTGACGGTCTGATTGCTTACGCCTTTGAAAAGCTGGGGGCGCATAAGGTATTTGCCGAAACCATCGATACCATGCGTTCCGTCGGCCTGATGTGCAAGCTGGGCATGCGCAGGGAGGGCGTTCAAAGAGCGCAGACGCAGGACCTAAACGGCGCATGGACGGATTTATATCTGTACGGCATGACGTGCGGGGACTATTGGACCGGGCGGCCGCGGAGCGGAGACAAAGAAGAAGCCGGCGCTGAAAAAGCGTTTTGATGCGGGACAGGCCCAAAAACCAGGCAGGAGGGATTGCAGATGCAGCGGCCGATTTTGGCGATGATGTATGATTTTGACCACACGCTCTCGCCCCGCGAGATGCAGGAATATGCCTTTATTCCCGCCCTTGGCATGGCGCCGGAGGCTTTTTGGGCCAGGTTCCGCCAGACGGCGCTGGCGCACGGGATGGACGATATCCTGGCGTATATGCTTTTGATGCTCGAGCTTTCCCGGGGCAAACAGCTCGTTACGCGCGATACGCTTACGGCGCTGGGCAAAAGCGTGGCGTTTTTTGATGGGGTGGAAACCTGGTTTGACCGGGTCAACGATTATGCGCGCCGCTGCGGCCTGGCGGCGGAGCATTATATCATTTCCTCCGGCCTTCGGGAAATCATCCAGGGGACGGCCATTGCCGGGGCGTTTAAACGGATTTATGCGGCGTCGTTTTGCTATGACGATGCCGGGGTGCCGTACTGGCCGGCGATGGCGGTGAATTATACCAGCAAGACGCAGTTTTTGTTCCGCATCAACAAGGGAATGCTGGATGCGGCGGAAAACCGGGGGCTCAACGAATATATGCCGGAGGATCAGCGCCGCGTGCCGTTTCGCAATATGATCTATATTGGCGACGGGCCGACGGATGTGCCGTGCATGAAGCTGACCCGGGTCAACGGCGGCCACTCCGTTGCGGTTTATCAGGACGACCGGCGCGATGCGGATCGCATGGTGCTCGACGGCCGGGTGGACTTTGCGGCGCCGGCGGATTACCGCCCCGGCAGCGAGCTGGAACGGGCGGTGTTTGAAATCATCGATCAGGTTGCCGCGACGGAAAAAACGGTCAGACGCCGGATCGTCTGCCGCGCCCGGGCGCAGGATGCTTTCAGGGAGGAATTTTAAGGTGACGATTCAGTCGGAACTGGTTGCGATGCAGGACTGCGCCTATCAGGCGTTTTTGCGCCGTCTGCTGCCGACGGTCGCGCCCGAAAAGGTGATCGGCGTGCGTACGCCGCTTTTGCGCGCGATGGCCAGACGGCTCTCCGGCACCGACGCAGCGCGGCTGTTTTTGACGCAGCTGCCGCATGCGTATTTTGAGGAAAACAACCTGCATGCGTTTTTGATCGAGCACATCGGCGATTTTGATCAGACGATACAAGCCCTGGACGCCTTTTTGCCGTATGTGGACAATTGGGCCACCTGCGACCAGCTGCGTCCGGCAGTGTTCCAAAAGCACCGCGCCCGGCTGCTTGCGCCGGTCGACCGGTGGCTGGCAAGCGCGCATCCCTATACGGTGCGCTTCGGGATCGGCATGCTGATGCGGTTTTTCCTGGACGATGCGTTTTTGCCGGTTTACCCGCAAAAGGTTGCGGCGGTGCAATCCGGAGAATATTATGTAAACATGATGATCGCCTGGTACTTTGCAACGGCGCTGGCCAAGCAGTGGGACGCGGTTTTGCCAATGCTCCAAGGCTGCGCGCTGACGCCCTGGGTGCACAGCAAAACCATCCAGAAGGCGCTTGAAAGCGATCGCATCGCGCCGGAGAAAAAAGCGCAGCTGCGCCTTTTGCGCTTGGATTTGGCGCGGGGCGGAGCGGATCCGCAGGCCCAATAAAAGCAGCGCGATTGGATTTTCAGGATATTTAACAGGCTTTTGAAAGGAAGTGGCCTGGATGGGCTGTCGGATTTGTCCGCGCCTTTGCGGCGCAGACCGGCGCGAGGGCAGGGGTTTTTGCGGCGTGGGCGATTTGCCGGTTTTGGCGCGCGCGGCGCTGCATCCGTGGGAGGAACCGTGCATTTCGGGAAAAAACGGGTCCGGAACGGTGTTTTTTTCAGGGTGCAATCTGCGCTGTGTATTTTGTCAGAATTATGACGTCAGCACTGGCGCAAAGGGCAGGCAGGTGACGGTGGCGCGGCTGCGGCAGATTTACGAGGAACTGATCCAAAAGGGCGCGCACAACATCAATCTGGTAACCCCTTCGCATTATGCGCCGGCAATCGTGCAGAGCCTTCAGACGCCGCTGGGCGTGCCGGTGGTGTGGAATTCCAATGGATATGAATCGGTGGAAACGCTGCGGACGCTTGCCGGTAAGGTGCAGGTCTATCTGCCGGATTTGAAATATCTGGACGGAGCGCTGTCCGGGCGGTACAGCGGCGCGGCGGATTATCCCCGGATCGCCTGCGACGCCATTGACGAAATGGTGCGTCAGCGCGGCCCGTATGTGCTGGATCAGGACGGCATGCTCGTTTCCGGCGTGATGATCCGCCATCTGATCCTGCCGGGGCAGCTGGACAATACGTTTGACGTTATCGATTATGTTGCAGCGCATTTTCCGAAGAAAACCGTGCTGTTTTCGCTTATGTGCCAATACGTTCCCTGCGGCCGCGCGTCGGAATATCCGGAAATCAACCGGATTTTAACGCAGGAGGAATACGACCGCGCCGAAAGCTATCTGCGCTTTTCGCCCATCGACGAGGGATATATGCAGGACATGCTTTCCGCCAGCGAGGCGTATATTCCGCCCTTTGATTTTCAGGGCGTTTAGGAGGATTTGGGATGATTCGTCAGGCGGAAAAAAACGATGCGCCGGCATTTGCCGGTTTGATGCTGCGGCTCTGGCCGAACCATACGATGCAGGAATTGCAAAATGAGGCGCAGGCGCTGCTGAACGACCCGCAGGCGGCGGTGTTTTTGTGGGAACAGGACGGCGCCGCGGCGGCGTTTGCCCAGTGCGGCCTGCGCCATGACTATGTCGAGGGAACCCGGTCCAGCCCGGTCGGCTATCTGGAGGGCGTTTTCGTCGACCCGAAGCTTTCGCGCCGCGGGATCGCCAGAGCGCTGGTGCAAGCCTGCGAAGCATGGGCGCGCCGGCAGGGGTGCAGCGAATTTGCCAGCGACTGCGAAATTTCCAACCGGGACAGCCTGCTTTTCCATCTTGGCGTCGGCTTTGAGGAAGCCGGACGCATTATCTGCTTTGTCAAGCCGCTGTAGGGCGGCGCGCCCTGCCGGGCGTTTTGGCTGCGCTTTTCCAACCGGCGGTTGGATGCGCCTTGCAGGATGCGTTATTGAAACCGGCGCTCAAAAGCGTTATGCTCAGGATACGGCCGTAAAATAAAAGGTTGGAGGCTGAAGCATGGAAAAAAGAAGCATTGGTCAAAAAATTGCCTTTTTGCGCCGGGAAAAGGGCGTGACCCAGGAAGCGCTGGCACAGGCGCTGGGCGTTACCAATCAATCCGTATCCAAATGGGAGTCGGAGCAATGCTGTCCGGATATCACCCTTTTGCCGCCGCTGGCAGGCTATTTCGGCGTCACGACCGATATGCTGCTGGGCGCGGACGAAAAACAGGACGAGCGGGCCCTGTTTGCCTGCTTGCGCCAGGCGGCGTCGTCTCTGAGCCAGCAGGAATGTCTGGCGCTGGCGCAGCGGGCGGCGCTGTGCCTGCATACCGCCGTTTTGGAAAAGGGCGCCGTCCCGTGGGACCGGCAAAAGCCGCGCGATTATTCCCAATGGGGCTTTTCGGCGCTGAGCGAGCCGTTTGGCGTTACCATTGCAAAGGGAAACGCCGTCTTCTTTTCCCTCGATGCGCCAAAAACGCGCAATCCTGCGGGGTTGCGCCAGCTGCATCAGACTTTGGCGCCGCTGGCGGATTTTGCGGTGCTGCGCGCGCTGTTTGCGCTGTGGGCCTGCGGCAACGCGGGGAATTTGGAAACGCTCGGCCGGGCAAGCGGCCTGAAGCCGGATGCGCTTGAGGCGGCGCTGGAACAGCTGCCGGTGGTGTCCGAACAAGCGCCGGACGGCGCCGTCTGCTACCGTCTGGAAGGCTGCGCCCAGCATATCGCGCCGCTGCTGGCGCTGCTGTGCGCGGTATGAAGCGTGGGTTTCAGATCAAATACCGGCGTCCCCGTGGGGGAGCCGGTATTTTTTTGATTTTCAGCGGCAAGGCTGCATGCGCTTCAAGCCTGCGATTGGGCGGCCTTTCTGCTGCGTGAATCTGCGGCCTGCTGCCGGCAACGCTGGAATCGGGAGGGAAGCTTCGCTTTTCTTTACTTGATTGCGCGCCCGGACAATGGTACAATACAAAAAGGAGCGAATTTGCCGGGCGCAAACAGCCTGACCATGCACCCGCCGGGGGCGCCGGTGTCCGGGATGCAGCCGGAAGGGGCCCTGCGGCAGGATTTTTTGCAGCTGTATGCGCATGCAGCCCAAAGCGTGCCTGAAAACACGCGTTTGGGCGTTGAAAACGTCCATAAGCTCCGGGGGAAGCGCTCGATGCAAACAGAGGCTTCGGCGATGCCTCCGATGAAATCTGCGCATGGAGCCGCGCCGTCAACGCGGCCGTTGGCCGGCAGCGGGTGGGCCGTGTCCCGGACGTAGGGCATGCCGGAAGCAGCGGCGCGTTTTCGCAGCAGTATCCCGTGGGCAGGCGGTACCGGCTGATGGGGCGAAAAACCGTTGCATACCACATTCACCAGGCGGTGCGCGAGCCTGCGGGCTTGACCAACCATCATCCGATTGAAAACCGGTTTGGCCCCAGGATCAATTAGATTGGCTTTTTCCATGCATGGCAGCAGGTTTTAAACCACGTCCCCATTTTCCTGGAGGTCCGGGGCTGCGAAATATTACGCAAAAAGTGTCGAAGCTTTTGACGCGCTGATCCGCACGTCCCTGCCGCCAATTTCTCAATTCGCGCATCCCTGACCAATTTGCCGGCCAATTCTGCTGCCGGCTTGCCAAAAAAGGAGCAAATGATCGTGTCGGATAAGACGAAAAAAATCATCATCGTTGAAGTTGTCGCCATTGTGCTTTCGCTGCTGCCGCTGCTGCTGCTGCGGGTCATCCCTGCGGTTTCGGAGTCGGGCGAGTTTTTTGCTGTGGGCAGCCCGGAGGCGGAACCGTTTGAAGCAGAGCGGGTATTTTTCGTCTGCAGCCTGTGCATTTATCTTGTTTATCCGCTTGTAACGGCATTGACGGCGTTTTTCTTTGCTTTTTTTCAGTATGAATGGTATCTTTCCATTTTGCCCGGTGTGATGGGATTTATTTTAAGCAGCTTTATTATGCGTCTGGATATTGTCACGGTTTTGGTTTTTTCCTGCGTCTGCGCGCTGGCGGGCCTTGCCCTTGCGCTGCCGACGGCCTGGCTGCGCGGCAAACATTTGAAAAAAGACGAACAGCGCTATGGCCGCAGGCTGTAGGCTTGCAAAAATTCCTGCCTCCTGTTATGATCAATGTATCGAAACAAACATCATAACAGGAGGTTTTTTTATGGCGGACTTGCGCTATCAGCTTTCCACGGACGGCGTGCTGTCCCTTCAAAACGGCGCTGCGGCGATCCGGATCGATTTTAAGCAGGCGCTGCTGGCATCCCTGACGCGGCCCTGGTCGCAGTGCGCGCCGGGATGGCAGATCGAGCGTATCGGCGGCGACCATATCGTCCTTGTCACGGCGCAGGTGCGCGCCTGCGCTGCGTTCGGCCTTTTCGGCGGCGATCTGCGCCTGACGCTGCGCTTTGAAAACCGCGGCGCGCAGCCGCTGGAGGACTTTTCCGGCGGGCTGCGCATCGATTTGACCGGCGGCGCGGACTACAATGTCACAATCCCCCATGTGCTCTATAACGACAATCCTTCCGCTGCGCCCGAGCGCGTGGTGGCGCATCTGGGGCATACGCCGGGGCTTGGGCATCTGTGCGAGGAGCATCGCCTGCCCATTCCCGCGGTCAACGCCTGGTGGCTTTCGCCGCAGGGCGGCGCGGATCTGACGGTGCTGTCCATGCCGCAGGTGCGCACCGGAGAAGATGAGGATTACTGGTCGCTGGGCGCGCTTTATCTGGAAGAGGGGACGGCGCTTTGCGCGCTTTCCGGCGCGGTTATGTTTTCGGGCAAAAAGGACGTCGTCTACGGCGGACAGTGCACGCCCCGGCCGTTTCCCCTTGGCTACCATACGCTTGCGCCCGGCGGCGCAATGGAAAAAACGCTGATTTTGCGCCTGCGGCCTCAGGATGGCCCGGGACAGGGGTTCCGCGACCTGGTAGCGGCAGGCTATGCGCATTTAAAGCCCGTTACGCAGCCGCAGTACACGCCGCAGCAGATGGTGCAGTTTAAAAAGCAGGTGCTGGACAGCCGCTTTTATGAGGATAACCGCGCGGTGGGCTATATCTGCTACGGCGACGCCAACCGGTTTGGCGACATTTCCGGCCGGCCGAAATATTTTCTCTATGCCTGGACCGGGCAAAGCCTGAAGCTGGCGTGGTGCGATTGTGTGCTGGGCCTTCATACGCCGGAGACCTGGCGGCTCAAGCGCGGCATGGACGCGGCGGATTTCTTTGTTCTGGGCGCGCCCGCGCCGGCAAAGGGGCTATACCGGCAATATTTCTATATCGATGCGCGCCGCTGGGGCGCTTTGCCGGACGGCGCGGGGCGCGAAACGATTTCCGCCCGCATGCAGGGCGAATCGCTTTCGGATTTGATCGATCTGATGATGCTGCTCAAAAGCGCGGGCCGCCCTGTTCCGGCGCACTGGGAGAAATTTGTGCGCGACGGCTGTGCATTTTTGTCCGACCCGGCGCACCGGACGGCCGACGGCGTTTATCCGTTTTGCTGGCTGCCCGACGGCACGCCGGCCGAATCGATGATGACTGCGGCGGGCATGCCGTGCGTGACGGCGCTGGTAAAGGCGGCGGCGTATTTCAACCGCGCGGATTATCTGGAAACCGCGCAGGCGCTGTATGAAAAATACGCCGATTTCCACATGCGCGATTTTAAAATTCCCTTTGCCCGCGCCACGATGGACGCACGCTGCGAGGATAAGGAGGCGGCGCTGCCGTTTATGATCGCCGCCAGCGCGCTTTGGCAGATGACCGGTCAGGAGCGCTACCTCAGCTACGCCAAAATCAGCGCGGATTGGATGCTGACGTTTGTTTATTTCTGGGAGACCGGCTTTTTGCCTCATACCATCTTAAGCCGTAAAGGGTTTAAAACCACGGGCTGGCCGGGCGTAAGCGTGCAGAACCATCATTTGGACGTGTTTTTCCCGTCCTTTGAAATGGCGGAGCTGGGCAGGCTTTCCGGCGACGCATTTTTAAGCGAAATGGCGCAGCACGTTGCGGACGCGCTGACCTATGGCATCTGCACTTATCCGGGCGAATGGGGCTTTTCCGTGATCGGCGAACAGGGCGAGCAGTACTATCAGACCAATTACGGCCAAAAGCGCAGCGAATGTTTGCGCGACGAATGGTGGCGCGGCGGCATGCATGTCTGGAACCCCTCCTGGATCACGGCGCAGGTTATGCAGGGCGCGCTGCGCCGCTGCTATGCGCTGCCCGGCACGGTTGGCTAAAGGCGCCCCGGGCATGCTGCACGGAATTTTGCGCGACGATCCCCCCCGGGGCTTGAAAGCGGCGTGCAAATATGGTAAAATAAAGCAACAGAAATTACAATCCCATTTTAAAGGAGGCACCTAAATGAACCAGGTTCGCATCGGTATCATCGGCGTGGGCAACATGGGCAGCGGGCATGCGCGCTATCTCAATGAAGGTAAAATTGAGGGCGCGGTGCTGGCGGCCGTGTGCGACATCAACCCGGAACGTCTCGATTGGGCCAAGGAAAATCTGGCCGATACGGTTGAGCGCTTTGACGACGCCATCGTCATGCTCGACAGCGGCAAGATCGACGCGGTCATCGTTGCGGTTCCCCACTATTTCCATCCCAAGTATGTCATGGCTGCGGCAGAGCGCGGCATCCATGCCATCAGCGAAAAGCCTGCCGGCGTTTACACCAAGCAGGCGCGCGAAATGATTGAATTTGCCAAGGAAAAGGGCATCGTGTTTTCCATGATGTTCAACCAGCGCACCAACCCCTGCTATCAGAAGCTGCGGGAAATGGTGCAGGGCGGCGAACTGGGGCAGCTCAAGCGCACCAACTGGATCATCACCGACTGGTATCGGACGCAGGCGTACTATAACAGCGGCGGATGGCGCGCAACCTGGTCCGGCGAGGGCGGCGGCGTGCTGATTAACCAGTGCCCCCACCAGCTCGACCTTTGGCAGTGGACCTGCGGCATGCCCAAGCGTGTGCGCGCGTTCTGCCAGTTCGGCCACTATCACGATATCGAAGTGGAAGATAACGTGACCGCCTACGTCGAATACGAAAACGGCGCTACCGGCGTGTTTATCACCACCACCGGCGAATATCCGGGCACCAACCGGTTTGAGATCATCGGTGAAATGGGCAAGGTCGTCATCGAAGGCACGACGCTGACCTTCTACAAAAACGAAGTGTCCGACATGGAATATTCCCGTACCGCCGACAAGGGCTTTGGCAAAATCGAAAACAAGCCCGAGGTGTATACCTTTGAAGACCGCGGTCCGCAGCATCAGGGCATCACCCAGAATTTCGTCAACGCCATTTTGCACGGCGAAAAGCTGCTCGGCCCGGGCGAAGAAGGCATCTATGGCCTGACGATTTCCAACGCCATGCATCTTTCCACCTGGCTGGACGATTGGGTCGACATTCCCTTTGACGAGGATCTGTTCCTGGAAAAGCTCAACGAGCGCGTTGCCGCGTCCCAGGAGAAGAAAACCGTCGCCGCCAAGGTCGAAAGCACCGAAGGCACCTACTGATTTTTGCTTCCGATAATCAACCAGGACGCGCTTTGCCGGCGCGTCCTGGTTCATTTTTATGCATTTTTGGGGCCAGATCTTTGTTTTAACGGACTTTGCATCGCCATTGCGCTGCGGTTTGGCGCGGGCATGCGGCATTGGGAAACGATACGCCGGGCTGGCGTTTGATGAAGAAATTGAAAAAAAGAACCGGCGGCCGTGGATTTATATTTGTTCTGCGGCAGCCGGTTTTCGTTTTCGGCGATGCGGACGGGCAGTTGACAGCAGCCGATGCAGGACCGGCATAGGCGCTTTAGGCCGGCCGGCGTTTTTGCGCGGCGGCTAAAGCGTGCCCAGAATCTGGTCCATCACCCAGGCGGTGCGCAGCGCGTTTTGCGCGTCGGACCTGGCGCAGCCGCAGCCGCGCAGCTGGTCCACGACCGACTGGATCAGCGGCTGCTGGACATGCTCGGGCATTTCGGGCTGGAACGTGGTTGTGCCCGCTTCGGTTGTCAGCTCGATGGGTATAAAGGAGAGCGCGCCAAAGCGGATGGCGCCTTTGGTGCCGAAAATCCGGACGGATTCCTCGGTATGATCGGCGTCAAAACACCATAGCGCGCTGCCCAGCGCGCCGCCGTCAAAGCGCAGGCTGGCGCAGACCGTATCGTCCGCCGGCGTTGTGGCCGAAAGATTGGCGCGCTTGCCCTGCGCGGAAACGATGGGGCCCAGAAGAAAATCCAGAATATCCAGCGTGTGGCAGGCCACGTCGTGGAACCAGCCGCCGCCGGAAATCTCCGGGCGCATATGCCAGTCAACGGTCTCGGCTTTCTGAGCGGGCACCTTGGTGCCGTGCGCGGCGCTTTGGAAAATCTGCACGCAGCGCACCGGGCCGATTGCGCCGCTTTGCAGTATTTCCTGAATTTTCAGAAAATACGGCATTGCGCGCCGGTAGTAGGCGCTCAGAAGCGGGACGCCCTTTTCCTGCGCATAGCGCACCAGACGCGCCGTGTCGGCGTAATTGAGCGTCAGCGGCTTTTCGCAGTAGACCGGCTTGCCGGCGTCAATAGCGGCCATCGCCCATTTCATGTGCGCATAGGGCGGCGTGGCGACATAAACCGCGTTGACCTGGGGATCCTCGATCAGCCTTTGCGCGTCGTCGTACCATTTGGCTACGCCGTGCCGCCGGGCGTAATCCGCCGCCAGCGCGCCGCTGCGGCGCATGACGCACGAAAGCGTGCTGCCGGCGCATTTGTAAAACGCAGGGCCGCTTTTGACCTCCGTCACGGCGCCGCAGCCGATCATACCCCAGTGAACCGTTTCCAGGGGAGTAAAAACAGACATTTGAATAACCGCCTTTCCCGGACGTGCTGCGCCCCGCGTTTTGGGTGCTGACGCCGCGCGTTTGCCGCGGGGCACAGCGCGCAGCAAGGGGACGCAGCGTACTGTATAATTTGGATGATTCTATTATACGGGATGCTTTTGTCCGGATCAAGCGCAACTTTAAAGGGGATTTATACATAGGACAAAAGCGGTGAAGCCATTAAAAATAGTTAACATGCTAAATATTTTTAAAAAACCTATTGAACTGCCCGAAAGCAGATGATAAAATAGGCGGGTAAAAAAGAAGCAAGGGATTTTGGAAAGGAAATTTATGAAGAAACTGATGCGATTTACAAAGGGGTACCGCCTGTTTGTGGTTCTGGCGCCCCTGCTGATGGTGCTGGAGGTCTGCATGGATCTTCTGCAGCCCACGCTGATGAGCGAAATTGTGGACATCGGCGTGGCAAACGGCGACATCGGCTACATCCTGCGCCGCGGCGGGGTGATGCTGCTTTGCGCGCTTTTGGGCGCGGTGGGCGGCATGGGCTGCACGGTTGCCAGCTCTGTTGCGGGTATGGGCTTTGGCACCAATATGCGCACGGCGATTTACGACAAGGTGCAGTCCTTCTCCTTCCGGGAGCTGGATCAGCTGAAAACCTCGTCGCTGATTACCCGCATTACCAACGACGTAACGCAGATTCAAAACATGTTCATGATGGCGCTGCGCATGCTGGTGCGCGCGCCGCTGCTGCTTTTCGGCGGCATGTTCATGGCCCTTCGGATCAGCCCGCGCCTGTCGCTGATTTTTCTGGCGTCGATGCCGGTTTTGCTCATTGGCGCGGCGGTGGTGATGAAAAAGGCGTTTCCGCTCTTTGGCGTGATGCAGGAGCGGATTGACCGGGTCAATACCGTGATGCGCGAAAACCTGCTGGGCGTGCGGGTGATCAAGGCTTTTGCCGGGCAGGAGCGCGAAAAAACGCGCTTTGGCAAAGCCAATGAGGCGCTCAAGGAGCAGTCCCTCCGGGCGATGTATCTGACGGTCGGGCTGATGCCGCTGGTGACGCTGATTATGAATCTTTCCGTGATTGCGCTTTTCTGGTTCGGCGGCAACATGGCGATTTCCGGTACGCTGTCAAACGGCAATCTCATGGCGTTTTTGTCCTACCTGACCCAGGTGCTCAGCTCGCTGATGATGGTGACTATGATGACCATCAACTTTACCCGCGCCAAGGCCTGCGCCGACCGCATCAACGAAGTGTTTGACACCCGAACCACCATCGGCGAACCCGACGCGCCCAAAACGCCGCAGGGCTACGACGTGGTGTTTGATCATGTCAGCTTCCAGTACAATGCGGCGGATCCGGAAAGCGTGCTCAAGGATATCAGCTTTGACGCCAAGCCCGGCCAGACCATCGGGATTATCGGCGGCACCGGCAGCGGCAAAAGCACGCTGGTGAGCCTGATTCCCCGTTTGTATGACGCCACGCAGGGACAGGTCCGCATCGGCGGGGTGGACGTACGGCAGATTGGGCTGGAGCAGCTGCGCGCCATGGTCGGCGTGGTGCTGCAGGAAAGCCTGCTTTTTTCCGGTACGGTCGGGGAAAACCTGCGCTGGGGCAACCCTCAGGCGCCCGACGAGGTTTTGTATCAGGCGCTGTCCGACGCGCAGGGGCTTGAATTTATCCAGAGCCGTCAGGACGGGCTGCGGGCGGAAGTGGAGCAGCGCGCCAAGAATTTTTCCGGCGGCCAGAAGCAGCGGCTGTCCATTGCCCGCGCCTTTGTCAAACAGCCGAAAATTCTGATTCTGGACGACTCGACCAGCGCCGTGGACACCGCCACGGAGGCAAAAATTCAGCAGGCGCTTTCGGCGCGCGACAGCGACAGCATTGTTTTTATCATTGCCCAGCGCATCAGCGCCATCAGCCGCGCCGACAAGATTCTGGTGCTGGACGACGGCAGGCTGGAAGCGGCCGGCACGCATGAGCAATTGCTCAAATCCTGCGAGATTTACCGTTCCATCGCGGTTTCGCAGCTGGGACAGGAGGTGCTTGACCATGTCTAACAGATCCGGACACGGCGGTCACGGGCGCGGCCCGGGCGGCCACGGCCCCGGCGGCAATTTAATGGTGCAAAAGCCCAGGGACGCCAAAAAAGCGCTGCGCCGGCTCATTGCGTATTTGGCCGACCGTAAAATGGCGATGTTTCTGATCGTGCTGATCTGCGTGTTTAGCGCGCTGGTTTCAGTCGTTGCCACGCGCATCAACGGCATCATCATCGACGATTTTATCGACACGGGCGACGTGCTGGGATTGGCGCGTATTTGTCTGGTGCTTTTGGCGATCTATCTGACCAATGTGATCGCGCAGTTTTTCCAGCAGCGCATGATGGTACGCGTGGCGCAGGACACCACCGCCAAACTGCGCAGAGATCTGTTCGCGCATCTGAGCGGGCTGAAGCTTTCCTATTTTGACACCCATAACAGCGGCGATCTGATGAGCCGGCTGACCAATGACGTCGATACGATTTCCATGACGCTGTCTCAGTCGGTGGCGCAGCTGTTCTCGGGCGTTGTCAGCCTGCTGGGCACGCTGGCGGCGATGCTGATTCTCAGCCCGCTGCTGACGCTGATCAGCATTGTGATCATGCCGCTGATGTTCCTGTCCTCGCGCAGCGTTCTGCGGGTGACCCGGCGCTATTTCAAGCAGCAGCAGGCGGCGTTGGGCGAATTGAACGGTTTTGTGGAAGAGCGCGTATCCGGTCAGCGCGTTGTCAAGCTTTTCTCCCATGAGGAAGCTTCGGCAAAGGAGTTTGACCAGCTCAATCAGCGCCTGCGCAAGACCGGCACCATCGCCCAGAGCCTTTCCGGGCTGATGGGGCCGATGATGAATATGATCAACAATATTTCGTATCTGGTCATCGCGGTGTCTGGCGGCTATCTGGCTGCGCGCGCGGTTTTGACGGTAGGCGATGTGTTTTCTTTCCTGCAATATACCCGTCAGTTCAGCCAGCCGCTCAATTCCATCGCCAACACGATCAACACGGTGCAGTCGGCGCTGGCGGCGGCCGAGCGCGTGTTTGCGGTGATGGACGAGGAGCCGGAGACGGATGCGCCCGGCGCAAAGACGTTGCAGCGGTTAAACGGCGATATCGAACTGAAAAATGTAACCTTTGGCTATGAGCCCGGCAAGCCTGTTTTAAAGGACGCTTCCCTGCATGCGGAGCCCGGCCGGCAAATTGCCATCGTTGGGCCTACCGGCGCGGGCAAAACAACGATCATCAGCCTGCTGACGCGGTTTTATGATGCGGACGCCGGGCAGATCTTCTTTGACGGCGTGCCGGTGGAGCATTTTACGCGCGACAGTGTGCGCCGCAATATCGGGATGGTTTTGCAGGATACCTATCTGTTTTGTGAAACCGTGCGCGATAATATCCGCTATGGGCGGCCGGACGCAACCGACGAAGAGGTCGTTGAGGCGGCGAAAACAGCCAACGCCCATTCGTTTATCATCCATTTGCCGCAGGGCTATGATACCGTCGTTCAGGATAACGGCAGCAACCTGTCGCAGGGGCAGCGCCAGCTGCTGGCAATTGCCCGCGCGGTGCTGGCCAATCCGCGGCTGCTGATTCTGGACGAGGCGACGTCGTCCATCGATACGCGCACCGAGCTGAAAATCCAGGATGCCCTCCTGGCGCTGATGCAGGGCCGTACCAGCTTTATCATTGCTCACCGCCTGTCGACCATCCAAAACGCCGATGAAATCCTCGTTGTGGACGACGGACGGATTGTCGAGCGGGGCACGCATCAGCAGCTTCTGGCCAAAGAGGGCGGATTCTACGCCCATCTGTACAACAGCCAGTTTAAAACGGGCATGGCGTTGTAGGGGGGGGAGGCGGGGCGCTGCCCCTG